>JAEUUJ010000035.1 GCA_016786495.1 Cyclobacteriaceae bacterium
TGAACTATAGAATATGAACAGATCGGTTGCTTCAAAATGTCTTCTCATCCTGGCCGGAGTCGCTGCAAGCGCGTGTGGTTTATTAGGGCTTGGTGGCAAAAAGAACGATTCACAGGGAGAGTTGGTTGGCGTTCCGGGCCGCGAAGGTTGGGTACTGACTGTGCCATACGGTATGGTTCCGATTCCGGCGGGTACATTCCACATGGGTCAGGCCGATGAAGATCCTGCATCCACCCAAATCAACTACAACAAGCAGGTAACGATCGGTTCGTTCTTCATGGACGACACTGAAATCACCAATAACGAGTACCGTCAGTTTACCAATTTCTACCTCGTAGATCAGGGCAACATCGAAGGATTCGAAACAATTGACGCAGAAACATTCCGTCAGAAGTACTATCCGGATACCACGGCCTGGGTAAAAGACTTTGCGCACCACATGGGTGATCCGATTCAGGATTACTACTACTGGCACCCGGGATATGACGATTATCCGGTGGTGGGTATCAACTGGGACGCAGCTACCTATTTCTCAAACTGGAGAACTGCATACCTGAACGACTACCGTAAGAGTGTGGGAGATTTCCCGATGCCAAATTTCCGTCTGCCGTCAGAGGCTGAGTGGGAATATGCTGCACGCGGAGGCAGAGACCTGGCTAAATATCCTTGGGGTAACCCGTACATCCGTAACGCGAAAGGATGTATGCTCGCAAACTTCAAACCGGGTCGCGGTAACTTCTACGATGACGGCTTTGCCTACACCGCACAGGTAATGATGTACTTCCCGAACGACTATGGCTTGTACGACATGGCCGGTAACGTATCGGAGTGGTGCCTTGACGACTTCAATGCAGCTTCAGTTCCTACCGTGTGGGATTTGAACCCGCAATACATCGATCCTCGTACAAACCCCGAGAGCCCGAAATACAACGAAAAAATTGCTCCTAAGAAAGTTATTCGCGGAGGTTCATGGAAAGACGTTGCGTATTACCTGGAAACCGGCACAAGAACTTTTGAGTTTAAAGATTCTACCCGTGCTTACATCGGCTTCCGTTGTGCGATGACACACCTCGGCCGCTCATCCGGACGTGAATTTTAATTATTAAGAAACCCTGTTTATCTTTAAAATACTTAACTGAACCGAAAACTTAAACCAATACTACAATGAGCAAGAAAAAAGGCGGATTTGTTGAACTTCTATTTAAAACCATCATGCCTAAGGTATATGGTATAGGAGCAGCAGTTGTAATTGTCGGAGCCTTATTTAAAATTCTTCACCTCCCCGGTGCAGATGAAATGTTGATGATCGGTCTCCTTACTGAAGCCGCTATCTTCTTCCTAAGTGCATTCGAACCACCACATCCTGAAACGGACTGGTCAAAAGTATACCCTGAGCTTGCTGAAGACTTCGAAGGTCCTGTGGCTGCTCCAACCGTGAGAAAGATCGGTGCTACTACCGATTCACCGCTGTTGAAAGTTGATGAAATGCTGAAAAATGCAAAGGTTGATCAGAACTTGCTCGACAACCTCGGTAAAGGTTTAAATAACCTCGCTACTTCAGCCTCTCAAATGAACAACCTTTCTAACGCTGCTGTCGCTACCAACGAGTACGCTACCAACGTTAAGACCGCTTCTAAAGCGTTGTCTGATATGAACGCCTCATACAAGACAGCAATTGAAGCAGTTGGTTCAATGGCTAATGCATCAAAAGATGCCGGTGAATACCACTCTCAGGTTCAGAAAGTAACAAAGAATCTTGCTGCGTTGAATTCAGTTTATGAAATGGAATTGAAGGATGCTGATTCTCATGTGAAGAACATGAACAAGTTCTACGAAAGCCTGACCGGTGCAATGCAAGGTCTTTCTAAAGTTGGTGATAACACCGCGAAGTTCACAACAGAACTTGGTAAGTTGTCTGATAACCTGACTGCCCTGAACAATGTATACGGCAGCATGCTCACAGCCATGAAAGGTGGCGGTTCTAAATAATATTGATCGAGAATTTTAGTTTATAACATTACTATAAACCAACAAAGACATGGCAGGTGGTAAGGAAACCCCAAGGCAGAAGATGATTGGTATGATGTACCTGGTGCTTACAGCGCTTCTTGCCCTCCAGGTGGGAAGTGCGGTACTGGATAAGTTCGCCATCATCAATACCACAATGGAGAAGACGAACGGTGAGAACATCGTTAAGAACAATGAAACGCTAAAAACGATTTCAGATGCAGCCGGTAAGTCTGATAACCCGAAAATCAAAGGCGCAAAAGAAGCTGCTGAGAAGGTACGGACACTAACTGACAAGACATACAAGAACATCGAGGGCCTTAAGCTGGCGATGATTAAGGAGTCTGACGGAACTGAGGTTGACGAGAAGTTGATCCAGAACCACGGTTCTAAAGCTGCTGCTATGATGATTCAAAAGCAGGAGGGAAAGGACTACGAGAAGTGGCTCAAGGATTACGTTAATGAACTTAACGCGATTGTGGCTGCTGCAGGGGTGAAAGATACCAAGTATGAAGGCATTGCAAAGGCTCCAAAAGACATCGAGTTATTTAAAGATAACAAGGATCATGCAAACAAAGACTTCCTCACCTTTACATTTGAGAACACCCCGGTGATCGCGGGTCTTGCTTCTGTTACAGAAAGCCAGGCACAAATCCTCGATTATGAGAAAGATGCATTATCCAAGCTTGCGGCAATTGCAGATGCTCAGAACATCAAACTTGACAAATTCATTTTGATGGCTCGTCCGAAATCTTCCATCGTAGCGGCTGGTTCTAAGTATGAGGCTGACCTGTTCATTACAGGATCTTCTTCTGCAATGAATCCTACGTTCACGAAAGATGGAGCTAACATCCCTGTGGTGGATGTAGAGGGTATTAAAATGGGTAAAATCGAATTCACAGCGACCGCTGGTGCGTACGATAAGGATGGCAATGCAAAAAAGAGTTTTAAAGCTGCCGCTAAACTTGGTGACAAGGATATCCTTGGTGACATCGAATACTTCGTGGCAAAGCCTGTTATCAAGGTTACAACCGGTACTGCACCAACCCTGTACATGGGCTGCGGTAACAGTGTGAACTTCGAGGTTCCTGCATTAGGTACTAACTACAAGCCAAGCTTCTCCGCAACAGGTGGTAAGGTTGTTCCGGGTTCTAAAACCGGCAACGTAATTATCATCCCAAGCCAGCGTAAGGTTAACGTAACGGTTAGCAACGCAGGTGCAAACCTGGGTGTAGAAGGATTTGATGTGAAGCCCGTTCCACGTCCGCGCATTATCGCGAAAGACAATAACGGTCGCGACATCGATTTGAAAAATGGTATTAAGGCCGGTTCAGTAGCAGGGTTGCGCGTAAACGCGGAAGCTGAAGCAAACTTTAAATCGGAAGTTCCGAAAGATGCTAACTACCGTGTTCGCAACATGTCGGTTATCCTTGCCCGAGGAACAGCACGCGTTCAGGAAATGACCGTTACTTCTGAGTCGATCGACCTGAGCACCTGGCGAGCACTGATGCGTCCTGGTGACCGTATCGTAATCGAACCGAAGAATGTTGTACGGATGACGTACGAAGGAACCCCGGAGCCGGTAACTGTATCTTCGGCTGACCTGGTTCAAATACCCGTTAACTAAGAGAAAAGCGAAATATGAAAATGCTGAAGAGAGTTGTTCTGTATGCTTTAATTGGATCACCACTGGCTGTGCTCGCACAACCGGATGAGGTACAATACAATCCAAATTCGCTTGACCCGATCGCGCGATATGAGCAGCACTACAAGAGACGTGTATGGCGCACGATTGATTTGAGAGAGAAGCAGAACAAAGGATTTTTTGCCCGTAACGGTGAGATCAGCAAGCTGATCATGGACGCTGCTAAGTCCGGTGAAATTGCGGAGATTTTCCAGTCAGACTCTCTGAAAGCTAAATGGACAAGATCTGAATTCCTCGGAAAGCTACAGGCGACACCGCCACAAAGCTTCCCTGCATGGGATCCGGCCACACCGTATTACCTGAACGATGTTGTGTCATTCAATGGTAGTAATTACGAAAGCCAGATCGACAATAACTCGGGCGTAAATCCTACCACCGCAAAGAATGGCGAGTGGACTGTCACTAAACAGGGTGCAGGATTGGATTATCTGCCAAACCAGGTGTACCGCATCAATCTTGTGGAAGACATGATTTTCGACAAGAGAAGATCACGTCTGTACTACGACATTCAGGCGCTCGAACTTTCAGCATTCGATGATGCAACCGGAACATTCAAGTCCTTGGGGTGGTTTAAGTACAAAGACCTTGAAAAAGTTTTCCGTAACAATCCGGAGAAAGCTGTTTGGTTTAACCGTCAGAACACAGCGCAGAACAAGAATTATGCAGATGCATTCCTGTTGAGATTCTTCAAAGGAGTTATCTATAAGGTTGAAAACCCGGATGATAACACGTTGGACGATGTGTATCGTGCGAACAACAGACCTTACTACGAAGGCGTTTGGGCGCGTGAGTGGGAAGAAATGAAGCTCATGGAAATGGAGCACAACCTCTGGGAATACTAATCCAAAGAAGTTACTACAAGAAACCCCTGGCAGAAAGTCAGGGGTTTTTTATTGCCTTGATAATTGCCGCTTTGCTTTTCCCAACTACCGCTTCGAGTTCTTCCTGGGATGCTTCTTTAACTTTCTTGATTGACTTGAAGTGGCGAAGCAGCTTTTCGGTTGTGGCTTTACCCACTCCCTTCAACTCTTCAATCTCGGTTTTCAGAAATGTTTTGCTTCGCTTCTGCCGGTGAAAGGTGATTGCGAACCGGTGGGCTTCATCCCGAACGAATTGCAGTAATTTCAAACCGGGCGAACGCTTATTGATCATCAGCGGCAACGAATCCTCCGGGTAGTAGATCTCTTCAAGTTTTTTAGCAATCCCGGCTATCGGAATCTTTCCATAGAGGTTTAATTCTTTCAATGCTTCACACGCGCTTGAAAGCTGTCCTTTACCGCCATCAATAAGAATCAGATCGGGCAAAGGCATATCTTCGTGAACTAGCCGGAAGTACCGCCTGTACACGATCTCTTTCATGGACGCAAAATCGTTCGGGCCTTCCACCGTTTTGATGTTGAAGTGACGGTAGCCTTTTTTGTCGGGTTTACCGTTCACAAACCTGACCATCGAGGCAACGGGTGTAGTGCCCTGGAAATTTGAGTTGTCGAAGCACTCAATGACATCCGGCAGTGAGGGCAACTGCATATCCTTTTGAAGAATGGTAAGCACTTCGTTTTTCCGGGTCTTCTTTTCAGCCCTCAGCAATTCGCGTTCGCGCTGAAGTTCCATGGCATTTTTTTGCGACAGCAGCACCAGCTTACGTTTGTCACCAATCTTCGGAATGATGTTTTCGGTTCCTTCCGGGAGCAGATTAATCGGGATGTTACTATAAACCGTCTTATTTCCACTGCGCGATTGACCTTGCATTTCCAGCAAAGCAATACTGACGAGTTCCTCATCGGTTTCGTCAAGCTTTTTCTTAACCTCCATCGATTTGGAGTAGATGATCGCCCCTTCCCGAATGACCATGTAGTTGGTGTAGCTGTACTCGTTACTGCTGATTAAGGTGATCACGTCAACATCCGTAATATCCCGGTTTACAACCAGCGATTTGGTTTGAAAGCGTTCGAGGTAGTCAAGCTTCTCTTTAAAGAACTGCGCTTTTTCAAACTGCATAGCTGAGACGGCTTCATTCATCTGTCCGGAGAAGTATTTTTCAACAATACTCACCTGGCCTTTCAGAATTGAACGGATTTGGTCGATATCTTTCAGATAGTCGGCTTCGTTTTGCAATCCTTCGCAAGGGCCTTTGCAGTTACCGATGTGATACTCCAGGCAGACTTTGAATTTTTTTTGTTCAATGTTATTTGGCGTAAGCTGAAGGTGACATGTGCGGATCGTGTAGAGCTTGCGGGCAAGCTCAAGGATATTTTTCATCGCCACCACACTTGAATACGGACCGAAGTATTCGCCTTGCTCCGGCAGGTATTTTCGGGTGTAGATAACCCGCGGAAAGGGCTCCTTTAAAATGCAGATGTACGGGAACGTCTTATCATCCTTCAGCAGGATGTTATATTTCGGCTGATTTTGCTTGATCAGATTATTTTCAAGCAACAGGGCATCAAACTCCGTTCCGGAAACGGTGTATTCAATCTTCTCGATCTCAGAAACGAGACGGAGTGTTTTTCGGTTTACGCCTTCAATCTTGTTGAAATAACTGCCGACACGCTTGCGAATGCTCTTCGCTTTGCCAACGTAGATGAGCGTGTTTTCGGAATTATAAAATCGATAAACTCCGGGTGAATCGGGGAGAAGCTGAATGTGCTGCCTGAGCTGATCCTTCATGCAACGGGTTACTGTTCAACGTTCCATTCCTGTTGTACGGGCTGTGCTACAGCGGCCGTGTCGGTTGGGTCAACGTAATATTCATTGCAATCCATCCGGAAGTCCTGCAGCGCTGGCCGTTTAAAGGCTCCCTTTTTGTAGGGAAGCGTTTCATCGGCATAAACACGTTTCATATAACCCGCCCAGATAGGTCGGGCGGTGCGTGATCCCTGGCCCATGTCCCAACTCCGATAGTGGATGCTTTTTTCATCACCCCCAACCCATGCACCGGATACGAGATCTTTTGTGATGCCCATGTACCATCCGTCCGAAGCATTGTTGGTTGTACCGGTCTTACCTCCGATTTCGTTATCGAGTTTTAGTTCGCGTGGCAAACCTTGAGATGTTCCTCCGCTTACTTCAACGCCACCCATCAGCATGTACACCATTTTAAATGCAACGGACTCTTTCATGGCCTGACGGGTTTTCGGCACACGGCTTTCGAGCACGTTACCGTTTTTGTCTTCAATGCGGGTAATGTAGAATGGCTCGGTGTAAATGCCCTCGTTCACGAATGTGGAATAAGCGCCAACCAGTTCGTACAGCGAAACATCGTTTACACCCAAACAAAGTGCCGGCACTGCTTCCAGCGGGCTTACGATCCCCGCACTATGCGCAAAGTTCACAACGTTAGCAGGTTGAACCTGTTTGATAAGTTGTGCTGTGATTGAATTGACCGATAACGCCATCGCTTCGCGCAAGGTCATTGTTTCACCATGCCCGAAGGAACCATCGGAGTTACGTGGCATCCACGTACCACCGCCCACCAGGTCAAAGCTTGGAGAAACATCGGCAAGCTTGTGACACGGAACCCAGCCGTTTTCCATCGCTGTTCCATACACAAATGCTTTGAAGGTCGATCCCGGCTGGCGTTTCCCTTGCCGGACATGGTCGTATTTGAAATACTTGTGATTTATGCCACCCACCCAGGCTTTGATGGCACCTGTGTGTGCGTCCATCGACATAAAGCCGGTATTCAGGAAGCGCTTGTAGTAGTTGAGAGAATCCATTGAACTGAAAAGCGTATCACGTTCACCATCCCAGGTGAAAATGCGCATCGGCTTTTTCAGGTTGAGCATGATGTTTACGGAGTCGGAGTCTTTACCATATCGGGCAACCAGATTCCGGTACGTTTCGGATTGCTTGATACGGGAGTTCAGATAACCTTTGATTTCACGCCAATTGTCGTCAAGCCATGGATTTCTTCCTTTCCAATGTTCGGAGAAATCTTTTTGCAGTTTAGCCATGTGCTCGGTAACTGCTTCTTCCGCATAGCGCTGCATGCGACTGTCGAGCGTGGTGTAGATTTTAAGGCCGGATTCGTAAAGATCAATTCCCCGTTCATTTGCCCACGAGATTAACTCCGGTCCGATAACACTGCGAAAATATGTGGCCAATCCTTCATTCTGATTTTGAACGCGGTATTGAAGCACAATGGGTAACGCCCGCAAGGAATCTAGATCTTGTTTGGATTTTATGTAGCCCCGGCTGTAAAGCTTGTTGAAAATTTCATTTCGCTTGGCAAGTGAGTTTTCATAATTGGTTTTCGGGTTGAACCGTGAAGTTGCCTGAAGCATGCCAACCAGTACAGCCGACTCCTGAATGTTGAGGCTATCAGGCATCTTATTAAAAAACGTTTTCGCGGCCACCTGAATCCCGCCAACGTTGCCAAACGGAACCGTGTTGAGATACATCGCGATGATTTCTTCTTTGGTGAAATTCTTTTCGAGCTGAACAGCAATGATCCATTCCTTTGTCTTGTCGAATACGCGTTTCGGATATTTTCCGGTAAACACATTTCTGACGATAGAGCCATCCAGGTTCATGTCTGCATTTTGCGTATACAGGTTTTTGGCAAGCTGCTGCGTAATGGTACTTCCGCCTCCGCTTGGGTTGAATGTTAGCAGGCCTTTGGCCACCCGCAGGTATGCCCAGAAGTCCATACCGGAATGCTCGAAAAACCGATGATCCTCCGAATTAATCAGCGTGTTAATGAGCTCCGGGGATAGATCTTCGTATTTGGTTTGACTGCGATCGTAGCGGAAGTAACGGCCGAGTGAAACGCCATCAGCAGAAATCAGTTCCGATGATAGATCATTTTCAGGGTTTTCAATCGATTTGAGACTTGGCATACCGCCATACATACCAAACAAGTCGATGCTGACGGTATAAACGTAAAGCGGGAAGCCGATCAGAAATGCAAAGAAAAGAGCCCAGATGGTGATAAACACCTTTCTGAACCAGGGCCGCTGGATTCCGGCAAACTCACGGATTTTGTGAGGTATAGTTTTTTTCGAAGAAGCGCGTGTACTCATCAATTCCCTTTGTACGGTAAAATATATCGAAATTGTCTTTGGTAATTACAAAGTAACTGAATTTATAGTTCTTCAATCCGGTGAGTGACTCTCGTTTTTCGCTAAACGTTTTGATGTACTCTTTGGCAGGCTGAAAACTGCTCAGGTCGGATACCAGCGTGAGTGTGTACGTTTCGTTCAGAATGAGGTTACTAACCTTCAGCTTGCGATCATTGAAGTTTGCGGAATTAAAGTTTTCAAGCTCACGTGCGGCAACGCCTTCGGCTCCATCTTTCTTTTCCGTGATCAACACAAAAAAGTGCGGCTCCTGTAATGAAGGGATGTACTGAATTCCTTTTTCCTTTTCCCGCTGAAGCGTGAAGGCACGGGAGGAGTCAAGCAACCGTTGTGCGTATTTCGCCAGGTCGCTGCCACTAAACTCCTTTACAAACTCTTCCAGCCGAAGTTGGTACTGACCGATGTTTTCAGTTTTACCCACGAGCAGAATCGACAGCAGTTTCAGGTTGGGTGTGAACTCGCTGTTCGCAAGATTAAGTCCTTCCTGAATCAGAATGGCAGCGCTGCCTAAATCCCCGGCCTCGTAATGTTCGTAGGCTTTTTTATAGATCATCTTTTGCTGCTCCACAACCAAACCGGATTCCTGCAGGTAATTCGGGTTAACCAGGATTTTTGCGTATGACGATTCAGGGTAATTTTTTTTGAGGTCGGTTGCCAGTTGATTGGCCTTTGCCGGATCGGTGTCTTTTAAGATCAGGTATAATTTGTAAAGCGTTTCGGGCCGATAGGTTGTGCTGGGGTAACGCGTTAACAACGTCTCGTATGACTTGATGGCATTGTCTGTTTCTTTTAAGTCGAAGTAGTAGATGTTGCCCAGATTAAAATACGCGTCTTCAATTTTTTTATTGGCGATCAACACGGTAGAGTCGGTTAACGGCAATTCTTTCAGGATCCTGTCGAATTCCACTTTCACCGGATCTTTTACAACTACATTTTCCGTTACGGTCGCTTCGGCAGTTTGATTACCTGCCGTTTGATTGTTTTGTGAGCGCACCGTGGCTGTAGAAGCGCGGGTCGATCTCCGCCAGTTGTCAGCCAGGGGAATACTTCCCCACACGCGGGTAAATTCGGTCTGTCCAAGTGCTACTGCAGTTGGATTACCAAAATACCAATCGGGCAGATCAAACGATCCTTCGCTGTTCACAGCCGTGTTTACCTCCGAGATGGCAACACGGTTCTTTTTGGTCTTTTTTGACTTGATTTCAGGCTTTTTTTGACTCTCCAGAACCACAGCAATGTGTTTCCGCAGCGCTGCAGTATCCATCTTAGCCATGACGAGCAGACTATCTTGCCAGGCAATCGTGTTCAGGTTTTTAACAAATTCATTCAGTACTTTCTGCCGGGTTTGTATTGCCTTGTAATTTTCGTGTGTTGTGGGCAGGGAAGACACCGCGCTGTCATAATAAGCCTGCGACAGCTGAAAATTTTTCAATGTATCATAATAGATCTCACCCAGCCGTAGGTATGCTTCTCCGTCAATCAGTTTGTTTGATCCTTCGCGAACAGCAAGGGCATAGTTAGCCATTGCTTCTTTCAGGTTGTGTTGCTTGAATTCAAACACACCCATCTCATAATAGATCTTATCGCGGAAGTCTTTATTCTTTGAGTCTTTGAGAAGTTTACGGAACGACTTGCGTGCGCTTGCCAGGTCGCGGCTCCGTGAGATCTCCGCTACTTGTGCCATATACAATCGGGCATAGAAATCAATTTCGTAATCCGGATTGGTGGAAATGGTTTTCTTATAAAAGTTGAATGCCTCTGCTTCCAGGCCGAGCTCCTGGTAAACTTGTCCGATGATGAAATAGATTCTTCCCCTGCGATCACTTTTTTTCAACAGGGGAATAGCTTTCGTGAGGTTGCGCACCATGTAGTCGTAGTTCTTCCGCTTTTGGAAGTAGTGTGCACGTTGCAGGTAAAAGTTTTTCTCGTTGGTTTTATTGAGTTTCTCTTTTTCGAGAAAGTCGAATGCGGCTACCGCATTATTGAATTCATTATGTTCCGTAAAGGTTCGCGCAAGCTGAATGATTGCCTCGTGCCGGGCATCCGGGTTCTTGCTTTTGGTGTTAACGTATTTGAATGTTTGAATGGCATTACCCCAGTCGAGGCTAAGCAGGCGGGCCCTGCCCACCATGATGTAGGAGTCGTCAACCCAATTACTGTTGGGATGCCGTTGAATAGCCAGTGAAGCCATTTTAATCGCCTCCTGAATTTCTTTGTCGTAACCTTTGGCGCGCGTTGAGTCGAGAGGCGGATACAACAGCAGGATTTCGTTATAATCGTCTGTGTGCGCTTTGAGGTTGTCTTTCTCAATTTTCGTGATCTCTTCCTTCGCGTACCAGTAACCATTAAAGTGTGCTGTGGTATTATGAAAAGCTTTGCTGGTAACCGTGGTTGATTGGGGTGAACACCCGGCCACCAGAAGAGACCAAAACCCTATATAAAAAACCGCCTTTTTCAATTAAACCGGATTAACGAAGACTAAACGTAAAAATCATATATTCAATATTTTAATCGGCCAGAATATCTAATTTTACCCCCAAAAATAGCGCGATTTGAAGCCTAAAAAAACTTTATCAAACTGGCTCACTAACCGGTACCAGCTTGTTATCCGGAATGAGGAGAACTTCGCTGAGAAAACAAGCGTAGGATTTACCTATTCCAAGGTAATTCTTTTTTCGGTTATCCTGTTTTCGGTGATCTTCATCATCAGCCTGTTTCTTTCGAAAACATTGCTCGCAAAATGGTTTGATCCGCGTCATGCACAAATCGAAATGAATCGCCAGCTCGTGCAATTGAAAGATCAGTTCGATTCGTTATCGGTAGAAGTGGAACGGAAAGATCAGTTTATCTTAAACTTTCAGCGCGTGTTGAGTGGCGATACCAGCGAGTTTAAAGATCCGGCAGAAATCATGAATGCTGAACCGAAGCAAACGATGAAACCTGCGGATAACAAGACGGAACCAACAGACTCAACGTTCCGAAAAGAATTTGAAAAGTCTGATTTATCCCTTGTGTCATTGACCAGCGTGAAATACCGCGAACTTCAGGAGACATTTTTCTTTTCGCCCATCACCGGATTTATCTCAGACCATTACAACATGAAGCGCGGCCACTACGGAGTTGATGTTGTTGCCAAGACAAATGAAGCGGTGAAGAATGTGGCGGATGGTTCAGTTGTATTTGCTTCGTGGACGCAGGATGCAGGCTATGTGATTATGATCCAGCATCGCGGTAACCTGATTTCGGTATACAAGCACAACGCGGAACTCTTGAAAAAAGTCGGTACATTTGTTAACGCAGGAGAAATCATTTCTAT
Source organism: Cyclobacteriaceae bacterium (assembly GCA_016786495.1). Classification (GTDB taxonomy): domain Bacteria; phylum Bacteroidota; class Bacteroidia; order Cytophagales; family Cyclobacteriaceae; genus UBA2336. Next base: position 12,107 of record JAEUUJ010000035.1, read on the forward strand.
TGTTGGCAATAGCGGTGAAATGACAGACGGACCACACCTGCATTTTGAACTGTGGTACAATGGAAATCCGCTTAATCCGGAAGAATTTGTAACATTTTAACATTTAAACATGCTTACTTCAAAAGAACAAAAGCGGGTAGCTGAAGAGATCAGCAACTCCAGTAACACGATCGGAAAAGGCACTGTACTCGAAGGAAACATTGAGACGTACGGTAACATCCGGATTGAAGGCAAGGTGATTGGCAATGTGAAGTCAAAATCAAAGGTCGCACTGGGCAACTCTTCGAATATTCAGGGGAACATTACTGCGCAGAATGCAGACATCGAAGGTGAGGTAAAAGGCAAGATTGAAATTTCGGAATTGCTTGTGCTGAAGGCTACCGCCATTATTAACGGTGACATCGTAACCGGAAAGCTGGTAGTTGAGCCGGGCGCAGTGTTTAACGGAAGCTGCCGCATGGGAGCTGCTGTAAAAGACATTAAAACCGGTGATGCGAGCCTTCCGTCACGCTCGTTTAATCCCGCCCAGGAAGCAAAAGTTAACTAATCAAACTATGAAGAAGGTCGGCCTGCAAGTGTTGTTTGTGCTTGGCTTGTTTTCGATGGCTATTGCGCAGGAAACAAAACCAACGCTTTATAACCCTGCTGCAGATGCCAAGGCCGACATTGCGGCTGCTGTGAAAAAAGCAGCGGCTGAGAACATGCACGTCTTTTTACAACTCGGAGGAAACTGGTGCGGCTGGTGTATTCTTTATAATAACTTAGTTACTACAAACGATACGCTGAAGACGTACATGGCGAAAAACTATGTAACGGTTCATGTTAACTACAGCCAGGAGAATTTTAATGACGAAGTTTTTAAATCACTTGGGTTCCCCCAGCGTTTCGGGTTTCCCGTTTTTGTGATTCTTGATGGTAAAGGCAATCGCCTGCATACGCAGAACAGCGCTTACCTGGAAAAGGGTAAAGGACACGACCCCAAAAAAGTGCTGGAATTCCTCGAGCAATGGTCTCCGGCCAGCCTTGATCCGAAAAACTACCGGCCCATCGGCAAGTATTAATCATGACCGAGCGGGACAAGGAGAATGTAAAAAAAGAGGCCAATTCATACCTTAAATGGAGCGGACTTGCCTTTCAACTGCTGGGAGGAATGGGCGTGTTCGGCTTTCTGGGCTATAAGCTCGATCAATACCTGGAGCTTAAATTCCCGGCTTTTATGCTCACGTTTGGCTTCCTCGCGTTTGGCGCGGTGATGTACCAGGTCTATAAAGCCGTTAAAAACCAGTAACCGTGCTGCGTGTAGTTGTTGCGTTCGTTCTGCTGTCGGCCGCGATGATCGGGATCGGCCATGCCGTATTCAGCGTACTTCCAGGTTTCTTCTACCAAACCGTCATTTTACTTTTTGTTACGAGCATTGGGCTTCATCAATTCCTGACAAATGCGAGGAGAAAAAACAGTGACCTCTTTGTTCCGCTGTATTTAGCAACGCTGGCGATCAAGCTGATTGCCTTTGGCGGATACGTTTTTCTGATGGCTCAACAGCAGCCTGAAATGACGACACAAAATGTGGCATTTTTCCTTGCGGGATACGTCATTTTTACGGCCGTTGAAACGGTATTTCTGTACCGGATAGTGAACAACTCCGGGAAGTCGTAAAAACGGGAAAAAAGCCGGGAAATATTTCTTAAAGACTTGCAAATTAATACCTTTGCGGTCGGATTTTTCCACCCTGTAAAATCGTCTAAAATGAGCCTTTTCTCGAGCAAATTCAGCAAAATCCTACCGTTTTTTATCGCGCTGTTTTTTGTTGGAGTTTCCGCTTTTGGTCAGGAACACGATAGCCACGTTAACGCCGACTCGACTGTTGAAAATCATGCTGAAAGTTTCAATGCGAGCGAGGTGATTTTGCACCACGTGATGGACGACCATATTTGGCATTTCTTTGATGGTCACTACGGCACACTGTACCTGCCTGTTATCGTTCATTCTTCGGAACGCGGACTTGAGGTGTTTTCCTCCCGGAACTTCTATGACGAACACCACAACGTGGTAGCGTATAACGGCTACACCCTTGAGCATAATCACATTTACCTGAACGGGGACAGCGTACTCGACCTGTCGATCACCAAGAACGTGGCCATGTTGCTGATCAACGCAGTGATTCTTGTATTGGTGTTTATGGCTGTAGCGAAGGGGTACAAGAAGAATTCGGGCAAAGCCCCTAAAGGTATTCAGTCTTTCTTCGAACCCATTATCATTTTCGTACGCGATGAGGTTGTAAAACCGAATATCGGACATCACTATGAGAAGTATTTTCCGTACCTCTTAACCCTGTTTTTCTTTATCCTTTTTGGAAACCTGTTGGGCTTGTTGCCTGGCGCGGGTAACCTGACCGGAAACATCGCGGTGACGATGGTGCTTGCATTCCTGACATTCATTATCACGAATGTGAGTGGTAACAAAGCGTATTGGGGCCATATCTTCTGGACACCCGGAGTGCCGCTTCCGCTTCGCTTAGTTATCCTGCCGGTAGAAATTATCGGAATTTTCACCAAGCCGATTTCCCTGACGATACGTTTGTTTGTAGCCATCACAGCAGGCCACATCGTATTGCTGGCGTTGATTTGTTTAACCTTCATTTTCGGAAGCATTTGGGTGGGCGCGGGCTCATCAATAATTGTATTGTTTATTAGTTTGATTGAGCTGCTTGTAGCAGGGATTCAGGCTTATGTATTTACGCTGTTTACATCGTTGTACATCGGCATGGCTATCGCTGACCACGATCATCATTAATCAACAAAAGATATCCACTCCGGATTAGCCGGTTTGGTTTGTTTAACACTTAACTATTTTAATTATGTCATTAGCACTTTTAATGGACATCAGCTATGCAATCATGGGCGCTGGTATCGGTGCGGGTCTTGCTGCAATTGGCGCAGGAATCGGTATCGGTAAAATCGGTGGCTCTGCAATGGAAGGTATGGCTCGTCAGCCGGAAGCTTCAGGCAAAATCCAGGGTGCGATGTTGATCATTGCCGCTCTTATCGAGGTGGCTGCTCTCTTCGCGCTGGTAATTTGTCTGTTGATTTCTTTCAAAGGCTAAGCACACCAAAGAAACCTGTTGCGGCATTAGGCCGCGCAGGTTCTTTAATTAAAAACAGAAAAAAGACATTTTAATATTATGGAACTTTTAACGCCCGGCACCGGACTTATCATTTGGCAACTGATTGTTTTTGTTGCCCTCGTTTTCCTGTTGAGCAAGCTTGCCTGGAAACCGATCATCAACTCGTTGAAAGAGCGTGAAGACTCAATTCAGAATGCACTCAACACCGCTGAACGTGCACGTGCTGAAATGGCTCAATTGAAGTCGGACAACGAGAAGTTGCTGAAGGAGGCCCGCGAAGAGCGTGACAAGATGCTGAAAGAGGCCCGTGAAGTCGCTAACCGCATGAAGGATGAAGCTCAGACCGATGCGAAAAAAGCAGCGGATAAGATTCTCGCAGAAGCGCGCGCAGCGATCAATGTAGAGAAAGAAGCGGCCATGCGCGATGTGAAAGCACAGGTTGCGTTGTTCTCCCTCGAAGTTGCTGAAAAGCTCATGAAGAAGAATCTCACCTCCGACAAGGAACAGAAAACCCTGGTGGAAGGATACATTAAAGATTTAAAACTGAACTAAGCGATGGCTGAAACACGCGTAGCGTCACGATACGTTAAATCGCTGCTTGGACTGGCAGTTGAGCAAAATGCGCTTGATCAGGTTCACAGCGACATGCTGAGCTTTTCAAAAGTTGTTAAGGAAAATCGCGAGTTCGCGCTGATGCTTCGTAATCCGATTATCAAGCACGACAAGAAGCGTGACATCCTCGAGCAGATATTTAAAGGTAAGGTGAACAAACTCACCCTCGCCATTTTTGATATCATCACCAGCAAGAACCGTGAGCCGCTTTTACCTGCTATTGCGGAAGAGTTTCATCACGCGTACAACGTTTACAAAAACGTAGGGGAGGCCACAGTAACCACAGCGGTTCCGCTTGACGCCAGCTTGCGCGCGGAAATTGAAGGCATCGTAAAAAAGCTTAGCGATAAAAAAGAAGTCGAAATAAAAGAAAAGGTTGACCCTGAAATGATTGGCGGATTTGTGCTGAACGTAGGTGACCGTCAGGTTGACGCTTCTATCAAGAATAAATTGAAAGCGCTGAAAGTGAAGTTCAGCGAAAATCCATACATAAAAGAATTCTAAGACAACAACATAAAGGTTATGGCAGAAATTAAACCCGAAGAAGTATCAGCAATATTGCGCGAACAACTTTCGCAAAGCCGCACCAGCGCGCAACTGGAAGAAGTAGGAACGGTGCTTACCATCGGTGATGGTGTAGCGCGTATCTACGGTCTCACGCAGGCGCAGGCCGGTGAGCTTTTGGTTTTTGAAAATGGACTGAAGGCGCTGGTATTGAACCTCGAAGAAGATAACGTAGGTGCCGTACTGTTGGGTGAGTCAAAAGGTATTCGTGAAGGCGATACGGTGAAGCGTACCGGCCAGATTGGTTCGATCAAAGCCGGTGACGGTATGCTCGGCCGCGTGGTGGATACACTCGGTGAACCTGTTGATGGCAAAGGCCCGATTAAAGGTGAGTTGTATGAAATGCCATTGGAGCGCAAAGCTCCGGGGGTAATTTTTCGTCAGCCTGTAAATGAGCCGCTTCAAACCGGTATCAAGGCTATCGACTCAATGATTCCAATCGGTCGCGGTCAGCGCGAATTGATCATTGGCGACCGCCAGACGGGTAAGACAGCGGTTGCGATCGACACGATTATCAACCAGAAGGAATTTTACGAAAAGGGTCAGCCGGTTTATTGTATTTATGTTGCGGTTGGCCAGAAGGCTTCAACCGTTGCTGCGGTAACCGCCGAACTCGAAAAAGCAGGCGCGCTTGCGTATACCGTTATCGTGATGGCTTCGGCCTCCGATCCGGCTCCGCTCCAGTTCTTTGCACCGTTCACAGGTGCAGCGATTGGTGAGTTCTTCCGTGATACCGGCCGTCCGGCACTTGTTATTTATGATGACTTGTCGAAGCAGGCAGTTGCGTACCGTGAAGTGTCACTGTTGTTGAGAAGACCTCCGGGCCGCGAAGCGTATCCGGGAGACGTGTTCTACCTGCACTCTCGTTTGCTCGAGCGCGCTGCGAAAATCATCAACAACGATGAGATCGCGAAAAACATGAACGATCTTCCTCCTTCCCTGAAAAACCTGGTAAAAGGTGGTGGATCACTGACTGCGCTTCCAATCATTGAAACACAGGCAGGTGACGTATCGGCTTACATTCCTACGAACGTAATTTCGATTACCGATGGTCAGATCTTCCTTGAAACAAACTTGTTCAACTCGGGTATTCGTCCTGCGATTAACGTAGGTATCTCGGTATCGCGTGTAGGAGGTTCTGCGCAGATTAAATCAATGAAGAAAGTTGCCGGTACCCTGAAGCTTGATCAGGCTCAGTTCCGTGAACTTGAAGCGTTTGCAAAATTCGGTTCTGACCTGGATGCGGCTACTAAACTGACGATTGAACGCGGAAGAAGAAACCAGGAGATTTTGAAGCAGGATCAGTATGCACCGGTTTCGGTTGAGCAGCAGGTTGCCATCATCACGGCTTCAACCCGTGGTTTCATGGACAATGTGCCGGTTACCAAGGTGCGTGAATTCGAAAAGGAATTTGCAGCGATCATGAATGGTGCACACCGCCAGGTATTGGATAACCTCCGTGCCGGTAAATTTGAAGATGCCGATGTTGCCACAATTAAGAAAGTAGCAACGGATTTAGCAGCAAGATATTAATTGACGTATGCCAAGTTTAAAGGAAGTAAAAAGCAGAATCGGGTCGGTTATTTCAACCCAGCAGATTACCAAAGCCATGAAAATGGTGGCGGCTGCGAAGTTGCGTAAATCGCAGGACCGCATCACGCAGATGCGCCCGTTTGCGCAGAAGCTTTCTGCTATTCTGCAAAACCTTTCTTCAGCTCAGGAGGCAGGCAGCGATAACTGGTATTCTGTGAAGCGTGAGGAGAAAAAAATTCTCATCATTGCCATCAGCTCCGATCGCGGGTTGTGCGGTTCATTCAACAGCACGGTGTTCAAGGGCGTTAACAAACTGATTGCTGACAAATACGAAGAGCAGTTCCGCAAAGGAGATGTTACCGTTCTGCCGTTAGGAAAGAAGGCTTTTGATTTCTTCTCAAAACGCAAGGTAAGTGTGGTGGATAACTACGTTGGAACAATCGGTCATATCTCTTACGAAAACGTGGCCGATGTTGCGGAATACATGATGGAGGCTTTTAAGAAGGGAACATACGATAAGATCGAAGTTGTGTACAACGAATTCAAGAACGTTGCTACGCAGATTCTGAGAATCGAACAATTTCTCCCTGTACTTCCGCCAGCGAAAACTACCAAAGCGAAAGTTGACGTTGACTACTTGTATGAGCCCGGAAAAGAAGAAATTCTGAAGGGACTTATTCCCAAGTCGTTGAAAGTGCAACTCTTCAAAGCAGTACTCGATTCAAATGCATCCGAAAATGGTGCGCGGATGACTGCGATGGATAAAGCAACAGAAAACGCGGGCGAGCTGTTAAAGGAACTTAAACTCACCTACAACCGCTCACGTCAGGCTGCGATCACGAAGGAAATCCTCGAGATTGTAGGCGGTGCCGAAGCGCTGAAGTCTGCGTAAGCAAGTCTGCAAGAAATGATAACTTTAAAGTCCTGGCCCAACGGTCAGGACTTTTGTTTTATGAACCCTTTTATTCGCTTATACCGCCTGATCAACGCACTGAGTATTGACGTGGCGTTGGGTGCAGTATGCAGTGCGGCATGGTTTGCGAAAGGGTTTGACGTTCAACTCAGGCCGTATGCCTTTCTGGCCCTTGGCTTGACCGTGTGGATTATTTATACCGCAGATCATTTACTGGATGCGCGTAAGGTTGCGAAGGAAGCGTCTACCTATCGGCATAGGTTTCATCAGCAGTATTTTAAAATCCTCGCGGTGTGTTTGATGATTGCTGTGGTGATCGACTTCGGGTTTATTTTCTTTGTGCGTGTTCAGATTTTATACGCAGGCCTGGTCTTATTTTCAATTGTCGTCCTGTATTTGCTGGTCAATCGCTGGCTGAGCTTTGTAAAGGAATTAGTGATTGCGATTGTGTATTGCTCGGGCGTACTGTTGCCTACCCTTTCGTTGAAGAGTACCGGATTGTCAGCGGGTGATTATCTGTGGATCGTTAGCTTCTTCCTGACCGCGCTCATCAACCTGATGGTATTTTCCATCTATGACTTTCCATCCGATAAAAGCGATGGATATAATTCCTTTGTACGAACCTTTGGCGTACGGCTGACACAACAAATTCTTTCCGTGTTCTTTTTGTTGCAGGTGGGACTGGCAGGGATGTTGACAGTGCATGGTTTTTGGAATGAGGTTACCGTTTTAAGCGTGATGAACATTACGCTCTTTTTACTTTTTATCAAACCATCATACTTCGCGAAGGCCGACCTTTACCGGGTGGTTGGCGATGGTGTTTTTCTCTTTCCGGTCGTTTTGTTGTTAGTTGGGTAGTTTTTTCCGCAAAATGCGCCCGCTAAACCGACAAAAACGCATAAAATCTTATTTCAGCTATGCAGAATAGCCAATACAAATTATATTTAGAATCCTTATTTTAAACCATAGTCTGCTCCACCAAGAGGCTTCATTGATGTACGATTTTATTCAACAATTGCCCGGAGTAATCTATGAAATAACCATCCATGCTGATGGTTCCCGCAGGTTCACATTCATCAGTGCAAACAGTTTTGACCTTCTCGGATTGAAGGCTGAGGAGATTATGCATAATCCGGCTGCGCTGGATGACATCATCATTCCGGAAGACCGTGAAGGATTTAATGAATCGACACGGGGTAATCGCAACCGCTCTGAACTTTGGTCGTGGGAAGGACGCGTGCTGGTGCGCGATGAGGTGCGCTGGATAGAGGCTCGCTCCAACTTTGAAAAGAGCGGAGACGACACCATTCGCCGGGGAATGATTCTTGACATTACCGACCGGAAGCATCGCGAACAGGAAAGCGAAATCCGATATCAGTTGTTGGTAGAACACCTTCCGCTTGGCGTTGGCGTGCATGTAAACGGAAAATTTGTTTTCGCTAACCAGTATGCACATAAGATTCTTGCGGCGAAGCCGAATGAACTTATCGGTAAAAACATTATCGAACTTGTACATCCGGATTTTCGCGCAACGGTACTGGAGCGGCTGCAAAAATTAGTGCAGGGCGAATCAGTCCCGATGATCGAAGAGAAATACGTTCGGCTTGACGGAATGGTCATCGATGTGGAAACAGTTGGCATACCTTTCATCTACAAAGGCGAAGCTGCCAACCAGGTTATCATTCGTGATATCACCGACCGGAAAAAGGCTGAAGCAGCAAGCAAGAAGAACGAAACATTGTTCACCCAGTTATTCAACAGCACCCCGATGGGGTTGGTGATGCTGGACGAACAGGGTAAAGTGGAACAGGTGAACAATGGTTTCCAGCTAATGTTTGGCTACCGGCCACAGGAACTGAAAGGAAAGAACCTGAACGACTTTATTGTTCCGGAAACGCTGACCAACGAAGGCATTGACCTCAACAATATTATTGCTGCAAACGAAATTGTGAGCGTGGTTACCAAGCGCCAGCATCGTGACGGGCATTTGGTGGATGTGCTGATTTATGGTGTGCCGGTGCTTCTAGACAACAGAACCATTAGCATTTATGGTGTTTATGTTGATATCACCGAACGCAGAAAAGTTGAGGAAGAACTGAAAGTCAGAAATACGGAGCTCGACAACTTTGTTTACAAAGTGTCGCACGATTTGCGTGCACCGCTTTCTTCAATTCTGGGGCTTGTCAACCTGGCGAAGCTTCCGGGTAACGATGACGACCCGATGGAGTACATCAATATCATCGGGAAGAAGGTTGAGGATCTTGATCACTTCATCAGCGATGTGCTCAGCCATTCCAAAAATCTGAAATTAGACGTCAGCATTTCAAAGGTTGATTTCAACGGCATCATTTCGAAAACCTTCATGGATTTGAATTACCTCGAAGGAGCCTCAGATGTGCTGGTGTACCGCAGGGTTGAGGGAAAAGAGTTTTATGGTGACCGGTGGCGGATTTCCGAAATATTCCGGAACCTGGTTTCAAACGCCATCAAGTACCGTCAGATTGGCGGCACAAAACCTGAAATCCGGATCGAAATTGTTACGACTCCTGATGAAACCACGATCATTTTCTCCGACAACGGCATCGGGATTGAGAAAAATGACCTGGCTAAAATCTTCGAAATGTTCTACCGGGCAACGGTGCAGTCAGACGGGTCAGGGATAGGCTTGTACATCGTGAAGAATGCCGTTGAAAAGCTGGGCGGCAGGATTTCCGTAACCAGCAAAGTTGGGTTTGGTACCACTTTTACTATTAAATTGCCGAATCGGACTGAAGAAAACGCATCGGGTAACACCGTTCAGTACGCGATGTAAAAATTATGAGAGCCATAGAGGTAAAGACATCCCGGGACATTCGTGAATTTTTAATGCTTCCGGTGAGGCTTTATAAAAATCATCCGCACTGGATTCAGCCGCTAAATAAAGACATTGAATGGGTTTTCGATCCCAAGAAAAATAAGTTCTTTTCGCATGGTGAGTGTATTCGCTGGATTCTGCAAAATGATTCCGGGGAAACCATTGGCCGGGTAGCTGCCTTCATTGATCACAAGCTGCTGAATAAGGGTAACGATCAGCCGACTGGCGGCATGGGTTTTTTTGAGTGTATTCACGATCAGAAAGCAGCCTTCATGCTGTTTGACCTGTGCAAGGAGTGGCTTCAGGCCCGGGGCGTTGAAGCGATGGATGGCCCGATTAATTTCGGCCCGCGTGATCGTTGGTGGGGGTTGTTGATTGAAGGTTATAACCTCGAGCCGAACTACCAGTGTAATTACAACTTCCAGTATTACAAAGATTTCTTTGAGGCATACGGTTTTCAGGTCTACTTCTATCAGCTTACGTACGGCAGAAAGATGATGGAGCCCTTGTCGGATAAGCTCTGGCACAAGTTTGAAGTAGTCGCAGAAGATCCGGATTATACATTCGATTATTACCGAAGCAATAACCTTGATAAGCTTGCTGATGATATTCGCTCGGTTTATAACCGTGCGTGGGCCAAGCGGGGAGAAACGCCTGAGCTTTCGCAGTTGCAGGCACGTAACATGGTTCGCCAGATGAAACCCGTTATGGATAAGCATCTGGTATGGTTCGGTTATTACAAAGGTGAGCCCATCTCATTTTTTATTTCGATCCCGGAGCTCAACCAGATTTTCAAACATCTGGGCGGCAAGTTGAACTTCTGGGGTAAAGTGAAGTTTGTTTGGTATCAATGGCGCAAGACAAGCAAGAAAGCTTTTGGAATTTTGTTTGGAATCGTTCCGGAACATCACGGCAAGGGTGTTGATGGTGGAATGATTCTAGGTTTCCGAAAACTTATGCAGGAAGAGTATCTGCGCTACGAAGATTATGAGTTCGGCTGGATCGGCGATTTTAATCCGAAGATGATGCGGGTTTCGGAGCAGGTGCAAACGCGTATCGTAAAGCGACACGCTACGTACCGCAAACTTTTTGATGAAACCAAGCCGTTCAAACGTATGCCGATTATCGGCTAACCGTGTTTAACTTCTTTCGTTTCCAATCGGTATTACCCCTTTAATCCATGCCGGTTCCTGACCCATACGCAGCGCTACGAATACCCGAATACCGGAGATTTATCACCGCGCGTGTTTTCATAACCATTGCGATTCAGATTCAGGCGGTTGTAGTCGGCTGGCAGGTTTACGAGCTCACCAAAGATCCATTATCGTTAGGGTTGATAGGTCTTGCTGAAGCTGCACCGTCCATTGCGGTCTCGTTGCTGGGTGCAGGGCATGTGGCAGATTTTGTTCACCGCAAAAAAATCATTGTAATCACGGTCTTCGCACTACTCGTATGCTCAGCGGCTCTGTTGATTTTTACCACCGACCCCGGAGCGTTTGTTTTTCAATGGGGAGTGATCCCGATTTACTCCGTGATATTCGTTAGTGGCATTGCGCGCGGATTTTTATCTCCCGCTGTGTTTTCGTTCATGCCGCAACTGGTGCCGCGCGAACTTTATCAAAATGCCATTACCTGGAACAGTACCTTATGGGAAGCTGCATCAATCACAGGGCCGGCCATCGGAGGACTCGTGTATGGGTTTTTTGGAATCACCGCGGCATACACGCTGGATGCTGCTCTGGTATTGGCTGGGTTGACACTAATTTTCTTCATCCAAAAGAAACCGTTGCCTCCGGCATCGGAAGAGGATACCAGTGTTATCAACAAACTTACCGCGGGCTTCCGGTTCGTGTTTCAAAACAAACTTATCCTGAGCGCTATTTCCCTTGACCTCTTCGCTGTATTTTTTGGCGGAGCCGTAGCGTTGCTGCCGTTTTTTGCGGACGAAATATTGCATGTGGGCGCAGTGGGGCTGGGCTTTTTGCGGTGCGCACCGTCTATCGGGGCGGTGATGATGGCATTCTACATCACCCATTTCCCTATCCGGAGAAACATGGGAAAAACACTGCTTTGGGCAGTGGCAGGCTTTGGGGCCTGCATGATATGTTTTGCCATATCTGAAAATTTCTGGCTTTCGCTCGGACTGCTGATATTGAGCGGAGTGTTTGATTGTGTGAGTGTGATCATCCGTGGAAGCCTGATGCAAACCCTTACACCGGAGAACATGAAAGGCCGGGTATCGGCCGTGAACTATATTTTCATCGGCTCATCGAACGAACTCGGCATGGTTGAATCGGGGTTTGCAGCGAAGCTTTTTGGATTGATTCCTTCGGTGATCTTTGGAGGCCTGATGACGATTGGCGTTGTTGCTGCCACTGCATGGCTCAGCAAATCGTTACGAAATCTGCAAAACCTGGATGATCGTTAGGACGCCGCGATTTTGAGCACGGCTTCTACGAAGCGATCGAGGTCTTTCGTTGTGGTGTACACATGAGGCGTTACGCGAACGCCATTGATGTTCTCCCACTTCACGGTTGTCGTATGAATCTGGAACTCGTTCATTAAACGACCTCCAACTTCGCCCGAATCAATTCCTTCGATGTAAAAATTACCCAACGCACAGGAGAATTCGGGCTTCAGCGAAATGTTGAGCTTTACGCGCGGATTTTTAGTGACCTGTTCTGCCCAATAGTTTTTCAGATAGCGAAGGCGTTCTTCTTTGCGTTTTGTGCCGATTGCATTATGAAAATCAATTGCCTGTCCGATAGCCTGCTCAGGCGCGAATGAGCGCGTTCCCAGTGTTTCAAACTTCCGGATATCGGCAATTTGTGGTTTGTCGTTGGGGAACAGGGGCCACAAGCCACCAATATTTTCTTTTTTTACGCGAAGCATCCCCGTTCCAAACGGAGCGCACAACCATTTGTGGAGGCTCGTTCCGAAATAGTCCGGATCGAAGTCGGAAATTTTATAGTCGATGTGTGCGAAGGTATGAGCCGCATCAACCAGCGAAATGATATTGCGCCTGCGGGCTTCTTCACACAAACGTTTTACCGGAAAAATCTGACCGGTCCAGTTGATCATGTGCGTAATGTGCCACACTTTGGTTTTTGACGTGGTCGCATTGATGAATTCATTCACGATCTGATCTTCACTTTCAACCGGCAACTGAAAATTCAACCACTTGATTTTGATACCATCGCGCATTTCCTTTTGTTTCCATGCCTGGATCATATTCGGATAATCCTGTTTGGTCATGACAATCTCATCGCCTTTGGCGAGCGTTAGTCCCCAGGTCACCGTTGCCAGTGCTTCCGTTGTGTTGCGATTGATCGCAACTTCGTCAGCCGAACATCCTGCCAGATCAGCAAGCTTTCTGCGTACAGCTTCACGCCCGCGATCAAGCACTTGCCACATATAATATGAGGGAGCTTCATTACTCAATTGATAGTATCGGTTCACAGCATCCTGTACAACTTTTGGTTGCGGACTGACACCACCATTGTTCAGGTTCAAGATGTTAGGCGATACGGTGTATGACTGCGCCATTCGTGCCCATAATTCTTCATCGGTAGCAGCATCGGTTGGCGAGAGCTTGTTCAGCGAGACCATAGCATCCGACACATCTTCGGCTAATGCTGTTTGAACAAACGGAGTGAGTGTAAGAAATCCTGCGGCACCTAACGTCTTCTGAAAGAATGATCTGCGTGAAGTCATACCTGAAAAGATTAGGCAAGTAAGATAAGATTTTTGAGGGTAAAACCTCAGCGAATTTGTTCAACGGCATCGATGGCTGCCGTGTTCCGCGCTTCAGCATGGCCACGAATGATGCGATAGCGGAGTCGGTTGCGCGTTAACTCCGATTCATACAAATCAAAAAGTTCCTGTCGCCTATGCGGATGCTCGCGCAAGGGGTCATCTTGCCAGGGCAGGTCAACATCTGTCAGCAGATGCAGGTCGTATTGCTGCTGCTGCATAAGCGAGATAATCTGAGGATCGCATGATCCATACTTAAAGTCACTCCAGATCTTAATCACAATCAGATTTGTATCGCAGAATAAAAAACGATTGGCATGACTGGCCAGTTGATTTTCTATGTCCACTTGTCCCTGTGCGATTGCGGTGAGGTCCGCCTGTTGATAAGGCCGTCCAAGTTGCTCGAGGTATTCACGGGCAAACTCTGGCACCCACACGGAGCCATAATGGTTTGCCAGAAAGCGGGCCAGCACGGTCTTACCCGTACATTCGGGCCCCACAATGGCGATCCTTCTTACCTCCCGGCTGATTTCTGTATTCATAGGGCGAAAATGATCCTAATTTCTTTAAAAGTATAACGATCATTATCTTTCTGAAATCTTCACCAAAAGAAGCTACGTGAAAAGAAGAGAAGCGTTAAAAAACCTCGGGATGGGCGTTACAGCGGGCCTTGTATTGCCTGCCTGGTTAACGGCATGTTCAAGTGATGAACCCGGTCCGGAGGTAAAATATGATGGTGTGGTCGGCATCGTGGGTGCCGGGGCAGCGGGATTAGCCGTTGCGGATTACCTTATTTCGAAAGGTATCAAAGTAAAAATCTTCGAAGCTTCCGGCAGAGTTGGAGGCAGGATCAAAGCCATTAAACCATCCGATCCGATTTATAACGAACTGGCGGCCGATTTCCATGTTGAGCTTGGAGCCGACCGGATTTTTGGAACAAACTCGGAGTTAGGCAACATCATTAAACTCCTGAAAGTACCTACTACAAAATTCCGCGCTGAACCAATCAATGCTCCCGACTATTACATCATTAACGATGAATACACGTTGCAGTCGGACGCAGAGGCGCGTGCAGACTTTCAGGCATTAAAAGCTTTTAAGGAAACAGGACTTGCCGCGTATACCGGAGGCGGATCCGTTCTGGACGCTGCCGCTGCCAGCAGCGATATGCAAGGCATTCTTAACTCCTGGTTGGGCAATGCATACGGAAGTTCTGCCGGAAGTATTGGCGCCAACGCGTTAGGCGAAGCGCTCGCACTGATCGCGCACGACAAGGAAGAGTTTATGCTCGTGACGAATCCGATCGGTGATGTGCTTACTTCAAAGTATGCGAAGACGCTCAAGCACGTCACCTTAAACAGTGCTATTAAAGCAGTTAACTATGCTGCCGCAGGAATTGTTACCCTGACAGTGTTGAATACTGAATCTAACGCAGAGAGTACGGTGGAGGTGACCAAACTGGTTGTGACATCACCCGTAAACGTGCTGAAAAATTCATCGTTGATTAGTTTTTCACCCGCCCTGCCTGCGTCAAAAACAAGTGCATTAAGTCGCATCGGCATGGATGCATCTATCCGTGTTATTCTTGAATTTACGCGCAATAACTTCTTCAAAATCCCCGATGGAACCGGCCCCGCGCCAGCCTTTATTTATGGAGGTGTTGTGTGCCCGTCATACTTCTTCCCCGGTATTGGCAGAAGTGATAAGAACTTGACTGTGAGCATCACGATCAACGGCCTTAAGGCCAAAGAATACTCAGATCTGCTGGGTCCTGAACCCGACATCACAAAAGATGAGGCGTATGATCCGGAAGTTGTCAAATTTATAGTAAACGAAATACTTGCTGAGATGGATGTGGTGTTCGATGGGAAGGCATCGCTGAATGTTCGCAGAAATTTTCCCGATGAGGGTGGGAACATCATCTCGGTAATTAAAGACTGGACCGCCGAACCCTACATCCTCGGTGGCCAATCGTATCCGCTCGTGGGCGGAACCAACGAAGATCGCGTTGCGCTCGCAGAGCCGATTGCCGACAAGATATTCTTTGCCGGTGAGGCAACGGATGTTACCGGTGAGTTCGGAACGATCAGTGGTGCATTGAAGTCGGGTGAGCGTGCGGCAGAAGAAGTTGTTGCAGCAATTCTGGCAGAAGCCGAATCATAGTTCCCGGAATAAAATCCAACAACCCATTATCAGCACAAACCAGCCGAAACTCTTCCGGAGTATTTCGGCTGAGATTTTTTTGGAGATGCGGTCGCCAATGAGAATACCGATCACCGACAGTGCGGTGATGGACAGTAAGAACTTCCAGTCCATCGAATAATTTAATACGTCCCCCAGGAAGCCAATCAGCGAGTTGATGGCGATGATAAAGAGTGAAGTTCCCACAGCTGTTTTGAACGGTAGGCCGGTCAGCAAAACAAGCGCGGGGATAATCAGAAATCCGCCTCCCGCTCCCACGAATCCTGTTAAGAAGCCAATAATAATTCCTTCAATAATAACCAGAACCACTCTGAACCTGTGATTGTCGTTGGAAATTTCCTTCCGTCCGCGAATCATCGAAATGGAAGCCAGAATCATCAGCACAGCAAAAATTCCCAGAATCAAAAATCTCTTTGACAAGGTAAACGATTCACTCTGGTACACGACTTCGGGTATGGAAGGAACGATCCATTTCCGCGTGCAAAAAATGGTAACGATGGAGGGCAATCCGAAAAAGAAGCCTGTGCGCAGGTTAACGAGGTGCTTCTTGTATTTTGGAATAGCCCCGACAAAGGATGTTGTTCCCACAATAAACAACGAGTAGGCAGACGCCATGACCACGTCTACGTGTAACAAGTAAACCAGAATGGGAATCGAGAGAATGGATCCGCCTCCCCCCAGAATGCCCAGAATAATTCCGATAAAAATACACGCAGCATACCCGATAAGCTCCATCATGATTGCGCTGCGGGATTAGAGTTTTTCGTATTCAACAATGAAGGCGTCTGGAAATTTTATGCGGATTTCGTCACGGAACGACTCGGCTTTTTCACGGTTTGAGAATTGTCCGAGAATCAGGCTGTAATATTTCACCCCGTTCAAAATCTTAACCTGTACCACTACTTTCTTTTGGTACGAACTCTTCAGGTTTTCGGCAAGGCGCATCAGGTTTACAAGTTCCTGGTAGGTTCCAATCTGCAAGCCAAAGCCTTTTGGATTCTGCCGATCAATCCGGAATTCGTAGAACTCCTTTTCATCAACCGTTACGTGTTCAATGGCGCGTGCCGGATCGCTTACTTTACCGGTACCGGCATCGATCACTTCAATTTTTACCTCGGCCAAACCAATGTTTACAAACCCAAGTTTTTCGGCTGCTGACTTGGAGAGGTCAACGATCCGGCCCTCAACGTAGGGTCCGCGGTCGTTTACTGTTACGTCTACCGATAAGTTGTTTTTCAGATTGGTTACCCGGATTACGGTTCCAAAGGGTAATGATTTATGTGCCGCGGTAAGCTTGCTGTGCTTGTATTTTTCTCCGCTGGCGGTTGGTCGCCCTTCGAACTTATCGGCATAAAAGGATGCCTTGCCGGTTTGGGTTTGAGCGAAACAAAAAGTGGCAAAAAGGAAAAATGCAGTTGAAAAAATGAGTCTCATAGAGGTTGAGGATTTGAATCCAAATTTAAAAGGACTTGTTGAATTTATAATTAGCGAATTCGCCAGTCAGCACCTATCTTTGCCCGGCAAATAACAGATCGTTTATTTGCCATGGCCTTAGAATCATCAAAATTCCTGTTTGAAGCGCTTACGTACGATGATGTTCTGCTCGTACCCGCGTATTCCGAAGTTCTCCCCCGCGAAACCAGTACCGCAAGCCGGCTGACTTCCAACATTACACTGAATATTCCAATTGTATCCGCAGCGATGGATACTGTTACCGAGGCCGAACTGGCGATCGCCATGGCGCTTGAAGGTGGCCTGGGATTTATTCATAAAAACATGCGAATCGACCAGCAGGCCGAGCAGGTGCGCAAGGTAAAGCGTTCGCAAAGCGGATTGATCCTTGATCCGGTAACGCTTTCGGTGAACTCAACTGTGCAGGATGCCGAAAACATCATGCGCGAGTTTAAGATCGGAGGAATTCCGGTGATTGATGGCAACGGCAAATTACTCGGAATCATCACCAATCGCGATCTGCGTTTTCAGAAAGACATGAAAGTGGCGGTTGAGAAAATCATGACAAAAGATAACCTGATCACCGCACCGGAAAACATTACACTTGATAAAGCTGAAACCATTCTGCAGCAGTTTAAAATTGAGAAACTGCCGATCGTGAACAAGAAAGGGAAGCTCACCGGCCTGGTAACATTCAAAGACATTCAGAAAAAGAAAAACAAACCCAACGCCTGTCAGGATTCATATGGTCGCTTACGCGTAGGTGCGGCAGTGGGTGTGACTCCCGATATACTGGAGCGAATTGAAGCCCTGAAAAATGCCGGTGTGGATGTCATTAGCATTGACACGGCGCACGGTCATTCAAAAGGTGTGATGGATGCTGCCAAGCGTGTTAAGAAAAAATATCCTTCACTTGAAATTGTGGTTGGTAACATTGCCACAGGTGAAGCTGCAAAAGCACTGGCCAAAGTCGGGGCAGATGCCGTTAAGGTTGGTGTGGGTCCGGGCTCCATCTGTACCACACGTGTTGTAGCCGGTGTAGGGTTGCCTCAACTCTCTGCCGTGTACGAAGCATCCAAAGCCCTAAAAGGTTCGGGTGTTCCCGTAATTGCTGATGGCGGCATCCGCTTCTCGGGTGATATTGTGAAAGCACTCGCAGCCGGGGCTGACAGTGTTATGATTGGTTCGTTGTTAGCCGGAACGGATGAAGCTCCGGGTGAGATGATCATCTACGAAGGAAGAAAGTTCAAGTCGTACCGCGGTATGGGTTCGCTTGAAGCGATGGAGGTTGGTTCGAAAGACCGGTATTTCCAGGACGTAGAAGACGACATTAAAAAACTTGTACCGGAAGGGATTTCCGGCCGGGTTCCGTTCAAAGGACTCGTATCGGAAGTGCTTTACCAGATGGTAGGCGGCTTGCGGGCGGGCATGGGCTACTGCGGTGCGAAAAATATAGAAGCGTTGAAGAAGGCCAAGTTCGTTAAGATCACGTCAGCCGGGGTAACGGAAAGCCACCCGCACGATGTGGCCATTACCCGCGAGGCGCCCAACTACAGCCGGAAGTAAATACGCTTTAATCAGGCTTTTAGGCCCATAAATCAGCGTAATTTCATATACTTGCAAGCCAATCCTGCCCGATTGGCTTTTTTCATGCCGGCAGGGTTGACGCTTCGAGAATTATGCGCGCAAAGGCTCTATCCAGAATGTTGTTTGTGATCGGTGTGATCACCTGGATTGCCTTGCTCTTTACCGACCTCTCGGTGGTGTTTAGCGCCAAGAATAATCTGCCGCAGGAAGTGCCGGCCTGGCTGCCGGGCATTATTCTGAACCTCTACCTGATTACGCTCTATTACTATTACAAGTTCAAGATTGATCGTGATGAGCAGTTGAACTTTGTGGATTTGTTATGGCGTGTTTTTGCTACCGGTCTTATTGCTACCGTCATTTCTTTGTTGTTCCGCCTGGTGGAGGGACTACTCAAGTCGACTGCGTTAACCAATAATGTTGTTTACGTTGAAGTAATCTATCTCATTAACCTCGGCTTGATGACGGCGTTCCTGCTGGCATCATTTGCTGCATGGAAACGACTGATCCTTTACCAAAAATCGAAATGGTTGTTGAGGGGTTGGTCGCTGTTCGAATACGCGTTGCTGCTGGCGTTATTGTACACCTGTTTCGATCGCACCCCGAACGAAAATCTCTACCTCGTACTGCTCGGAATTTTCGTCGTGATGGGATTGATTCTTTCGGCCAACATGAAGTGGGTTGCGTTTTTGAACTTTCGTCAGAAATGGACCTGTCTGTTACTGCTGCTGTTGACCATCTTTTATTTCGGATACCTGAGCTTTACCACAAGTTCACTTGCCGATACCGTTCAGCTGGGCTTCACCGACCATCGATCGCACCTGTTTATTAAGTCCATCCTGATCTTCGTAATCGTTTACAGCGTGTTCTCGTTCCTCGTAATTCTGTTCAACTTACCGACTACTTCGGTGTTTGAGCAAAAGCTTGAGGAGGTGGTAAACTTTCAGCGCATCAGCCAATCCATTCAAACCGAACAGAGCGAAGAAAGTGTTTACAACATTTTGCTGGAAACATCGGTGAGCAGCGTGTTTGCCGATGCTGCCTGGCTTGAAACAAAAGACAACTCCACCCATCGGGTGTTCACGTACCGGATAACGGAAAAAGAGGCTTACGATATTATCAATCATTTGAAAGCCCAGAACGTTACCGGCATTCTTGATCAGGGTCAGGATAAAACGAAAAACCTGTCGAAACACCTCGGGGCACTAAAAGGCTCGCGTTTTCGTTCCATCCTTGCTTTCCCGATTTATGTAAAAGGTGAAAACATCGGTACGCTGGCGTTGTTGAAAGAACTGCCCGATGGATTCAATAAAGAGATGACCAAAATCGTCTCTACGTTTGCCAACCAGGCCGGGATTTCCATTGAAAATTTCCGGTTGCTGGAAGAGGCCCTTCAGGGTGAACGGTATAAGGAAGAACTGAAAATTGCGAAAACTGTTCAGAAGAGCTTGTTGCCGCAAGTACTGGAACAGGATTCGGAGTTTGAGATCGCTGCGTTTTCAGAATCTGCGGATGAAGTAGGGGGTGATTATTACGATACCATTCGCATCAATCAATACGAGACTTCGCTGATTATTGCTGACGTTTCGGGAAAAGGAACAACTGCGGCTTTTCACATGTCGCAGATGAAAGGAATTTTTCACAGCCTGGCACAGGAATGTATCGAGCCGGACGAGTTTATGGCACGTGCTAATAAGGCCCTTGTGTATTGCCTGGAGCGCGGCTCGTTTATATCGGCTATATTTTTCCTGATCAACACGCAGAACAAAACGGTACGGTACGCACGCGCGGGTCATTGTCCGGTGCTGTACTATTCGGCCGCGAAAGACAAAGCCGAGTATTTTAAGGACAAAGGTGTGGCGTTGGGTATGGTGCGCAATAACAGCTACCGCAATTTTATTGAAGCGAAGGAATTTGGCTATCAGCCGGGCGACATCATGGTTTTGTACACCGATGGAATTACCGAAGCCAAGAGCGCAAAGGGAGAAGAATTCGGGTACGACCGCCTCGCAGCGGTTTTGCTGGACGTGAAAGACCGGTCGTCAAGGGAAATTCAGGAGCATCTGATCGCAAAACTGTACGAATTTTCAGGTACCGACAATATTAATGACGACTACACAACGATGATCGTCAAGTTTAACAACCGAACATAAACCAATTTAAACCGTTAATTATACATGGTCCATATAAAACGACTGCAGGAAGACGGAATCGACATAATTGCGCCCATAGGCGAAATTGATGCGAGTTCTTCCATTGAACTGGACTTGACCATTGCCAAAAGCGTGGGCGAAGGGTTTAGCAAAATCCTCGTGGACTGTGGGGCGTTGGAGTACATTTCCTCGGCCGGTTTAGGGGTTTTTATGTCGTACATCGATGAGTTTAAAGACAAGAACGTGCGCATGGTGCTGTACGGCATGAGCGAGAAAGTAGCCAATACCTTTGAAATTTTAGGACTGTATGATCTGTTAACCATTGCACCGGATAAAGCAGAGGCTAAGAAGAAAGTGAATGAAGTATAAGTATAAAGTTGGATGCAGCCTTGAAAACCTTCAGGGGATCCGGGATTTTATCCGGACTTCACTGAAGAATCACGGCATTTCTGAGCTCGAAATCAGTGAGATGGTTTTGGCGCTGGATGAAATGTGCTCCAACCTGATGATTCATGCGCACGACTGCAATCCCGATGAATTGTTCGACCTCGAAATTGCGATCGATAAAAACAAACCCGTGGTATTTGAGATCATTGATGATGGAAGCGTTTTCGACATCAATCAGTTTAATGAACCCAGCATGGATAACCTGATCCATGAGAAACGCAAAGGCGGACTGGGAATCCGGTTGGTAAAATCAATAATGGACTCGGTAGAATACGGCAAATCAGGAAATAAAAACATCTGCCGGCTCGTTAAGAGAGTTCAGGTAAATTAATCTTTAGTACATGACACGAATTTTATTGGCTGCAGCATTTTTTATGGTGTGCGCTGCAGGCTTCGCGCAAAAGAAAGCGAAACCCGCTGTTCTGTTCACAGTTGGAAAAGAGAAAATCTCGGTTGATGAGTTTATCTATTTGTACAAGAAGAATCATCCTGCCAAAGAAGATCTGACCGATCAGAAGATTAATGAGTACCTCGATTTATACGTCAACTTTAAGCTGAAGGTATCGGAAGCGCGTGCGCGGGGCATCGATAAAACTCCGGAGTTCACCAAAGAATACACCTCATATAAAGATGAGTTAAGAAAACCCTTTCTGCCGGAAAGTAAAATACTCGACAGTTTGGTTGCGCTTACTTACAACCGGCTTCAGAAAGAAGTTAGTGCCGCACATATCCTGATTGAAGCAAAACAGGATGCTTCACCTGACGACACCCTGCGGGCGTACAACACGGCTGTATCGCTGAAAAACCAGATTCTGGCAGGAGAAGATTTTTCAGCAAAAGCAAGTCTATACTCCGATGATACCTATACCAAAACCCGTGGAGGGGATCTCGGGTATTTTACCACGCTTCAGATGGTGTCTCCTTTCGAAGAGGCTGTGTATGGTGGAAAGCCGGGTGATATCGTTGGACCGGTTCGCACCAGCTTCGGCTACCATATTATTAAAGTAGGAGAGACGCGTCCGGCACGGGGTGAGGTTGAAGTGTCGCACATCATGCTGCGTGCGGGAAACCGCGATGAAGCAAAAGCAAAGGAACTAATCAAAGACATTCACAGCCGGCTCTTCAAAGGCGAAGCATGGGATGATCTCGTGAAAAAGTATTCAGAAGATCCGGGTTCAAAAGATACCGGAGGTAAACTGCGGCCGTTTGGCGTGGGTGCGCTGGCAAAAATTCCTGAATTCGATGCGGTGGCATTTTCGTTGCGCACTGCCGGAGAGATTTCCGAGCCGTTTCAAACCGCTTTCGGATGGCACATCGTTCGTCTGGAAAAGAAAATTCCACTTCCTTCTTTTGAAGAATCTGCGCCTGCATTAAAGAACCGGCTGGCACGTGATCCGCGCGTACAGTTGTCGAAGCAGGCTCTGACATTAAAATTGAAAAAGGAATATGCGTTCTCGGAGAATGAGGCAACCAGGGCAAAGGTGCTGGCGCTTGCCGACTCTGCGCTCATCAAAGCAAAATGGAAAACTCCGGGATCATTTGCCGCAGGTAAAGAGGTTCTGTTTACGCTGAAAGGACAAAAAGTTACCGCGCATGACTTTCTTACCTACGTTCAAACCAGTCAACGCATGAATTCCATGGCTCCCGACAAGTACATGGAGCTTTTGTATAACACCTTTACTGAGTCGATGCTGAGCGAAGCTTTCGAAAAGAAGTTAACCGCCACCAACCCGGAGTTTGAAATGTTGCTGAAAGAATATTACGAGGGAATTTTGCTGTTCGACATCATGGAGAAAGAAGTTTGGAAAAAGGCGAGTGATGATTCGGTTGGGCAGCGCAAGTTTTTCGACAGCCACCCGGAGTTGTACAAAGCCGGTGAGCGCGTTCATGCTTCGATTTATTATTCCGACTCAAAAGAAGTTATCGATCAGCTCAGCAAACATATCGCGGCGAACGATTCAGTTGCTGTGCAGGACATACTGAAAAATAAAAACATATACTCGGAAACCGGTACCTATCAGCGTGAAGACCGTCCGGCTTTGCGCGACATTGCGTGGAAGCCCGGTCAATATCATTCGCAGAATGCTAACACGCATCAACTCGTTGCGGTGTGGAACATGGTTGCCCCGGGTGCACTTTCGTTTGACGATGCGCGCGCTTCGGTAATTGCTGAATATCAGAATGAGCTGGAGAAGAAGTGGCTTGCCTCGTTGCGAAAAAAATACCCGGTGAAAGTAAATGACAAAACAAAAAAGGATGTCGTTGAAAAAATTAAGTCTTAGTCTGCTGGCGACTGCCTGCCTGGCGGGATGCGAGTTCATTAAAATGAAAAATGAACAGGGTAACGATTCGGGCAACCGCGTTGCCATCGCACGGGTTAATACAACGTATCTGTATAAAGACGAACTGGATGATATTCTTACCCCCGCAACCAGCAGGCAAGACAGCATTGAACGGGCGGAAACGTACATCAACAGCTGGGTTCGCAAACAACTTTTAATTCAGGAAGCCGGCAAGAAGATTAACATCAACGAGGCGGAAGTAGAACGGAAAATTCTCGATTATCGCTTTAGCCTGATCGCGTACGAATATCAATCGTACTACATCAAACAGAACCTGGACACCGCCATCTCAGCTTCCGAAATAGAAAGCTACTATACCGGCAACATCGACAACTTTGTGCTCAAACAGAACATCGTACAGGCAGTGTTTATTAAAGTGCCGAAAACGGCCCCCCGTACCAACCGAATTAAAGAACTGATGTTTTCTGACCGGGAAAAGGATCAAAACGAATTAAAATCGTACTGTTTGAGTTTTTCGACTGCCTACCACCTCAGCGACTCGGCCTGGATGGTATTCGATGAATTGGTCAAGAATTCGCCCCTGGCAGAAATCCCAAATAAAATTCAGTTTTTAAAGGCAAACCGGTATTATGAAACATCTGATGATGGTTATCTTTACTTTTTAAAAGTGGCCAAATACCGCATTTCCGACAATGTTTCGCCACTTGAATTCGTAAAGGACGATATCCGCAACATTATATTGAATAAACGCAAGGTTGAACTTGCCAAAAAGCTGGAAGATGAAGTTTATAACAAGGCCGTTCGTGAAAAGGAATTTGAAGTTTTTCAGTAACCTGATTTTTGCAGGAGCATGTTTCGTGTTCCTCCTGACCACCCTCAGCGCGCAGGCGCAGGACGGTGAGGAATCGCAGGGATTTGTGGTTGACAAGATTGTCGCCAAAGTGGACAACTACATTGTGCTTAAATCGGAAGTCGACAAAGCCTATCTCGACTATGTGACCAATCAGGGCGGACGGGGAAATCCGGACGAGATCAAATGTCAGTTTCTGGCTATTCTCATTCGTAACAAACTCATGCTGGCCAAGGCTGAAATTGACTCCGTGGTGGTAACGGATGAGGAAGTAGATGCCAACACCGACCGAAGAATTGGAATCATCACATCTCAGTACGGTGATATATCGGAACTTGAGAAGGCCTTCGGTAAAACCATGGAACAGATTAAAGGAGAAGTTCGTGACATGGTTCGTGAACAGATGATTGTAAGCGAAATGGAGCGCACGATTACGAAGGACCTTACCGTTACTCCGGCCGAAATCAAAAAATTCTATAACAAAATTCCTAAAGACAGTTTGCCGTTCCTCGATGCGGAGGCAGAGGTCGCACAAATTGTGCGCGTAGCAAAAATCAGTCAGCAGCAAAAAGAACAAACCAAAGGAGAATTGTTAGCCATTCGGGATGAATTGTTGCGCGGTGCAGACTTTGCAACACTTGCTAAAAAGTATTCGGCTGACCCTTCGGTAGCAACCAACGGTGGCGACATGGGTTGGGCAGGCCGTGGCCGGATGGTTCCTGAATTTGAAGCGATGGCGTTCAAACTTAAGCCCGGTGAAATTTCCATGCCGTTTGAAACGGACTTTGGAATTCACATCATGCAGTTAGTAGAGCGAAGAGGTAACGAATATCATTCGCGGCACATCTTAATGTCGCCTTCGCCATCCAAAGAAGATTTAAAAGTTGCTGAAAAGTATCTCGACAGCCTGCGCACCGTCATTAAGAGCGGCAAGCTCACCTTTCAGGCAGCAGCGAAAGAATACTCCGATGACATGACTACCAAAGGCAACGGTGGGTTTTTTGCAGACGAAAATGGCGGAAGCAAGATTCCGTACAAAGATCTTGACCCGGTAGTTTACTTTGCCATTGACTCCATGAAAACGGGTACGATTTCGATGCCGTTGGTGTATCGCACCGAAGACCAGAAAGAGGCCGTGCGGATTCTGTTTTACAAATCCAAGACCGCTGCGCATGAGCTTTCCCTGAAAGACGACTGGAACAAGCTTCAAACGGCCACGCTGAATGAGAAGAAGAACGGGATTTTGAACCGCTGGTTTAACAAGGTTCGTCAGGATGTTTTCATCAGCATTGACCCATCCTTTAATTTTTGCGGTATTTTAGATTAGCAGCGACTGCCGCACGTGTAAAAGCTTCTTGCCGGAACCGTGCCTGCGCTATTTTCGTACAAACAAGTTCGTGCAATGAGCAAATATTCATCTGATGTAGAGGCAGCCGATGCGCTGGCAGGCACCTATAAAAATCTGGCGAAAGAAATTTCAAAAGTGATTGTCGGCCAGGACGAAGTTGTAAGACTTGTGCTAACCGCCATTTTTTGCCAAGGCCATTCCTTGCTGATTGGTGTTCCCGGCCTTGCAAAAACACTGCTTGTACAAACCATCTCACGTGCACTTGACCTACAGTTCAAACGGATTCAGTTTACCCCTGATTTGATGCCTTCCGATATCATCGGTGCAGAGACGATGGATAAGGAGCGTAACTTCAAGTTTATCAAAGGGCCGGTGTTTGCAAACATTGTTTTGGCCGATGAAATTAACCGGACACCACCCAAAACGCAGGCCGCATTACTTGAGTCGATGCAGGAATATGCGGTAACCATTGCAGGTCAGCGCTACGAATTGCCCAAGCCGTTTTTTGTACTGGCTACCCAAAACCCGATTGAACAGGAGGGAACGTATCCGTTGCCGGAAGCACAACTTGACCGTTTTATGTTCAACATTCTGCTGACCTATCCTTCGTTCGCGGAAGAAGTAAGCGTGGTGAAAAACACTACGAATGATGAAACGAAGTCGTTGAGCACGATTCTCACAGCCGAAGATATTATCGCTTATCAGCACCTGGTCCGCAAAGTACCTGTCCCCGATAACGTGATTGAGTATGCCGTTGCATTGGCTGGCAAAACCCGCCCGCAAACCGCAGGGGCATCGCAGGTAGCCAATGATTACCTCGAATGGGGTGCTGGCCCGCGTGCTTCTCAGTTTTTGGTACTGGGGGCGAAGTGCAACGCGCTGTTAAACGGTAAATATTCACCCGACATCGAAGATGTTCAGGCTATCGCGAAGCCTGTATTGCGCCACCGCATTGTTCGAAACTTCAAAGCCGAAGCAGAAGGCATCAGTGTGGACGAGATAATCAGCCGATTGGTTTAACCGGATTTAGAACTACTCTTTCCTTATTGACCGAACAGCATGTATCCGCAGGGAGGCGGTATGGCAACAATTTGCTATTTTGTATGATTGGTTCCCTCCATAATCTGTCTCCCGTATCGCTATGAATGACGTTTCCCCTGATCCATCGTCCACAAAATCGGTTTTAACGTTCGGGCGTTGGAAGAAGTATGTGTTTGAATTTGTGATGCTTTTCCTGGCGGTATTTTTGGGATTTGTAGCTGAAAATGCACGCGAGAATTTTGCTGAAAAGCAACAAGCACGCGAACTGGCTAAGAGTTTTTACGAAGAACTGAAAAGCGATTCCATTGCTGTAGCATCAAAAATTCAGGGGCGACTCAAAAAGGAACATGCGATTGAGTACATGGTAAGCTTCTTCCGCGACAGCAGCCTTACCTCGTCTTCCAAAGCGCTGTCGACAAATTTCATTTGGGCGATTACCGTCAGGACTCCCATCATTTTCACGCCACGGACGGTCGTGCTGGAACAGTTAAAAAGTTCAGGATCGCTTCGCTATTTTAAGAATAAAGAACTTCGCAACCTGATCGGGGACTTGTCGGTCGCGATCGACTACATCAAAACCCGACAGGAGTATGAAAATTCTATCTTTTACACCCACATCGAGCCCATCATGACAACCCATATGGACTTCAATTTTCAAAGCCAGCTATTCAAGGGCGAGCAGATTTTTGACCGCTTGGCCGCATATGAGTCCGGAAGCGAGTACATTCCCTTTCACCTGTCGCAGCCCGAAAAATTAGACCGGCAGAAACTCGTGAATGCGCTTGGGTATTATCATACAAACGGATTAAAATCCACGCGGCTTATTCCTTTTCAGAAATATGTTGAGGTTAACGCGGCTACGCTAAGTGAGTTGCGCAGGGAATTTGATTTAGAGTAGCGACTGTCGTTTCCCCTACCGCTTAAACATCGGGAGCGGCTTCAACGGATGTTTGAAAAAGTTCTGCCACGTACGCCTGATCAAAAACCGGTGAAAGCCTTTTGTTGGAAACTGCCTCACCAATGCCCTGAATTGCCTCCGCGGAAGCTCAAATTTCAAGACGCCTAAACTCAGGTCGATCCAGTCGGCTTTACGAAACACTTCGACTGCTGATTCGAACTGCCCGGAGTACCGGCTCATCTTATGATGCATGTCAATCATCAAGGAAATCTCGGCAATCAAACTCGTTTTCTGATGCTCAACCAGCCATGCAGTTGCCAGTGCAACGGAGGGTTCGAGGTAGTCGAATGTGTTGTTCACCCAAATCCCCAGGTCGTGAAATGCGGCCGCGATGGCGTATTGCTCGTGATGCTGATCGTTTTTATCGAGCCGTGTGCAAAGGTGATACACACGATGCGCATGGTTGCGGTACTTTGTAAAGTCCTGTCCAAGATGAGGCCTATACGCGTCTAAAATCTGATCGATCAGAATATTTGATTCCACACCATGTTTGAAACGTTACATTCGGATGTCCATCACCTTTTTGGTTTTCCGGCTTTCTTCAGCCATGAAACCCATGACATGACTTTCAATAGATTGATCGATGGTTGACGTTAACAACCGGGGATTACGTTGCGCTACGGCCTGCACCCAGTTTTCGGCTAACCTCCAATCGCCACCGCCATGTCCATCGGTTGTTTCCTTCCATTCTTCTTTCTTGCCGCTTTTGAAATTGGTGATGGTAAATGAATTCATATCACCCACAATATCGCCATGACTGCCCATCACCCGCGTTCTGCGACCACCGTATGACGTGAACGCTTCCATGCTGAAGCTGGCCGTCACGTTGTCGTCAAACAAAATGTTGGTAACGTAATGATCGGGCTGGTCGTTGTCCATCCGGTAAACGCACCGGCCGTAATTGGTTGTTTTGAGTTGTTCCAGCACGTAGGCAGACTGTTTCTCTTTGTCCTCCGGTAAATCAAACACATAATTCCATGCGCGCTTGCGGTAGTAAACTTCAAGCGCGGAATACGGGCATTCACTTTCTACCGCACAGCCATCGGTGCATCGCTCTGTGCTTCCTGCTGGTGCGTTCTTTTTTGTAAACCACGACAGTTCACCAAACGCATGAATGCTCTTACTCGGTTTGCCAATCATCCAGCGGAGAATATCGAGGTCGTGACAGGATTTGGCGAGAATAATGGGTGTAGTCTTTTTACTGTCGTGCCAGTTGCCCCGCACATACGAATGGCTCATGTGAAAGTGTTCGATGGGCTCCATGTGCTGGATGCTCACCAATTCACCGATCGCTTTGCTTTGAATGAGTTCGCGAAGTTTCACAAAATATGGTGCGTACCGGAGTACGTGGCATACGGCTACGATACGATCGTTTTTCTTGGCTAACGCCAGAATGTCGCGGCATTCTTTTTCGCTGGGCGAGATCGGTTTTTCGAGCAGTACGTCATATCCCATTTCAAGGGCTTTCATGCACGGGCCGTAGTGAAGATTATCCGGTGTGGTGATGATGATGGCATCGGCAAACTTGGGCCGTTTGAAAACATCTTCCCAGGTAACAAAACGATTCTCCGCTTTGATCGCATGTTTGGTGGCATACCGTTCGTTACGGATGGCAATCGGTTCCGCTACGCCCACGATGTCGAGCTTATCGGGATAGGCAAGCGAATAGCCGCCATACACATTACCCCGGTTTCCTGCACCGCACACAATAGCCGTTACCGGCTTATCCAGCTTTTTATAGAGGTTGTTTTCCGGAAGCAGAATCGGTTGACCGAGTTCGTTGCGGGCTTCGAGTGCAGTGGGTAGTGCTGTTGCTGCGGCCGAGAGGCCCAACAACCGTAGCGCATCGCGCCTGGAGAATTTTGACATAGGAGCAGGTTAAGTTCAGCTAATGCGAGAGACCTTGTCTCCCACGTATTTTAAATCCAAGCTACGAATTCGCGGAAGTGTACACAAGGTAAAATTTGGTGTTCAGGATTTTGATCAGATTCTTTGCGATGATTTGAGATCACGTGTGCCGAAATCTTTGGCTGAAAGGTACAAGTAGAAATGGACGGTAATTTTTACATTTGTTTATGCCCCTGTCCGTAAGCAAAATCAAAGAAATTCTGGCGCCCTGGCGACTCATAATTCTTACGTCAAAGGGAGCGATTCGATTTAAACGCGAGACGGGTTATGCCGGTGAAATGACAGATGAGGGGTTCGAATTTTTGGAGGTGACAAATAAAGACGATCACTTCAGCAACATTAGCGCACCGCCTGAAACGAAGATTCATCGCATTCGGTATGAAGATGTGGTAGACCTGGAACGACATCCATGAGTGGGGTTCTGCTTACTGAGAGGATTGCCCGTATCAAGCTGAAAATTGAACAGGCAGCACACGTTGACACCGACCGTGAAGTTTTTGGATCGGATTCCCATAATTATGAGTTTAACCCACCGGTGGGTGCTGAAGAGATTGCCCGTTTTGAGCAATATCATAACGTGACGTTACCGGCTGAATACAAGGCCTTCATCACTACCCTTGGGAATGGAGGGCCGGGAGATTACGGTGGCGCCGGGCCGTTCTATGGTATTTATCCGCTGGGTGACTTTGGTTATCTCGAGCGCGCAGCGAAGTACATGTCTGCCGCATGCGTCGTTGATTCCTCGCTAACGGAAAAGAAATGGCAGGCGATGACCGCATTTGAAAATCAACTTGACAGGGAGAGTCCCGAATACAACGATCATTATGACCGGCTTTTCAGCGGATTGATGTTCATTGGAACGCAGGGTTGTAATTTTCAAACCATGCTGGTATTGAACGGGCCGGATGCCGGTCGGGTAGTATATATTGATCAGGACTTGCAGCCACCCATTCTGCACGGAAACTTTCTCGACTGGTACGAAACGTGGCTGGATGCAATTTTGAGCAAGTTGTAATTCAAGTCCAATCCGTTAACGCAAACAGTTTTTCGAGTTGACGCTTTCCGATATTCTCAAAGGTCAGGTAGATCGTGATTGTTCCGAGCAAACCCGTGTTAAGAAATGAAGAATATCGGGAAAGGGTCTGTTATTTTCATGCTTGGTATGTAAATTTGATAAGTCTCCCCGATGGCCAGCTTAAAATCACACAGCGATCAGCGCACTGTTTTTGGTAACTCGAAAGGATGCAGTACAACGCTGTTCTTTTCAATCCTCGGGGTCATTGCCGCGGCGGGATTTGTAATTCACTATGTTCCGGCTCTCAACCAAATGTCCTGGGCACCCATTAAGTTTGGCTTTTGGGGCCTCACGGGTTTTCTTCTGATCGTGATCTTCATCAGCCTCGGAATCCAAAACGCATCACCTTCGGCATTTATTTTTGACCATGTGAATGCGGTGGTTCGCGTACAGGCAGAAGGTGGAGTGGAGTCTTATATACCATATCAGCAAATCAAAAAGCTTGAGGTGTTTGCCCAGGAACGTACTTCCGACGGCAATACTACAGTCTATTATTATGGATACCTGGAGAAGCGTGACGGAAGCCAATGGCACTTTGTGGACGCTGCAAATGAAAAGTATGTTCGCACCGCGATCGATTTACTACAACCAAAAATTGCAACCGATAAAGCGTTTGTGCCAAACGAAAAATCGCGCATCAGCAACAAGATAAAGAAAGAGGAAAATACAACTGCCTCTTTATTGCATTGGACTAACCACGCGGGCTTCCGGTCGGTTCAACTGGCCGTGTACTCGATGTTGTACATCGGTGTTTTTGGTTTTTGCCTTTATGTGATCTTTGATTTTAGCGGAAGGTTTCCGTCAGAGGCAAAAATTGGCTGCTTTTTTGCCACGGCCATATTTGGTACGCTGCTGGGCTTTTTACTGGTGCAGGTCATTCGCAGGAATCTTAAAAATCTTTTCTTGCGATTTGCACTTTCCGTGAGTGAATCCACCGTGGAATACTTCGAGTTTAAAAAGGGAAGCGGTGAGCGTACAGCCAGTGTGTCGGTTGCGGTTGAAGATATCATAGCAATTCGCTACGGCTTTCAGTCGTGGGAAAACTTTAAAAAGCCGCTGGAGATCGTTAGTCGCCAGGATCCTGAAACGCCGGTTGAATTGTACATGGACAGCCTTACACCGGTTGAAATTTTGCAGGTAGAAAATTGGTTGCAGGAAACGCTTGAAGTAAAAACAGGGCGAAGCTTTGAAGGAGTGTAATCAATCATCGGCGAATCAATTTTGAGATTCATGATGACACATAACAACGCGCGTGTTGGGAAATAAAAGTACATAAGCAAATCATGGTAATTCTTACAACACTGGCGGGAATTTTATTTGTGTGCATCATTGCATTGATCCTTTTTCTCGAGTGTCGTGATCTGATTCTCAGTACCCGTATTAGGGCCACGGTTGTGCGTATTGTGGAACGTCCCGGTACAGACGATGATGGCCATCCACGCAACGATCGTTTTCCTGAAATTGAATTTGTTGATCCTTCCGGGCGAACGGTTGTGCACCAATTGGCGCTAACCAACGTGACATCGCGAAAGGCGGGCGACAAGCTTTGGATTTACTATCGGCCAGCAGTAAACAAGACTGGCTATAAACTATCGGCACCTTTTATGTGGCCTAAATTAATTTTACTCATGTTTCTAACAGCAGCAGCACTCATGCTACTGATTGGGCCGCATAGGTGATTGGCATGGCTTACCTGCATTTGCCGATTTAACCGTTACCGTGACTATTTCGATCCTGTTATCAGTCATGGAGTTGCCTTAGCCCACGAACCAGTAACGTGATTCTGGCAGAACTAAAAGTATGATATCCTGAAGCGTTTGATCATTTGATGACGAACACAAAGTCGCTGCCCAGTTGGTCATTACCAAACTTGCCGAATTGCGGTGCTATTTTTAACGTCTCCACATAGGTCATTAACTCGTTCAGGGTTAGGATACCATCGTTTCCCATTCCTTTTTCCAGCGCCTCAATAAGTTGCCTGGCAAAAGGCGAATGCCTTCCGGGAATTCCATCTGAAACATATTCTTTACCTCCGCTTGTTAAATATTTGCGTGTTTTAAACTTGAGTTTCCGGATAATAATTTCGGATTGTGAAGAAGGTTTGTATGTATCGTCTTCCATCGACCGGGCAGCAACACTCTCATCAAATGAACCTCCAAAACAAACGTCCATAACCAAAAACACGTGCGGACACGGATTATTATTAATTGTAGATCGCAGAACACTGTGACGGAGATAAGAGTTGCGCCCCGGGTCGTCTGGCAATGATTCGCGGGTAACGACAAAGCCCTCTTTGAAGGTTTCGTCATAAAATCCGTGACCCGCAAAGAAAACAAAGAGTTGATCCAGGTCACCATATTTTTTTTCTGCATACTCTCTTAATTTATCGAGTATCTGCGATTGTGTTGCATTCTCGATCACCTCCGTATTGAAACCATAAATTTTTTGAAGATTATTGGCAATCGTTCTGCCGTCATAAATCGGGTTAGCCAGCGTTTGCCAGCTGTCGTAGTTGTCGGTAGAAAATATCAGTGCGTAATCTTTTCGCCCCATTTTTGAAGCATCAGCAAGCGCCGTATTACCTACATGGAGTTCGCGTTTTGAGGCTGTTTGTATGCCATCCCTGTTTTCAACGATAATCGTTAAGACACTCACTCCGTCAATTAAGAAAATTCCCTTTTCTACATTGATAAATAATTTACTTTCATCCGGAATCGGAATGTTCACGCTTTTACCTGCGTCACTGCTTCCCCTCTCACTTAGGAATAGTTTGATGCTTTTAATTGGAGTCTTGGAGTTAACTGTAAATTTAAGTTGTATTCGACCTTCTTTCATAAAAACGGTTTCATTTTCAGGTGAAACCCAGTCGATGCGTGGCAGAGTAGAATTATAGGTTAAGTTTTTGCTGCTGTAGTCCAGCGTAATTGTGTTTGATTTGGACTGAAAGCTTTGCCCACAGGCACACGTTGCGGCCAACAAACAGAGTAAGATGAAGTATCTTGATTTCATAATTTTATTTGTTTGGAATTCCCGGAGGGCCAACCAATGCGCCGGCTTCCTCTGTGCCTGTATTTTCTGAGCCTGTTAGTACGAGGATAGCTGCCGCGGAAGCGGCCGTAATACCTGCGATTTTTACGATGAGCGGAATCCTGGGCCGGATCGAAAAGACCTGTGAGTAAGTAACATCATTACGGTCTCTCGTGTTGGTGAATTTCAGCCGATAAGTGTTGCCTTTTTTTATGTTGTTCGGAATGTACCAGTCGAACTTTCCGATGTTAGCAACATTGCTTTCTCCCCATATCCTTTCGCCTGCACTGTTGAATAGTTCAATGTTCAGTTGCCCGTTCAGATTTCCGGATTGCCAGTTGATTGGATAATTCTTACCTCTTTTAAATCTTTTACCCTCGTATGTGCTTTTGTTTAGTTTAACAAATGGAACATAAACCCTTGCCCGGATTTCGAATGAGAGGGTGCCTTTAAAAGGCCCCAGTTCTTCCGTGATTTCCCACACGATCTTTTTGTCGAAACCAGCGGAGATATCCGGGCCAAAATCACCCGTTACCCGGGTTAGGGGAGATGAAAAGTTGTCCTGAGATGAAAACACCTGAACCAGAAACTGCCGGTTGCTATTGGCTCCATCGTCCAGATCATAGTGAATGATGATCGTTCTGTCCTTCAACTCAATGAAATCAATGGCCAGCGTTTGGGCGTGAACGGATGAAAGTGAAATTGCAAACAACCCCAGACACAGGAATATCTTTTTACGTGTGGTGATTTTCATTTTCTAAAAAGTTTTCCGGTTTGAATGCTCGAGAAATTACCAGCGCTGATCTTGATTCTATAGAAAAGTATGCCGCGGGGCGAATCGGTAAGATCAAAATCAACAGTCTGTATGCCTGGAGGAAGTTTTTTCTCATCCTTTGCATGTAATTGACCCAGGGCATTAAGCACCTGTAACTCGATCGTGTATTGTTGATTTCGGTCGGATAGCCCCAGGTTTATATGCAACGCATCGCTTTCGGTAAATGGATTGGGGTAGGGCTCGCCCATCACAGCATCTTCGACTAAATTGATGCGAGAAGCATCAGCGCCATAGGAGATTTGAAATTCAGTTTTGTCGGACATGGTGAACACATACGTGTCTGTTTCTTTCATATCAATCAACGTCATCTGCTCGTGATCAAACAGATAGATGTCTTTGTCGGTTCGTTCCCCTAAATCAGCATTCCATACAAGCGTTGCTTCTTTGCCCAAACGGGCAACGGGTTTGAAACTCCATTGATAGCTATCCTGAACATTCACGATATCTTTGCTGAGACCCTCATCGACTTCAGAATGAATGAACTTGATCTCCGGCAACTCAAAGAATCGGGGAGGGTTATACCCATCAAACTGATCGGCACCTGATTGTGCAACCGGGTGCATACCAAAACCGCCGGGTTGGCTGGTGAGCCCGGCTTGCATCAGGAATAGCGATGCAGTCCATGTTCCCTTCGTTTCGTTTTCTTCCTGCATTCGTGCGGCTACTTTTCCTTCCGGTGTTACTTGGCCGGGGAAGGGAATTTGAATGGTTATGTCAGACGATCCAAGATTCCGTACAAAACCACCCTCGAAAGCTTTTAAGACCAGATCGCCTGTGGCCGGTTGATAGCCATCGCCGTTAAACACATAGAGTTGACTGAAAATCGCTGAAGGATTAAACACTCGATTATAGTCTATAACATCATCCCATTGTATGTTAACCGGGTATGGATTTCCCACCTGGTTCCAGCCTGGTTTTAACGTCATCGCAAACAGGTTGGCCCGATTGTAATTCGGTGCGGTGATGTTGGTTAATTGCGGTGTGAATGGATCTTTTACCAGCGCCCAGTATCCCTTTCCGGGATCAATTGTTTGAAACGCGGTACCATCGTACTGCAGGTACTTTCCGTTCGCGGCTGTTGAAGGATCCCACCAGTAGAGCGCGGATCGGGCGTTGTCGTTCCAGGGTACTCCATCATATACAGTAGTAACCGCATTACCGGTGTTCACCCGATAAGGGAACGAAACAATGCGATAGTCTTTGGCAAGCCATCCGGTCGGGAGCGCAGGCAGGCTGAGGGAAATTGAGTTTTGTTGCGCATACCGTGAAGGTGTTACGGTTGTGTTGCCGGCCGGATCTTTGGCTGCGAAATAATATTCTATCCCTAACGCGTCTAACCAGTTGGAAGGAATAACGATGGAATAGCTATCGCCGGCAAACTGGGGTTTTTGAAGAGGTACACTTTTAAATTCATTTTCGGCGATTCCCCGGTAAAAAATTTTGGCCGTATCGATCCGAACGTTGTCGGTGAGGTTGATGGTAAAAACAGGCGAGAACCCCGATGTAATAACGGAAGCGTTGGGGGTTGAAGAAGGAGAAATGACAGGTGCGGTGTTATCCACAGTTACCACATTCATGATATTCGAGAACACAGAACTGCCAGTGGCGTTGTATGCCCTTATCCTGTAGTAGTAAGACGTGTAGGGACTTAGCCCCGTAACAACCTGGCTCGAATTGGACGAGCCCGCGATATCTAAATTGGTGTAACCATTCAAAAATTGACTGGTGAAGCTATCGTCCCGCGCCACTACATCAAGATAATAACCACTCGCTCCCGCTACGGGCGACCAGTTCGCGATGAAACTGTTTTCTGTTACCTGGGTGGCCAATAACGTAGCTGGCGCGAGGGTTAACGTTAGCGCGGTAACGATGTTGGAGTTCCCGGAAAGAGTTATACCATCGCTTGAACGAACGCGATACTGATAGGCCTTGCCCGGTTGAAAACCGGTTACGTTAAGCTGAGTGCCTGCCACCGGAATATTATTATAACCGGATAACACGGTTTGAAATTCATCGTCTGAGACATCGAGGAAGTACTCGCGGGCACCCACGTTGGACCAAGTAGCGGTAAATGTCGTTGGGTCAATGTTCAATGCACTTAGTGCGGTGGGTGTAACGATAAAATTACTAGCGGTATTGGTTTGTTGCCCCCGGTAGCTCAACGCTAATCTGCCAATAGCAGCCCCGGCTGGAATGGTAGCGGTAATACTGGTTTCGTTCACTTGGGTAATCGGTACGTTCAGTCCGTTGATGGATGCGGTGATGAATGTGTTAAAATTTTGCCCGGTTATTGTTACCGGTGTGCCGGCCGTTCCGCTCAGGGGTGTAAAATTGGAAATGCTGGGCCCGTACAAATAAGCGATGTTCACTGCATTGTATAAGCCCGAAATCGTCATGTAGATATAGTTTCCCGCCACAAACAAATCGGTTGGAGAACTGAGCAGCGCCCCGTTGTCTCCGTTTAACAGACTCTCTTCATGACTTGGTGCAGACGGGTTGGCAACATTGATGACCTCCAGTGCATTCCTGCCAAGCGATGTTATAAAAGCACGACCACCGGAAACCTGTATGGCAGTGGGACTAAGCAAATAGGGTGCTGTTCCGGATCCGTCACGCAAACTGCTTACATGCGTAGGCAGCGATGGATTAGTGACGTTAATAATTTCCAGCGCATTGCTGCCGGTTCCATCCGCGCTATTGCCGCTGACAACAAATGCAAGCAACGTGGCCGATGCCGGCAATCCGTTATTGGGTGCTCCGGAAAGGTCCGAAATGTAGACCGCATTTGGTTTATCCAGCAGTGCGCCCCCTGCTCCATTTATAATGCTTCCCCAATGTACCGGGGCTAAGGGGTTACTGATGTTGATAATTTCCAGCGAGTTGCTTTCGAAACCTGTCACGTAAGCATAGCTGCCTGACACATACACGGAACTGGGGCGTTTGAGAATGGCTCCGCCCGAACCATCTGTTATTTTTCCTCTTACAACGGGAGTTGAGGGGTTTGAAATGTCAACGATAAGCAGCGAATTGTTTTGGCCATTATTAAAGTTCTGACCTATCGGATCGCCCGAAACAATGTATAGGTAGTTTCCTGCGAGGAAGATATCGTTTGGATAGTAAACGATGGTATTGTTAGGTTCAGCGAGGGTAAGAGTAGCTTTATGTTTGGGAACGGATGGGTCTGCGACATCAACTATTTCTATGGTTGCTCCGGCATTGTTCGCCACGTACGCATAACCGCCTGCCACCACTACCGAAACCGGATCATCCAAACGCGCGCCTCCTGTGCCATTAACAAGACTGCTTTTATGAACGGGTACGGATGGATTACTGATGTCCAGAACTTCCAGTGCCCTGTCTTGCCGGCTTGCTACATAGGCGTATGTATCGGAGACGTATATGGACCTGGGATTGGTTAGCAAGGCTCCGCCTGCGCCACTTTTTATCGTACTGATTAATTTAGAAAGAGAAGGGTCTGTGATGTCGACAATACTTAATGAATTGTTTTGCCGGCTGGGGACGTACGCCTTATTGCCCTTAATAAATACCGATCGCGATGAGAATGCGGAATTCTGAAAAGCGCTGCTCACATACGCGGGTGATGCAGGGTTACGGATGTCAATTGCTGTGAGACCTGAAACAGCCTGGCCAACAACGTATGCATAATCTCCGGATACCGCTATGCAAAAGGGGTTCACCATAGTTTGCGGGAATGTGTTAACAGAACGCAAACTTCCCGTATGAACCGGCTGTGCCGGGTTTGTAACGTTTACAATTTCCAGGGCTCCCGTGATTTGATCGGTCATGTAGGCGTAGCTGCCCTTTACCGTTACAGAATAAATTCCTCTTAAATAGGGTGCACTTCCTGCGCCATCGGCCAAAAAACCTTGATGTTTTGGCATCGCGGGATTGGATACATCGATGATTTCAAATCCGCCTGAACCCGGAGCGCCACCACCGCCAAGTCCGATGTATGCGTAGTTATCTTTAACCGTAATACTCAGAGGGGACCTTAGAAATGGAGCCACCCCTCCGCCGTCAGTAAGACTGCCTTTGTGAACAGGCTGACCGGGGTTCGAGATGTCGATAATTTCAAGCGCATTGCTGACGTTACTCACAACGTATGCATAGTCACCGATCACCGTAAGCCCCCAGGGCTGATTCAGAAAGGGCGCTGCACCACCACCGTCACTAATGCTTGCTTTGTGCACCGGTTGGGATGGGTTGGAGACATCAATGATCTCAAGCGCATTGCCTCCAAAACTCGTGATGTATGCGTAGTTTCCCGAGACTACTACCGCTTGTGGCCTCAGGATATTGGCACCCCCCACACCATTGGCAATGCTGCCTTTATGGACGGGTAATCCCGGGAGAGTTATGTCGAGAATTTCAAGCACATCGCCCGTGCCAACTACATAAGCGTAGTTATCTTTAACAAAAACACATGAAGCTCCATTTAAATTTGGAATGGCGCCATAGCCGCCCTCGATCACACCGGCTTGCGTAACATTAACAACCTGCGCATTAAGCTGTAAGCTGCATTGGATAAGCATGAAGCAGATAAGAAAGTACTTTGTGAATCCAATAAAGCGTGCTTTGGATAGCCGGAACGGGTTCCGGGATAACGTTGTGTTACACATTGAAAATAATTTTAACCAGTTCGTCTTTCCTCTCGCGGCTCATCGGAATAGATGCTTTGCCGATTTCAAGCATGCCCCCATTCAAGGCTTGCACCCTGTCTCTGGCAACCATAAAGGATTTATGTACGCGTAGAAACGCGGGTGATGGCAGTAGTAATTCAAGATTTTTGAATGTCTCCAATGTGATATACGTTTTATGTGTGGTTACGATTTTTACGTACTCTTTTAACCCCTCGATGAATAGAATCTCTTCGAATGCAATCTTGTAAGTCTTTCCGTCAGCCTTTGCGATCAGAAAGTTGTTTAACCTCTCAGCATCGGGCCCCGCAGCGAGGCTTTCGCGTTGTGCCATTATATTGATCGCTTTGTTCACGGCCTGCATGAATCGTTCGAACGAAAATGGTTTCAGCAGGTAATCAATCGCACCGAGTTCGAACGCTTCAACAGCATGTTCAGAAAAAGCAGTGGTAAAAATGGTGATGGGTGCTTGCTGGAGGGATCTTAGAAAATGGTTCCCGCTAAATATGGGCATTTGAATGTCCAGAAAAAGCAAGTGCACCGATTGCTGTTGAAGCACGTCAATGGCCTGCATCGGGGTCTTAACTTTTCCAACAAGTTGTAACTGGGGAACTTGCGAAACATAGCCTTCCAATAAATTCAGCGCCAGGTATTCATCATCAACGAGCAAGACGTTTATTTTATCCATGAGTCTTTTTTATTTGGAGGCGAATAAAGAAGGAGTTCTCTTGTTCAGTTGTTTGCAGGTTATGCTGGTCGGCATACCGGATGCGCAACCGTTCTTTTATGTTTGTGAGGCCTATTCCTGGAGCGGCCGAAGGCGTTACAGACGACTTCTCGCGGGAATTATGGGTTTCAAAAATGACTTCGTTGGCCCCTTCCCAAAGCCGAATGTTTATGAAAGCGCTGGCGCTGGTCTCAATATTTCCATGTTTAAAGCAGTTCTCCACCAGAGGAATCAGGATCATCGGTTCAATGAAGAAAGGAGTGGATGAAAGGTTTGCGGTAAACGTTACGTGAGGGATCCGCTCTGATCGCAAAGCGTGAAGTTCAAGGAGTTTTCTTATCTGGCTTACTTCCGCTGCCAGTTCCACGGTACTTTCCTTACTTCTGTACACTGCATAGCGCAACACGTCCGACAGGAGTAAGATCATTTGTGATGCATGCGGTGCCTTGCCAATGGCAAGCGAGTAAATGTTATTCAGCGTATTGAACAGGAAGTGCGGACTCATTTGAGTTTTGAGAAACTCGGCACGTGCATTCTGGTGATACGCAATCACAGCCAGGTATTCGCGCTCCTTTTGTGAGCGGGCCATTAACAAGCCGTTGAAGAAACTAATCACCAGCACAATAAGGGTTGTGAGCCCGGTGAACAGGAAAATCAGCCGCTCATTCAGCAGACCGGAACCCGCTTTGTCGACAAAGAATGAATTAACGTATATCCGGCAAGCTGCAGTTACTAAGAGCGTGCACACGAATAGGCAAGCGTATCGTACATACCGTTGCTTCTCGATGAGTACGTCCACCAGATAGATGTTCAGGTAGTACATTCCCATCAAAAGCAGAACATTAAAGATGGCGAATAGTAATGCGCGCTGAGGGGGGAGAAACCCCGTCAGCAGAATGGTTACGATCGAGAAAACCAATAACCAAACTGACGCATTGAGCAATACCAGTAACGGTCGTTTAAACAGTTGCCTCACTCCCCCGGAAAACAAATCGATGATTTCCAATATTTCTAACCTGTTTTTGAGCTACGAGTATCCCCCGAACGGATCTCACCTGTAACCGGGTATGGGAACAGCGTCAGAATAACAGTGAAGACTCCCGTTTGTTTTGGATGGGGAGTAAGAATTCACCGGTATCCTCATTCGCCTGACAACCGTTGGCATCAAAGCACAATTTTGTGAGCTAACAAAAACGGATTGTCGCGTGCCAGTTGTAATACTAGAAAAGTTCTGATCGACTCGTTAAGTTTTTAAACCAACGGCAGGAATTTCAATACCAACTGTTTTCGCTTAGCGTCTGATGTCGACTGT
>JAEUUJ010000078.1 GCA_016786495.1 Cyclobacteriaceae bacterium
AAGCGTGAATTATCAAATGATCAATAACTTACGTTAATTAATCACATATAAACATGATAAACTATTAACGCATGTTCTTCAAGTGATACTTGACATGCAACATTAACGCACCAACGAACGAAGTGATGCATAACTTCAACAGGATAGATGTATGCATTGAATGATTCATTCATCACTCTATTATTATAGTTATACATCAATCGCACCGAGCGAATGAATGCAGTGATGAACTGTATAGATGGTTGAGTCGACTAACAAATGCCTGGTAAGAAGTAGTCTCGCCCAGAATCGAACTGGGATCAAAAGTTTAGGAAACTTCTATTCTATCCGTTGAACTACGAGACCAGATGGTGCGTAAAAGCACCGTTTTCATGCTGATTTTCAAGAATTTATCAGCATCAAGCTCTGCAAAAATATAAAAACTATTACTCCTCACCCGCAGGAGCGGAATAATCCTGCATGTAGTCGTATCCGGTTTTCAGAAAGTTGGGATAGATCTGCAGGTGCCGCTTCTTGATCTGCTCCAGCATCACAGCCTTCAACTGATCGATGTTCTCACCCGTAACGGCCGATACCAATACAACATGATCGTAACCTTGTTGCTGATAGTATGCACGCATCGCTTCCGGGTTTACAGGCTCTTCTTCGGTTTGTTTAGCTTTCAATTCATCAATCTTGTTCAAAACAAGTATGGTTGGGATAGACCCGGCCCCCAACTCCGCTAATGTATTGCTTACTACCTGTATCTGATTATCATGAAACCGGTGTGCAGCATCTACCACATGGATCAGGATATCAGCCTCCCGAACTTCATCGAGGGTAGACTTGAACGACTCAATCAGGTGGTGCGGCAATTTTCGAATGAACCCGACCGTATCCGACAACAAAAAGGGTATGCCCCCCAATACAACTTTACGTACCGTAGAATCAACCGT
Source organism: Cyclobacteriaceae bacterium (assembly GCA_016786495.1). Lineage (GTDB taxonomy): Bacteria > Bacteroidota > Bacteroidia > Cytophagales > Cyclobacteriaceae > UBA2336. The sequence continues at coordinate 936 of JAEUUJ010000078.1, forward strand.
AGCAAACAGCTTATTCTCGGCCAAGACCCCCGAACCCGATAGCAGGTTCATCAGGGTAGACTTTCCCACATTGGTATAGCCCACGAGTGCCACCCGCACCACGTTGCCCCTCGATTTACGCTGGGTAGCTTTCTGCTTCTCAATTTTCTCCAGGCGATCCTCCAGCACCTTAATCGAATTGCGGATGTTCCGTCTGTCGGTTTCTATTTCGCGTTCACCCGCACCACCCCGTGTTCCGGTTCCGCCCCGCTGACGCTCCAGGTGAGTCCACATCCGGGTAAGTCGCGGAAGCAGATACTGATTCATGGCCAATTCAACCTGCGTTCGCGCCTGCGCGGTTTGCGCTCTATATAAGAAGATGTCGAGGATCAATAAACTCCGGTCGTATACCTTTACGGTGGCCTCTTCCCCTTTAGGATTAAGCTCGCGCTCCAGGTTACGGAGTTGCGATGGAGTAAGATCATCATCAAAAATCACCCGGGTAGCCTGCCGGGCGCGGATGTACTCCTTTAATTCCGAAAGTTTTCCTTTTCCGATAAAGGTACGGGGATCAGGGTTCGGCAGGTGCTGAACCATCCGTTTGATCGTTTGAATGCCGGCTGTTTCCGCCAGAAAAGCCAGTTCATCCAGATGTTCGTTGATCAGCTCATCTTCCCGGCTGGTGCCAACGGCTACCAAAATTGCTGTTTGCTGTTTCATTATTAATAGGGCGGCAATTTTAGTGCTTAAAATTGACCAGTTTTCGTTTTTGATGGTTAAAATTTGCTGATTTTACCGCTGGTTACTTTTTTCTACTTTTGTCGATTGAATCGTACATCAACTGTCAAAAACCCCACTTTTGAGCAGTTAGGCAGGTTTTATCAACCAAATCATGAAAGTCGCCATCGTGCTCAATACATCCTGGAATATTTTCAATTTCCGGATGAACCTTGTCCGCTCACTGCAGGCTGCCGGCCACGAAGTTCACACCGTTGCCCCAACCGATGAATATACGCATCATTTGACAGAAGCAGGGTGTATTCACCATCCCGTACGGATGGACAGCCGGGGTGCAAACCCCATAAAAGACCTTGCTTTAATTGTTGAACTCCATTCGATTTACAAAAGAATTCGCCCGGATGTAATCCTCCATTATACGATCAAGCCAAATGTGTATGGTTCGCTGGCTGCATCTTTCCTGAAAATACCGGTAGTAAACAACGTATGCGGACTGGGGACGGTTTTCCTCAAGAAAGACCTGCTTTCGGCCATCGCAATGTTCCTTTACCGGGTCAGCTTCAGGTTTCCGAAAAAAGTTTTCTTTCAAAATCCAGATGACCTGAAACTGTTTCTAACCCGGAAACTGGTACCCTCCGAAACGGTTGATTTGCTCCCCGGCTCGGGAATCGACCTGGCGAAATTTCAGCCTGTGTCATTCAAGCGTAACGAGCGATTTACATTTCTGCTAATCTCACGCCTGATTACCGACAAGGGCATCCTGGAATACATCGAAGCCGTAAAAAAACTCCGGGCGGAAGGCCTTGATGCACGTTTCCAGGTATTGGGGGCTATTGATCCCGAACACAAGCGTGGCATTAAGCGCGAGCTGATCCAGGAATGGATAAACTCAGGCATCATCGAGTACCTGGGTACCACAAAAGACGTTCGTCATTTTATTGAACAGGCCGATTGCGTTGTCCTCCCATCCTACCGGGAAGGCACACCCCGCACCCTGCTGGAAGCAGCCAGTTCTTCAAAACCAATTGTTGCCACGAACGTGCCCGGCTGCACACAGGTTGTTGACGACAAAATCAACGGTTTGCTTTGTAACCTGAAAGATTCCGATGATCTGGCAGCGAAAATGCGCACCATGGCAAACTTTGATGACGCCACCTTGAAAGTGATGGGCATCAATGGTCGCAAAAAAATGGAAGCCGAGTATGACGAATCTATCGTGATTGATAAGTATCTTCACACACTTTCCGTATTAAAGGCTTCGTAAGCAGTATCCATGCAAGTTATTCAAACCGGAATTGCAGGTTTAGTTGAGATTATTCCCCAGGTGTATCACGATGAACGGGGATGGTTCCTTGAATTTTACAAAGAGGCACCGTTTCATCAGCAGGGTATCACATATCAATTCCCGCAGGAGAATCTTTCCTTTTCGCGAAAAGGCGTAGTTCGGGGATTACATTTTCAGCGCGAGCCGTGGCAGCAGGCAAAACTTGTTTCGGTGCTGAAGGGCAAGGTACTGGACGTTGTAGTTGACCTTCGTAAAGAATCGGCAACGTTTGGCAAATGGTTTAGCTGTGTTCTTGACTCTGAACGCCATAACCTGTTGATGGTACCCGATGGATTTGCACACGGCTTTGCCGCACTTGAAGATTCTATCTTTTTATACAAGAGTTCGGGCATGTATAACCGTGAAGCTGAGGGTGGAATTGTATGGAACGACCCCGAGCTTAACATTCAATGGCCTTTTGAAAACCCCATCCTTTCTGAAAAGGACTCGAAGCTGCCAACGCTCAATGAGTTATTAAGAAATTCGTTAATTTAGCGAGCTATACTAATTCTACCGGTTTTGAGAGGCTGCCCCACAAGATTATTGATTCTTTTTTTTGTTGCGCTGATAGCGGTCTCCTGCGGATCGTACAAACAGAATATTATGTTCAAGGTTCCGGAGCAGGCAACCATGCAACAACAGGCCGAAGAAGCCCAGCGCAATTACGTAATCCAGGTTAACGACTTCCTCAAGCTTGCGGTTTACACAAATAAGGGTGAGCGCATTATTGACCCCGATCTCGAACTCCTCAAACAGATACCGGTTCAGGCCGGAAACCTAAAGCCCGACCCCTCCTATCTCGTTGACGTGGCGGGGGTTGTTAAGTTTCCCATGATTGGGGAGATGAAGCTTGAAGGTCTTACCATCCGTCAGGCGGAACAACTTGTTCAACAGGAATATTCAAAATCCTACAAAGACCCGTTTGTAACGCTTCAATACACAAATAAACGTGTTGTTATTCTGGGTTCTCCGGGTGGTGCGGTGGTACCGCTGGTAAACGAAAATGTGACGCTCGCAGAGGTGCTGGCTATGGCGAAAGGAATTGACAACTTCGGAAAGGCACATAACATCCGCGTGTTGCGTGGCGAAACATATTTTCTGGTTGATTTCAGTACGATCGAAGGCTACCGTAAAGGCAACATGATTATGCAGCATGGCGACATCGTTTACGTGGAGCCGGTAAGACGTCCGGTTAGTGAAGCTGCACGTGATTACGGCCCGTTGCTGAGCCTGGCGGTGAGCCTGAGCACACTGATTATCGTGCTGGTTGGATTATAAAAAACATCGGTGGAAGATTTTAAGAACACTACATCTGAAAGTATCGACTTTGGGAAATTAAGAACCATTGTCAGAAGCAACCTGTTCTGGATCGCGCTTATTTTCATTGCCGCAAATGCGGTTTCTATTCTGTACGTTCGGTACACCAAGGATGTTTACCAGTCAGAGTCTGAAATCAAACTGGATTTTAAACAAGACGCATCTGAGCTGGGAATCCGGGAGATGGTACCCGATAAAAATCTTGACCTGATCTCGGGAGAAATCGAAACAATTGAATCCAAGTTATTCCTCAACACAGTAATCGATTCGCTTGACCTGGACATCAGTTACTTCAGCGTTGGAAATTTCTTAAATGAGGAGCTTTACAAAAGTTCACCGTTTACGGTGAGGTTTCTCAGCCTGAGTCCAACCCTTCATAATGTTCCGTTCTCGATTGAAGAAAAAAACTCATCGACCGTGGAGTTGCGTATTGGCGAAGATGGTCCGGCCGCCATTGGCCCGTTTGGTCGCCCGATCAAGATTGGTGATGCCGAATTGATTGTCAGCAAAACTCCGGGTGGCGTATTTCAGAGCTACAACAATTATTCTTTTGTTTACAACAGCCGGGAAGTACTGCTCGACTACCTCCTTACCAACCTGAGTGTTGAACCGCTCAACTTCAACGCAAAAACAATTCGCGTATCCTTTTTAGATAAGAATCCGATGAAGGCGCGTGACCTGGTAAACGGGATCGATTCGCTTTATCTACAATACAGTAACGAACAAAAAAATCTCGCCAACAAACAAAAGATCGACTGGCTGAATAATGAGCTAGGCCAAATTGAAACCGAAATGGCCGGGTATGAAGACTACTTCGAGAATTTTACGCTGAAGAACAAAACGAGCGACCTGAAAGAAGACCTTAAGAAAACCATCAGCCAGATCAACCGCATCGATTCGCAGCGTTTCGAACTTTCCAAAAGAATTACCGAAATCAACCAGCTGCTGGATAACGTAGCCGTGGGCGACTTTTACATGAACAACGTTCAGCGCAAAGCGATCCCGGAAACGGTTAACAAAAACCTGGAAAAACTTCAGCCCCTGATCCTGGAAATGGATCGCATGAAACTCTCCTATAGCGAAACCACGCTGGCATACCGTCAGAAAGAAAACGAGATCAAAACAATCCGGGATGCCTTATTCAAAGAGTTAACGAATCTGAAAACCGAATGGTTGCAACGGCTTCAGGACCTGAATGCTGCAAAGTCGCGATTGGAGAATGCGTTCGCGAACATGCCCGACAAGAACACACAGTTCAATAAAAAACAGCGGTTCTATAAGCTGAATGAAGAGATTTACCTCACCCTCATGCAGCATAAATCCGAGTTTGAAATTGCACAAGCCGGAAGCACCCCAGACTTCAAGCTTCTTTCCACGGCAACGTTGCCGGTTGTTCCCATAGCGCCCAAGAAACTGCTGATCTATGGAATCGGTTTTGTTGCCGGAATTTTCCTGAACATTTTCCTGATCGGGATACTTTATCTCGTGAACGATAAGATCACCAATGCCGATGAAGTTGAACGACTCACCGGTGTTCCGTTGCTTGGTGTGGTAACGAAACTTCGCAGGCAGCCCAGTGCCGGCATACACATTGTTGACCATCCCAAATCCATGGTGAGCGAAGCTATGCGTACGCTGCGCACCAACCTTGATTTCTTCAGTGTTAATGCCACGAAAAAAGTAATTGCCATATCGTCAACCGTATCGGGAGAGGGTAAATCATTCATTGCGCTTAACCTGGGCGGGATTATGGCGCTTTCGCGGAAAAAGGTTGTATTGCTTGACCTCGATATGCGGAAAGCAAAATCCAATACGATCTCCGATCAGATTGATGAAGCAAAAGGCGTTAGTACGATCTTAATCCGGAAACACACCTGGCAGGAATGCGTGGTAAAAACAGCGATCGATAACCTCGACTTCATTCCTTCCGGACCTCAGCCTCCCAATCCCTCCGAACTGTTGCTGAATGGCGAATTCACCGCAATGCTCGAAGGGCTAAAAGAGAAGTACGATTTCATTCTGCTCGACACGCCTCCGGTTGGCCTCGTTACGGATGGTATCATGGCCATGAAACGCGCGGACATTTCGATTTATGTTTTCCGCGCCAACTATTCGAAAAAAGAATTCTTAAAGAATCTGCAGCGCGTATTAAAACTGAACAAGTTCACCAACGTTACAACGGTATTGAACGCACTTCCGCCTGTGCATGAGGGATATTACGGAACGGGTTATTACGAAAAAGAATCGGGACCTTCCGTATTTAAAAATTTCTTTAACCGTGTTTAACTGGTTCCGGAAGCAACGGCCCGTTACCCATTCGAACAATTTTCCGTTTGTCGATATCCATTCACATTTACTACCGCGACTTGACGATGGTGTGAAAACGCTTGAGGAGAGCGAAGCAATCATTCTTGAATTTCAGCGACTGGGATACACCAAACTTATCACTACCCCGCATGTGATGAGTGACTTTTTCCGGAATTCGAACGAGACAATCCTGGAGAAACTGGCCGAAACAAATGCTTACCTGAAACAAAAGGGTATCACGGTTACGCTCGAGGCTGCCGCAGAATATTATCTGGACGAAACGCTGATGTCGAGGGTTGAGCATAACGAGCCGCTGCTGACGTTTGGGAAAAACTATTTGCTGTTTGAAACAAACTTCATGACAGAACCCCTTAACCTGAAGGAGTTCATTTTTCTGGCCACGACTAAAGGTTATAAAGTCGTGCTGGCCCATCCCGAACGGTACATCTACCTTCAAAATAATTTTGAAAAAGCGGAAGACCTGGCAGGCCGGGGTGTTTTGTTTCAACTAAACATGTCATCGCTGCTCGGTTATTATTCAAAAGGGGCTCAACAAACCGCGCAAAAGCTGATTGATAAAGGTTATGTTCAAATGCTGGGGAGTGATTGTCATAACCTGCAGCATGTTCAGTTGCTTGATGCCGTCCGCAGAAACAAATACTTTCAGAAAGCGATATCTTTGCCGCTGCTGAACAATACGCTTTAATCCTATCTTATGATTGCAGTAACAGGCGCTAACGGCTTGCTCGGAAGTTACATCGTGCGCTTACTGCACGAGCAGAAGCGGCCGTGTATTGCGATCAAACGCAACAACAGCGACATCCGGCATTTATCCGATCTTCACAATTACGTTCTCTGGCGCGATGCCGATATCACTGATGAGGTCGCCCTCCGCGAAGCATTGACGGGCGCAACCGGCATCATCCACACGGCAGCTTTTGTTTCGTTTAATCCACGTAATGCAGCAAAAGTATTTGCCGTAAACGTGGACGGTACACGCAACGTGGTAAATGCTGCGTTAAGCGCGAATGTAAAGCGGCTTTTGCACGTGAGCTCAGTAGCCGCGCTGGGACGGCAGAAGGACCAACAGGAAGTTGACGAAACAAACAAATGGGTTGACAGTTCATTCAACAGCAATTACGCCCAATCGAAGTACCGCGCGGAGTTGGAGATCTACCGCGGACAAGAGGAAGGCTTGCGTACTGTCATCATTAATCCGTCCGTTATTCTGGGTTACAGCAATTGGGACAAGAGCAGCTCGCAGCTCTTCAAGTATGCATGGCAGGAAAAGCCATTCTACATGGACGGTTCCTTTAACTATGTTGACGTACGCGATGTGGCATCGATAGCCATTCGGCTTTTTGATTCACAAGTCGAGCATGAGCGTTTCATTTTGAACGCAGGCTCGGTAGGCTTCAAAGATTTTTTTGACACACTTGCCCGCAACTTCCATAAAAAAGGTCCCACCCTTCGCGTGGGAAAACCGTTTCTGAAACCCCTTGCAGCGCTGGAGAGTTTGCGCACGCGCCTCACCGGGTCGGAGCCAATTATCACGCGCGAAACCGCCCGCCTGGCCGGCACAAATTTCTTCTACAACGCCCGGAAAATTCAAAAAACACTGGATTACAACTTTCAAACGTTTGATGCTACCGTAAAATGGTGCTGCAGTCGGTATGCCGAACTTTATGGCGGAAAAAATCATTAATCGGTATACATTTGCGCCCTATTTTTAGTTACCTTAGAAAAACCTAATTGCCCATGGCGAAAGAATTCCGGAAAAAAGAGGATGAGGGGAACGATCTGGTTAAGCGATTTGAAGAGCACCTGCGGAAAAAGAAAACCGAATTTTTTGAGATAGAAGCTTTTGAAGAAATCATCGATTTCTACATGCTTCGTTCGAAATTTAATAAAGCACTGCAGGCCGTTAATCTGGCCATCAATCAATATCCATTCTCAACACAATTTATAACCACCAAAGCTCAGGTGCTGTCGCAGCTGGGTGAGTACGAGGAAGCACTTGAACTGCTTGATCAGGCGGGCAATTTACAGCCGAACGATGCCGAGATCATGCTCACGCGCGGCTCTATCCTAACGCTTCAAGGTAAACACAAGGAAGCAATTGAGAGTTATGAGCAGGCCCTGGAGTTTGCCGAAGACAAGGATGAGGTTTACTATAACATCGGGTTAGCATATCAGCACTCCGAAAGTTATGAACTCGCCATCGAAGCCTACAAAAATGCAGTTGAGTTCAACATCAATCACGAAGGTGCGCTGTATGAGCTTGCATATTGCCTCGATGTTACCGGTCAGCTCGAAAGCAGTGTTTCTTATTACAAGAAATTCATTGACGAAGATCCGTATTCCGCGTCTGCGTGGTACAACCTGGGCATTGTATACAATAAACTCGGTCAGTATGACGAAGCGCTGAAGGCTTATGACTTCGCCACAACAATTGACGATACCTTTGCTTCGGCATACTTTAACATCGGCAATACCTACATGAACCTGAGCGAGTTCACCAAAGCGCTCGATTCGTTTAAAAAAACCATTGAACTGGAAGGCCCGAGTGCCGAAGTTTATTGTTCGATCGGTGCCGCGTATGAAAACCTGGAACAATACGACCTCGGATTGAAATATTTTCAGAAAGCTGCCAAACTCGACAACCTGTATGACGAAGCTTGGTTCGGTGCCGGGGCGTGTTTGGAAAAACAAGAAAAGTGGTACCAGGCGTTGCACTTCTATAACAAGGCGCTTAAACTTCACGTAGAAAACCCGGAATACTGGAAGGCAATCGCCCATGCTGAATTTAAAGTGGGTAATATTATTTCGAGCATTGACGCTTACGAAGAAGCGAGCAAACTTGATCCGAAAGACAAAGAAATCTGGCTGAATTGGTCGTTCATTTATTACGAACAGGGCGATCATCAAAAAGCACTTGATGTACTCTCGCACGCGCTGCACGACAACCCCGATGATGCGGAAATTCTGTACCGCATGACGATCTACCTCATTGAGGCAGGCAATTACAAGGAGGCATTTAATTATCTGGAAAATGCCTTAATTTTGGACTTCGATGGTCATGCAACGCTTTTCGAATTCTTTCCCAAGCTGGAAACCCAAAAAGCGCTGTACAAGATCATCGAGCAGTTTAGAAAAGACAACAGCTAGATGAACTACGAACTTAAGAATTTACCTGAGCGCTCCTCCAAGCCCAGGGAAGTAGGTTTTACCATGGCCATGGACAAAGGCCTCAGCCTCCGCGAGGCCGAGGATTTTGTGAGTGTTGCCGGAAACCACGTTGACATTGTTAAACTTGGATGGGGAACCTCCTTTGTCACTCCGAAGTTAAAAGACAAACTACAGGTTTTCAAAGATGCAGGGATTCCGACCTATTTTGGCGGAACTTTGTTTGAAGCCTTTGTAATCCGCGGCCAGTTCGATGACTACCGCAGGGTACTCGACAAATTCGGAATGACGTATGCCGAAGTATCAGACGGTTCGATGGACCTGGAGCACGACAAGAAGTGTGAATACATTGAACAACTCTCCAAACAAGTAACCGTATTATCGGAAGTCGGCTCAAAAGATGCCGATAAGATTATTCCTCCGTATCAGTGGATCGAATTGATGCAAAAAGAATTGCAGGCAGGTTCATGGAAAGTGATCGGTGAAGCGCGTGAAGGCGGCAACGTGGGATTGTTCCGCGGTACAGGCGAAGTACGCTCCGGTCTCGTGCAGGAAATCCTTACCAAGGTTCCGTTCGAAAAAATTATCTGGGAAGCTCCGCAGAAAGCGCAACAGGTTTGGTTCGTAAAACTGCTGGGCGCCAACGTTAATCTTGGTAACATCGCTCCTAATGAAGTAATCCCTCTGGAAACCGTGCGCCTCGGTTTGCGCGGTGATACGTTTCTACATTTCCTCGGTATTGAAAGAAGCAAGGACAGCAAATCTGTGCCTCCATTCTACGCGGATTAATTGAGAAAACTTACAGATTATATTCTGCTCTACATAAAAGGGCTGTGTATGGGCATAGCCGATGCAGTACCCGGAGTATCCGGTGGTACGGTTGCGTTTATTACCGGCATTTATGAAGAGTTGCTTCACTCGCTGAATGAGTTCGATCGGGGTGCACTCAGGCTACTTGGCCGGTTCCGGTTGGCAGAATTGTGGAAAAAGATCAACGGAAATTTTTTACTGACGCTGGCGGCCGGAGTAGTAACCAGTTTGTTGCTGCTGGCCGGCTTGATTTTTAACCTCATTCTTCATTATCCGATTCTTGTCAGCTCATTCTTCTTCGGGGTGATATTTGCATCCGTTGCATTGGTGCTGAAAGAAATCAAAACGTGGGGCTTCCGGCCGATTGCCATGTTCATGGTGACCGCTATCATTGGTTATGGCATTACCGGACTTTCGCCAGTTGATACACCCGATACGTATTGGTTTGTGTTTATTTGCGGAGCGCTGGCCGTTTCGTCTATGATCTTTCCCGGCATCTCCGGAGCTTTCATTCTGCTCCTGCTTGGCAAATATCAACTGATGATCACATCCCTGGTCACATTTGATCCGTTGATTATTCTGGTTTTCGCTGCGGGCGGCATTGCCGGGTTGCTTTTCTTCGCACGATTAATCACCTGGGTGCTCGATCACTATCACCACATCACCGTTGCCGCGCTGGCAGGCTTTATGCTGGGTTCGCTGAATAAGGTTTGGCCGTGGCGGAAAGGGCTTGAGTTCGCAACGACCGGTGACGGTCAGCAAGTTGCAGTATTTGATAAAAGTATACTACCTTGGCACTTTTTATCGGAAACCGGAAAGGATCCCCTGCTCTTTCAGGCTATTCTGATGACAGCACTAGGTGTATGCATTGTAATACTAACCGAACGAATCGCAACACGATTAAACTTGAAACACTAACATGGAAAAAATATTTGGTCTAATTGGCGCTACCGTAAGTCACTCATTCTCTAAATCATACTTTGACGAAAAATTTTTCCGGGAAGGCCTGCGCGACTATCATTACGAGTTGTTTCCGCTCACCAAGATTCAGGATATCGAAAAACTCCTGACGGAAAATAAATCACTCAGCGGCCTAAACGTGACCCTGCCGTATAAGGAGCAGGTTATTAAATACCTGAATGAAATTGACCCAAAAGCAAAAGAGATCGGAGCGGTAAACGTGATCAAAATCGAGCAGGGAAAACTGAAAGGCTACAACACCGATTCAGATGCCTTTTTTGAAACCATTGAAAAGTGGCTTCCGAAAGATAAGAACTTCAAAGCCCTGGTGCTGGGATCAGGCGGCTCATCAAAGGCGGTTCAACAAGCGCTCACCAAACTTGATATTTCTTTTAAAATTGTTTCGCGCGAAAAAACTTCCGGCAATTATACCTACGAGGAGATCAATGCGAACGGTCCGGAAATTGAAGCTTCTAACCTGATCATCAATACTACTCCGCTGGGCATGCATCCAAACGAAAGCGCAATGCCTCCGCTCAGCACCGAGCACATTACCCGCGATCATTACGTATACGACCTGATTTATAATCCCGCCCGTACACAGTTTTTGCAAAAGGCAGAAATTCGCGGAGCGACTATCAAGAACGGACTTGAAATGCTTCACGTACAGGCCGAAAAATCCTGGACGATCTGGAATAACTAAGGCAGCCTGCCGGCAGCCTGAAAAAGGTTCGAAGATTGACGATTTGTGTCACGCTTCGAACCTTTTTTGCGTTTACGGAATTCCTATTGGGAGATAACTCTTAACTTTCACAATGGATTTTAAAATTACCAGCGAATACGTTCCTACAGGCGATCAACCCAAAGCCATCAAGCAACTTGTTGCAGGAATTGAATCCGGGGAACCACATCAAACGTTGTTGGGTGTAACCGGTTCAGGGAAGACGTTCACGATGGCCAATGTAATCGCGCAAACCAACCGGCCTACGCTAATCCTCAGTCATAATAAAACCCTGGCCGCCCAGTTGTACGGAGAATTCAAAAATTTCTTTCCCGAAAATGCGGTAGAGTACTTTATCTCATATTACGACTACTATCAGCCGGAAGCATTTATTCCTTCCTCCAATCTTTATATTGAGAAAGATCTTTCGATTAACGAAGAAATTGAAAAGCTTCGCCTGAGTGCAACTTCGGCATTGCTTACCGGCCGACGGGATGTATTGGTTGTGGCGTCTGTATCCTGCATCTATGGTATTGGAAATCCGGAAGAGTTTGGAAAGAATGTGATCAAACTCACCGCAGGAGAAACCATTGCACGCAACCGGCTGCTCTTTGGATTGGTGGATATTTTATACAATCGCACAGAAGCTGAATTCAAGCGCGGCACATTCCGCGTGAAGGGCGATACGGTTGACATCTTTCTCGCTTACGCGGATTACGCCATCCGCGTGTACTTCTGGGGCGATGAAATTGAATCGATACAGCGGATTGATCCGGCAAGCGGGAAAAAAATCTCGGATGAAAAAGTCGTGACGATCTTCCCCGCCAACCTGTTCGTGACCGGAAAAGAATCCTTGCATCAGGCGATCCATGAAATTCAGGATGATCTTGTAAGGCAAGTCGGAATGTTTGAGTCGGACCGGAAATTCTTAGAAGCCAAACGTCTGAAAGAACGTACCGAATTTGACATGGAAATGATGCGTGAACTCGGATACTGTTCAGGCATTGAAAATTATTCCCGATACTTCGACCGCAGGCAGCCGGGTGCCAGACCCTTCTGTTTGATCGATTACTTTCCGGATGATTTTCTGATGATCATTGATGAAAGCCACGTTACGGTTCCTCAGGTTCGTGCGATGTGGGGTGGCGACCGCTCGCGGAAGGTTAATCTGGTTGACTATGGTTTCCGGTTGCCGGCAGCGCTTGACAACCGTCCGTTGACCTTCAACGAGTTTGAATCCATGATAAATCAGGTGGTGTATGTGAGTGCCACACCCGCAGAATATGAACTCCGCAAATCGGAAGGTGTGGTGGTAGAGCAACTCATTCGCCCGACAGGCTTGCTGGATCCTGAAATTGATGTTCGCCCGAGTAAAAATCAGATTGATGACCTGCTCGAAGAAATTGATGAGCGGGTTAAGAAAAAGGAGCGCGTCCTGGTAACCACACTTACCAAGCGCATGGCCGAGGAGCTTACCAAGTTTATGGAACGTGCGGGCGTGAAATGCCGGTACATTCACTCAGAAGTGACGACTCTCGACCGCGTTGAGATTCTGCGTGAACTGAGGCTTGGTGTTTTTGATGTGCTGGTGGGGGTTAACCTGCTGCGGGAAGGTCTGGATCTTCCGGAGGT
>JAEUUJ010000085.1 GCA_016786495.1 Cyclobacteriaceae bacterium
CCGTAGCAGAGTTTCTCGATGCGGGCAGTGATTTTGTCAAACTTTACGGACTCACGGTGTCCGTCTCTTTTAAGGACAAGCATTGGTTGGTTGTTTTAGAGAAAGTTTAAAAAATGTGGTGAAAAAGTGATTTGAATTTACTTAAAAATCTTCGTCAAGTGAAAACTTCTGACTCGATTCTTTTTCAGTGCTGTTGAGTACCCCGGCTTTTTGATACTCCGCAACGCGTTTCTCGAAAAAGTTCGTTTTACCTTTCAGCGAAATCATATCCATGAAGTCGAACGGATTCGTTGCTCCATAGATTTTTTTGCCGATAAGCTCGTTCAGGAGGCGATCTGCGACAAACTCGATGTACTGACGCATAAGCTCGGCATTCATACCAATCAGGTTTACCGGCAGTGCATCCGTCACAAATTCCTTTTCGATTTCGACCGCATCGCGGATTACATCGATCACCGTTTGCTCCGGCAGCTTGTTCACCACATGCTGGGTATATAAATGACAGGCAAAATCGCAATGGAGTCCTTCGTCTCTGGAAATCAGCTCGTTAGAGAAGCTCAAACCCGGCATCAGGCCGCGCTTTTTCAGCCAGAAGATCGAGCAGAACGAACCGGAGAAGAAAATTCCTTCAACAGCCGCAAACGCGATCAGTCTTTCCTGGAAATTTCCTTTGTCGATCCAGCGGAGCGCCCACTCAGCCTTTTTCTTCACGCAGTCCATCGTGTCGATGGCGTGGAAGAGGGCGTCTTTCTCTCTCGGATCCTTAACATAGGTATCGATCAGGAGCGAATACGTTTCGGAGTGGATGTTTTCAATGGCAATCTGGAAGCCGTAGAAAAACTTGGCTTCGGTATACTGTACTTCCGAAACAAAATGCTCGGCCAGGTTCTCGTTTACGATGCCATCGCTGGCTGCGAAGAACGCAAGCACGTGCTTGATGAAATGGCGCTCGCCATCGTTCATCGACTCCCAGTCTTTTAAGTCCTGACTCAGGTCGATTTCTTCGGCAGTCCAGAAACTTGCTTCAGCTTTTTTGTAATACTGCCAGATCTCGTGCTGGCGGATAGGAAAGAGGACGAACCGGTCTTTGTTTTCCTTTAAAATGGGTTCCTCCTGAAGATTTTTGTTCATCTCCTTGAATGGTTTTAGGGTTGTATAATAAAGACGGCCTTCCCGGGATGACGAGCCTGGAAAAGTCATCTAAAAAATTGCGTTAAAAAGTGCTTAGTTCTCTCGAAGAAAAGATACCTGTCAAATCTTCGTGAAGTGTACAAATATGAGATTGACATCAATCAAATCAAAGGGCTTGATTTTGTGAAAAATTTGGTTTTCAAACGAAATTTCAGGGTTTTTAAAGGAGATAAGTAATTGTGAAAGAGGGGCTTATTTTCGCATTGGAAATCCAGCGCTTTCAGTGAAAAACCGGTAAAAAAAAAATTATTTTTTTATCCACATTTCGATTCCAGCCTGATTAGGGGGTTGGCTCAGGAAATACTCCGGCCGGAATTCAAAATTTTCAAAATTTCTCCTACCTTTGCAGTCCAATTTTTGGAAAAACTATGTACGCAATTGTAAACATTGCCGGCAAGCAGTTCAAAGTGGCTAAAGATCAATATATCTATGCCCCCAAAATGTCTGGAAATGCAGGAGACGCGGTTAAATTCGACCAGGTTCTGCTTACCGACATCGGTGGTACAGTAACTATTGGCGCCCCTACTGTTGCAGGCGCGCTGGTATCCGGGAAGATACTGGAGCACGTAAAAGGAAATAAGGTGATCATCTTCAAAAAGAAGAGACGTAAAGGCTACGCCAAGAAAAACGGCCACCGCCAGCAGTTCACCAAAATTCAGATCGACAGCATCGGTTAATTTTTAATCACCAGAAAAACGAGAATCGACCATGGCACACAAAAAAGGTGAAGGTAAAGTAAAGAACGGCCGCGAATCGGAAAGCAAACGATTGGGCGTTAAGATATTCGGAGGTCAGGCAGCGATCGCGGGCAACATCATTGTTCGCCAGCGCGGAACCAAGCATCACCCTGGCAAAAACGTTGGTATGGGAAAGGATCACACCCTGTTCGCATTGACTAACGGAGTAGTAGCGTTCAAGAAAGGCAAAAACGACAAGTCGTTCGTTTCTGTAATTCCTGCGGAAGCTTAATTTTCAAACAAGAATTTTAAGGAAGTCCTGATGGGTATACCCGTCAGGACTTTTTATTTTAAGACATTATTGAAAAGATACGAAGGGGTTGATCGCGGTTGTGGAAAGCTTATGAAGCGATAGCCTCTTTTTTCGTTCGAACGCCCGCAATCAGCAACCACAAACACGTTCCGATTTCTCCCAAAGCCGAAGGCAGGGAAATAATTCCTGATATACCCAGTTCCGAATATCCCGGGTAGAGCAATCCGCCAGTGATGTTAATGATGTATCCAAAGCATCCGGCCATCAAAAATATTCCCAGGATTTTCGGCAGCATTCCCGATTTAAACACCAGGTAGCCGAACGGCAGAAGCCATAGGCCCCAGAATACCGCAGCTACATCAATGCCATTGTTGTAATATTCGAGTTGAAGCAATACTTGCTTCGGAAGGTCGGTTGCGGAGAAATACTCAGGCTTCGAGATTAGTGTCAGCACCGCAAGCTTGTGCGTAAGGTTGAAAAGCGAAATGGGAACACTCGTTAATGCCAACGCCACCATGGCCACCGCATGGGTTTTGTTAACGTGAGCCAATAGCCTGTACAGTACCAGCGGCAGCAACAGGAACGCGGCATAGCAGAGAATGCCGGAGTAAATTCCAAAACGGAAGAGTGTTTCGGATGCCCGAAGGTTGTTAAACGTAGCCTGTGCATCGGTCCATACAATGAGCGTTGACGGAACATACAACAGCGCGAACATTCCTGTTAGCACTACGATCAGGTAAAGTGCTCCTGCCAGCCGGGCGGTTTTGTTGGGGGATTGCATGTTGTTACTGTTTTACGGTTGGCCATTTAACCGCCTGCCATACAATGATGCACGTCAGGATGATTTCGACAATTCCGAGGAAGGTATAGAACAGCATCCATTCACCCAGTGAAGTAGCTGTTACCAGGATCATTACAAGGGTAAAGAAACTACCCATGATGATATTCAATAGTCGGTTCACGCGCGCCTTTAACGCCACAGAAAGGAATATCATTAACGCAGGCGTTGCGAGCAGCACCGCATATACCAAAAGCATGACCGGTGTAGTTTGACCTGCGCCTGAATTTCCATCCATCAGTCGCTGAATGCGCCCTGGAACAAACAACGAAAAGAAGTCGCCATACACGTAGCAGAACATCAAAGACGTCCAGAGGGCTGCCAGCCGGAGTTTGATGTTTACCCTAAAATCTTCGAAAGCGGTCATGGGCAGTGGGTTTGATATGATAAGTCGAATGTGACCGAAAAATGTTACAGCTACTTGACTTTCCGAACATCCAGAAAGGTTGTCGCGGATGTTTTTCTGATAAAAACCAGTCCGTCAAACGCTGCCTTGATGTTAAGCTTAGCGAAGGTGTATTGTTCCCCGGAAAAACCGATTCCGGCTTCACGCATTCGGTTTGCTTTTGAAAGATTTTCCCGTTCGGCAGGCGTCATGGATCCAAAGTCCACGAAGTAACAGGGAAGGCTGACATGTGCAAAAATCGCAGCAAATGAGTCCGTGTTTTCATTAGCTACCTGACACGGCTGCATCGTGGCCCCGTTTTGATAATTCACGGCATTGAACGAGCCTTTATCAAAGTCTAACCCGATGGCATAGTACAGGGAATTGAACACCAGATTTAAACCCTGACCTAGCCGGAAATGGTCTTTCCGCTTTAAGTCAAAATTTACTTTTTGAATGTGGCCATTGTGTGCCCAAACGATAACTTTAACATCATGTGGTCCTCGGTTCACAATCCATTGGATATTCTGCAGCATTTCGTCGTCCCTCATCGATTGCGCTTTTGTTCCATGGTTGTTGGCAAGTGTCGATTGATGAACAGCACTTGTCATGGCGTCTAAAATCTTAAGCATAAGATCAAGCTTTTCTTCTGAGGCGTATTTTAGATAAATGTTCTTTCGATCATTGACGCGGGTTCTGATAAATTCAAGGTCATCCAGGTATTGATGTTTTTTTCGCGACTCGAGTTTGGTTCGAAGATTATCCAGTCTTGATTGCGCTTCTTTTAGAAAAACCGGGTCAACCTCTCGCAGATAATCCAAGGCTAGATCCGGAAGGCTTCCGATATGCTGGCTGTCAAAGCCGTAGACGATAACCTGCTCGCTTTTCGGTACGGTTCGGTTGTATTCGCGAAGCCAGCGGAGCAGGTCTATAAATTCGCGCGTGTGATAAATTAAATAAAAGCTCCGCATCGGGCCTGCCAGATCATCGCTCTTGCCGGTCAGGTAGTTATTGATGAGGTACGCATCAAAGCCGGTTTCGAAAGCGAGAATTTTGAAGTCTGCGTGTTGAACCAGAGCTTTTACGAGTTCTGATTTTGCTCTGACAAATTCACTTGTTCCGTGAGTTGCCTCCCCTAATCCAATAATCTTTTTGTCTCTGCATATTCTGGCAAATGTACGGGCGTCATCCGCATAAAATTTCGTGCTGTCGCATGAAATTGGCAAATAACCTTGCGCCCGTACGCAAAATGATAGGAGACCAAGAAACAGACTTAAAACAAGTTTTTGCATCCGGGAAGGTATAAAATTGTTGGAGGCTACCGAATATACACTGTCTTGATGTTCACGAATTCCCGGATACCAAATATCCCCAGTTCTCTTCCGTACCCGGATTGTTTGATGCCGCCAAACGGCAGTCGCGGGTCGGATTTTACAAATGCATTTACAAAACATGATCCCGACTGCATCAGGTTTGTGGCAATATGCTCACCACGTTTAACATCTTTCGTAAAAATCGCTCCGCCTAACCCGAACACGGAGTCGTTTGCCAGCGAAATGGCATGGGCTTCATCGTTTGCTTCGATGATCGCAGCAACCGGCCCGAACAACTCTTCATCAAACGCGGGCATTCCTTTTTTCACGTTCGTGAGAACCGTAGGCGGGTAGAAAGCTGTTTTCTCGTCTTCAATTTTTCCACCCAGCCTGCATACCGCACCTGCCCGGATGGAATCCGTTACCTGTTTGTGAAGTTCGTTGCGCAGGTCAACTCTTGCCTGTGGCCCGACCTCCGTTTTTTCATCGAGCGGATCGCCCATAATTTTTGCACGCATCAACCCAATATATTTTTCAGTGAACGTTTCGAGCAAAGGCTTTACTACAATAAAACGTTTCGCGGCAATGCAACTCTGACCACTGTTCAGCAATCGCCCCTCCACACAGGCCTTTACGGCCAGCTCAAGGTCTGCATCTTCCAGAACCACATAGGCATCGCTTCCACCGAGTTCGAGAACCGTTTTCTTGATCAGCTCGCCCGCTTTTTGCGCCACCTTCGATCCTGCAGCATTACTCCCGGTAAGGGTTACCGCCTGGATGTGCGTGTGTTCGATAACTTTTTCCACGGCATCACTGCTGATCAATAATGTGTTGAAAACATGCTCCGGGAAGCCGGCTTGTTTCACGATGTCTTCAATCGCGAGCGCGCAACCTGGAACGTTCGAGGCATGTTTCAACACGCCACAGTTGCCCGCTGCCAGTGCGGGAGCGAGAAAACGAAAGACTTGCCAGAACGGATAGTTCCAGGGCATTACCGCCAGCACCACACCGATGGGTTTAAACGAAACAAAACTCTTAGATGCTTCCGTTTCAATCATCTTGTCGGCTAGTTGCTCGCTTGCGTGGTTTGCATAGTAGCGACAAACCGAAGCACACTTTTCAACTTCTGCGATTCCTTGTGTAACAGGTTTGCCCATTTCCACCGCCATGAGCTTAGCGAGGTCTGTTTTTCGGCTGATCAGCACATCGGCCATCTTGTTGAGTAACTCACTTCGTTGTTCGGAGGAGCTCTCCTTCCACGATAACCAGGCGTTATGAACTGCATCGATTTTGTCAGAAACTTCCTGATCGGTATGAAGCGTATATGATTGTATTGTTTCTCCCGTTGCAGGATTGATGGATTGAATTTTCATGGTGCTTGTTGAATAAATGAAAGGTACTATAAAATCCGGCGGGCAGCGTCACCTTGTCTGCTAACTCTTTTGAGAATACTTTTGTTGCCATTAAAAATCGATGGGAGACATTTTAATTGTTTGTATAGCTGCTTTTGCTGCAGGTTTCATTGACGCAATTGTTGGCGGAGGCGGACTGGTACAAACCCCCGTGCTGTTCATGACGTTTCCGCAGTACTCCGTGGCCACACTGCTGGGCACTACCAAAATCCCTTCCTTTTCCGGCACAGCAGTTTCGCTTTATCAATATTCCAGGCACGTTACGATTCAGTGGAAACTGGTTTTCTGGATTGCCCTGACGGCCTTTGCTGCTGCCATGACAGGCTCGTGGGCGGTGACCCTCATCAGCAATGCTGCGTTCAAGCCTATCATTCTCGTTTGTCTGATTGTTGTTGCG
Organism: Cyclobacteriaceae bacterium; assembly: GCA_016786495.1. GTDB lineage: Bacteria > Bacteroidota > Bacteroidia > Cytophagales > Cyclobacteriaceae > UBA2336. Next base: position 6,527 of record JAEUUJ010000085.1, read on the forward strand.
ATTTACACCTACAGCAAAAAGAATTTTGGTCAGCATCAGGATAAGGATAAGGACGTGTCGTTCAGGCACGCGCTTCTTCGCGGAATGATCAGTGCCTTGTTCATCGGATTTTATGACGGCTTTATCGGTCCCGGAACGGGAAGCTTTTTAGTGCTGATGTTTATCAGTCTTTTGCATTTCGACTTTATGCATGCGAGTGCACACGCCAAAACTGTAAACCTCGCTACGAACATGGCGTCTATCACATTCTTTGTATCAACCGGTCATGTGTTGTTTGAAATCGCGTTGCCCATGGCGATGTGCAATATGCTGGGCGGATTTGTCGGGACGCGCTACGCACTGTTAAAAGGTAATGCATTTATTCGGGTTTTTTTTCTCGTGGTTGTATGCGGAACGATTTTGCGCTTTGCTTACGATGTGTTTTGGAAATAGCGTGGGGATACACGATACCTTCGGCAAATCTTGTTATCTCGTAATGCTAAGGCGGTTTTTGGAAAGCTGTAATCGAAACGGAAAACTTTAGTACTTTAAGGGATGCGTAAGTTACTCACATACCTGTTCGTTTTAACAAGTGCCAGTTGCTTTGCGGGCGGGGCGACTATTCGCATCCAATGCGATGGTAAGGATGATTTGCAGCTAAATTATATCCGTGATGCAGTTGTCTTCAAGTCGGAAAAGCTGACGGCTACCAAAGATTCCGCAGACCTGTTTTCGTTTTGGTTAAGTATTGAAAAGCCGGTCGTTGCGCAGATCCTGGGCAACAGTTTCCTTGTTTTTCCTGACGACCATGTTACGATTATTATCACTGACGTTAATGACCCCAGTCAATGGAGGTTTGCCGGTAGAAACTCTGAACAGTATTTGTTCCTGACGGGCCTGAAAAAAATTCCCAGATTTGACTTTGCAGCCTGGAAGATCAATGAGTCGTTAGATTTGCATGCGTTTAAAACCAAAGCGGGAGAACGCTACAAGCAAATGCTGCGCTACTGTGAAGCATATAATGCGGATCATAAAACCTCCGCGAGTTTCTATCATTACATCAGACTTTTTGTAAAAACCAACTATTTGGACGACCTAACGTATCCTCTTTACAAGTTTGAGTTTTCTGCATCACAGGTTCCTGCGGATTACTTTGATGACGTTGATCGAGCGTTTCTGAATGCGACTGAATTAACTGGCTATCGTGACTATGTCATGCTCTTGAATTACTATGTAGATCATCTGACGCATACCTTGGGCAAGGGCCGCTATGACGATTCCCTGATAAACGAACGAATACGAATCATTAACAAGTTATTGGCTGGTGAAAACCGTTCGAACATGCTTCTTTTTACATTTTCCCATTTGGTTTTCAATAATTACCAATCACTCTCAGCAACGGTGGCACACCTTCATACTGAGCTGTTAAAGAACTTTGAGAAGAACTCACCGAAACGTGAACAGGTGGAAACTCTTTATCGCCGGTTTCAGATTTTAGGAAAAACGCTACCCGAAGAATTGCTGGCCAGTATACTGGAAGACACTACCGGACTGTCGGTTTCATTACGGGACATACTTACGCAATCTAACGGTAAGCTGGTTTACGTTGATTTCTGGGCAAGTTGGTGCGGCCCTTGCAAGGACGAAATGCCTGCCTCTGAGGCACTGTATCAAAAGATAAAATCCGAGTTGCCCCTTGAGTTTATTTACATCTCCTTAGATAAAGATGATAGACCTTGGAAAAATGGAGTCCGGAAAATTGGTGTTTCCGGCAAGCACTATCGCTCACCAAAAGCTTTTCAGTCTGAAATTGTAAAATACATCGGTTTCAACAGTATTCCCCGTTATGTTTTAATTGATCAATACGGAGTGCTGTTAAACTTTAATGCTCCTGCCCCTACTACGCCCGGCATATTGACGCAGCTTTTTAAAGACTCACTTAAGGGCAAGTAATCATTCGGGAAGGCAAAAAAAAAGACGCCATGCTTAGTACTGGCGTCTCTATCAGTTGAAATTATATTCAATACTATTGCAGCATCTTCAATAATGTGCTCAATCGGTTTTTCAGATTTCTGCGGTCAACAATAAAATCCAGGAAGCCATGCTCCAATACGAACTCAGCACTCTGGAAACCTTTTGGAAGATCTTTACCGATCGTTTCGCGGATTACACGCGGACCGGCAAAACCGATCAGCGCACCGGGCTCTGCAATGTTGAAATCACCGAGCATCGCATACGAAGCAGTAACACCTCCTGTGGTCGGGTCCGTTAACAACGAGATATAAGGAATTTTAGCCTGATCAAGCTGTGCAATGCGGGCGGATGTCTTTGCCATTTGCATGAGCGACAAGCCAGCTTCCATCATTCGGGCACCGCCTGAGCGCGAAATCATGAGGCATGGAATTCTATGCTTCAGGCTGTAGTCCATCGCACGGGCGATTTTTTCACCCACAACCGAACCCATTGAACCACCAATGAAACTGAAATCCATACAGGCGATTACGATATCCAGTCCGTTTATTTTGCCGTAGGCAGTACGAACAGCATCTTTCAATCCAACCTTAGCCTGGGTTTCCTTGATCCGTTTCGGATAAGGTTTGGTGTCTTTGAATTTCAACGGGTCGGCCGACTCCATGTTCGGGTCGAGTTCGGTGAACTCATTGTTGTCGAACAGGATTTCGAAATATTCTTCCGATCCAATGCGAACGTGATAATCTTCTTCCGGAACTACGTAGGCGTTGTTCTTTAATTCGCGTGTGTGAACAATTTTTCCTCCCGGTGATTTGAACCAAAGCCCATCGGGCACTTCACGCTTCGACTCGGTAGGGGTTAGAATCCCTTTATCTGTTCTGTTAAACCAAGACATCTTTTCAGTGATTAGTTTTCAGTTAATGGTTAGAGGTTCCGTAGTAACGGATTACGAATAACCTGTTATGCTAACGTAATCGAATTGTCCAGGTATACATCCTGGATCGCGTTCATAATCTCAACACCTTCTTTCAACGGGCGCTGGAAAGCTTTGCGGCCTGAGATCAAGCCCATACCACCCGCGCGCTTGTTGATGACGGCTGTACGTACTGCATCAGCCAGGTCGTTCGCACCTTTTGATTCGCCACCGGAGTTAATCAAACCTGCGCGGCCCATGTAGCAATTGGCAACCTGGTAACGGCACAGATCAATTGGGTGCTCGGACGTCAAGTCGGTATAAATTTTTTCATCGAGTTTACCGTAGCTGCTTCCGCCCGTGTTCAGGGCTTTGTAACCACCGTTGTTCTCGGCAAGTTTTTGTTTGATGATATCAGCCTGGATGGTAACCCCAATGTGGTTAGCCTGTCCGGTTAAGTCGGCTGAAACGTGATAGTCAACACCGTCTTTTTTGAAGGCGTTGTTACGCGTGTAACACCACAGGATAGTGGCCATACCCAGGCGGTGAGCATGCTCAAATGCTTTTGATACTTCGATGATCTGGCGGCCAGAGTTCTCAGAACCGAAATAGATGGTTGCGCCTACGGCAACAGCGCCCAGGTTCCAGGCATCTTCGATGGTTCCGAACATGATTTCATCGGCCTTGTTCGGATAGGTGAGCAGTTCATTGTGGTTAATTTTTACAATGAACGGAATTTTGTGCGCATACTTTCTTGACATAATCGCCAGGGCACCGTAGGTAGTCGCTACCGCGTTGCATCCGCTTTCAATGGCAAGCTTGATGATGTTTTCCGGATCGAAGTACATTGGGTTCTTCGCGAACGAAGCACCGGCACTGTGCTCAATGCCCTGGTCAACCGGGAGGATTGACAGGAAGCCGGTGTTAGCCAGACGACCTTTGTCGAACATCGCCTGAAGGCTTCTCAATACCTGCGTATTGCGATTCGAGTTGATGAATATACGATCTACAAAATCCGGAGTCGGAGTGAAGAGTTGATCTTTAGAGATGGTTTTACTTTTGTGCTCCAGCAGGTAGCTGGCGTCTTTCCCTAAAATTTCTGCGGTACTTTTTGCCATGGCGTATTTTTAGATGGGTAACAAATTTATTGATCTGATTTGAGGATTCAAGGATATTCGGGATTATCCTGACGGCCCGAAAACGTGTGAAATCCTTCTTTAAAACAAAAAAGCCCCGACATTAAGTCAGGGCTTTCTGTTTTATTTGATGATTATATTTTTTCCTTGATACGGGCAGATTTTCCTTGACGGCCCTTCAGGTAATTGAGTTTCGCTCTGCGAACCTTACCGCGTTTCATAACCTCAATCTTATCAATTGATGGTGAAGCAGTTGGGAAAATTCTTTCCACACCCACACCGTTAGAAACCTTGCGAACAGTGAATGTTTCACCGTTCGAGTTCGAGCCTCTGCGCTGGATTACAACGCCCTGAAACTGCTGAACACGCTCTTTGTTACCTTCTTTGATCTTCACGTGCACATTGATGGTATCGCCAGCCTTGAAAGAAGGGAGTCCTTCGCGAACCTTAGCGTACTCCTGCTCAACAATTTTAATTAAATCTGCCATAAAACGAGTGTTTTTCCGAAAACGGACTGCAAAGGTATCAGAAAAATTCAGATTTCGGAAAGTCGAATTCAGAATTTTAGCCTGAAAAGGCCCCGAAATCACCCTTTTTTGAACAATTCGGGCCGTCTTTTTTTAGTGCGCTCCAGCGCCTGTTCATGCCGCCATTCCTCGATTTTGGCCTCGTGCCCCGAAATCAGCACGGGAGGCACTTCCCAGCCGTTGTATTCGGCCGGACGGGTGTAAACGGGCGGGGCAACCAGCCCATTCTGGAAGGAATCGGTCAGGGCAGACGTTTCGTCATTCAGTACGCCCGGCAGCAGCCGGATCACGGAATCGGCAATTACGGCAGCCGCCAGTTCACCCCCGGAGAGGACGTAGTCACCAATGCTCATTTCGCGGGTGATCAGGTGCTCACGCACGCGCTCATCAACGCCTTTGTAGTGACCGCAGAGCAAGATCAGGTTTTGCTTCAGGCTAAGCTGGTTGGCGATAGACTGTGAGAACTGCTCGCCATCCGGGCTCATGTAGATGATTTCATCGTAGGTGCGTTTTGATTTCAGATCCGTAATGCACCGGTCGATCGGTTCAATCATCATCACCATGCCTGCGCCACCACCGTACGCGTAATCGTCAACGGATTTGTGGCGGTCGGTGGCATAATCCCGCAGATCGATCACTTCCACGTTCACCAGGCCTTTTTTGATGGCCCGTTTCAGGATCGAATCCGAAAAAGGACTTTCCAGAAGTTTAGGGACGCAGGTAATGATGGAGATGTGCATAGTGAATTACCAAGAAAATTCACCTGATTCATACCAATAATTTACATCATCGATGTCAATTACTCCACTCACTTTAAAGGTGCCTTGGCCTACATATGAAACAGGAGAAATTATGGATGATGTAACTGGATTAGATTTTAATTCACCGATAACCAAAACCTGATAGCAGGTTGCTTCTCCCCCGGAATCACAAGTTGTAAGAGAAATACCATGCGTGAATACATTAAAACGTTCATCTGAAGCAGCTTGAAAGTTATTTACAATATTTGCGGGATAGGTGTCATCTGGGGTCCAGAAATAAGCATTTACACGCGCATCAGCAAAGTTTTTCCCTACCTCAATGGTATTAGGGAAAGGCTCGATAATGAATGCGTAATTCGTTGAACTGTTAAGTTTATGAGCCTCGCTACGAAATAAATTAACATAACCGTTTTTCGTCTTTGGAAATATTACATCCAGATAGTTCGTATACGATGAGTTGTCTATAAACTGATGAAGTACACTTTCAAAATCAGGTATTTCAACTTCATATTTGGTTTCCATATTATAACGCACGCCTGCTTTGTTTAGCAATACGGCCGAGGTCAATAGTTTATTTTGAATAGCTGTACTATTCAATATGCCATCGGAAGCGAAGTCAGTTTTAAAATTTGTAATAGTTTTAAGTCGAGCAACAAAGTCAATGGCTTCAAAAATAGACGACATCGCAAGTAGTAGTGCACCTCCCGTATCATTGTCACTGATGCTCAAATTTTCACTTTCACTTACCGAAAGTTCGTCCCACTCAAAAACTTTGAGAATTTCTGTTTGCGCTTGTACCTTAGCAACATCAAATGATTTATTTTCTTGCTGAACCAAATATTCTACCCGCTCCTTTTCAAGGTGAGTAAGTATGTTCACGTTAATGCTCTCACTGTTCGTTACATCAGCCAAAGAATAAAGAGTAAGCTCTTCAGATGGGACATATCCCCCCGTTTCACTGAAGTAACGCCCCCGTATTTTAATTTGAACATACCGTGATGTTAAGACAACACCCGGTAATTCAAAATACCCTTCATCATCCAAAACGGTAGCAAAGAAAACCCGTCCTGTTGGATATAAGTCTTCGCTTAACTCCGAAACAGTTACATCTGTGCCAACAATGAACGGCCCTTTCTGAGCATAACCTTCAATGGAATACGTTTTTTCTTCGCCCGTTCCGGTATAATTTTTTACGATGGTCGTTTCATCGCAGGACAGCGCTGTCACGATTAAAAGACTTGCTAATAGCGAGGCGGGGGTGAATAATGTTTTCATAATTCAAAGTATATCTAAATATCCAAAAACCCTTCTGGTAACGAAACACTGACCGTTTTCTTCGTCCGGTTGATGCTTTTAATAAACGGTCCGTTTACCGGGATCATGACCTCTTTTGTTTTGTGCGACAACACAATGAAGCGGTTCGGCCCTGCCTGTTCGATGGTTTGAACCGTTCCAAGCAGTCCGAGTTCATCGTCAATTACTTCAAAGTCGATGATTTCATCGTGATAGAAATCGCCACGCGCGGGTTTAGGACGGCTGGTTTTGGGAAGGTAAAGTGAACTTCCTTTCAGTGCGCCCGCGGCTTCGGGAGTGTTCACATCGTCAAACTTGACAAACGCTTTGTCGCCCCGGATGGAAATGTGTTCAATGAAGTACGGAACAAGGCCTGCTTTATTTTCCACGAACACGCTTTCCAGCGACTCCCAGTCGGCCGGGGCATCCGCGTCAAGCGAAATCGTAACCTCGCCTTTCAGACCGTGCGGCCGCATGATGAATCCTGCTTTATAGAGGTCTTCGCGCTTCATGGTTTTACAGTCGTGACATGCCTTTGAGGTGACAAACGACTAATTGACTGGATAAAAAAAATCCTGACGGTAGCCGCCAGGATTTTCTGAATTCATAACAGAATTAAGCTTGTGTTTCGCCTTCAGCTGCAGGAGCTTCGCCTTCAGCAGCGGGAGCAGCAGCCTGTTCAGCGGCAGCGGCTTCAGCAGCCTTTTGCTTCTGACGGATCGCTTCTGCGCGTGCTTCACGCACTTTGGTTTCGGCCTCTTTACGGGCTTTAGCCTGTTCTGCCTTGCTCTGAGAAAGTGTGTCTTTCTTGTTCTGGATTTTAGCGTCTTTTGCCTGTTTCCATTCAGCCAGCTTCTTGTCGGCATCTTCCTGCTTCAGCGCGCCTTTAGCCACGCCAATTGCGAGGTGTTTGCGGAACATGATACCGCGGTAAGAAAGCATCGCCTTTACCGTGTCGGTAGGCTGAGCCCCGTTCATCACCCACTGAAACGCTTTGTCTTCGTTCAGGTCGATTGTTGCGGGGTTTGTCAATGGATCGTAGGTACCGATCTTTTCAATAAAGCGACCATCACGTGGTGCTCTGGCGTCTGCTACGACTACATCGAATTTCGCCAGTTTCTTGCGGCCT
>JAEUUJ010000026.1 GCA_016786495.1 Cyclobacteriaceae bacterium
ACATTTTTTAAACTTTCTCTAAAACAACCAACCAATGCTTGTCCTTAAAAGAGACGGACACCGTGAGTCCGTAAAGTTTGACAAAATCACTGCCCGCATCGAGAAACTCTGCTACGGTTTGGATACCAAATACGTAAGCGCTGTGGAAGTTGCCATGAAGGTGATTAATGGTTTGTACGATGGTGTAACAACGGTAGAGCTTGACAACCTGGCGGCAGAAATTGCGGCTACGTTAACAACCAAGCACCCCGATTACGCAAAGCTGGCTGCCCGTATCGCGATCTCGAATCTGCACAAGGTTACGAGCAAGTCTTTTTCCAGCACAATGAAAAGGCTGTATACCTATGTTGATCCGAAAACCGGCCAGAATGCACCCCTGATTTCGAAAGAGACCTGGCGTGTAATTCATCAGCACGCGGCTGAACTCGATGAGGCAATCCTCTACGACCGTGATTTCGGTTACGACTACTTCGGATTCAAGACCCTCGAGCGCTCTTACCTGATGAAAATCGATGGTAAAGTGGTTGAACGCCCTCAGCACCTGCTGATGCGCGTAGCGGTGGGTATCCATGGCGAAGACATTCCGGCTGCCATCGAGACTTACAACCTGCTATCCGAGAAGTGGTTCACGCACGCCACACCAACGTTGTTCAATGCAGGAACTCCAAAGCCTCAGCTTTCTTCGTGCTTCCTGTTAACCATGCAGGACGACAGCATTGACGGTATTTACGACACATTGAAGCAATGCGCGAAGATTTCACAATCTGCAGGCGGTATCGGACTCAGCATCCATAACGTTCGCGCGAAAGGCTCATACATTAAAGGAACAGGCGGCACCTCAAACGGTATCGTACCGATGCTCCGCAACTTCGACATGACCGCCCGCTATGTGGATCAGGGCGGTGGTAAGCGCAAAGGAAGCTTCGCGATTTACCTCGAGCCATGGCATGCCGATATTTTTGATTTCCTCGCACTGAAGAAAAACCACGGAAAAGAAGAGATGCGCGCACGCGACCTGTTCTATGCGTTGTGGATTTCTGACCTGTTCATGAAGCGCGTGGAGAACAATGAAATGTGGTCGTTGTTCTGCCCGAACGAAGCTCCCGGCCTGGCAGAGGTTTGGGGTGAAGACTTCGAGCGCCTGTATGAGAAATACGAGAAAGAGGGCAAGTTCCGCAAGCAGATAAAAGCTCAGGATCTGTGGTTCGAAATTCTTGAATCTCAAATCGAAACCGGAACACCGTACATCCTGTACAAAGACTCCGCTAACCGCAAGTCGAACCAGAAAAACCTTGGCACGATCAAGTCAAGCAACCTGTGTACGGAGATTATTGAATACACGGCGAAAGACGAAGTTGCTGTATGTAACCTCGCGTCAATCGCGTTGAATAAGTTTGTAACCGAAGAAGGCAAATTCGATTATCAGCGCCTGTATGAAATCACGAAAGTGATTACACGCAACCTGAACAAGGTTATCGATATCAACTTCTACCCGGTAGAAGAGGCCCGCAACTCAAACATGCGTCACCGTCCGATCGGACTTGGCGTACAGGGTTTGGCTGACACCTTCATTATGCTGCGCATGCCGTTTGATTCAGACGAAGCACGCAAACTGAACGAAGATATTTTCGAAACCATCTACTTCGCAGCGATGGAAGCATCCATGGAACTGTCGAAGAAAGATGGCGCATACGAAACCTTTAAAGGATCTCCGGCTTCAAAAGGTATTTTCCAGTTCGACATGTGGGGCGTTACTCCGAAGAGCGGCCGCTGGAACTGGGAACAACTGAAGCAGGATGTGAAGAAGCATGGTGTTCGCAACTCATTGCTCGTGGCACCGATGCCAACCGCTTCTACGTCACAAATCCTCGGTAACAACGAGTGCTTTGAGCCGTACACTTCGAACATCTACACCCGCAGAACGCTGTCAGGCGAATTCATCATCGCGAACAAGCATTTGATGAAAGACCTCATCGACCTCGGATTGTGGAATGAAACAATGCGCCAGAAACTGATTGCAACCAATGGTTCCGTTCAGGCGATTCCGGAAATTCCTCAGAACATCAAGGATATCTATAAGACTGTTTGGGAGATTTCCCAGAAATCAATCATTGATATGTCGGCCGACCGTGGCGCGTATATCTGCCAGTCGCAGAGTCTGAACATCCACCTGAAGGATCCGAATTTCGGCAAGCTCACGTCTATGCACTTCTATGCGTGGAAGAAGGGTCTGAAAACTGGTATGTATTACCTGAGAACACAGGCTGCTGCCGATGCTATCCAGTTCACGCTTGATAAAACTGCCATGCAGCAAAAGCCTGAAGTGGTTGAGAAGAAGGTAGTGGGTGTTGAAGAAACGCTCGCCACCCCGGTTGTTGCCAACGTAGTAGTGGAAACGCAGCAGGCATTTCAATACGATCAGAACCGTGCCGACATGGCATGCTCTCTGGATAATCCAGACGCATGCGAGGCATGCGGAAGCTAATCGGTAAGACGCAATAATTACAGAGCCCTGACGACACCGTCAGGGCTTTTTGTTTTATTTGTGTATCCTAAACGCTCCCTATGAATCGCAGAAACTTCGTTAAGAACACAAGCCTCGCGGCTGCCGCGTTCTCCATCCTTCCCTCCTCACAACTTTTTTCACAAAACGTAAAAACCAAGGTTCGCCTGGGGATTATCGGTGTGGGGCTGCGCGGTCAAAATCACCTCGACCTGGCGCTTAAGCGCAGTGATACGGAGGTGGTGGCCATCTGCGACATCAGCGAACGGATGCTGAATGATTCACTGGAGATGATAAAAAAATCCGGGAAGCCAACGCCCAAAGTTTTTAAAGGCGATGTGAACGCGTGGAAGAAACTGCTGGAAGTAAAAGACCTTGACGGGGTGATCATTGCCACTCCGTGGGAATGGCATGCGCCCATGATCATCGGTTCGCTGGAAGCCGGGATAAAATATGTGGGCAGTGAAGTGATTCTGGGCATCACGTTACAGGATCATTGGGATGTGATCCACGCGGCTGAACGCCACAAAGGTCATGTGATGATGCTCGAGAACGTATGTTACCGCAGGGATGTGATGGCGATCTTAAACATGGTGCGACAAGGCATGTTTGGCGAGCTGATGCATTTGCAGGCTGGCTACCAGCACGACTTGCGTGCCGTGAAATTCAACAACGGCCAACAGCCATATGGCGGAGGAGTTGAATTTGGGGAGAAAGGATTTTCGGAAGCTGCCTGGCGCACCAACCATTCGGTTCATCGCAACGGAGATTTGTATCCCACCCATGGAATCGGTCCCGTGGCGGAGATGCTGAACATTAACTATGGAAACCGGTTCGTGTCGCTCTCATCGTTTGCTACCAAAGCGCGCGGACTGCACGACTATGTGGTTAAGAATGGTGGAGAAAATCATCCCAATGCGAAGGTCGAATTCAAATTGGGCGATGTCGTAACCACGATGATCAATTGTGCCAACGGAGAAACCATCCTGCTGCAGCACGACACCAACCTGCCGCGCCCCTATTCACTGGGTTTCCGCGTGCAAGGCACGAAAGGAATCTGGATGGACGTCAACAAGTCGTTATACATTGAAGGCACCAGTCCGAAAGAACATTCGTGGGAAGAAGCCAAGCCATATCTTGAAAAATACGATCACCCGCTGTGGCAGCGCTGGACGAAAGAAGCTGACGGTGCCGGACATGGCGGCATGGACTTCTTTGTTGTTCATGCGTTTATCGAATCCATTAAAAATGAAAAGCCAACTCCAATTGATGTGTACGATTCCGTGGCGTGGAGTGCAATCACTCCGCTGAGCGAGCAGAGCATCAGCCTGGGTAATCAAACGGTTGACTTCCCCGACTTCACCAGCGGACAATGGATGTACCGCAAAACGCGGTTCGCACTAGACGACACGTATTAATGGAGCCTGTCGTTTTTGCTGCGGAACGTTTCGGCTTTCATGCTCCGTTTTTCGAAGTTCTGACAGACGGGCTGATTCACAAGACGTACAAAGTTACAGCCAACAATCGTTCGGCCATTCTACAGCAGGTTAATACAAATGTTTTTAAAGACCTTGATGCAGTCACCAGCAACTATCAACTTATTTACAAACACCTGGAACGCAGCGGTAAACTGCGCATTCCGGGCATGCTGAAAACAGTTGATCAACAGTTGACCTGGGTGGATAAAGAAAATTCCTGCTGGCGGGCTTTCGAGTTTATGGCCAACACGTACACCGAAACTTTACCGGCATCGCCTGAGAAAATTTTCAGCGCTGCCAAATGCTATGGCGAATTTACAGCAGCATTGAATGAGCTGGATGCACAACACCTCAAACCCACGATTCCGGGCTTTCATGATTTAGCAAACCGGTATCATCAATTACAGGCCGCAGTTTTACACGCAAGTCACGAGCGATTGAATAAAAGCCGGCTGTTACTGGAGAAAATCCGGCAGCGCACCGTTCTGGTAGATTTTTACAACGGATTAAAAAGCAATCCTGACTTCCGGCTGCGGGCCATGCATCACGACACCAAGCTGAGCAACATTTTATTTGATAAAGCAAGCGGTCAGGCAGTTTGCCCGATCGACCTGGATACGGTAATGCCGGGCTATTTCTTTTCAGATGTGGGCGACATGATCCGGAGTATGGTTTCTTCACAAGATGAAAATGCACCGGCTGATTCGGTAAGCGTGAATTCAGAAATCTATCGGGCTATCATTTCGGGATATGAGGCAGGAATTGGCAGCACGTTTACGTCTGCCGAACAGGAGAACATCCATCGCTCGGGGATGATGATGTTATACATGCAGGCGATTCGCTTCCTGGCGGATTATTTATCAAACGATGTGTACTATAAGATTAACTATCCGGAACAGAATTTTGAGCGGGCGCTGAATCAACTTACGTTGTTGGAGAAACTTGACGCTTTTGTTTCGGCCTCATCAAAAGCTTAAATCAACTCAACCTTATGCAGGATCCGGTCGGAGTTTTTGCTGAGCAACAGCGTGTGCTTTACGGGGCTTTTGTAGCATTCGTAGAATGTAAATTCCTCGGCTGCGGCATTCCAGAAAAATGCGCTTGCCTCTTTTTCAGCCGGAGCAAGTTTTGAATCATCCAGCGGATTGCCATCCACCGTCATTAACTCACACGCCACGGAAGACGGGCGATTGTCTCTCAATAAAAAAGGAAGTGCAGCCACCCTGCGAAGCGTGTCTTGCTTGTTGGCAATGTATTCAAAATAGTACGTGAACTTTCCGGTCTCCCGATTAACAACCCGCACCCCGTTGAGTTGATGTACATCAAAATTATCATTGAAAACTTCGTGTTCCACCGATACCTCGTTAACGGGCATGGTAAAAAATGACTCGAAGGTATTGTCGGTTAAATCACGCCCGGGTAGATAAACGATCAGGACTGCAAAGATCGCCATGATCGCTGCAGCCCTGATGTAATTTTTATGGATTAAAATCCGCTTCATACGATTTTAGAATGGAAGGTCATCACTGCCGCTGCTAGCGTCAGGCGCGAACGAAGAGTCGATTGGAGGAGCTTCATTTGTACCGCCACCATTTCCTTTGGCAATTTTCCAGGCGCGAACATCGGTGTACCAGCGACCGTTGTATTCACGGCTTTCGATGTTAATTGACGCGGTAATTTTTTCGCCTACCGCGATGCGGGTTTCGTCTACTTTCTCGCCCCAAAGTGAAAGGCAAACTTTTTTGGGATACTGTCCCGGAGTTTCAATAATAAATTCCTGTTTTTTCCACGTTCCGTTTTTGCCCTGGCCGGATTGCATCGGCAAAAGGCTAACTACTGTTCCTGTTATTTCCATGTTGATTATTTACAAAACTTAAAGCGCCCCTTTCTTGATTTCCTCCACAACAGCCGGATCGGTCAAGGTTGTGGTGTCGCCCAGATTGGAGGTTTCGCCTTCCGCAATTTTACGCAAAATCCTGCGCATAATTTTTCCTGAACGTGTTTTAGGCAATCCGGTTACAAACTGAATCTTGTCGGGCTTTGCAATCGGACCAATAATTTTTGCCACGGTGTCGCGGATTTCTGCACGGAGTTTCTCTTCGTTCTCTGGTTTTTCATACAAGATCGCGTAGGCATAAATGGCATTGCCTTTTACATGGTGCGGATAGCCCACTACTGCGGCCTCCGAAACCGCATGATGTTCGGTCATGGCACTTTCAATTTCTGCGGTGCCCATGTTATGACCCGACACAATAATGATATCGTCTACGCGACCGGTGATCCGGTAGTATCCATCTGCATCCACGCGGCAACCATCGCCCGTAAAGTACTTTCCCGGAAACGTTGAAAAGTAAGTGTCTTTAAACCGCTGATGATTGCCGTAAATGGTCCGTGCCATTCCCGGCCACGGAAATTTGATGGTTAACCGGCCTTCAATGTTGTTGCCTTCCAGCTCGTGCCCTTTCTCGTCCATTACCGCCGGCTGAACGCCCGGCATCGGGAAACTTGCATGGGCGGGCTTGAGTTTTGTTACGTGTGCGATGGGGGAAATCATAAAGCCTCCGGTTTCCGTTTGCCACCACGTATCGATAACCGGACATTTTCCTTTGCCGATATTTTTATGATACCACTCCCAGGCTTCTTCGTTGATGGGCTCACCTACCGACCCCAAAATTTGCAACGAAGAAAGATCATGCCGTTCAACAAATGATAAAGGCTCATGGAGTAACGAGCGAATAGCCGTGGGTGCCGTATAAAAGATATTAACCTTGTGCCGTTCAATCACCTGCCAGAACCTGCCCATGTCGGGCCACGAAGGAATTCCTTCAAACATCACCGTTGTCGCACCTGATAACAACGGTCCGTACAAAATATAGGAGTGTCCGGTAATCCAGCCGATGTCGGCTGTACACCAGTAGATTTGTCCGGGTTTATACTGGAAAGCAGTTTGAAAAGTATAGGCAACATATACCATATATCCCCCACAGGTATGCACCATGCCTTTTGGTTTTCCGGTTGAACCGGATGTATACAAAATGAACAGCAGGTCTTCCGCTTCCATGGTTTCTGCTTCGCAGGAAGCAGCTGCATTCGCGATCGCATCGTGCCACCACACATCGCGACCGGCTTTCAGGTTAACCGAAATGTTTACATGACGGAACACAACCGACTTCTCGATGGTTGGGCACTTGTCTAATGCCTCATCGACAATTTTCTTCAGGTCAAGATTTTTATCGCCACGCTGAACGCCATCGGCCGTGAGAATCAATTTGCACGATGAGTCATTGATGCGGTCAACCAGTGCACCGGAGGAAAAACCCGCAAATACAACAGAGTGAACGGCTCCGATCCGCGCACACGCCAGCACTGCGAACGCGAGCTCAGGAATCATGGGCATGTAAATGCAAACCCGATCGCCCTTTCTTACGCCCTGGGCCCGCAGCATGTTGGCCACGCGACAAACATTCTCATACAACTCACGGTACGTGAACTTTTTTGATTCGCCTTTCGGATTGTTGGGTTCCCAGATGAGTGCCGTCTGGTTGCCCCGTTCGGCCAGGTGGCGGTCAAGACAGTTTTCGGTAATGTTCAACTGTGCGCCCTCAAACCATTTCACTTCAGGCTTATGAAAATCATACTCCAGTACGTGGTTCCACTTTTTCTTCCATTGAAAATCCTGCGCTACGGACTCCCAGAATTTTTCCGGTTGCCCAATGCTTTCCGTGTAAACGTTTTTGTAGGATTCGAAGTCGGTAATAGGCTTGCTCATTTCGGTATCGTAACGATCGCCTCAAAATCAGCAAAAAAATCAGAAAATAGTATTCCGTCAGTCTAAAGTTGTCACGATAATCCCATGAAGACGGCTTGAGCCGCGTTTTCTACAGCATGTACTCCACTGCTACCGCTAAAAGCGCCCCGATAATCGCCACGGTCATTTTCCTGGCATAAAACCGGTGGGCCGGACTGCTTTCGAAAACGATGGTGGTTGAAATGTGCAGGAAGTTTCCGCAAACCAACGCATAGAGGTACGTTAACCCGGATGCCGACAAAACTTCTACATCAATCAGGTAGGTTGAAATTAATAAGCCGATCGGAGCGGCCAGGGAAAAGAAAATCAGGTGCGGAAGTGCTTTGTTGACGGATCGTAACTGAAAGGCGAGCACCGTCATCAGCGCAAATGCGGCCGGTGCGCGGTGCAGCGCGATTCCAAACAGGATCGCATTCACATCGTAGTGCATCCCCATTACGGCCATCGGCTGTACGAGCATGGCTCCTTCCAAAAAAGCATGAACGCATAACGCTGTCAGCAACACGAAGGCGGAAAGTTGTTCCTGATGCGGTTCATCGTGGTGATGATGTTCGCCCGGATCGTGTGTGTGAATATGGCCATGTTCAATGCCCGAGGTAAAGTATTCCAGCACCTGTTGCAGGAAGAAACCGGCCAGTACAAACAAACCGATCAGCTCAACATCGCTGTTTTTAATGTATAACTCCGGGAGAATATGAACTACGGTGATCCCGAAAAGGTAAGCACCTGCAAACACCAGCAGCAGTTTGAAGTTCTTTGTTTTGCCCGAAGGAACAAGGTAAACCGCCAGCCCGGAAAGCAATGGGGTGAGAAACAGAACCAGCAGTTTTACGATCATGGCAGCGTTTGAGCGGAATAGTCCGCGAAGGTAGATAAAATCCGCTAGATGCAACAATGTTGCTTTTAAGAAATATCGTTGATTCCTGCTACCTTCGCCAGATCAATAGCTATGCGGGAAGATTATCTGAAAGGTGACGGTGAAAACCTGAACGCTGCCGAAAAAGAGTTCGAAAAGGCTTTAAGGCCTTTATCGTTCGATGATTTTACCGGCCAGCAGAAGGTTGTTGACAATATTAAAGTTTTCGTGCAGGCTGCGAAGCAACGCAACGAGCCGCTCGATCATGTTCTTTTGCATGGTCCTCCGGGATTGGGTAAAACAACGCTTTCGTACATCATCGCCAACGAACTTCAGTCGGCCATCAAGATAACTTCGGGTCCTGTTTTGGATAAGCCGAGTGATCTGGCGGGACTACTAACCAACCTGGAAGCAAACGATGTTTTGTTTATTGATGAGATTCACCGGTTAAATCCGATTGTCGAGGAGTATCTCTATTCGGCTATGGAGGATTTCAAGATCGACATCATGCTGGATTCCGGACCGAATGCACGTTCGATACAAATCGGATTGAATCCGTTTACACTGATTGGGGCCACAACACGCGCGGGTTTACTTACTTCGCCCCTGCGCGCGCGTTTCGGAATTAATGCCCGGCTTGAATACTACGACTCGGCTTTGTTGCAAAAAATCATTGACCGCTCGTGCGCGATCCTCAACACCCCGATTCACGCTGAGGCTGCTTTTGAAATCGCACGAAGAAGTCGCGGTACACCGCGGATCGCGAATAACTTATTGCGCAGAACGCGCGACTTTGCACAGATTAAAGGCAATGGAACCATCACGCTGGACATTGCGCAGATTGCGCTGAAAGCACTTGATGTTGACGCGAATGGCCTCGATGAAATGGACAATCGCATTCTGATGACGATTATCGATAAGTTCAAAGGCGGGCCGGTTGGGTTAACTACGATCGCCACTGCCGTGGGTGATGAAGCCGAAACAATCGAAGAAGTTTACGAACCTTTCCTGATTCAGGAAGGATATCTGAAACGTACGTCCCGCGGCCGCGAAGCAACGGAGAAAGCATACAAACATTTAAAGGTAGTTCCTCCACCCAGTAAAGGCGCTGGCCTTTTCGGTTAATACCCTACCCCTTCCCCTCTCCCCGGGGGAGAGGGAATCGAAGCTCGGGGAACGGGAAATGAATTCAGATCAACAAACCCATCTTGTTAAATCACTTGCGGCTGAGCTTGGCTTCAGCTATTGCGGCATTTCGAGGGCTGAGTTTCTGGAAGATGAAGCACCAAAACTTGAAGAATGGCTGAAACGCGGCTACGCGGGCAAGATGAGCTATCTCGAAAATTATTTCGACAAGCGGCTTGACCCCACGCTGCTGGTGCCTGGCGCAAAATCGGTCATCAGCCTGATGTATAATTACTATCCCGAAAAGGATTTAGCTACGCCCGACAACCTTAACATCGCCAAGTACGCGTACGGTGAAGACTACCACTTCGTGGTGAAAGACAAACTCAAAACGCTGTTTGAAAAACTGCAGGAGCAAGTTGGGCAGGTGGAAGGGCGTGTGTTTGTGGATTCAGCCCCGGTGATGGAGCGCGCGTGGGCAAAGCGGGCGGGACTGGGCTGGGTCGGGAAAAATAGTTTGTTACTCAATAAACACTCCGGCAGTTTCTTCTTTCTGGCAGAAATCATTGTGGATCTCGAATTGGTGTATGATGGTCCGATAAAAGATTATTGCGGAACATGTACAGCCTGCATGGACGCGTGCCCGACGGATGCAATTCCGGAACCTTATGTGGTTGACGGAAGTAAATGCATCTCCTATTTCACGATTGAGCTGAAAGAAGAAATTCCGGCCGAGGTAAAAGGAAAATTCGGGAACTGGATTTTCGGTTGCGACATCTGCCAGGATGTTTGTCCGTGGAACCGCTTTTCCAAGCCGCACCAAGAGCCTAGGTTTAATCCGAATGACTCGTTGCAATCGATGACTCAGAATGAATGGAAAGAAATTACCACAGAGGTTTTTCAGAAAGTTTTCAAAAATTCACCTGTGAAGCGTACCCGGCTGGAGGGATTGAAAAGAAACATCAGGTTTGTCACAGAATAAATAAAAAAGTCCCGCTGAAGGCGGGACCGTTTACATGTCTAAGTCAAAATTTTATGCGGCTACAAAGCAGCGATTGAGAATCGCCTGATGTTCGCGCCCAAACAGGTTGTAGCACCACTGTTTGAGTTCCTGTAATTCAGCACCAATCAACACCTCGATGGCCTTTTTTAGCTCTTTCTCAAAAAGCTTGGAGTCAAAACTCACCTTTGTGAGCACGGTTTTGACGTAATTCAGCATAGGCTAGATACTTGTAGATTAAAAAATTATTTAAAAGCTCGTCTAATTTAATAAGCGGTACCGCTAACTAAAAGAACATTTTTAGTTTTGTAACGTGTTATTGGTACAAAGATTGATCATGAGGCCGTTTTTTTCGATAAAATCACTCTTTATCCTTTTTTTGGTATTCACCGGTGTGGGTGTTGCGCACGGGCAAACCATTCAGATCATTCTCGGCCCGGATGAGATCGGTGAAAACCAAAGCTGGACCATTTCGGTATCCATCCAGAACGACCGGTTTAAGTCGCACGACTATGTTTTCCCGGAAATTGCCGGCTTCCGCAAACGCGGAACGTCTTCGCAATCGCAAACCAACATCATTAACGGACAGATTTCGTCTTCGCAAAGCGTCACGATGACCTATCTTCCGACCAAGCAGGGTACGGTAACGGTACAACCGTTTAAAATGACCGTCAACGGACAAACGATTTCTTCTCCCGGAAAAAAAGTAAAAGTCGGTCCGCCCGTGCAGAGTCAGCGCGATCCGTTCGCCAATCCGTACGACCCCAACGATTTCTTCGGGAAGAACAACACCGAATTTATCGACATTAAAGACGATGCGTTCCTGGCGATCACCACCAGCAAATCGGAGGTTTATGTGGGCGAAGGGTTTACGACATCGTTGTCGTTTTTCGTGGCCGATAAAAACCGAGCACCTTTACAATTCTATGATCTGGCTAAACAGCTCACCAACATTCTCAAAAAAATTAAACCCGCTAACTGCTGGGAAGAGAATTTCGAGATCGAAAACGTGCAGAGCGAAACCGTCACCATTAACGGAGAATATTACGATCAGTACAAACTGTATGAAGCCACGTTTTATCCGCTCAATACCAAGCCGATTGAATTCCCCAGCATTGGGTTACAACTGATTAAGTTTAAAGTCGCGAAGAATCCATCCTTTTTTGGTCAGAATCGCAAAGAAGATTTCAAAACTTTTTACTCCAAGCCCAAGACGGTTAAAGTGAAAGAGCTTCCACCCCATCCGTTGCGCGACAAAGTTGCTGTGGGCGACTACCGGCTCGATGAAAAGATCAGCAGCACAGCGCTGCAAACCAGCCAGAGTTTCACGTATGATTTTAATGTTTATGGTGAGGGAAACATTTCGGCCATCGAAAAGCCGCAACTCATGAATGACGGCAGCTTCGAGTTTTATGACCCGGAAGTACGGCAGGACATCAATCGGCAAAACGGCCGCGTAACGGGCACAAAATCGTTCCGGTACTTTATTATTCCGAAAGAACCTGGCGATTACCAGATGCGTGACCTTGTGCAGTGGGTCTATTTTAACCCTTCGTTGAAACGGTACGACACGCTCGTACCGCGTTCGGCTGTGGTGGTGAGCGGTGAAAGCATGAAAAACGAAGCCATTGAAGCCACAGACACAGGATCGCTGTACGATAAAATAAGGTCAGCCGACAACGTTTTGCGCACAGCTTCCGACAATCGTTGGATTTCCTTTGCGATCGGAAGTCTTGTGTTGGCGATGTTGGGTGGTTCCGCGTATCTTGTGTTCAAAAAATAGTTCTTAGTTCAAGGTTCAGGGTTTTCACCTCGAAATAACCTTAAACCGGGAGCCTGCAACTTTGAATGTAGCATGAACAGTTACGGTACCCTTTTCCGGATTTCAACCTTTGGTGAATCGCACGGCCCGGCCATCGGAGTTATTATTGACGGTTGTCCCGCAGGCCTGACAATTGACGAAGCTTTTATCCAGTCGGAGCTTGATCGCAGAAAACCCGGTCAGTCGAAAATCACCACACAGCGCAAAGAAGACGACACGTTCAGGATTCTCTCCGGAGTATTTGAAGGAAAAAGTACCGGTACACCAATTGCCGTTGTCATCGATAATCAGGACCAGCGCAGCAAAGACTACTCACACATCCAGCATACATTCCGCCCTTCGCATGCCGATTATACCTACGAGGCAAAATACGGCAACCGTGATTACCGGGGTGGTGGCCGAAGTTCGGCCCGCGAAACAGCGGCCCGTGTGGCAGCTGGTGCAATCGCGAAGTTGCTTTTGAAACATTCGGGGGTTGAAATTTCCGCGTTTGTATCACAGGTAGGCGACATCAAAGCTGCTCATTATACACAACTTGATCTTGCCAAAACGGAAGACAACATCGTGCGGTGTCCCGATCCGGCAACAGCTGAAAAAATGATCGCGCTGATTGACGAAGTGCGGCTGAGCCGCGATACCATTGGCGGTGTGGTAACGTGCGTGATAAAAAATACTCCGGTTGGGTTGGGTGAGCCCGTGTTCGACAAACTTCATGCAGAACTCGGCAAAGCGATGCTCAGCATCAATGCCGTAAAAGGTTTTGAATACGGCAGCGGTTTCGAAGGCATCAAACTGCGGGGCTCGCAGCACAACGATGAGTTTTACAACGAAGGCGGAAAGATCCGTACAAAAACCAATCATTCAGGCGGAGTGCAGGGCGGTATCAGCAACGGAGAGGATATTTACTTCAACGTAGCGTTCAAGCCTGTTGCCACCATCATGCAGGATCAACAAAGTGTAGACAAAGACGGGAATGAGGCCACTGTGTCCGGCAAAGGCCGGCATGATCCCTGCGTTGTTCCGCGTGCCGTACCGATCGTGGAAGCCATGGCCGCACTGGTATTAGCCGATTTCCTGCTGCGCGCAAAAGCCAACAAGGTTTAAGATAAAATCATTAACATTGTCGGTTGACCGCATGCCCGGTTCAGCCTAACCTTCTTTATTCAGTCTTCTATGGAGCCAACCATCAAGCCAAAGAAAAAAAGTCGCCTGACGCTATACATTATTATCGGGTTGTTCGTGGGTATTGCCACGGGATTCGTGCTGAACAAAAATTACGTTGACGGTGAGAATTCAAAACTTGAAGCCCTTGACGCGCGGTTGAAAGAAATAAAAGCTGCACAACACACAACCACTGACAGCCTGGTAATCGCTTCGCTGGAGGCTGATAAAAAAGCAGCCAACGAAGAGCGTAATGCTGTACTCGAAGCGCGCGACAAAAAAACCGAACCGTTCTCGATCCTTGCGGATATTTTTCTTCGCCTGATTAAAATGATTGTAGCACCCCTGGTATTCACTACGCTGGTGGTAGGTGTAGCCAAACTTGGCGACATCAGTGCCGTGGGCCGGATCGGAGGAAAAACATTATTGTGGTTTGTAGGAGCCTCGTTGCTCAGCTTATTGCTGGGTATGATCATGGTTAACCTTTTTGAACCCGGTGTTGCCATGCATTTACCAGTTCCCGATACGGGCGAATCATCGGGCATTGCCAATGTAGCCTTCTCACTGAAGAACTTTTTATATCACATCTTCCCGGCCAGTGTAATCGAATCGATGGCCAAGAACGAAATTTTACAGATCGTAGTGTTCTCCCTGTTCTTCGGGGTGGCCACAGCAGCAATTGGTGAACAGGGAAAAATCATCATCAACTTCATGGATGCTGCGGCACACGTGATTCTAAAAATTACCGGTTACGTGATGAACCTCGCACCGGTGGCGGTATTCGGAGCCATGGCGGCCATCATCGCCAAGCAGGGCATGGGCATTTTAAAAACGTATTCGATTTTTATCGGTGAGTTTTATTTCAGCCTTGCGTTACTTTGGATATTCCTGGGCTTTGCCGCGTTTATGGTGATCGGTAAACGGGTGATCAGTCTTGTTAAGCGAATCAAGGAGCCGATTTTGCTTGCCTTCAGCACGGCCAGCAGCGAAGCGGCATTTCCCAAAACCATGGAAGAGCTTCAGCGCTTTGGCGCGAAAGATAAAATTGTAAGCTTCGTGCTGCCGCTCGGGTATTCGTTTAACCTTGACGGAAGCATGATGTACATGACATTCGCCTCGTTGTTCATCGCACAGTCATACGGTATTCATTTACCGATCGCAACCCAAATCAGCATGCTGCTTGTGCTGATGCTTACCAGTAAAGGTATTGCCGGAGTGCCGCGTGCCTCGCTGGTGGTTATTGCAGGCACGCTCGCAACATTCAACATCCCGGAAGCAGGCCTAGCCTTGTTGCTGGGAATTGATCCCTTGCTCGACATGGGGCGGAGTGCAACCAACGTGCTGGGAAACAGCATCGCCACGGCTGTGGTGAGCAAGTGGGAGAATGCGCTGGAGCCGGAAACGGTAAGCGAATAGTCGTGTAGGGATTCCGGTAGGCCGGTGAACTTTAATTTCCTAATTTTGTTACCGAGGAAGACAAGAAACTATGCTGCAGGCAACTCCAAAAAACATCCATATTTACCTGGAATCGAATCCCAACCCGAATTCGCTGAAATTTGTGGTGAACGAAATGCTCGTTCCGGAAGGGTTAAGCTACGATTTCCCGAACGCGGCCAGTGCGGGCAACGCCCCGCTCGCGCAGGAACTTTTTGAATACCCGTTTGTTGACCGCGTTTTCTACGCCAGCAACTTCGTTACGGTAACCAAAAAAGAAGACGTAGAGTGGATCGAAATCCAGAACACGATCAAAACCCACATCCAGAAATTTCTGGAAATGGGCAAATACATCATGGATGTGCAAGACGAATTTGAAGTGCCCGCAGAAGAAGAGACCGAAGCTGTTAAGAAAATCAAAACCATTCTCGATGAGTACATTCGTCCGGCCGTAGAACAAGATGGGGGAGCCATTACCTATCACTCGTTTAACAACGGTATTGTAAAAGTGAAACTACAGGGCTCGTGCAGCGGCTGTCCGTCATCGATGGTAACATTGAAGGCTGGCATTGAAAACCTTTTCCAGCGGATGATGCCGGGCGAGGTTAACGCTGTGGAAGCGTTGGCGTAACAATAAAATAAAGAAATGAAAAGCCCCGATCAGCAGTCGGGGCTTTTTTATTGTCGCTAAGTTTACCGGAAACACGGCCGACTTTTAAGTATCTTTATCCATGCGCTTCTCAATCGTTTTACTGTTGTTTACTGCTTTAGTAACCAGTTTATCCGCTCAATCTGTGAAAGTGATGACGTACAATCTCCGGCTGGATACGCCTGATGACGGAGTGAATCAATGGCCCAGGCGGACCGATAAGGTTGTTGCACTGATTACGAAATATAATCCCGATATCATTGGTGTTCAGGAAGCGCTTCATCATCAGTTGCAAGACCTGTTGCGATTGCTTCCGGAGTATTCATACTGCGGAGTGGGTCGTGATGATGGTAAGGAAAAAGGGGAATACAGCGCGATCCTTTTTCGCAACAGCCGCTTCGGATTACTCGATTCAAAAACACACTGGCTTTCCGAAACCACAGACATTCCCGGAAGCAAAAGCTGGGATGCCGCCATCACCCGGGTGTTTACCACGGCAAGGTTTTTTGATCGTGAAACAAAAAAAGAATTCGTGATGGTGAACACGCATTTCGATCACATCGGGAAAACAGCCCGTTTAATGAGTTCCACCATAATCAAAAGCTACCTGGCAGGCATGGAAGGTGGCGCCAATCTCGACAACACAGGTAGCCGAATTGAAATACCCATGATTGTCAGCGGAGATTTCAATTCAGAACCAACTGAAGAATCATACAAAATGATGGTAAACGAAGAGATATCACTGGTATTATATGACTCACGACCGGCATCAAGTACGGCCGGAACATTTTGCGGATTTAAAGTTGGCGGTATGCCCTGCAAAACCATCGACTTCATCTTTCACACCAAGCAATGGGTGGCGCGGAACTATCAAGTGATCACCGACAATGACGGAACATACTACCCGTCTGATCATTTACCGGTGCTTGTTGAGTTTGACCTGGCATTGGAAAAATAACGGTATCAGCTCAGGCCGGTGAGATAGCCCTCTTCGAACTCTTCGTTCTCAATCGAGAAATCATCGGCATCCATGTATGCAGGGAATTTATCCCGGAACGCCTGCAACGAATTGGCGTTCAGTTCGAGCGTTTTAATTGTTTCGATACCTTCGGAACTAAAAATCACTTCACCTTTTGGGCCGATGATCGCAGAATTGCCATTGTACTCAATGGAATTACCGTCAACGCCCACGCGGTTCACGCCCACTACGTAACTCAGGTTTTCGATTGCGCGTGCTTTCAGCAATGCACTCCAGGCTTCTACACGGGCTGTAGGCCAGTTGGCTACGTAAATCAATAAATCGTAGTTCAGTCGTTTTGAAATCGCATCGTAGGTATTGCGGCTCCACACGGGAAAACGGAGATCGTAGCAAATCAACGGGCAGATTCTCCACCCTCTCCACTCTGCTACCAACAGACTCTCACCGGCCGAATAAGTTTTATGTTCATTCGCCATGCGGAATAAATGCCGTTTGTCGTAGGTCTTGAAATTTCCACCCGGTTCCATCCACAACATCCGGTTGTAAAATTTGTCGTGAACTTTAGCAACAAAACTTCCGAGGATTAATGCACCGGTTTGATCGGCCATTTGCCGCATCCATTTGAACGTACGCATGTTCATGTGCTCACCCAGCTTTTGTGCATTCATGGTAAAGCCCGTGGTAAACATTTCCGGAAGCACAATTACATCCGTATTGCGGCCGATTTGCCAGATCTTCTCTTCGAAAGCGGAAAGGTTTGCATCGATTTCCTCCCAATACAGATCGGACTGCAATAAGGTGATGGTTAAATCACGCATGTAGTAGTGGTTTACCTGCAAAGAACGGCAATGAAGCTAACGTTTTAAAGTAATTCTGATCAGAATTTGCGGAGGATTTCGATCGCCTGATCGAGCGTTTTCTCCTGCTTGGCAAAACAGAATCGCAACAGCTTGTTATCGGTTTTATCCTGGTAGAAAGCCGACACGGGAACGGAAGCAACTTTATGCTTTTTGGTAAGTTCTTCGGCCATTTGCATATCCGGCAGATCAGCGATTACGGCATACGAGAGCGACTGAAAATACGATCCGTGACATTCCATCGGCTCAAACGAAGATCCTTTAATACCCGCCAGAAAGTAATCGCGCTTCTTCTGATAGAACGTACCGAGGTTCAAATAATGAGCGGGCACCGTCATGTATTCGGCGAGCGCGAGCTGCACCGGGGTGTTTACGCTGAAGGTAACAAACTGGTGAGCCTTCCGGATTTCTGTCGTCAGGTGTGGCGGAGCGACTGCATAGCCAACTTTCCAGCCCGTGGCATGAAAAGTTTTGCCAAACGAAAACACCGCAATGCTTCGATTGGCCAGCTCCGGATAATGCAATACACTTTCGTGGCGAATGTCATCAAAAATAATCCGCTCGTACACTTCATCGCTCAGCACGATCAAATCGTGTTGCACCGCAAGCTTCTGTAAGGTTTTGAGATCATCGGCCGACAAAACCGCGCCACTCGGGTTATGCGGGGTGTTGACCATAATCATCCGCGTACGCGAAGTGATTTTAGATTTTACGACTTCCCAGTCGATCGAGAAGTTGGGATAGGTTAGGTTGATATGAACCGGTACACCACCGTTTAACCGGATGGCCGGGTTGTAGGAATCGTAAGCCGGATCAAATACGACCACTTCATCGCCCGCATGCACCAGTGCAGCAATCACCGAGAAGAGCGCTTCCGTTCCACCTGCGGTGACGGTAATTTCTGTTTCCGGATCTGTTTTACGATTGTACGTTTTTGAAATAACATCCGCAATCACCTGGCGCAAAGCCGGTGCTCCGGGCATGGGTGCATATTGATTGAACCCTTCCTGCATCCGGACGTGAATCAAATCTACGAGCTTGCTGTCGACCGGAAAATCCGGAAAGCCCTGCGAAAGATTTATCGCTCCGTGTTCGAGCGCCATCTTCGACATGATGGTAAAGATGGTTGTACCTACTTCCGGGAGACGGGATGCTATCTTCACCAGGGTGTCTATTTTCGAAGCGGTGCAAGAATGCGGTAGTCGGTGTCGACAATGCCTTTGCTGATGTCGGCCAGCTTGCCCTTCAGCATTCTCTTCTTGAGTGGCGTAAGGTAGTCGATAAAGAGTTTACCTTCGATGTGGTCGTATTCGTGCTGAATCACGCGGGCTTTTACCCCATCGTAATCTTCTTCATGAAGGCTCCAGTCTTCATCGTAATACCGGATGCGCAGGGCCTCCTTACGGGAAACTTTTTCGCGAATATTGGGAATGCTCAGGCATCCTTCTTCGAAGTCCCATTCTTCACCCTCTTCTGTCAGGATAACCGGATTAATGAACGCTTTTTTAAATCCCGTCATGTCTTCCGCATCCTCCTCCTCGTCCTGCATCGATGTTCCGTCCACCACAAACAGGCGGATCGCTTTTCCAATCTGCGGAGCAGCCAGGCCTACGCCATTGGCTGCATACATGGTTTCGAACATATCGGCTACCAACTGCTTCACATCCGTTCCCGGCTCAATATCGCTGGCCTTCTTGCGAAGCACAGCATCTCCGTACATGATAATCGGGTAAATCATGGCACAAATTTATTAAGATTTGATCAGGATTAAAGGGATTCGGAATACCGGAATAGCGATTTCGCGGCCGTGGAGCTCAATTCCGCGACTCCATAAATGATTGCAGAATAATCACCGCACTGATTTTGTCGACATTGCCCTTAACCTGACGGTCTTTTTTCTTCATTCCCCCGGATATCATGGTTTGCTGCGCGATGGAGCTTGTGAAGCGTTCATCCACTTCATGAACCGGTTTTTCCGGGAAGGCTGCCTTTAATTCTATGATAAATTTTCTGACGAGCGGGGCTGTTTCCGAGTCTTCGTTCCGTAAGGTCCGGGGCATGCCGATGACGAATTCATCGACTGTTTCTTTTTGGGTATACCCCTTGAGGTAGGCAAGCAGGTTGCGACTTTCTACCGTTTCCAATGCTGTTGCTATAATCCGCAAAGAGTCCGTGACCGCAAGGCCGGTTCGTTTTTTACCGTAATCAATCGCAAGAATTCTGCCCAAGGTGCGGAGTTGTTACTGAGTAAAACTCAGTTCAATTTTGATTTCTCGAAAAACATCTGTTTCACGCGGGCTTCCAGTGCCATGGCTTTCGGGAAAAGAATTTCATTCTCGATCCGCGCATGTGTGATCAGGCTTTTCTCAAATTCCTTCAGCTCATTGTAGATCACTTTCACGTGAAGCGGAGAACCGGGTTTTACCTCGTAGTCTTTTGTGATCCTCCGGATGCCCGCCATTTCATCGTCATGAACATCATGTTCCATGGCGAACTTCTGAACCGAGTGTTTTTCGATCAGGTAAAAGAGTTTGGTCGGCATGAAATTTCCCTTTACGGCACGCTCAAGTGCTTTGATGTAGCGGAACAGGGTATCTTCTTCTTCGTAGATGTGCTGAATAAAATCTTCCACAAACAACGGGAACACCATTTTCAAGTCGCGTTCCACCGCGTTGTAATCCTCATGGCCAGCCTTGAATGAATCAACCAGTCGGGCGATGTAGGGCAACTTATGTTTGATGAATAAAAAATGCGAATGCTTGAGGTATTCAATGATCAGATCCACCGGATAGGAAATCAGCGGAAGATCAGCTTCTCTTAAATGCGTAGGATTTTCCAGTTCACGAACCACCTGATCAACCCTCAACCCTTTCCGGATGCAGGTTTGCTCAAGCGTATCCTCCGGAAATTCGTCGAACCGGATTCCGAAATAGTACAGCACGTACGCATGCACGTAGTTTTCGTCTACGAGCTGTGCAATCTTTTTATTTTTTAACGCTGTGCTGTCCATGCTAATTTTCAAAGATAGGCAAAAGGCTTTCAAAACGCGAAGCGGGGCCCGGCTGCCTGTTAAATTTCAATTTTTGTTCGATTCCGGTCAGAAAAAGGGATTTATCATCGCTGAACATTTGTTATATAGCACCGTTAAAGAACTGACGAGACGAGACTTTAGTATGAGCGAACACAAAAATACCCGGAATCAGATCAGCCTGCCGATCATCCTGTGCCTGGGCCTGGCGGGCGGCATTTTTATCGGTGCAAGCCTGAACACCCAAAAAACTTCTTCAGAGGTAGGACGCGATGTACAAAAGTTGCGCGAGGTACTCACGTTTATTAACAAGAATTACGTAGACGAAGTAAAAACCGACAAGCTGGTAGACGAGTCTATTCAGCATTTGCTGGCGAAGCTTGATCCGCATTCGGTTTACATCCCGGCGTCTGACCGGGCGCAGGCCAACGAAGATCTGCGCGGAAACTTTGACGGCATCGGAGTTGAATTCAATATCTTCCAGGATACCATTGTTGTGATCTCACCGCTGGCAGGCGGACCCTCGGAAGCACTTGGGATTTTATCGGGCGATAAGATTCTTAAGGTTAACGAAAAAGATGTAGCCGGCATCGGCATTACATCACCCGATGTGATGAAACTTCTGAAAGGCCCGAGCGGAACCGAAGTAAAAGTTACCATTCAGCGTAACGGATCACCTGAACCGCTGGAATTCAATATCGTTCGCGACAAAATTCCGCAGTTCTCGCTGGACGTTGCCTACATGGTTGACCACGAAACCGGTTACATCAAGATCAGCCGATTTGCAGCCACCACATACGAAGAATTCTCGGTTGCGTTGAACAAACTTAAGGCGCGTGGAATGAAGCGCCTGGTTCTCGACCTGCAGAGCAACGGTGGCGGCTACATGGATATGGCCATTCAGATGGCCGATGACTTCCTTTCCGGCGGTAAGAAAATCGTTTATACAAATGGTAAAGATCAAACACTTAACACCGATGCGGTTTCAACTGCTAATGGCAATTTTGAAAACGGTGCACTGATCGTATTGGTTAACGAATGGAGCGCATCGGCTACCGAAATTCTGGCGGGCGCGTTGCAAGACAACGACCGTGCACTGGTGGTAGGCCGCCGGTCATACGGTAAAGGTCTGGTTCAAAAACCGTTTGACTTGAATGACGGCTCTGAGTTACGCCTGACGATTTCGCGCTATTACACACCGAGTGGCCGTTCCATTCAAAAACCGTATGATGATGAAGAAGAGTATTCGCAGGATATCTTAAGTCGCTATAAAAAAGGTGAATTCTTCCATGCCGACAGTATTCATTTCAACGACTCACTGAAGTACACCACTCACAATGGAAGAACCGTGTATGGCGGGGGTGGCATTATGCCGGATTACTTCATTCCGCTTGACACCACGCAAAACAGTCATTACCTGAATGAGTTGTACTCCACCACCGCCATCTATGAGTATGCGTTCAAGTATGCCGAAAAACACAAGAAAGAACTGGAAGAACGCGGATTTGATAATTACTTTACCAAATTCAAAGTAACAGACGACATGCTGAACGACCTGGTGAAACTTGGTCAGCAGAAAAAGCTGAAGCCTGATTACGAAGAACTCAGGCTTAAGAAGCAGTTGTTTCAGGTACACGTTAAGGCACAGATTGCCCGGAAAGTTTGGGGGAATGATGGCCTTTTCCCGATCATGAACGAAACCAACGAAATTTTCCAGCAGGCATTGAAGTTATTCGACCGCATACCCGAACTGGAGAACACAAAACGGTAAGCTTACACTTCGATCAGCAAGAGGATAGCATTATTTGAAAGGGCCTCGAACTCAATCGAACTGAGGTGATGAAGGGCAAGCGCATCGCGCGGCTCCAACAATCGTTTCTCCATTTCGAAAGCGCCTTCCAGTACAAACACAAGCACGCCCTTCGCGGACTCGCGTAGCGCGAACGTTTGATCACTCCGGCCGGAGAACTTTCCGATGTAACCTGCCGACTGCGTGGTCGTAAAAATCTGAACGAGGCTGTCGTGTTTTTTCTGCAAATCAAACAACGCAAACTGATCGAAGTACCGGGAGACAGGCTGTGTTTGAAACCAAACTAATACATAGTTGATTGTTTGTTCCCGATAGGGGTTCGTGATTTCCAGCGTTGCGTCTTTGGGTACGTATATCAATTGCGAGGTGTCGGGATCCAGGAACCGGCCCTCCTCTTCCCCGAGCCTGAATTTTATTTTGCCGATCACCGGCAGTAACAGTACCAGGCTGTTTTCTGCGGAAGCATGATGGACCGTCATACCAGCTTTCAGCACCTCATCGTTCAATGCCCGGATACCCGAAAACGGTTCGCGACCGATAGCTGAGTATTGTCCGTCATTAAAGGTATGATAAACGGTATGCCCGACTGAAGCCGTGATGCCGCGTTTCCCTGCCAGATAAATCCGCGCCTTTGTTTGTGTTCCCGTGTCCGTCATACTAACCGATTAACTCACAACAATTGTTTTCGTCAGCAGAAATCCTTCCGCAATGCTTCCGGTAACGGTTGCCAGTTCGGCTACCAGGGAATCGGAGAAAACGTTGTCCGATGCATTTGAAGTATCCTGCTTGCCTTTGGTGTACAGCGTAGTTGCCGTTGTATACACGGTATCACACACGTCCGTTGGAAATGCAATTTGGGTTACAAGCAATGAGTTTCCGGATGAGTCGTAGATGTGCACGTGAATGTGGGGTGCACGACCACTATACCAGCCGGGAAAGATTGTACGGAAAGAAGCCACCCCGTCACTGTTCGTTTCCTGACGTCCGCGCAGAAAGTGTACCGATTGATAGTTGGTCGACTGCATGGTGGTTCCGCCATACTCCGAATAATTGCCGGCCGCATCGCAATGCCAGATGTCTACCATAGCACCGGCCAGCGCGGTACAGCCATTGCTTTTGTCCTGTATCGTGATCTCCACATCCATCACAACGCCCGTCCGGTCAGAACGAATATCAACCCGTTCGAGTGAGGCGGGATCTTTTGTCGGGAAAGGTCCGGCCGTTTCAGTCGGACTTACCGTACACGTTCCTGACCCGGTACCTGATCCTGTATCGGTTCCATCAGAAGAAGATCCGCCACTTGAATTGTTGGATGGCGTTGGGTCGTCCGAGTCGGAACACGCCACTAAAAATGGAACGAGCATCGTTCCAAATCCAAGCTTCTTAATAAACTCTTTCCTTTCCATAATCGCAGGGGATTTAGTTGTTGTTTTGTTGAAGTAACGTCAGGAAAACTTATCGAGCGTGTTTTTCAGCCGCTTTGCGACTAATCAGGCAAATGATGCGAAGAACACCCGCTTCTTCGGATAGCCGGATTACCTACCTTTATCGTGTACAAATACCATGAGCACGAAAAAAACTCCCGTTTATTGGCACCTCCTGGCGGTGATCGCTTTTCTGGTTATTCCCGTGTTACTCGCACCCCGTCCACCGGAAGCAAGTTTTATTTCTCAGCCTGCACTCCGCGATTTTCTGGCGAATGTGCTCATGCTTATTATTTTTTACCTCAACTATTACCTGCTTATCCCGCGATTTTATTTCCGGAACGAGCACGTCTTGTATGCCTTAACCGTTGTATTTGGCTTGCTGGTCATCACTGTTGTGCCGTCTGTCGTGACCGGATTCATCAAACTTCAGCCGGGTGGTCCCCCACCGTTTTCACCGCCCCGGACCGGACCTCGTGAGGAATCTTTTTTTATGCACATCCAGCACAATATTTTTCTTTACGCTGCTGTCGTGCTGTCATCGCTGTTGCTCCGCATCCGGACACGGTTGTTCGACACGGAAGTACTGAAACAGCATGCCGAGATCGGCTCGCTCAAAAGCCGGATCAACCCGCACTTTCTGTTTAACACGCTCAATAACATTTACGCACTGGCTATCCGCGAACACGCGCACGCAACGGCTTCGGGCTTGCTGAAACTGTCGGCCATGATGCGTTACGTGGTAACCGACACGATTGCGGAATTTGTACCGCTTCACAAAGAGATCACGTATACCAACGACTACATCGAACTGCAAAAGATGCGTTTAACAAATACCGTTGCGCTCACCTACCAGGTAACGGGCGATCCGGGCGAGAAAAAAATCGCGCCAGTCATCTTGATGCCCTTCATCGAGAACGCATTCAAGCATGGCGTAAATCCGGATCAGGAATCTTATATTCGGATCAGTATCAACATCGGCGCAAGTTCAGTTGAACTCATGGCAGAGAATAAAAAGGTAACATCCGACAATGACCCGCACGTGAAAAGTGGCGTGGGTATCGAAAACACACGCGAACGCCTGAAGCTTCTTTACCCTGAAAAACACATCCTCACCGTTCAGGAAGATGAAACCACCTATCGCGTTCAGCTAATGCTGCAGCTTGCATGATTACCGCCATTGCCATCGATGACGAACCGCTCGCGCTGGAGATTGTTGAAAACTTTTGCGCGCAAAGCAACCTGGTAAAACTCGAAAAAACGTTTACCAAAACCGCTGAAGCTAAAAAGTACCTCGATTCATTCCCGGTTGACCTCCTATTTCTCGACATCAACATGCCGGCTATTTCCGGTATTGACTTTTTTAAGGGATTGAAAACGGATACGATGGTGATTTTTACTACGGCTCATCCGCAATACGCGGTGGAAGGATTTGAATTGAGCGCAGTAGATTACCTGCTAAAACCCTATTCGGTTGAGCGCTTTAACCATGCGGTTCAAAAAGCGGCTGACTATTACAATTTTTTAAAACATCGCCAGCCTGCCGACCAAAAGCATTTCTTCATTCGCTCCGATTACACGTTAATGAAAATTCAAAGTCCTGCGATTGTATACATCGAAGGACTGGCCGATTATCTGAAAATCCATCTCGATTCGGGCAAAACTGTTATTGCCCGCATAACGATGAAGGCTTTGCTTGAAAAGCTTCCTTTCGGAGAATTTATTCGGGTTCACCGATCGTTCATTATTCCGCTGGCGCGGATTCAATCGGTTCGCAACAAGCATATCATGCTCGCAGGCGGTCATGAGATTCCAATCGGACAGCGTTATGAAGAAGCGTTTTTCAACGTTTTCAAGAGCTGATCTTCACAAAACATTCACGATTCCGTGAAAATTTTCTCAACTTAAAGGCTCAAATAAAGCCTTATGTATTACTACCGTTTAGGACAAATTCCACACAAGCGGCACACGCAATTCCGTCAGCCCGATGGAAGTTTGTATAAAGAAGAGTTGGTTAGTTCGGAGGGATTCTCCGGAATTTATTCAAACCTGTATCATATCTACGCGCCTACGCGCATCAAGGCGGTGAAAGAGCCGGTAAAATATGGCCCGAAAATCATTACGGACTATGCGCTCAAGCAAACGCACCTCAATACATCAAAAGTAACCACCACGGGTAGCGATTATCTGAGTGCCCGCAAGGTGTTACTGAAAAACAGCGATTGCGCTATTTCCATCTGCTCGCCCACGCAACGCAAAATGGACTACTTCTATAAGAATGCAGAGGGTGACGAAGTTATTTACATCCACGATGGAAAAGGCGTCCTGATTTCTCCTTTCGGGAAACTGGAAATCCGGCAGGGCGATTACGTAGTGATACCACGCACGGTTATTTATAAACTCGAATTTGAAGAAGGTCCGTTGCGACTATTGATCGTGGAAGCCAACTCACCTGTTGAAACCGTAAAACGTTATCGCAACGATTTAGGACAGTTGGGGGAACATTCACCGTATTGCGAGCGCGACATTCGCCCGCCACACGACTTGATTACCGATTCGAGCAAAGGCGAATTCTTATTGAAGATCAAGAAACAGGGTTTTCTGCACCAGTATGTGTACGAACATAGTCCGCTGGACCTGATTGGCTGGGATGGATTTTTATGGCCGTATGCTTTTTCTATCCACGACTTTGAACCCATCACCGGGAGAATTCATCAGCCGCCTCCGGTGCATCAAACGTTTCAGGCACACAATTTTGTGATTTGTTCCTTTGTACCACGCTTGTTCGATTATCATCCGCTGGCGATCCCGGCTCCGTATAACCACAGCAACATCGATAGTGATGAGGTGTTGTATTATGCCGAAGGAAATTTTATGAGTCGCAGGGGCATTGAGCGCGGATCGTTCACACTCCATCCGGGTGGTTTACCACATGGCCCGCATCCGGGTACGGTAGAAAAAAGTATTGGCGCGAAAGAAACGCACGAATTGGCCGTAATGATCGATACGTTTAAGCCATTGTTCTTAACAGAAGATTCGCTGGAATTTTTAGATAAGAATTATCCGATGAGCTGGACCGATCATACCGAAGGCAATTTTAATGAAGTGAATACCCCTTAAGCGATGTCAAAATTTTCAATGCCTGTTTCTATCCGCTGGGCGGATATTGATGCCAACCGCCATTTGCGGCATTCGGTGTATTACGATTTCGGTGCGGCTGCACGGATGCAACTGTTAAGTGAACGCGGACTGACCACGCATAAGCTGGAAGAACTGCAGATCGGGCCGGTATTGTTTCGCGAAGAAGCTGTATTCAGAAGGGAAATTCACCTCGAGGATCAAATCACCATTACGGTTGAAATGCACAAAGCTTCGGAAGACTACAGTCGCTGGAGTTTACGGCACACGTTTCTAAAACAAGACGGAACGCTTTCTGCAACGTTAACCATTGATGGCGCCTGGATTGACCTGAGGTTGCGCAAGCTGGCGATGCCCGATGACTTTATTAAGAAAGTGTTTTCCGAGTTTCCGAAGGCTCCCGACTTTGAGTGGACTGCTGCGAAGAAATAGACTTATGCGGTATCTAATCATTCTGTTATTGCTTACAGTTTCTTGCGTTCAAACCAAACATGAGAGGGAATTGTACCTCGGAGAACTGTATTTTGCTCCGCTCCGAATGGGGAGTTTCTACAATGTATCTGACAGCGTGAAAATGAAATTCCTTCATATCATGGACACCATGAATATTGAGCGAGTCGACAGCACGGATCGAATTTTTTATGAGTTGTTTCAGAAAATTAAGGCTGATGGCCTGCTTTACAAGCCGTTTGTTGACTTGCGACAATCCGATAGCACGTTTGTCAAGTTATACCTCGATTCCGCCGACTATAATAAGATCAAAAAATATAAGTGGAAAGATCTTTTAGAATCCGGGAATAAGGTCACTCTCTGGGGTCGGTCAAAATATCTTGGACGGTATGGTGGGGAATTCAGGTATTGCACGGAACTTATCGAGGTGGAGGTATCAAATGGTCAGACCTATCCTGAAAAAGCCGGGAAATTCAGAATTGACAATTACGAATAGTTCAGCATTTAACCGGCTAGCTCTTGCTCACAACTTTCTGCTCCGTACCGAACCAGTAGTACAACACCGCTCCTATTAAGGGAACAAAAACAACCATAGCGCACCAGGCAAACTTGAGCAAGGGGTGGGAAAACTGGCTACGATAAATGTCCACCAGACAAATAAATGGAATCAGGAGAAACGCCAGTATTGTTAACCATTCTCCGCCAGCTGGCATCCCTAATAAGAGCACTGCAATCATGATATTTGGTGTTTATCTAACAAGATACTGAATTTTTTGACTTACACCGGAAACGGCTCAGCGTTGCAATATCCACTGCTCAATTACTTTCGGGTAATGGATGTGTTCCAGCTTTTGAACTTTTTGTGCGATCGTTTCCACGGAATCTACTGCTTCGATGCCGCACGTAGCCTGAAACACGATGTTACCTTCATCGTAGTGTTCGTTCACCTCATGGATGGTGATGCCGGTCTCAACTTCACCCGCTGCCTTTACCGCTTCGTGAACAAACTTTCCATACATGCCTTTTCCGCCAAACTTCGGCAACAACGCAGGATGGATATTGATGATCTTCCCGGGATAGGCATGAATCAGGTAGTCGGGCACAAGCCACATAAAACCCGCCAGCACAATGTGCGTGACCTTTTCATCCTTC
Organism: Cyclobacteriaceae bacterium; assembly: GCA_016786495.1. GTDB lineage: Bacteria > Bacteroidota > Bacteroidia > Cytophagales > Cyclobacteriaceae > UBA2336. Next base: position 28,675 of record JAEUUJ010000026.1, read on the forward strand.
AGCCAGGCAAGCACCTCGTACGTGTCGCGAAATTGTGCTTTGTTGAATGTGAGTGCTTTTACCTTAAATCGTTCCGCGCGCTGCAGCGCCTGTGCCTGCGGATTATTGCTTAGCAGTACCTTAACCTCAATCGATGGATGATATTGAAAGTACGCAAGAATTTCCTCAGCGTTCGTTCCGCTGCCCGATGCAAAGATTGCGATGCGGTGAGGTTTCATGCTGCAAAGAAAACACAATTCACGGAATCAGCGTCATGCTCAGGATTCCGAGTAACATAATCACTTTGCAGAAACTGCTCAGCCAGCCGAAGTCTCTTTTTGTATCGGCCTGAACGAGCCTGGTAGTAAGCCACGCCAGCGGCACGAACAGCAGCATTACAAAATAGATCACCGGCAGCTTCACGTAGAAATAATTGATCGCGATGACGGCCACCGAGAATACCACAACCATCGCGTATAAGAAGAATTTAGTCTTCCGAATTCCCCAAACGATCGGAAGCGTTTTGCATCCATAGGTGTTATCGCCTTTCAGGTCTTCCATGTCTTTGATCACCTCGCGGATCAGCGTCATAAAAAAGGAAAACACGGCATATACGATAATCAGTCCGACATTAGTGGAATACAGGAAAACCAGCATGGCAATGGAGAACCCGGTTAACAGGGCAACCGTGAAGTTGCCGATAAACGGAAGCCGCTTTAAAAGATTCGAGTAAAACCACAGTACCGAAACCGAAAGCACATTTACCGCTGCCAGTTTCCACGATACCAGAAATCCAATCGCGATTCCCAACACAGACAACACCACGTGCAGCAGAATGGCAAACCTGCGGTGAATGGTTCGGCCGATAACCACACGCGATGGGTTGTTGATCACGTCAATCTTGACATCGTAGTAATCGTTAATGACGTATCCGCCTGCGGCAATCAACACGGTTGAAAGCGATAGAAAGAAAAGATTGAAGTCGTGAAAAACATCCACCTTCGCCAGAAACCAGGCCGTGAAATATTGTGCCAGAACGATGATAACAAGGTTCCAGGCACGTGTGAGCCGCAGGAACGACTCAATCATATTTCGTTGCGATGGCGGCATTTGGTAAAGATACGAAATGCAAACGCGAATGTTCTGTTTTTTTAACCGTAGCAGAGACGCCACGTTTGCGTCTCTGCCAGAGGTTGATTTAAAACTTTAGCGTGACCATCGCCAGGAAGTTGGTACCGGCCTGAGGAAAATAATACGCCACGCCATCGCCATAGGTAGCTCCGTTCGATTCGTACTGCTCATTGAAAATGTTGTTCACCAACAGGCTCAGGTCGATTGCGCGCATGTGCTTTGGCCGGAGGGTATAGCTTAACCGCACATCATTGACCAGGTACGGCTCGAGTGTTAACGACTCGGTTTCAGTGTTATCGAGGTACTGCTTACCAACGAACTTCGTGAGCAGCGTTGCCTGAAATCCCGCAAACGCACTCCAGGCAAGCTGACTTCCCCCAATCACCGCAGGTGATAAAATGATGTTGGTATTTCTGGTTTTTCCGTCTTCGGGATCCAGCACATAATCTTTGTTCTTATTGGCACTTACCGATATGTTCGCGCTCCAGGTTAAGGCATCAAAAAACCTGATCAATCCCGAAACCTCAATGCCCGTACGATAGCTCTTACCTACGTTTGCCCGGATCGGATTTCCAACATTATCAAGCTTGCCGGTAAGCACAAGCTGATCGGTGTAGTTCATCAGATAATAATTTAGTTCGAGGCTGTAGTTTTCGCGGTTTCTGCGCCAGCCGGCTTCAATGTTATCCAGCCGTTCGGGTTTAGGTTTTACATCGCCATCAACATAGTCCGTACGATTCGGTTCGCGGTTCGCCACGGCATACGAAGCATACAATACATCGTTCGCACCCAGCGAATAACTGACACCCGCTTTCGGGTTGAAGAAACTGAGGTTATCCGAAAAGTCGTACGGTGTTAAGTCATCATCGGTGCCGGAAGTTTCATATTGAACATTGCGGTATTGAAGGTCGACAAACGCGTTCCACTGTGGGCTCAACGCATAGTTCCATTTAACATACGCGTTAAAATCATTCTTTTGTGATTCGCCATCATAGTAATGGTCACGGAGCGATGCGTTCGAAGCAAACTGTGCCCAGATAATCTCACCAAAATGTTTAGCCCGTGCATACTGGTTGTAGGCACCACCAATCGTCACCGCTGTTTTATTTCTTTCATAGTTGAACGAAAACGTACCGCCATAAAATTGATTGTCGAGCCACTTGCGGATGATAAAATCGCCCGCGGTAAGGGTTGAATCACCCAGTACAACATCGTCAAGGCCCAACTCCGCGAATGCCTTTCCCTGCTTGTAGTTTTCATAATAACCGCGGCCATAGGTATAATGCAACGACACATTTGCATTCCAGTAGTCATTCAGCTTTTGCGTGAGGTGCAGCTGAAAGTGGTCTTGCCGGTAGTTATCCACTTCGTTGTCGTAATACCCTGTTACACTTCCATCTGCGCCATACAACGCTCCTGCCGAATTGAATGTACGATTAGTTTTAATTGTTTCCTGATCAATGCCGTTCCAGGATTGATAGGTAATTTCCTGACCGCCAAACACAATCGCCTTCACCATCGTTTTAGCTCCGTAATATCCTCCACTGAAGTAATACGAATCCAAATCGGATGAAGCCCGGTCGATATATCCGTCTGATTTTATTTTCGAAGCGCGGCCATCGAACGTCCAGTGGTCGTTCATCAAACCCGTTCCCGCTTTCACGGTAACGCGTTGCGAATTAAATGAACCGCCTCCGAACGTAACTTCAGCATACGGATCACGCTGTTGCGAAATCGTTTGAACGTTTACACTTCCTCCAAACGATCCTGCTCCGTTGGTTGACGTTCCCACACCACGCTGAATCTGAACACTCTGCGTTGAGGATGCAATGTCGGGCAGGTTTACCCAAAACGTTCCCTGCGACTCGCTGTCGTTGTATGCGATCCCGTTAATCGTAACGTTAATTCGGGTGGCATCGCTTCCGCGGATGCGAACGCCTGTATAGCCAATTCCCGCACCGGCATCAGACGTTGTCACTAAAGACGGTGTCCAGTTCAGAATGAACGGCATGTCCTGTCCGAAGTTCTGTTTTTGAATCGACTGCTGATTAACATTTGTGTACGTGGTGGGTGTTTTGTCGTTCGCCCGTGTGGCATACACCACCAGTTCGTCTGTTAGCTGAAACGATTCTTCGAGATAAACCGCGATATCCGTTTGATCCGCAACCGAAACGGCTACCGTCCGGTCTTTGTATCCAAGAAACGTAACGGTCAACGCGTACGTACCCGGTGTAAGGTCGTCGAACCGGAATTTTCCCGATTCGTTGGTGGCGGTGGTACGGTTGTTTACTTTCACCGTGGCACCGGGTAAGGGTTGATTGTTTGTTGTGTCTCTTACCGTTCCGGTAATGACTGATTGCGCAAACGCGCTTGCCGACAATAGCATCGCTGCCAGCACTGCATAAAGCTTGAACATTTTTTAAAAATTTGTTTTAACCCGCAGGCGCAGAGGGGACCGCACCTTACTTACGTGTTAACACTGCCTCCCTTCGTCCGCATTACCGGCATCAGGTTCTATGGGTATAATCTCAGCCCTTGTTTTTTTAGGCACCCCTATATTTGTCTTTCGACAGGGCAAAAGTACAAAAATTCCCTCACCCGTCCTCATTTCTTCGGACACCCTCTCCCCCGGGAGAGGGAAGGGTGAGGGGGAATTGCTATTTTTACAGCATGTCGACAATCACCGTAAACAAAAAATCTGCTTTTGAAGTTGAATCAACCGCTGATGGATTGCTGGTTGACGGAAAAGCGTTTGAATGGGACATTGCACAACTTGCCGATGGTTACTTTCACATTCTGCACAACAACAAAAGCTACAAAGCGGAAGTTGTTAAAAGTGATCGCGCGACAAAAACCTTTACGTTAAAGATCAATAACCATCTCCACACCGTGGAGGTTAAAGATAAGTTCGATCAGCTACTCGAAAAGCTGGGCATGAGCAGCCACGCGGCCGGCAAAGTGAATCATGTTAAAGCTCCGATGCCGGGACTAATCCTGGATATTAAGGTTAAAGCAGGTGATGTTGTGAAGATTAACGACCCGCTGCTGATCCTCGAAGCTATGAAGATGGAAAACGTACTCAAGTCACCGGGAGAAGGCACGGTAAAATCGGTGACCGTTCAAAAAGGCGATAAAGTCGAAAAAAATCATGTTCTGGTGGAATTTCAGTGATTCGAAAGCCTGAAATGCTGGGAATCCTGAATTATATTTACGGGATTTTCTACCTTCTTACGTTCAATGAAATACAAACGCATCGTTCTCAAGCTCAGCGGTGAATCGCTCATGGGCTCTTCTAAAAGCGGAAACATTGATCCGGCCCGCCTCGAGCAGTATTGCGAGGAAATAAAAAGTGTTCGCAATCAGGGAGTTGAACTGGCTATTGTAATCGGAGGCGGAAACATTTTCAGGGGCGGTCAGGCCGAAGCACTCGGCATCGACCGCGTACAGGGCGACTATATGGGGATGTTGGCCACTGTAATCAATGCCATGGCCCTGCAAAGCGCACTGGAACGCCACGGAATCTATACCCGCCTCATGTCGGGAATAAAAATGGAACAGGTGTGCGAGCCTTTCATTCGCAGACGGGCAATCCGCCACCTCGAAAAAGGACGTCTCGTAATTTTCGGGGCCGGTATTGGAAACCCGTACTTCACCACCGACTCTACCGCAAGTTTGCGTGCGGTTGAACTGCAGGCCGATGTGGTGTTGAAGGGCACGCGGGTTGACGGTGTGTACGACAAGGACCCGGAAAAGCACAGTGATGCCGTAAAGTATACCACGCTGTCGTTTCAGGAAGCCTACGAAAAGAATTTGAATATTATGGACATGACAGCTTTTACGCTGTGCATGGAAAATAAATTGCCAATTATCGTGTTCGACATGAACCAGAAGGGCAATTTGATGAAGATCGTAAACGGTGAATCAGCCGGAACACTTATCAGTTGACCGTTAATGGTTATTAGTTAGTCGTGATTTCAGACACCATTAACTAATAACGGATAACTATTAACTACTATTTAACTATGGAAGAACTCGAAATGTTTTTGGATGAAGCGAAAGACCTGATGGGTAAAGCACTCGCCCACGCTTCAAATGAACTAACCAAAATCCGGGCGGGAAAAGCTAACCCGACCATGCTCGATGGAATTATGGTATCGTATTATGGCGCCATGACTCCGCTCAACCAGGTCTCGTCAATGACCACCCCCGATGCGCGCAGTATCTTCATCAAGCCCTGGGAGAAATCGTTAATCCAGGAAATCGAAAAAGCTATCCGGGATGCGAACCTGGGACTGAATCCACAGAATGACGGTCAGCAGGTAATTGTAAACATCCCCATGCTCACCGAAGAACGCAGAAAGCAACTCGTGAAACAGGTAAGTGCTGAGTGCGAACACGGAAAAGTGAGCGTTCGAAACATCCGCAAGGAAACCAACGAACAACTCAGAAAGATAAAAGGCGTTTCGGAAGACGATGTGAAGAACGCAGAAGAAAAAGTTCAGAAGCTGACAGACGATTATATCGTGAAGATTGAAGCCTTACTGAAAAAGAAAGAACAGGAAATTATGACCGTGTAGTCTCATGCAAAAATTCAAATCGATTATGAAAAAAGTACTGGCCATCGTTATTGTGTTGCTGATCGGTGTGTTCAGTTTCCTTTATTTCGTATCGTATGAAGATGGCTACTGGGCGGGCAAGGTGCTGAGCGTTTCCAAAAAAGGCGTGCTCTTCAAAACGTATGAAGGCCGCATCAGCATGGAATCTTTTGGAGCACTCAAAAACACCAGCCCGATTGCAGAGGTTCGCGATTTCTCCGTTGAGAGCAGCAGCGAACAGGTGTTGAAAGATTTAGAAGCGGTAGCACTGACGGGCGAACGGGTAAATCTCAAATTCAAAAGAATGTTTGTTCGCTTCTTCTGGCGCGGTGATACCAAGTACTTTGTTATCGAAGTTGAACGCGTTGGCGCTCCCCAAACACCGGCTACTCCACAAACTCCGTGAGAGAGAACACCATCATCGTTTACGGTTCTTACGGTTACACCGGCAAGCTGATCGTTAACGAACTCCGGCAGAAAAAATATGACGTTATCCTTGCCGGGCGCAATCACGAAGCGTTGCAAAAACAATTCAACGAAACCGGCTATCCGTTCGAAGTTGTTGACATCAGCGACTCTGCAGCCTTAAAAAAATTATTGCTTCAGGCGAAGCTCGTTATTCATTGTGGCGGACCATTCCGGTTCACCGCCAAACAAATGGCGGATGCCTGTCTTGAAACCAAAACACATTACACCGACATCACCGGAGAATGGCAGGTTTTTGAATTGCTTGCCGGCTACGATGAAGCCGCTAAAAAGGCTGGCGTACAGCTCATGCCGGGCACCGGTTTCGATGTTGTTCCGTCTGACTGCCTCGCGGTTCATTTAAAACAACGGCTACCCTCGGCAACTCATTTACAACTCGCCTTCGCGATGGTGCCGGGCGGCATGTCGCGGGGAACCAAAAAGAGCATGACGGAGAGCCTGGGCTATGGTGGCGTTATGCGCAAGAACAACGAGCTGGTTCCCTTTACGCTCGGCAAGGATGTACTCGATCTTGATTTCGGAAAGTTTACCGCTAAAACAACCCGGATTCAGTGGGGCGATATTTCAACTGCGTGGCGCAGCACCGGCATCCCAACCATTGAAGTGTTTGCAAATGCTTCTGAGGGTTCAATCCGGAGTTTAAAAATCAGCAACTATGTAAGCTGGCTGTTGCGCAGACGTTCGGTGAAGAATTTTTTATTGAAGCAGATTGACAAGGGAAAGGCCGGGCCATCAGAACATGATCTGAACAATGGGAAATGTTATCTGCGCGGAACCGTATGGGATGCTGAAGGGAACATCCGCACAAGTTTGTTTAACGGCCCGAACGCGTATTTACTAACAGCGAAAGCCGCAACCCTGATTGCTGTAAAAATCATGACCGGAAATTTCACTTCCGGGTATCAAACTCCCGCGATGAAATATGGTGCTGATTTGGTGTTGGAGATTCCCGGGACTGAGCGGAAAGATTTGTAGTTTATTTATCCTACCTAATAAACTTCTATGCTGATCGGAGTTGTTATCATCGTCTGTTTAGCTATCCTGATGTTTTTGACCCTTCGACCTTCCAAGGCAGAAAAACAAGCGAAAGCAGAAATGGAAGAGCGACTGAAGGATGAACGAATCTATCATCCGGAAACGGGACGCTATTTTACGCTTGAGGAAATGGAGAGCGGGGTGATCGCAGTTGATAACAATCATCCGCGAATCAAGTCTGACGAAGAGATCGAAGCGCACTATACGGAAGAGGAGAAGGAGATTGAATATACAATCCGCCACATGCTTCAATCCGGCTTGGCAGAAACTGAAGACGATCGCGTTTACGAGCTGATCGACGGATCAGAACTTTTCGATTTAACCGATTCTCACGGAGTTTATTATTTATGGACGATCAGCCCTGAACATTTTTTGGGAATTGCGCGGGTTTCTTACAGCATCCGAAACGGGAAGTATGAATACGGTAGTTCAGATAGTCAGATTGTAGGAATTGTTCAGGGCGATGTCTTGGTGGAGGAACTGAAAAAATTCTCCGACATAGAAATCATGAATATTGCCAATACGAAAGTCTTTCGGATCGCACGGAAAGTTAATTTTCAGGAGTTTAAAAAAGTATTAGAACTGATTCGTGCATAGGCTAAAGCTCAAATATGATAAACCAAGTCGCAGTACTGTTCATCATTCAGGTTGAAGCCTTAAAATGGATGTAATTTTTTTTATTAGATTCCAACCTTGTTTATTGAATTGTAACAAAGTATGGAAATTAGTGCAAACCAGAGAAAAGCCGCGCAAGAAATTGTAGAACTCATCGCGTTAAGCCTTGGTGACAATCGGTCGATTCATCCAGGCACCGCTATAACATCCTGCGCCCGTCTGGCGGGCAGTTTTATGTTTAGATCGTTTAATTTTCAAGTAGATCAACTTAAACCAGGAAGTGCTGTGTTATCTGACGAGGCAAACAAAAAAGGGCCGATGCTGGTAAATGTATTCCAGTGGATGTTACATAATTTCGGTGTGGAACTGGATTCTGAGAAATTAAACGAGAAGCCGGCAGAATCGCACCACGGATTTATTGAAACACTTAATCTATTGCAAGATAAAGCCCGGCTCATAATGAATGCCAACAATCTGAATTTCGAGCTAATGGCTTACGCTTGTTCGATGGCTACTGGCTTTTTGGTAAAAGAGTGCCGCATGGACTTGCCCGCTGAGGTCGGCTTCGGAACTGCCATTTATGGGTTCATCGAAGGAAGCAAAACTTTTCCACCCCCTTTCTCTGAAACCTCTCAGAAAAAGAAAAGTATTTTTACTTTCTGGAAGTAATCCTCAAACATGATAAACCCAGTCGCAGTACTGTTTATCATCCGGGTTGAAGCCTTCATCAACCGTAACCTCCTGCGCTAAGGCTCTCTGGCGTCAGGCTGATTGCGGAGGAAAACTGGCGACCGGCCAATCTAAATGCTAATCGCTGCCACGATTCTATCTCCTCGTTTCTCCCTTTCCGATCGCCTACACCAATATGTGCCGCCCTTGCTTTTCAAGGGATATCGGTAATCCCTGTAACCTTTCATCCAGGTGCCAGTAACTACATAGCTTATACAACAGGACCATGAAATCACTTAAACTCTTATTGCTTGTACTTAGTTTATCATCGTTCGAACGGTTACATGGGCAACTGACAATCGTAAATCAGGACTATGCGAAAGCATTGAACATTGCCCAAAAAGAAAATAAATTGCTGTTTATTGATTTCTATACCACCTGGTGCGGCCCCTGCAAAGTACTGGATAAGACAATTTTTCGGAATGACTCCCTTGGGGAGATTTTAGGGAAGAATGTTGTTCTGCTGCAGTATGATGCAGAAAAGGACACGGTTTTTCACTTGACAAAAAAGTATCACATATTCATTTACCCTTCTGCCGTTATTCTTAATAAAGACGGGTACGTGGTTGACAGAAATTACGGGTTCCCGGGAAACGACTTTTCAACGTTATGCAAAAGTGTTCTTGATTTTACGAATAAGAGTGTTGAGAGAAACAATCAAAACATAATCATTAAAGGGTACTCCAATAAAATTGACTTGTCTGCTTACCCAAAATTCTATGTTGACTACGTAGGGAACGCAAAAGCCCGCAAACCAAGTCGGGAAATTATCAAGAGCTATTTCAGCGAAAATCATGACATATTCTCAGAGGAGTACTTTTCTACCTTGATATATTTTAGCGTATCCGATAAGGCAGATATTATCGTTAAGAATAAGAAAAAATACATCGACCTCTATGGAGAACTGGAAACAACTGCCTTATTGTTCATGATTGCGAGAGACAAATTTGATAACGCTATTTCCGAAAACAGCCAGCAAAAGTTTGATGAAGCTGTAAGCTTTTATATTGAATCAGTTGATGATAAAGAAAGCGAAACCACGCTGCAAAATTTCAAAATTGAATTCTTAAAGAGCCAAAACAAATGGACGGAAGTTCTTACAATTCTTGAAGACAGAAAGAGTAAAGGAGAGTTAAGTGACGAAGCGATCAATAATTATTCGTGGGAAGCGTATAAAAAATGCGATGACCAACAGGTTATTGGAAGATACATTCAATGGATGAAAGAGTTGACCAATAGAAAGCCTCAATATACTTATTTAGACACGTATGCCTTTCTGACTTATAAATCTGGGAATAAGGCTTTGACGAAGGAGATTGTTAACCTGGCGATTGAGGCAGCAAAGAAAGAAAAGAAAAGCGTGAAGGACCTTGAGGAATTACTAAAGAGGGTCTCGTAGGTTATTTGGTCCTGGCAGCTAACAACCGTCCTTCTCAAACATGATAAACCCAGTCGCAGTACTGTTTATCATCCGGGTTGAAGCCTTCATCAACGGTGAAATGTTGATTCAGCACCTCCACCGATTCAATATCCGGTAGCGACAAATTCCGGTAACCGGGCCGGCCTTTCGCGCCCGTAAAGCCCAGCGACTGCCAGCAAACCAAAACGATTTTATCACCGGATGTCTGGCAAATGCCGTACGGATGAATCACACGGCTCAACGGCTCACCCCGCAGCTGAATGCGGCACACCTGCCGGTTTTGGGATGCGTCAAATAATTGCTGTGTGATCGCTTCGATCATGCACCAAGGTAGTGATGCCCGGACAACTTCAGCAACGGCTACGCAGATTTAACGGGAAGTCAGCAGATTAAAACGTCAGGGCCGGTTGATCACTGGATTGATTTTCTCCCAAAGCTTGTTATCAAACCCGGAAAGTGCAGCGCTTGGATTATCCGGATCTGATGCATCGCCCATCCGCACCACAACCATGTTCATACTCGGCACCACGTAAATGCGTTGATCTTCCGCTCCCATGGCCGCAAACATATCATCAGGCGCAGCGGGCACCAGCGAACCCTCATAAACGGTCTGACCTCCGGGTACCATGTATTTCGACTTACCGTTTAGCCAGCACAAGTATCCGTATGATGGATTGATGCTTTGCGAAGAAGTAGTGATGTCGGTAAAGAAAGCTTCGTTGATGATTTGTTCATCCTGCCATTTCCCTTTGTTGAGTGCAAGTATCCCGAAGCGAGCCATGCTCCGGGTGTTACTGTGGTAGATCGTAAAAAGAACGCCTTCATCCCAAAATCCGTCCATGCCGATTTTATTCTTCAGCCTCGAATCAAAATACGTTTCAAATTCCTGATCGCTGGCAGCCCCAACCACGTCCATCAATAATTGAAAAACATTGCTGTACGACCAGCGAGTGCCCGCATCAGCCAGGTACGTTAGGTTTGCTTTCACGACCAATTGACTTTCATCGTTTAGTCCGGAAGTCATCGCGAGTAAGTTTCGTGAAGTCACAAGATTCTCCTTTGCCAGCGTCATGCTCGACCAGCCTGTGCCCAGGTAGTCGGATACCGGGTTATTTATGGATAGCAGACCTTCCTGCTGCGCAATTCCGGAAGTAACCGAAACAAGGGTTTTACCTGCACTGTTCCACTTCCAGGTAGTAGTAGGTGTGTGTCCGGCAAAGTATTCTTCCATCACTATGCGGCCATTCACCAGAATCATAAACGACTTGGTGTTAGCTCCGATCAGGTACTCTTTCAGATCTTCCGCGGCTGCTTCGTTCCAGTCCAGCTCTTCGAAAGACTTTGTTTCCCAGGCAGGATCATTCGGGATCGGGAAATACATGGGTTCGGGTGGCTCCGGTTTGGGCTCATCTCCGGAATTACAGCCTGCCAGAAGCGAGAAAAAAATCAGAAGTAACGGAAAGTATCTCATGTGGTTTTGTTGAGTCGGTTAGACTACAAAAGCGCGGCCAGGGTTTAACGGATCAGAGCAGAAATTGGGCGATTATCGCAGACTACCGAACCTCCACCACCACCGGCTTTTTCGCCACCAGTTTACCGAACGGTTTTAGTCCAAAGCGCTTCTCAAACTCGTTTTCAAATCCCGCTTCTACGCAAATTAGTAAACCTCCGCTGGTTTGCGGATCGCACAAGGTGAGCAGCGACTCCGCACCGATGCCGGAAACTTTCTTCTCATAACTCTGCCAGTTGCGCATGGTGTTGTCAGGATAAATAAACTTCGAGGTGTATGCACTCAGGTTACTGAGCAAGGAAATTTTATCGTAATAGATTTCTGCTGACACTCCGCTGCCTTCACACACTTCCAGTAAATGACCCAGTAATCCAAACCCGGTTACATCGGTGAGTGCTTTCACATAGGGCAGTGTACCGAGTTCTGCCCCTAACGTATTCAACTCCGTCATCCAGCGCACCGCCTCTGCAACATCGCTTTCTTCCGCCAGGCCACGTTTTTGTGCTGTGGTAATGATGCCCACGCCTAGTGGTTTGGTGAGGTACAGCAAACAGTTTTCGGTCGCGGTGTTGTTCTTTTTTACGTTTTCTTTTCGAACGCTTCCCGTTACTGCCAATCCAAAAATCGGTTCGGGACTGTCAATGCTATGGCCACCGGCCAATGGAATACCGGCTTGTTTGCAAACGTTCCGTGCGCCCGCCAACACCTGCTGCGCCAATTCGTTTGAGAGCTTGCCCACCGGCCATCCTAAAATCGCCAACGCCATTACCGGTTTCCCGCCCATGGCATACACATCGCTGATGGCATTCACGGAAGCAATCTGCCCGAAGGTGAACGCATCATCCACAATCGGCATGAAGAAATCCGTTGTGCTGATAATGCAATTACCATCGCCCGGATCATATACGGCTGCATCGTCTTTCGTTTCGTTGCCTACAAGTAATGCAGGAAATTTTTCAGCCGGTGATTCTGAGTGTAAAATGGCATCCAGTACAGCAGGTGAAATTTTGCAACCACAACCGGCCCCGTGCGAATACTGCGTAAGTTTAATTTCTTCCATTATTGAAAGGACATGAGCGTCCTGATAAGTTCGTTTTTATCTCCACCATTCCACACGAAGTTTGCTGCCACACGATTTTTCTTCTTCTCTAAACCGTTGCGATACGCCTTGTCGTAGTAGGTAAGCAAGATATCCATTACAGCCGGCATATCGTTTTCTGCAAGTTTCTCCTTCGCTGCTTTAAAATGCTGGCCCCCCAGTTTCTTGGTAATGCCCGTCATCGCATCCAGGAACTGGTCTTTATCCGCAGGACCATATTCATTTACCAGGCGCTGAATACGAACATCCTTTTCAACGTTCAACTCAACCACCGGACTGCGACCCATGGCCTGCCAGAAGTCGAGCGGCAGAAATATTTTTCCCACCGCAACGGATTCATCTTCAATCCAGATTCGCTTTTGCGGATCCAGTGTTAAAATCGTTTCGAACAGATCGTTCTGAAATTGTTCGGTGGTGGGCTGGGGTTCCTGCATGAGCCCCCCGAACACAGAACCCTTATGACTGGCCAGTTTTTCCAAATCAATGATTTGCTCTCCGGCTTCCGCCAACGCCTGCAGCACTTCTGTTTTACCACTCCCGGTACTGCCCGCGAGCACTACAAATTTGAACGGAGTTTTAAACGATTGCAGTGCAACATGACGATACGCTTTGTACCCACCCTTGAGCTGATGTGTCTTCACTCCTGCCATGCCCACAAACTGACAGAAGTTACCGGAGCGCATTCCACCACGCCAGCAGTGAACGATCAGTTCGTGATGTACAGCAATTGCTTTTGCCCGATCAACAATATCGAGCAAACGCGGACCCACCAGCCGAAATCCGGTACGGATTGCTTCGGCCTGACCTTTTTGTTTGTAGTCGGTACCCACGGCCACCCGCTCGGCATTGTTAAGAATAGGAATGTTAATGGCTGAACGGATATGACCTTCCGCGAACTCGCCTTCTGAACGCACATCCACCACAGGAAGTGCTTCACGGAGTTTTAAGAATTCATCAACCGGAAGAATCATGGGCGTGAAGTTAGCACGCCCGTGTTAAAGATCAATCCGAGAACTGAACGGTTAAATTTGTGGTAATACCGATCCGGAAGCCGTAATCGAGGTATTTACCATCGCGGAATGCAACGGCTCCCTCCAAACGAAAAATTCGCAAGATGCCGTCAATCGCATATCCCACTTCGGTATAGTTCTTAGACGTTGGCGTTGCCAGGTAGTTGATAAACACATTTTCGCGAATTCCAAGCATTCGCATCTGGTAGATCGATGTCACCAGGAATCTGCGAAAGTTATAATGCGCAATCACCGAGAGGTATTTATCGGATGTGCTGTACAAATAATAATCCAGGAGGCGGAAACTTCCGGCAGGATCGCTTGTGCTGAACGGTGTGCGATTACCGAGGAAATGGTTGTAATCCATAAACGCCAGACTGTCGGAATTCAGGAACATCCCGGCACGGATATTAAAATCCACGCGGCCGCGCACTCCGTTCTTAAAGGAATGATTGGCCCCTACTTCAACCTGATCGAAATCTATATCGCTCCCGAAAATGCTGTTAAAGCCCTTTTTGTACATCAGCGTAAAGGTGGGCGTTGAATTATTGATCTGCGACTTCCTTCCGTTGCGAATGCGATACTTCAGCCATGGCCGTGCGGTAAGCGTAACGGAACCGGTAAAGGCTTCGTGCGTTGCAAACCCTGTGGTATCCGCTTCCAGGTTGGCAGGGGCATTGGGCGTATACCCATCAATCTTGTCACGGTTAACCCATTTATAATTGGTATTGTTAATCATGGCCCTTCGTCTGGCCATCGTCCAGTTGGTTTCAATGGAGTACTTATCATCGAGTCTGCGTCTGTATTGTACATCAACGTAGTCGCGCTCATAGATTTTCATCAGGTTTTCTTCGAACAGCAGCGTCATGAATGTGTTGACCACCGGAAGAATCGGCTGGTTTGCATTGAACTGTTGCATGTAGCGTCCGCCCTCAACCCGCAAGCGATAGTTGCGGTTACGCATGGTAAAGTTGAGGTTTCCGCTGGCCTTTTCGCGCGCAAATGAATACCGGAACGTTGGCCGGATGTTGATGCGTGTATGACTCGTGTCGCGCAACTGAATTCCATAATTCAACCGGTATAGCAGGTAGTAACCCTCTACCGTATTAAACCACACCTGCGGAAATTCAATTTGAAGGTTTGAATTTTTTGAAATCCGATACGAATCGCCAACCAAAATATCCCACGGCTGAAAGCCGCGTTTGTTTTTTTCGTTCCGCTTAATGGTGTCGCCCGCTTCTTTCTTCCGCACTTCTACCGCGGTGCTGTCCATGGCTTTGTAGCCCATCACTTCATCTTTCGACAATGGCACGGGCCGGACTTCTGCCCAATAGATCGAATCTCCTTTGTATGCAGAACTGTCGATTTTGTAAGTCGTTTCCGATACAACTTCAGGTTCCTTCTGCTGTTTCAACTCTTCCTTTTCAGCTTCCTTCATGAGTTGACGAAGCTCCTTGCGTGTAATTTCCTTGCCGGAGGCAAGTCGTTCCTGCAAATCCTGATCTTTCTTTTTATTTTTCTTCTCGATAGTCTTCGCTTCCTTCTTGTCGATTTTTTCATCGACTACTTCCATTTTCGGCACAACCAGCTTGGGATTGAGCGTGATCTTATACTTGCTCGATGTTGCCAGGTAATCGCCCGCGAATTCAAAGCCCATGATCTTACCATGAACTTTAAACTGGTTCGACACCGGCAGCCACGCCTTATCTTCAATCGGTGCGTACACCTGTTTAATGCCGAACGTGATGCCCAGTTTGGTAGTCTCCACATCGAGGCTGTAGATACTCCACCAATCCTCTACAATAAAAATGGTTCCCTCCACCACGTTATCTCCGCGCAGGCGGGGCGTCACTTTAATTTCACTCACCTGGTAGGTACGATCTTCGAATGTGCCGAGGTATTCAAATTTGTAATAGGAAAATGCCGAAGGCGATAACGGGGATACAACTTCGTTGATGATGGGACTGTAAAAACTTCCCTGCAGAAAGGGCGCGGGCGAAGCGCTCTTGTCGATGCCATCGGTGCGAATCGATATCACGCGCTCTTCAAATTTATTCGGGCGTGTGTATTTAATTTCACTTACAGACTCCACCACAAAGGCCTGGTTCTTTTTGATTCCCTCCTTCTCGATCATCTTTTTAGCGAGCCACGGATAATCCACCAGTTTGCCGGTACCCTTCATATACACCTGTGCGGAGTAGCTGTCGAGTTGCTGCATGTGGTAACTCGCTTTGGCGATGGCTTTACGCATAATGGTATAGGCAGGATCTTCATTGCTTGCGTTGATCGTTACCGACCGGAGCTCAGTCGCCTGAGTTTTTAAAACAATGTTTAGTTCGATGATTTCCGAACCAACCGTAACCTGTTTCTCCTGTGTTTCATGACCGAGATACTGAAACGTGAGCGTGTATGTTCCGGGTGAAAGTGTGATCTCGTAGTACCCCTGGGCGTTCGACGTTGTGCCGGTACCTAATTCTTTTATAAAGATCGTGGTGAATGCGAGACCTTCGCCATCATCGCTTGTAATCGTTCCCCGAACTCCGGAAACAAATGCAAACGAACTACTACCGGCAACGGTTAAAAGCAACAGGGTAACGAGACTGCGAACCATAGTGGGGATTTTTTCCTGACGTGTATCCATACGGACAAATGCTCTTACCAGATGCCCGGTTTAGCAAAAATGTTGCTTACTGATAAAACTTTTTGTCGCGGATGATGGCTTCAACCGCATCCGGAACAAGATAACGAACGGATTGTCCCTTTTTGATGCAATTGCGTATAAAAGTGGCGGAAATATCCATCAGCGGGGCTTCGACCATTCGAACGTTGGGGTGACGCTTCACGTCCGGATTTGTTACAGGCGAACCGGGGGTTTGCAGGCGTGGATAAACATAGAGGCCGTAGTCTTCCACGATGCGCTCGCAATTCTTCCACTTGGTAAACGTGTCCAGGTTGTCCTCGCCAATAATTACTTTGAATTCCTTGTCGGGATGCTTTTCGGAAAGATGCACCAGGGTGTGGATGGTGTAGTTGGGTTTCGGGAGATGAAACTCAACATCCGAAACCTGCAATTTATAATGTTCATACACGGCAGCGCGAACCATATCGTACCGGTCGAAATCGTGCAACAAACTTTTGGAGGGCTTAAGCGGATTATGGGGAGTAACAACAAACCAAACTTTATCCAGGTCGGTTGTTTCGGCCATGATGTTGGCAATAATCAGATGCCCGATATGAATGGGATTAAATGAGCCGAAGAATAACCCGACTTTCATTTCACTTTGAACTCGTTGTAGAGGCGTTGTGCTTCCGCGAGTGAAGTATCCAGATGTTCGTTCACCAGTACCTTATCGAATTGATCCTGGAACGACATTTCGAAATTAGCTTTGAACAGCCGTCTGGAGAGTCCGTCTTCTGATTCCGTACCTCTTCCGCGCAGGCGTTGTTCAAGTGTTTCCATTGATGGCACCTTTACAAAGATGGCAAGTGCCTTATCGCCAAAATATCTTTTCAGGCTGAGGCCGCCTTTCACGTCAACATCAAAGATTACGTTTTTGCCTTCCTGCCAAATGCGCTCGATTTCCGATTTCAGTGTACCGTAGTAGTTACCGGCATACACTTCTTCCCATTCGATGAACTCATCGTTCAGGATTTTTTCCTTAAACTGATCGGGTGTTAAGAAGTGATAGTCTTTTCCATCAATTTCAGACCGGCCGCGTTTATCGCGGGTAACCGCGGAAATTGAAAATCCCAGGTCGGAATTGTTCTGAAGCAGGTGTTTTACAATCGTTGTTTTTCCGGAACCTGAAGGTGCGCAGAAAATGATCGCTTTTCCCGGCATTAGAGTACGTTCTTTTGTTCGATTTTAGCTTTTATCTGAGCCACCAGTTCGGGAGGGGCGCCATTGCCACAGCACTTCGACTTCAATAAGTCTTTGATTACCATCTCCAGGTTATACTTTTGGTAGCAGGGCATGCAGCCGTACATGTGATCCTTAAACTCGTCCTGCTGCTCGGGTGTGGCTTCACCATCAAGCATGTCCTGAAGCATTTGCATGCAGGAACGTTTACCGGATGTAGGTTGGTGACTCATAGCTTACGTATTTTTATAACCCATGCTTTTGGCATATTCACTCAGTTTTTCTTTTAGCAGGTTGCGCGCGCGGTGAAGGCGGCTGCGCACCGTACCAATTGGTATATCGAGAATTTTTGCCATCTCATCATATTTGAAGCCCTCCAGATCGCACAAAATAATTACTGTACGAAAATCCACATCCAATGAATTCAACGCATTGGATATCTCATCACCGATCATATCCTGCAACGACTCTACCCGAAGATCGGGTGTAATCTGGCGGTCTACATCTTCTGAGTTATAATACGTTTCAACTTCCTGATAATCGACTTTAGCCGGCTCCTTACGCTTTTTCCGGTAGTCGTTAATGAAGCTGTTCTTTAAAATCCGAAACAGCCATGCTTTGGCATTAGTTCCTTGCTGGAATGATTCTATGAAACGATATGCCTTTAAATATGTATCCTGAACGAGGTCTTTGGCATCGTCTTCATCGAATGTGAGGCGATACGCGAAATTATACATCGAATTCACGTGCGGCATGAACTCGTTGTTGAAAATCTGCGTCTTCTGAGCTTCGGAATAGCTTTGTTTCGGTACCTCTTCTTCCATGAACCGACAAAAATAACAAAAAACGCTCATTGCAGGAGACCCCGTCTAAATCCCGCTTTAAATCGTCATTTTAGACGATATGGGCGCATCGGTGTTTTTGATTGATGCTTGCTTTTTGATGAGATGATGCTGTCGATGAAAGGGTCGCAGCCGATTCGCGGAACTCGCAGATAGCTATCGTGTAAAAAAGAAAAGTTCCCGGATTGCTCCGGGAACCCCCAATCGCAGTTCAGGTTAGGTTAGTGTCGACTTGCGATTGAGTCGAATGCTTAACCTGAGCGTTTGCCACAATAAATGATTTATGATTTACGGGAGCAACCCTGCAAGCCGGGCTCTTCATTCACCACTTGCCACAAGCCCGGCTTCAAGATTGTCATCGCCACAATGACATTGTTAATTATCCGACCCGGCCACCCCTGCGTACTTCTATGGACACACAACCACGCAGCTTATTCACCAGCATTTGAACACTGCTCTTCAAACAGGGGCAGCTGTTCGGGTCAGATCAGGAAACCCGATCACTCGGGAATCCAAAGAAGCCGGTAAGTCATCAGGAAACTCTTGCCTTGCCCCCTGACACCTACCAGCTGTACTTTATTCTAAAACCTGACTCTGAGATGCAGTGGAATTCCGATTTCCATAAATCATTTTGTACTTTTCTCGAAATCATGGAATGCTCTCGAAAAAGCCCCATAACGAACTAACCGATGCTGAACTGATCGTTCAGTATAAGCTCACGGGCGAGAGCACCTGGCTGGGCATCCTGTACACCCGCTACTCTTCGCTGGTATACGGGGTGTGCCTGAAGTACCTGAAAGACCGCGATGACGCCAAGGATGGCGTGATGCAACTTTACGAAAAGCTCACAGAAACGCTGAAAACGCATGACGTTCAGCATTTTAAGAGCTGGCTCTACGTCACGGCCCGAAATCAGTGCCTGATGCAGCTCCGCTCAAAAAAGGGAAAATTCACAGAAGAAATTTCTCCTTTTGTTGTGGAAACTGCCCCCGAATTGCATCTCGAAGACGGTGCAGAACTGGAGACGAATCTTGGTAAATTAGAGCAGTGTATCAACAAACTAAACCCGGAACAGAAAATTTGCGTCCGGCTGTTTTATTTGGAAGAGAAGTGCTACAAGGAGATCGCGCAAGTTACGGGATACGATTTGAACCAGGTAAAGAGCTTTATCCAAAACGGAAAAAGAAATCTTAAAATCTGTATGGAACAAAATGGATAAGCAGAGAGACGATATTGAAAAGTACCTGGCGGGAAAACTCACGCATGCGGAAATGCATGCGCTTGAAAAGAAGGCGCTGAACGATCCGTTCCTGGCAGAGGCACTCGAAGGCGCTGAACTAATTGACGCTGCTGATTATTCGCGCGACCTTTTGGAACTCAACGAAAAACTAACGAAGCGAAAAGGAATTACCTGGACGTGGCCGTTGCGAATCGCGGCAACGGTAGCCCTGCTCGCAATTTCGATGGTCGTGATTTGGGTTGCCTTGAAACAGGATACAAACGATACGCTGGCCCTTCAACCGGGTGTCTCAAAAGAAGATCCGATCACAACACCCGCCCCCAAAATTCAAACACCACCCGCACCCGAAACGCAACAATCACCCGCCCCCGATACCGCGTCCCGCTCCGCTCAACCAAAAAAAGAAATTCAATCCACTCCACGGCCTAAACGCCAAAAGCCGTCTGCCACTCCGCAGATCGCAGCCAACAAACAAGCAGAAGAACTTCCCGCTTTATCAGAGAACCCCGCAACCCCTGAAAATGCGAAAGACATCGTAAGTTCACCGGTTACTGCGGTAGCAGCTGAAGAACAAAACAAGAACACGGCAAATGATCCGGAGAAAAAGAATGAAGTCCAGCTTCCTTCGGCCAGTGAGATAAAAATTGCAGAAGGATTTATCGAGGCTGTTGATGCGCGGCCGACCCTCGTTACCGGAAGAGTGTTATCCGCTGAGGATGGCACGCCCCTCCCCGACGTTAGCGTAGCGCTGAAAGGAACCGCTATCATGACTAAGACTGATGCGCATGGCCGGTATTCCATTACCGCAAACAGTCGGCAGAAGACGTTGATCTATTCATCCGAAGGACTTGAAAGCACAGAAGTTAAAATCGATGGCATCGACAGTACGTATCTGCCGGTGAAAATTGAAATGACCGATGCGGCGCAGGAAGAAGCAGCCGTGGAAACCAGCGGCATGCGCGACTTCGGGCCGACCAATGTTTACACCATTCCGGCTCACCCCGAAACCGGAAATCGTGCGTTCAAACAGTATCTCGAAAAAAATCATAAGTATCCACGAGAGGCACGCGATCAGAAAGTGGAAGGCATTGTAGTGATCGAATTTAAAGTTGATGCCACCGGAGCCCTGAGTGAATTCAGAATCGTTCGCGGCATCGGTAACGGCTGCGATGAAGAAGTTATCCGGTTAATCCTGCAAGGCGCCAAGTGGGTTCCCACTACCAAGGACGGCACACCGGTTAATGACAAGGCCCGCGTGAAGTTCAAGTTTGAACTGGAGGAATGATCACGACAAACACCCGGATTTTTTTGATCTGTTTTTTACTTCTTCCAACATTAGTTAGTGGTCAGGAATATCGGGGTGAAAGTTTTCACAGTGTTGAGATTCTAAAGCTTAATTCAGACTCAACTTTCTCATACGAAGAAAGAGGCGGAGATCTTTGGTTATCTCCCCTTAAAGGGAAATATAAATTAGTAAAAGATACGCTAATTCTCAATACATTTGAAATTCCCAATGACTCACTTATTGAAGTCCTCTCATTTAAAAATGATTCCTTAAAGTTATCTTTTAAGTTTAGGGATAAAGCAGGTCGTCAATTATCCGTCAATCATATAGCACTTTGGAAGAATGGAATTAAGAATGATATATGTAATAAACAAATCCTAGATAGTGTTGGATGGAGATTTTTATCTGAAATAGAATCAACGTTTGAAAATTTCGATTCTCTAGAAATTATAACTTTTTTTACGGATAAAGAGATAGTAATAAAATCTGTTTCAGGAAATAATGATTACACTGTCGTAGTGGACAGGACATATGACCTTTGTTTTGATATCCATAATAAAAAATACCTTTGGCGAAGAAACAAGCTAATTGGCATAGAAGACAAATGGGAAAGTAAAGTTGTTCTTCGAAGGCGAGGCGCCTTAGTTTGGTGGTAGTGCTAAATTCTCGGTAGGTAAAGTATTTTCTAGTTTCTATATTTATGAGTTGACCTAACCCGCTGCTCATGAGTATCAAGCTCCGCCTCACCGTCATGAATTTTCTCGAGTTCTTCGTTTGGGGCTCGTGGCTGATTTCGCTGGGCGGATACATGTTCACCCTTCCGGGCGATATGTCGACCCGCGGGGCATTGGTAGGCGCAACCTACGGCACGATGGGTATCGCCTCGTTGTTTATGCCCACGCTCATGGGTATCCTGGCCGACCGGTTTGTCAATGCCGAACGTGTGCTGGGAATTTGTCACCTGATTGGCGCGGCCACATTGTTCTGGGCCAGCACGATCACCGATGCGTCCCTTCTGTATTATGCCATTTTACTCACCAGCTTGTTCTTCATGCCCACCATTGCGCTGAACAACACCGTATCGTATAGCATTCTGGCCTCCAACAATATTGAAATACAAAAAGTGTTTCCGCCCATTCGTGTATGGGGAACCGTTGGCTTTATCGTAGCAATGTGGGGAGTGGATTTGCTCGGCTGGACCAAAAGCAACAACCAGTTTTTATTTGCTGCTGCGGCAGGATTACTGATGGGAATCTATTCGTTGAGCATGCCTGCCTGTAAACCTGCCAAGGCTACCAAAGGCAGTTCATGGATTGAAACATTCGGGCTTGATGCCTTTATACTCTTTCGGCAACCGAAAATGCTCATCTTTTTCATTTTCGCCATGATGCTGGGCGCAGCGTTGCAGATAACCAACGCCTTCGGAGAACCTTTTCTCCACGACTTCGAATCGCGCTATGCCGGCACGTTTGCTGTAGAACACCCCAGCCTGCTTATTTCGCTATCGCAGATTTCAGAAACACTTTTCATTCTAACGATTCCGTTCTTTTTGAAACGCTTCGGCATTAAGACTGTTATGCTCATGAGCATCTTTGCATGGGTATTGCGGTTCGCGCTGTTTGGAATCGGCAACCCGGCAGAGGGGCTGATCTTCCTCGTGATGTCGATGATTGTGTATGGAATGGCGTTCGACTTCTTCAATATTTCAGGATCGCTGTTTGTTGAAAAAGAATCACCGGTGAGCATCCGCGCCAGCGCCCAGGGACTATTTATGTTAATGACGAATGGTATCGGTGCATTGCTTGGTGGAATAATTGCCGGCAAAATTGTCGACTACTTCACGAATGCAGAAGGCATTAAAGACTGGCCAGGCATTTGGTTTACGTTTGCAGGCTATGCCCTTGTACTCGGATTAATCTTCCCGTTTGTATTCCGGTATAAACACGACCGGAATGCGGTGAGTGCGGTGAAACATTAATGAGTGGGGCCCTCACCCGAACCAGAAAAGACATCTACTCGAATTTTTGTTTGTTGTCTCAAGCGAATGCTTTATTTGGGTGAGGGTCTATAAAATTTCCACGAGGTCTTGAAATCTTTCGTGAGTTTCTGATTGGTCAGAATTGCTCGCAGCATTTCAATCGGCATGCTGTTTTCCTGCAGCACTGCATCGTGATATTGCTTGTAGGTCATTTTACCGCTGTCAACAAGCTCTCTCTTCAACGCATAAAACTGAAACGCACCGGTCATGTATGCCAATTGATACAACGGGCCATAGCCTCCGGTAAATGACCGCCTGACTTCTGCTGCTGCGTTAGCGCGCTCATGTCCTACCCGGTCAACCAGGAAATCGATGCATTGCTGCGGAGTCCATTTATTAAGATGGTAGTTCAGCGAGAAAATTATCCGTGCACACCGGTGCATGCGCCAGAAGAGCATCCCGATTTTATCTTCGGGCGACTGCGGGAACTTCATGTCCCAGAGAATCAGCTCCCAGTACAATGCCCAGCCCTCCGTCCAGAACGGAGTGCGAAAGTTGCGATACGCCTTGTAACGGTTGTTCATAAAGCCTTGCAGGTGATGTCCTGCAATCAATTCATGGTGAACTGTGGCGCGGGAAAAGTGCGGATTGTTTCCCCGCATGCTCATCAGTTTATCGTCATGCGACATGTCATCGGTGGGGTATGCGATCTGCAACACTTCGCCACCCAAAAAGAAAGGGCTGATCAGTTGTTGCCGGGGCGACATCATCCGCATCCGCCAGGTTTCTTCGGCAATAGGCGGTATCGTAACGAGATCATTTTTTTTCAGAAAATCGACCGATTCATTATAAAGTTTCAACATCGCCTCGGGCTGATAGCCCTCCGGCACATACGTTTGCTTTACTTTTTCCTGAGCTTGCTTCCAGTTGTCGCCAAAACCCATTTCACGCGAAGCTTTTAATAATTCTGCATCGCACCAGGCAAATTCCTTGTTGGCGATTTCCACCAGTTCTTCCGGTGAGTAGGGAATCATCTCATATTGAAGCAGCCGCAGCAATTCTTCTCTCCCGATCGGGTTACCGATAATGCCGCTGCCGTCATCTTTCGGTAAAGACGCATCGTCAACTTTCACTTTCAACGCGGCCGCAAACCTGGTGAGCGTACTGTCGAGGCGCTGATAGGGCTTTTTAACCCACCAGCTAAACTGCGGATCATAACCGTTGTAAAACTCAAACACACTCTGCAGCGCGTCCTTCTGACCATTGATCGCATTTTCTGCACGTGAGGCTACTTCCCGCGTCAGGTTAGGATCTTGCTTGAGTTTCTTCATGATGTCGCGGATGGATTTGTTAACCTCATCAAGCTGACTGGCAACCAGGTTACTCTCGAGATGCAGTCCGCGCCTGCGTTTCTTTTCCAGTTCGTAAATCGGAACACCGGGTGCTACGTATTTTTCAATCACCTTCATTTCTCTTTCTTCGGTATTGAGCAAGGCGAGCTCATTTTCGAGATCGCGCTTCACGAGAAGGTAGTCGGCCCGGCCACCTGTAGCCATCTTCTCAAACGGAAGTTGCTCGAGTTTATTCAGGTAATCTTGATAAAAAACTTTAAAGCGTTCTCTTCGTTCAGGAGAGTTCTCAATAAAATAAAATCGCTCCAGACTACCCCGGTCGGCACGAAGCTGCACCATCAGCGGATAAACTTCGGTAACAGAAGACTCTGTTTGACTGAATGCAGGATGGCAAAAAGAGAAAACGATGAATACAACCGGGAGGCAGCGATACAGTTTCATGGGCTTAGGTACGTTGATCGATGTGTAAGTTTACTAAAAACCCGAAGGCTTTCAGTCAAAAACTCCAGAGCCGGTGATCGCTCCGGTTTTCCGGTTCGATCTTCCCGGTCAAGTGGTTTAAAAACGATCGCGAACGTACGCTTCCGAACGATATCAATTCCTGAAACCAGCAAATCCGCCCGAAAAAAGGCTGTAAAAAGTCTGGTACAGTATTAGATCAGCAAAAATGGAAATAATCGTCAATAACCTGTGAAACGCGTATCCCTGGGCGAATTCGAAGAAATCGTATTGTTAACCGTTATGCTGCTGGAAGGCAATGCGTATGGTGTAACCATCCTGCATCAGATCATTGAACAAACAGGCCGTTCGGTGCGGCTGAATCAGGTACATGCCTCCCTTCAAAGGCTTGAAGACAAAGGCATGATCAAATCAAAAATGAGTGCACCCACGCACGAACGGGGCGGCCGGAGAAAACGACTCTTCACCATCACGTTCTACGGACAAAAAACCCTTGAAGAAATTCAGTCGGTGCGGGCAAACTTGTGGGGCATGATTTCCGGCTTACGAAACTCCTGAGCGATGGAAGATAACCACACACCCCAGCCACCGGCATGGGCAAAGAAACTGCTCAGGCTGTATTGCGATCCGCGCTTTCTCGAAGAAGTTGAAGGCGATCTGGAAGAAGAATTTTTATACCAGTGCAAAAAATCATCGGTTTCAAAAGCCCGCTGGGACTATTGCCGAACTGTACTGGGATTTATAAAACCGTTTGCTAAGCGAAAAAAATCAAATCTCGTATCTCCTATGTTATCCAACCACTTTAAAATATCGTTCCGCCAGTTGATGAAGAATAAAACATTCTCCTTCATCAACATCTTCGGTCTTACACTTGGGTTTCTGTGCTTTATACTATTAAGCCTGTACATTCACGATGAACTAAGCTTTGATCTTTTCCATAAAGATTCATCGCGCATTTACAGAGTGCTGCAGCACGAAAAAATGGATGACGGGGCAATGCGGCATGTGGCCACTACAGCAGCATTGGTGGGCCCGGAAGCAGCAGCGCAGTTTCCGGAAATCGAATCAAGCTTGCGCATTTCGTCTATCGGTCGGCTCACCATGGGGAACGACCCGGCTAACCGCGGATATGAAGTGATTACGATAACCGACCCGAACATCTTTTCGTTTTTTGATTTTCCCTTGCTGGCTGGCGATCCGAAAACTGCTTTGGTTCCGCCAGACGTAGTTGTCGTATCGGAGTCACTTGCGCGAAAATATTTCGGGACTACCGATGTTCTGGGTAAACGAATTTGGACAAGTGTTGTCCGCAACGATAAACCCGTAGAATTTACCATAGCCGGTGTGATGAAAGACTTTCCAAAGAATTCGTTCCTCCAGTTTGATGTGATCTTTTCGGATTCAAGCTGGCCATCCATGTTTCCCTGGTATCAGGACCTTATTTCATCCGACTGGGTAAGTAACTCGTATCTAACGTTTTTAAAACTTCGCGATCCGGTAACGCAACAGGCGGTTGAACCCAGAATTACCCAACTGGTGAAAGATCATTACCCGGCAACACGGGCATTCAAAAGTGAATTCACGTTGCAACCGCTGGCCGACATTCATTTGAATTCGGCCAATATTCAGGACAGCGATGCGGCACCCAATGGCATGAACTCGTTTTACCTGTACATGTTTGCAGGCATTGGTTTCTTGTTGCTGCTGATTGCCTGCCTGAATTACATGAACCTTTCTACTGCAGCAGCGCTTAAACGGACCCGTGAAATCGGAACCCGCAAAACGCTCGGTGCGCAACGCGTGCAACTCATCACCCAGTTTATTACCGATTCGGTGGTGCTTTCGGCTATTGCACTGGTGCTCGCGCTGGTCATTCTTCAGATTATTTTCCCCGCTGTCAATCAGTTCACCGATAAGGAACTCGCGCTCACATCATTGCCACTCTCCTGGGCTGCCGGCATTCTAAGTGTGTTGTTTATTGCTGCGCTGCTGGCGGCACTTTACCCGGCGTTCATCACAGCACGCATGACACCCGCAGAGGCATTGAAAAAAGAAATCCGGGTTGGCAACTCGCGTTTGCCGCTTCGCAAAATGCTGGTCGTGGCGCAGTTCACCATCTCCATTATTATGATCTCTTCCACCCTGGTGATCTATGAGCAACTGGACTACCTGCGCAATAAAGACATCGGTATTGAAACGGAGAACCTGGTGGTAATTGACATTAACAGCGGCCGCTTGCGCAGAAATTTTGAAAGTATAAAAGCTGAATTTGGAAGTCCTGCGGAAGTGATTAGTGTCTCCACATCTACGCGTGTGCCGGGCGAATGGAAAAGTTTCCCGGTTGCTACCGTGAGGCCGCAAGGCGAGCCGACCGGCAAAGAGATGATTTATGTGGGGATCGACAACGACTTCCTGGCAACGTACGACATCAAACTAAAAGAAGGCCGGAATTTTAATACCGGTCCGGCCGACTCAACAAAAGTCATTCTTACTGAACTTGCCGTGAAGCAATTGGGGTTGACCAATCCTGTCGGACAAATAGTTGAAATCCCTGTTGTGCGCTGGGGCGGAAGCATCGAGCCCTTGGAAAATGTTTTCCGTGCGGAAGTTGTTGGCGTAGTTGAAGATTTCCACTTCGAGTCACTGCGAACGGATATGAAGCCGATCATCTTTGTGGCTCCGAATACCCCGGTTCAGCGAATTGATTATTACACACTCAACGTAAAAACCAATAACTGGCCCGGTGTGATCGAAAAGCTTCAGGCGATCAACAACAAGATCGATCCGGAAAATCCGCTGGAGTACACATTCCTGGATAACCGCTTCGAAGGGTTTTATAAAGCCGATGCACAGCGTGGCCAGATCTTCCTCGCGTTCTCACTGGTGGTTGTTTTGATTGCGTGCATGGGGCTGTTCGCACTCGTATCGTTTGCGGTTGAAACGCGGGTTAAAGAAATCGGCATTCGCAAAGTACTGGGCGCATCGGTCAACAACATTGTAGGAATGATCTCCAAAGAATTTCTCATCCTGATCATCATCGCGGGTGTCCTTGCTGTTCCGGTTGCTTATTTATTTATGCAACAATGGCTGCAGGATTTCGCCTACCGGATTAGTCCGGGAGCAGGTGTGTTCATTCTCGCGGGATTGATCATCGGCCTGATTGCTGCAATCACCATTGGGTTGCGAACGGTAAAAGCTGCTGCGGTGAATCCGGTTAAATCGCTGCGCAGCGAATAGCTTCCACGTTTTGTTCAAACCTAACCCCGAAGAGGATCGATTTCTTCGTCCCAGCCAAAAATTAACCTAAGCGCAGCGCATTCACGCTTCTAAAAAAAAGAAAACCCTGACTGCATGAGTCAGGGTTTTTTATTGGCTGATCAAAATGAGTTTTAAACGACCTTTTTACGGATCACTTTCGCATAGGTGCGGCTCACCGGAAAACTTTTTCCGGTTTGCATTTTTACAATCATACCGCCGTTAAAGTGCTTTTCAATTTCCTTCAGGTAATTGATGTTGATGATCGTGCTGCGGTGAACGCGGATAAACGTATCGGGATTCAGAATTTCCTCCAGCTTTCCAATACCGGAAGAACTTACAAACTGGTCGTTCTTGGTTGTGAGAATGGTGTAGTCGCCCGATGCTTCGAGGAACATAATTTCTTCCACGGGCAGGTTTAACAACTTCTCCGACTTCTGAACAAAAATGTGTGAGTCGTACGAAGTCTTGCTGTCGGTTTTCATGCTTCGCAGCAATTCGCCCACGTTATTTTGCTCCAGCTTCATCCGGCTGATCGCTTTGTCTACGGCTGCCTTAAAGCGTTCCTGATCAAGTGGCTTTAACAAATAATCGATTGCGTTTTTTTCAAACGCCTTGATCGCATATTGATCGTACGCGGTGGTAAAGATCACAAACGGATCATGTTCAATGTCGTCAAGCACATCAAAGCCGGTCATGCCGGGCATCTGCACATCGAGGAAAATCAAATCGGGCTTGAGTTTATCGATCATCTCGACTGCGTCTTTGCCTTTGTCGGCCTCTCCCACAATGGTTATCTCGGGAGTATTTTCAATATATTCCTTTAGCAGATCGCGAGCCAGTTGTTCATCGTCAATAATTAAACAGGTAATGTTCATCGTTGCTTATTTAAAATACTACGTTAGTTAAA
Source organism: Cyclobacteriaceae bacterium (assembly GCA_016786495.1). GTDB lineage: Bacteria > Bacteroidota > Bacteroidia > Cytophagales > Cyclobacteriaceae > UBA2336. The sequence goes on from JAEUUJ010000026.1 coordinate 57,464, forward strand.
ATTTTATACCGCTTCCCGTTTAACCTCCTCTACGGTGTTTACGATACGGTTTTCCTCCATCACGGGAATAAAGAAGCTGACAGAATATCCCCATGTGCTGGAATGTATCCTCAATCCCGATCCGGGTCCGAACGTGCTGCGAAGGCGCTCATCGGTATTCCGGATTCCTACTCCGCTTGAATTTCCATCCATGATCTTTTTGGAGTTGATTCCCAACCCGTCATCCTTTACTTCGAAAAAGATCATTTGATTAATCCGCTTGACGGTCACAACAATTGTGCCGCCCTCGTCTTTCGGAGCAATGCCATACTTAACCGAGTTTTCAACCAGCGGTTGGAGGATCATAGGAGGAATAACGATCCCGAGACAAGTATAATCAATCTGCTTCACAAATTTCAACCGGTCGCCAAATCGCACCTGTTGAATCCGAATGTAGTTGTCGATAAAGTCAAGTTCCTGCACAAGCTTAACAGGTTTATCGCCATGCGAATCAAGCGCATACCGGAAGATATCCGACAACTGGGTAATCACCTTGCGCGCCTGCTCTTTGCTCGAACCTACAAGCGTATTAATTGAGTTCAGTGTGTTGAACAGAAAGTGCGGGTTGATTTGTGACTTGAGCAACGATAACTGCATCTCGCGGTTCTTCAACGCCAATTCACCTTTCTCCTGTTCGCGCTTTTGCATGTGCTCGAAGTACCGGATAATGTAATACACCGCTACCGTAATCACATACTGATCATGAAAATGCAAACCCTCCCATTTCAACAACCCCAGCAAGTGTTCCTTCCAGTTATAAAAATGAACGTACCCTTCTACGTAGTCTTCGAGATAATACGAGAACGAACCCATGATCAGGAAGAAGGTAATTACCCCGGCTACATGCCCGACTACCTGAATGTATAACCTGAATTGAAAAAGAAAGTGTGAATAAAACAGGATGAGGATAATCAGCACACACAGCGCTTCATACAAGTACAAGCCGTTCCAAAAAACATAACTCGAGTAAGAATAATTTGTTGGCAGGTCGATCTTCCACTTCAGCACCGCGCCCACAGTATAGTTAATCAAATACCAGAGGCAAAGCAGCAGGTAGGCCCGTTTCCAGATGCGCGGTATTTGGTCAAAAATATTCACGATGCAATATGGCCACTAAAGTTACGCAGAAGAATACAAACGCGTTAATTCAGGTTTTTGTACGATAAAAAACCAAAAATGCGGATTAATCCGGTCCCGGGTTTGAAAGAACTGCTCGATTCCACATCTTTCGAGACGATATGCGGTACCTGATTTTCCTGTTTTCGATCATCTGCCCGGGCGCAGCCATTGCGCAGGATATCACCATATCCGGAAAGGTGACCGATGCTGAAACCAAAGAGCCCCTGCCCTTCGCTTCCGTTTGGTTAAAGGGCGAAACGATCGGTACCGTTACTAACGCGCAGGGAGATTTCGACTTTCACATTCCGGCGAGCTTAAGTCAGAAAACACTTGTCATTAGCATGCTGGGCTACCGCAGTTTCGAGTCGACGGTAAGTGCAATTCACACAAACGAACCGCTGCTGGTAGCGCTCGAGAGCTCCTCACAATTGCTGAATGAAGTTATCGTTCGCGACTCATTAACGGGTGGAGATATTTTACAACGGGCGCTGGCGCGGATTGAACAAAACTATCCGATGGAACCTTTTCTGATGGAAGGTTTCTATCGCGACATTAAAAAAGTTGGCGGAACATACATCTCGTTACTGGAAGCTGCCGTGGAAATTTATGACGAGAACTATAAACGACCGCGCAACCAACACAAGCTGCGGGAAGGCGTTCGCCTGCTGGAGGTACGGAAGAGTTTAGGGTACGAAAACAAGTTCACTTCATTTTTTGATCAGGATAATTTACTGGAAGACCTGTTGCTGCATAACACGATCCGGTACCGGCAAATTGAAGATCGGGCAGAAATGTATGCTGTTATGAAACGCGACCGCGATTCGTACTTCAACGGAAACGAGATCTTTGTGATCTCCTATACCGGAGAATACTCGCTTAAAATATTTGTGGAGAAATCGGACTACTCGATTATTCACCTCGAGTTCGAAATCACGGGATCGGATGAGATTCCGGGGCGGAAGAAAAATATGGCAAGCCGTTTCACCGGAATTAAAAAGACGATCGACTTTAAACGCATTGAAGGAAAGATGTATTTGAATTACATCAGCGTGACATCGAAAGTCGACTGGTACGATCCCAAAACAAACGAGGTGAAATTTAATACGGAGCTATTTCAGCAGCTGCTGATTAACCAGGTAAATCCGCACACGGACGATCAAATCAGTTCGGTTGAAAAGATGAGTAACTACGGACTGCAGTATCAGCAGGGTTCGTACAACAAAAAGTTCTGGAGTAAATACAACGTGATTAAAGATACTCCGCTCGATCAAAAAATTGTTCAGGATCTCGAGCGCGAAGGTCCGCTTGACAAGCAGTTCGAGAAGAATTAGCGCGTTAAAAGCTGAAATTAAGTAACGGCAGTCCGCGCTTTCCGATCCGGTTCCATAAACCAATTTGCACCCCGCGCATGCGATACGCGCTGTTCGACAAGCCTATTTGTATGCCACGAATTTCGACAGCCGAGTTAATCAATGCGACCTGCAAGCCGTTACCGACTCCCGTTTGTGTATTTAAACCCGCCACGGACACGCCATTCAAGACGTTGCTCCTTGACATTAACCCTGAAATAGAAATACCTCTCATTTCTGAATAAATCTGGTAGGTTGCCACCACGCTTAACCCCCGGAAGGAAAAATCTTCGCCCATTTCGAGTAACCCAATGGCCAAACCATTCAGTTGATGTTTGGCCGTGTACGTTTCAGGTACCGAATCCATCCGGAGAGCCTCCTTCACGTAGAACAGTAAAAGGGGAGCGCTGAATCCGGCTACAACAGCCGGAAACGGTCCGATATTCAGATAAAGCCCATTGATCTGCAATGAATCGCGGTAGTCGCAATACCCGTCAAGCGCATAAGACCAATTAACGGCCAGACCATTGGTAACGGTGGCCTTGGATGGAATAAAGCCAATTCCATTGTTAACCTTTCGCAACTTGTTTACTGC
>JAEUUJ010000071.1 GCA_016786495.1 Cyclobacteriaceae bacterium
AACAGGCGGATACACCACCAACGATGGTTGGGATGTGATCGGCAACGAAGTTATTTTAGTGATATCCACCGGCATCTATTGCGACCGGAACGGAACCGTATATGAAAAGAACATCCCGGTAGATGTAGAAGTACCCTTTGCAGTTGTTCCGGAAACAGAAAAAGACGAGTGCGTTATTCAGGCCATCAGGTGGCTTGCCGAAAAGAGATAAGCAAGCACAAACGTCCAACCCGATATGGAAGTTCACAACAACATACCTGCATTTCATGCCCGAACGCAAAAGGAGTGGCGGGCCTGGCTGAAGAAAAATCATCAGTCCCAAAAATCCGTTTGGTTAATCATCTACCGGAAGGAAAGTAAAACACCCAGTGTATACTATCCCGAAGCGGTAGACGAAGCCTTGTGTTTTGGGTGGATCGACAGTAAGCCAAACAAACGCGATGCGGAGAGTTATTACCTGTTCTTCGCGAAGCGAAGTCCTAAAAGCAACTGGAGCAAGATTAACAAAGAAAAAGTAGCACGGCTGATCAAAGCGGGCCAGATGCAACCCGCAGGACTGGAAATGATTCGCATCGCAAAAGAAAAAGGAACGTGGACCGCCTTAGACGAAGTAGAGCGTATTACCCTCCCTGACGACCTTAAACAACGCTTCGCCCGGAACAAAAAAGCGTTTAAGAATTGGGAGAACTTCCCGAAATCTGCCAAGAGCGGTATCCTCCAATGGATTTTAAATGCTAAAAGACCCGAGACGCGCCAGAAGCGAATCGAAGAAACGGTTGCGTTAGCAGCGAAGAACATTCGGGCAAATAGTTATCCAAAACCTAATCCCTAATCCCCAATCCCTAATACCTAATCCCTAATCCCTAATACCTAATCCCTAATGCCTAATACCTAATCCCTAATACCTAATCCCTAATGCCTAATCCCTAATGCCTAATCCCTAATCCCTAATGCCTAATCCCTAATCCCTAATGCCTAATCCCTACTACCTACTACCTACTACCTACTAACTATTACCGCCCCACAATCCCCTTCGCCATAAGTGGAAAGATCAGTCCGTGGAATGGCAACACGAGGTACCAGTAGAGGCGGCCCCACAGTCCGAGTGGCCTGAACGTAGCCGTTTGATATAATACTTGCGTGCCGTTCTGCTCTTTAATCTTGAACTCCAGCCACGCTTCACCCGGCAGTTTCATTTCAGCGAACAGCAGGAGGCGTCCGTTTTCTTTGTCAGCCACGAGCACACGCCAGAAGTCGAGTGCATCTCCCGGTTTTAGATCCGTTTCACTTCTGCGGCCTCTGCGCAGTCCCACACCGCCAACCATCTTGTCGATCAGCCCGCGAATGCGCCACATCCAGTTGCCGAAATACCAGCCCCGTTTGCCTCCGATCGACCAGATGTTGTTGATCACTTCCTCGCGGTTGCGGGTAAAGGCAACATTTCGTTTGTCGGTAAACACCGCATGTTCGGGTACATGCACATTGTCGAGAAAGTTTTTATCGAGCGTACCGAGTGAGATAGAATCCTTCCAGCTCGAGATCACACTCTTCTGACTGATCTTGTCGAACGCCAGACGTACGGCTTCCTCGTAGCTGAGCAGTTTTGTGGGAACAATTTTCTGAATGCGGGTATCGCGGCAGATTACCTCGTTCTTCATACTGTTCACGAGGTTGCGCGCCAGCGAGAACGTGGTTGATGTGACAAACACAAGCCACAGCGAAGATAACTTCGGAGTGAGTACGGGAACCGTGATAATCATCCGGTTCAGTTTTCTCGCGCGGGCAAATCCGTAGAGCATTTGTTTGTAGGTGAGTACTTCTGTTCCGCCAATGTCGAACGTTTGGTTGTAGGCTTCCGGAATTAAAATCACACCGTGCAGGTACTCGATCACATTCCGGATGCCAATCGGCTGACAGCGCGTCTTCAGCCATTTGGGTGCGATCATCATGGGAAGTTTTTCCACCAGGTCGCGGATTATTTCAAACGAAGCGCTGCCCGAGCCAATGATGATTGCGGCACGTAACACTGTAAGCGGAGCGTTGGCCTGCGCTAAGATGTCTTCCACATTCTTCCGCGACAGCAAATGATCCGAGAGGTCTGCATCATTCACAATGCCGCTGAGGTAAATGATCTGTTGCGCGCGGGTAGCATTAACAATGCGTACAAAGTTCTGTGCCGATTGTGATTCAGCCGAGCTGAAGTCCGGATTCGAAGAACTCATCGAGTGCACGAGGTAGTACGCAGCATCGATGTCAGCGGGGATTGTTTGCGGCAGCAGATCGTTGTTGAGATCCACTTCGATTACCGTAACATTTTTCAGGAATTCGGGCGTAAAGTCATCCCAGTCGAACCTGCGCTGGTCGCGCACGAGGCACACCACGTGATGTCCGGCTTCCACTAAAACAGGTAGCAATCTTCGGCCAATGTAGCCGGTAGAGCCGGTGAGCAGGATTTTCATAAGCAGATCAGGTTGGGATATTCATTAAACACCGCAGGGAGTGGAATGTTATGGAAAGGGCAAGGTCATTGTGCTCTCGGGCAGGAGCCGGGTGCGCAACGTTACATCAAGCGTTTGAAACTAACCACTAAATCTCGTTCTGATTCAATTTTAACAGCGTATTGACAAACCCGGATCGGCAATTCACGTTAGTCCCGATAGACCTGATAAAATCAACGATGAAAATTTTATTCTTATGCATTCTTGTGGGTGCCGTATCCTTAGCAACCGCACAACGAACACCGAAACTGGTGGAACCTGGGATGATTTCTAACGGAGGCGTATTCGGCTTTACGCTGTCGCCCGACTCCCGCGTAGCATTGTGGGTGCAATCCAACGGAAAACGCGATACCCTTAAGATAATGGAGTCGCGGAAAACAAAAGGGAAATGGTCAGCGCCACGCGTAGCATCTTTCTCAACCACATCAGGAACCTGGAAAGACATTGATCCCGTGTTCACACCCGATGGTAAGAAGGTACTGTTTCAGTCAACCCGTAATACCCATCGCATGCCCGACCGCAAAGACTTCGACATCTGGGCTGTAGCGCTTACGCCAACCGGCTGGACCGAACCTTATGCGCTGCCCGGTGAGATTAATTCCGAAGTGTCGGAATCGTACGCATCCATGACCACAGACGGTACCGTCTACTTCATGAAAGAGAACGACAACAACGTCGGCCGTTCCGACATTTACTTTTCAGAATTAAATGCCGGTAAATACCAGAAGCCACAAAACATTGGAATGCCCGTTAACACAGCTGAACGCGAGTCAAATCCATTCATTGCTGCTGATGGAAGCTACATCATTTACTTCTCCTCCGACAGTACCGGGTTGGGGGAAGTAGATTTGTGGATCTCGTTTCGGAAGAACGATCAATGGACGACCCCCGCAAATCTGGGTGCTCCGATCAATTCGGCAATTGCTGAGTTTTGTCCGTTCGTACATGCAAAAGAAAAGCGCTTGTATTTTGCGCGGCAGCGCAAGACCGAAACCGGAAGGATGGAGGAAAACATTTATTCTGTTAATTTTAATGTGAACCGGTATCGGTAACGTCCCCCGAAGGACCGGTAGACACTTCCATGGAACAATGCCCCGTTTGTTTTGGTGAATTGGACGTACGAGAATGCGCGCCGTGTGACGACTGTGGCGCAAAGCCCGGAGAGATCGATGACTTCAATCAGAAAATTCACACGTATACCGTGTACGAGGTGTATAAAGCGTTGCGGCTAACGTTATGTGACTTTTGTGCTGTAGATTTTGGTTCGTACAAGCCCGGGTATTTCGGCATTCGAACCAATACGAAATTAAGCTTCGGGGGTTTAAACATGATCAGGCAACTCGAAAACCCCCAGGTCGTAAAAGATAAATTTTGCCCCGAGTGTGAAAAGCGACTTACGTTTTTGAAGTTTGTCGCGGATGTCCGGGAGATGAATCGTTAAGAAACCTTGTTTAATTTATTGCTATGAGACTGTTCGTTTTGCTGGTTCTTATTTTAGTTAGCGCATGCGCGCGCAAGAAGCAGGCTGCTGCTGACTCTGATCATTCCGCAGACACAACCTCCCTGTCTGTACAAACATCCGGGCAGAAGCCTATAACCGCCGATGAAATGGTTGGTGTTTGGCAGGAATCGCCTGACATCGGATCAGGGTATTTGGATCATTATAAACTGATGTCGGATGGAAGTTTCCGGTTTGTATACAACGAGATGATTTGTGACAAGCGCACCATTGGCTATTCCGGCACATGGCAAATTCTTGGCGACAAACTCAAATTATCAATTTTCACGAAGTCGGTTATTGTTGGCGGTAAGCGTGTACCGACCGGCGGTGCAGGATCGTGCGCTTCCGATTATTACATTGAAGGAGGCGAAAAAAAGGATATCAGTTTCAAGGATTTTCAAACCATCACACTTTCCGAAATTGCCGTTGACACCGCTAAGTATGATTTTAATCGCGTCACATTCAACGGGAAAAGATTTTGGCGGGTGAGTGATAACCCGTAAGTCAGCAGTTGAAGAGAAAGGTGTCGGTTTTTTTGGGAGCCACAAACGTGTAGCCAACGCTAGCTGCATACTAATAAATCCTCTCAGCCGTTAAAAAGCAAACCCTGGTTATGAACGTCCGCTCGCTATTCTGCCTGGTAGCAATGCTGCTGCTGGTCTTTGGTTGTAAAAGATCAATCGAGAATTTACCGGTTCTTGACATTCCTCCGGCCGATCCCTGTAGGACTCAGGTGTGGGAGCCACTGGATTCAGTCGTGGTCGACACCGTTTTCAACACGCATGCCAGCTACCGCGATTTTGTGGTAACACGCAAAGGCGTTGTTGCACTTAGCGAGAGTGGAAAACTGTTTCGTTGGGAACCCGGAAGCAGGCTTGCGAAACGATTAACAGACCGTTCACGCATCTCGGCAATAGCGTTGGATAAAGACGACAACATCTATTTTGTTGAACGAGACAAAAATATCTATCGATATGATGCCACCGGAAAGCTCAACCTCGCAGGCCGGCTGGACAGTGTAATCCATCGGCTAGCGATAAATTCCAAAAGTGAAGTGTTTGCCATCACCTCGTATGGAATCCATAGTATGGACACTCAGCAAAAGTTTTTTCCCGACTCACTTCCTAACAATCCCTTTGTCATTCCCAGGTTTTGGTATAAACCATCCTGCACACTGGTCGATTCTGCGGATAATCTCTGGATTGGCTTTGACTATGGCGAATGGGGCGGCAATTTGATAAGCTTCAATACGACCACACGGAAATTCAATCCAATATTGTTTGACAGCGTTCGGATATCGCGGTTGCCGGTAATGAGTGTATTCGAAGGTGCAAAAAAGACGATTTACGCAACGAATGGGTTGGCGCATTTCTCGGTTAGTGGCGCCATGCTGGCAATAGAGAATCACAAAGCACGCGTAATTTATGATAGATTGATTAAGCCGGAAGAGATTCACGAGCAAATGGAAACGGGGATTGACAGAGGAGAGTACATCGGTCCCGGAGCATTCGACCAAACAACACGCCAGTTGCTGTACTATTCAAGCGATGGGTTTTTCTATGCAATGTTCTCCGGCAACCTTTTCTGCAAAGGTCTTTACTATAAACCCAGGCTAACGTGGGGGCAAGGTCAGAAGATGGCGGTTGGACCTGGAATGAATGTTACAAAGATTCATTTCCTCGGAGATCGTGAATTTTTGTTTCTGACTTCTGAAAACGGAATGGGTTACCTGAACCACGATAAGCTGACATTCTTAAAATGACAGCCCATCGGGTTGGTAAAATGAAATGATCACTTGTTCAACTTCATCAGCAACTCGTCCAGGTAATTTAGCGTCATGGTGAATCCTTCCTTGAAGCCCATCTGTATGGTTGCTTCCATGTCCTCGAGCGTTTTGGCCTGGATGAGAATGTCAACCGTGGTAATACCGTTCTTCTCGCTGAACGTCAGGTTCCACTCTGAGCCCGGATCATTTGGGTTGATGTTTCCGTCTTTATCAGAAAATGCATCGAAGTATTTGTAGCCTGAGATAGGAGAGATGTCGCGATAATCCTGAATCGCCCAATGCTCCTGTCCGCCATCCGGACTAACCATCGCGTAGAGTCTGCGGCCGCCTTTTTTAAAACTCATTTCCTTTGTCCGGGAAGAATAGGGTTGAGGTGCCCACCACTGATCGAGCAGCTCGGCCTTGGTGAAAGTATCCCACACGAGTTTCTGCGGAGCGGCAAACTCCTTTCGAACGGTTACGGTTAAATTTTCCTTGTTTACAATAAAGTCAAATAGCAATCCGGGTTTCATATTCGTAGTGTTTAAGGTGAATCAATTTTTTAAGAATTCTAAGCGGTCTTCGTCAACAGCGCATCGAGTTTTTCATAGCCTTCGTTCACACCGCTTTCCATCCCGCTTGCCATCATGGCATCGCGATCGGCCTGTGAGCGGCATACGGAATGCACGGTAACGCGCGTGCGGTTTCCGGGCAGTGCTTCAAACGTGGTGCAGTCGAGTGTTACATGGCCGCGCTCCGGCAATCCTTCAAACTCAAATGTTTGGATGATGCGTTCCGGTGCAGTCACCTCGTGGATTGCTCCGTTGAACGTTGCCACCGCATGGCCGCTTTTGTCAACCACGCTGTAGCGATAGGAGCCACCCGATTTTGAGTGATAGTAATGGATTTTTATCTCGTACTTTTTCGGCCCCAGCCATTGTTTGATTAGTTCCGGATCTGCATGCGCCTTGAACACCAGGTCACGCGGTGCGTCAAATTCCCGCACGATGGAAACGTCCATGCGACCGGGCTCGGCTATGATGTTGGTTTCGGGTTTCGCTTTCATGATTTCTTTCGTTTTGGTTTTTTAGTCCGTGGGTTTGCTTGCATGTTCTCCAGCAACGCATCAAGTTTTGTGTACCGTTCTTCCCAGAGTTTGCGGAATGGCTCAAGCCAGTCGCTTACCTCGCTCATTTTTTTGGGTTGCAGGTAGCAGTAGCGTTCACGTCCCTGTTGATTGATCGTCACCAATCCACATTCCGTCAAAATTTTTATGTGCTGCGAAATGGCAGGCCGGCTGATGTCGAAGTTTTCGGCAATCGAGTTCAGGTTCAGTTGCTTGTGGGTGAGCATGTTCAAAATGTCACGCCTCACCGGGTCGGCAATCGCCTGGAATACATCTCTGCGGGTTTCCATAATATGTAAGTATCTGGTTACAAATATATAGGTAAGTATTTACTTACGCAAAATTTTTAATCTTTTTTTCGTGTTAAGACGGATGGGAAGCCTGAGCTGTAAAATGGTGCGGGATTAACCGAGGTTCAGCCTGAGTGCAGTGGGAGGCTAACGAGGCGGAGCAATAGCAGATCCTTATACATAACTTAACCACCACTTCTCCGGATGCCGGCTCTTGTAGCGGTCGTACCACTTGCAAAGCGGGTATAAGCCAACCACCAGCAAAATCCACACGAGATAAACAATACCGAGACTGTAGCCTTCGCCCGGTGCGACAAACATAAACGGAAACTGTTCACCCACATTCGCGGCATCGGCAAACGAATGACCCCGCGCAAAGAAACAGATCATGGCGGCAACGTGGATTACATAAATGTGAATAATATAATAGAAGAAGGCCGTGCGACCGAACACAACCATCGAGTCGGTAAACGCATTTTTGATTTTCTCCATGTATGCCAGCAGCAACAACGCAGGGCCGAGTGTTACGCAGAGAAACAGGAGCGAGGGCGGATACTTGGTTACGTTAACAAACGAAAGCAGAGTGAAGAACCCGTTCTTCTGTGCCGACCAGTCTGCCGGGTCGCCATATGCATTGGTGAATCGCACAATAACAAACAGCGCAATCAGACCGAAGCCAATGCGTACCAGTATTTTCTTACGCGCTTCAGGCGTATAGGCGGCAGTAAACAAAATCCCTGCGCAATAGCCCAGCATCATCACACCCATCCAGGCCGGGAAAGGATACACCAGCAACGCAACATGATTCGGGGCATATTGGTAAGGCACAAATACTCCGTGATGGAAGAGATCCCACCAGAAATTGGCCTGAAAGCCGGGAGTTGCTTCCGGGAAGTCAAGTAAATTATGACCTGCCACCAGAACCACGCCCAGTATAAAGATCAACTTATAAGGAATGTTGATCAGCACTAACACGCCAAACAACAGCATGCTGATACCAATGGCCCAGATTACCTGGAATGGAATAATTGAGTAGCTGATGTTGAATGTCCAGCCGAAACTTACAATCAACCACTCGGCAGCGATCAGCCAGAGGCCACGCTTCACCAGAAAAACCCCAAGTTCCCGCTTTGTTTTACGCTGACTTTGTAAAAAGATGGATGTTCCGGAAAGGAAAATAAAAATGGGTGCACAGAAGTGTGTGATCCACCGGGTGAAGAATAAAAAGCCTGTGGTGGTGGTGAGGTCCAGCGGGTCGGCAGTATTCGCTCCGATGTGAAAGTAATCCCGAACGTGGTCGAGTGCCATGATGACCATGGCAATTCCGCGTACAACGTCAATGGATTCGATGCGTTTTTTGGCAAGTGGGGTAGTCATGAAGGCAAATAAGGTTTTTGGCAGGAGTATTTCAAACTGTTACGCTGACGTAAACCGGGGTATCTTATTGCTGCGCGATAACCACCAGATTTTTTGAATTAAATATCTCGGCAGGTGAAATTACTTTTTCTGTTAATGGAACCTTGTCTCCGTAGCGTTCTTTCAATTTAGCTTTTACCAGATCACTGCTCAAATCAAAATGCTGAAGGAGCTTCGGTTCGCCAAGCCGGATTCCGAAAGCCTCTTCGTACGCTTTCCAAACCAATTCCGAACAGTACATTTTGTCGTCTGTCCACTCGAAATAGGCATCGTAGTCTTTATTTAAGTGCTTTTTTAAACTCTTCTTCAGGCGTTCGATTCCGGCCGGTGTTAACAGCGTTGTATCGTTCAGCCGCTTGACAACATAATGACCTTTCTCACCGCGCTTGATCCACTCCGACAGGTTGGTGAGTTTTACCGGCTGAACAGCCTCATACACCCGGTATTCTCGCCCTTCCCGATGGATCACTCCGATGTGACTGTAGGGTGAATGCGTGGCTTCCTGAAAGAACTGACTTTGTGCAGAAGATGAGACCTGGAAGATGATATCACCTGTCTCGAAGTTTTCAAACCTCAATAATCCACTCTTTCGCCTGGGTTCGGTTGTGTGAGGCCGGAACATCACCACGATCAGCAGCGCGGTTATCACGGGAACCGTAGCCGATAGAAACATTCTTGTCGTACGAACAGGCATAGGAAGTATAAGTCCAAATATACTCGTTTTGAATTATCTTGCCTTCGTGAAAAAGCACCTCGACATCGCCCGCTGGCCGCGGAAAGATCACTTTAATTTCTTCCGGAAATTTGAAGAACCTTTTTTTGGTGTCACCCTTCCGGTTGATTGTACCCGCGCATATGCGAAGGCCAAGTCGTTGAATGCTTCGTTCTTTCTTTACTACCTTCATCAGTCGCTCGTGGCGGCAAACGAAACCGAGCCGTTTCGCTATCGCATCTCGGGTGAGGATGTTTTTATTTACGATCAGGTTAACGCTTCGCCCACCATCAATCGCCCAGACGGAACGTTTGGGTTCGCCTACCTTGACTATCACGAAAACTTCGAAACGTTCCACCGGCACGCAGCCGTGGTGATTGAAGACGTGAAGAAGAGCACGGGGCTCGTTCCGGCCGTAGCGGGAGAGAATGTGATTCATTATTCGTCTGTTCCCTGGCTCAACTTTACTGCGCTCTCGCATGCACGCAGTTTTTCATTCAACGATTCGATTCCGAAGATCTCGTTCGGTAAAATGACGGAGGAAAATAAGAAACTAACGCTTCCGGTTTCCATTCATGTGCATCATGCGCTTATGGATGGGTATCACGTGGGCCTGTTTGCCGATCGGTTCCAAACCTTGCTCAACGGGTAGGCATCAGAATCTTACATGAGCTGTCTTTTTTCAGGTTTGAATGGCTGCTGTTTTGGTAACTCACCGCATCAGCGCGGCTAAAGGCCAATAAAACCTCTCATATCACGCGAAAGCCGCAATAATACGCTACCTTGAGGCGTAATAGTAGTATGCCGAAATTCATTGCTTTAGCGGAAGATGATAATGACGATCAGTTGCTCTTTGCTGAAGCGTTACGGCAGATATGCAAAGAAAGTACGCTGCGCGTGGTTCCCACCGGTATGCAGTTGCTCGACCTGCTCGTAGCGCATCAACATGCATTGCCCGATGTGGTGGTCATGGATGTGAACATGCCGGGCATGAGTGGAATCGAATGCCTTAAGATTATCCGAAGCCGTTTTGGCTTATTGCCTGTAGCTGTGATGTCGACTTCGTCTGACATCGAAACCATTGATGCAGCTTTTGAAAGCGGAGCAGATTGTTATGTCGTGAAACCGGGAAAATACAGCGAACTTAAAGCGGTGATTGAAAAAATTATCATTACCGACTGGCCATCGCTTGCACCAGCGCGCTCGCGCGACAATTTTTTGCTCAAAGCGCTTATCACAACCCGCTGATTATTCTTTTTTGGCTCTTACCGGCCAGTGCGCATGTACCGTCTCGTGTAATTGCTTTATGGATTCCTCCAGGCTAAATAACTTCGGAATTACTGCACTCGCCCCCAGTTCCACGCAGTAGTCAGTTTCGCGTTTATTGATGGAAGTGCTGTACATGATGATGGGAACATCCTGCAGCGCGTGATATCGCTTAAGCCAGGCAAGTAATTCAATGCCGCTCATTTTAGGCATGTTGATATCCAGAAAAATCAGATCGGGCGAAACGGTTCCGCTTGAGAGCAGTTGAAGTGCATCCTCACAGTCGTTCGAAGTAACGCATTGAAGCTGCGGATCAATTTGCCGGATAATGTCGGTAAACATCATCAGGTCGTCATCGTCATCATCACAATAAAAAATTACCCCCGTACTCGTTTCCATCTCAGAAAATCAAAAAAGAACCACCGGGGGAATTGGCTCACAGCGATCTTACGGAGAAACGATTTCGTTCCGTCAGCGAAAACTGCTGATGGCGGAAAAACTGCGTTGAAAGGAGGTATGAGCAGTTGAAAATTGCACGGGGCATGAGCTTTTGTTCAACAGAAGCCCGGAGTTCAGTAATGTTCAGCCGATCAGTCAAACAAAAGCCCGGCTTAACCGGGCTCTTCCATTTATTCGTTCACATTCGTTTTGAATATCGAAATGCCGTATTGCTCCTGATCGTTCGGAGGCGATGCATTCCAGTCGCGGTAAGCGTGAGAGCTGTCGGTTTGATAGTGCAGCCGGTATTCACCTTTCGGAAGTATAATCACGTCATTGAACATCCGATTCTTATTTGCGCCTCCGGCATGAGTGGTGCTGCGATAGGTCATTTCCCAAACCGTACGTCCGGTGGCGGTGTTTTCAATCCACCCGTAATCATCCATGTCGCCATCGCTGCCTTCACCAATCGCCAGAATGCGAACGCGTGTATCCTGGGTAAGCTTGAATGTTTTGTACCGGTCTTCATCGTCACGCACCTGAACAATC
>JAEUUJ010000072.1 GCA_016786495.1 Cyclobacteriaceae bacterium
TGGCAACGGGATGCGCTGGCAGTTTTAATGGATTCAAAGCCGAAGGTTGAACAGAAAATTGATTATATCCATTTAAATCCTCTTCAAAGTCATTGGAATCTTGCAACAAAGCCTGAGGACTATCATTGGTCGTCAGCATCTTTTTATGAGAGGGGCGTTGATACGTTTGGAATATTGACGCATTACGGGGAAAGGTTCTAAGACCGTGGAGGTTTCCGGTCCGTGGGACACGGACCTGGGGACTGGGATTAGTATTTGAAATCGGTGCGTGAGACACGCACGGGGATAGAAAAACAAAAAAGGATCGAGGACATTAAAGAAAAAACGATTATGAAAGAGGCGACTGACAATTTTCTTCTGATTTCACCCCCGACACCCATTGCCAAAGACGTTTCGTCTTTTAAGCAGCGGTTCAGGCGAATTCTCGGACATTCGTACGAAAGCGAATTTTCGAAAGCGCATATCTCCCTGATCAAATACCGCGATGTGCACAGCGACAACATGCTTTATCACATTGCCGACAATGTGCTCTCCGGTTTTAAACCCTTTACCATTTACATCAACGGCCTGTATGTTTTACGGCACGGAGAGAATCATACCATCTGTCTGAATATCATTAATAAAAACTCCGTGTGCGAGCTCATGCGAAAGCTCACGGGGGAAGAAAACCTCCTCCCTTATATCACACTTGCCAAAAATCTCAACAAAGAAGATTTCAATAAACTCTGGCCCGCCATTCGCAATACCAAATACGCCAACTCGTTCAAATGCGAATCGATTACGGTGCTTCGCAGCAACGATGGCCGGTGGAGCTACTACACGGAATTGCCCCTTTCGTAATCACACAGATACAACAGATGTATCTGAATTGTCACACCGGACACAGCTTCAAGTACGGCACGTTGCCTGTGAAAGCATTGTTTGCAGAAGCCAAACGCTGCGGCATCCATAAAATCGCCCTGACAGAAATCAATAACACCTCGTCGTGGCTCGACATGCTGCGCATGTGTCATGAGAACCGTGCCCTGGCAAACGGGAAAACCAAGTTTGACAAAGAACCCTATAATCTTGATCTCGCCGTTGGCGTAGAGTTCCGGAACGGCAACGACTTTTTGTTCATTGCGCTGGCCAAAAACAACGAAGGTTTTGAAGAGATTAATCGGTTTCTTTCACATCATAATCGGGAAGACAAACCCTTTCCGCAACGCGCTCCACGCTTTGACCATGCTTTTGTCGTGTATGCCCTGGGGGCAGTGGAACCGGAAGAGTTACGCACGAACGAATTCATTGGCATCCGTAAGCATCAACTGATAGCGTACGGGGCACATCCGGCACGCGATGAATTCAGTCGCAAGTTTGTGCTTTGGCAGCCGGTAACATTTCTACCACCGTTTACCGAACCCTCGAATAACAAGAAATTAATCTGGCGTGACTTCAACACACACCGGTTGTTGCGAAGTATTGCCAACAATACCCTTCTCAGCAAGTTGCCTGAACATTTCCAGGCACTGAAAGAGGAGTTTATGCAGCCGGCAGATGATCTGCGGGAGCATTTTGATTCATTTCCCGAACTCGCAGAAAATGCGGAAGCTTTGCTCGCCCAATGCAGCATTGATTGTGCGCAGGGTGAGGATAAAAATAAAAAGTCGTTTTCGGGATCAGCGGAGGCAGACGTGACCTATCTCCGCGAGGAGACAAAGAAAGGATTTGCTGTGCGGTACAAAAATCAGCCCGAAGTATGGGAATCGCACATTGAAAAAGAACTCGCAATCATCCAAAACAAAGGGTTCACTGCTTATTACCTGATTGCCTATGACTTAATTCAGCATGCAAAAAAACAAGGTTATGATTTTGTAGGTCGCGGCAGCGGGGCCAACAGTACGGTTGCGTTTTGTCTGGGTATTACGAATGTCGATCCGATCGAACTCAACTTATACTTTGAACGATTCCTGAATGAAGAGCGCGTAACGCCACCCGATTTCGATATTGATTTTTCGTGGGATAACCGTGATGCGATTTATGAGTACATTTTTAACCGGTACGGTTATGATCATGTTTGCTTACTCGGAACACATACCACCTACCAGGAGAAATCTGTGCTCCGCGAGCTAGGAAAAGTATTTGGTTTGCCAAAAGAGGAAATCGATACGTTGGTCGATACCCGAAAGATGTCGATGAAGCGCGATCATATTGCCGAGTTGATCTTCAGCTACGCACGATACATCGTATCACTTGAACTTCCAGCCAATATTTCCATTCACGCGGGAGGTGTGCTCATTACCGAGAAGCCGATTTATGCATACACCGCCACCGAGTTTCCTCCGAAGAGTTTACCCGTGTCGCAGTTCGAAATGCACGCGGCCGAAGATTTCGGGATTTACAAATTTGACATCCTCAGTCAGCGCGGACTTGGTCACATCAAAGAAACGGTAAAACATGTAAAGCGTAATCGTGGTATTGATGCCGATGTTTACCAGTTCCGAAAATTTACACAAGACGAAAAAATAAAAGACCTCCTGCGCCATAGCAAAGCCATGGGTTGCTTTTATGTTGAATCGCCCGCGATGCGGATGCTGCTCGAGAAACTCAAATGTGATGATTACCTGACATTGGTGGCCGCAAGTTCCATCATTCGCCCGGGGGTGGCAAGTTCAGGTATGATGCAGGAGTACATTAAGAGATTTCACATGACAAAACGGGGAATTCTGTATGAATCCATTCACCCCGTGATGGATGAACTGATGGCGGATACATTTGGCGTGATGGTATACCAGGAGGATGTCATCAAAGTTGCACATCACTTCGGCAAACTTACCCTGACACAGTCGGATGTGTTACGCAGGGGCATGTCGGGCAAATACCGGTCGCGTGAAGAGTTCCAACGCGTGAAAGACCAATTTTTCGAAAACTGTAAGAAACTATATCCGCAGCACATTACCGATCGCGTGTGGTATGAAATTGAAAGCTTTGCCGGGTATTCGTTTGCAAAAGGTCATTCCGCCAGCTATGCGGTGGAAAGTTATCAAAGCCTGTTTTTAAAGGCGCATTTTCCGCTGGAGTTTATGGTTGGCGTGATCAACAACTTTGGCGGATTTTATCGCACCGAATTTTATGTTCATGAGGCACGGATGAACGGAGCCGTTATCGAACCACCCTGCGTGAACAACAGTGAATACCTGACTACGATTTATGGCGAGCGTATCTTCATTGGGTTTGTTCATCTAAAGAGTTTGGAAACAAAAGTTGCGCGGCATATTTCGATCGAACGTGAGCGTAACGGCCCTTATAAAAGTTTCGACAATTTTCTTCGAAGGATTGACTTGGGGCTGGAACAGCTTCGGATTCTGATCCGCATCGGGGCGTTTCGGTTTATTCATAAAACCAAGCAACAATTGTTGTGGGAAGCCATGCTCTGGTTCAGTGATTCCAAAAGCAAAACCAAAACTACGGTTGACCTTTTTGACACCGATCCAAAAGAATATCCGTTACCAGTGTTGCAGCGCAATGAAATTGAAGATGCCTTCGATGAGATTGAGTTATTGGGCTTCCCGTTGTGCAACCCGTTTAAACTGATTGAACATCCGGAGCGCGGGATTTTGGCAGACGACTTAAAACAAAGCATTGGAAAAGAAGTTCATATTCTTGGCTACTGCGTGACAACCAAGCCTACGTTTACCCGTGCCGGTGTGCCGATGGCGTTCGCTACGTTTAATGACCGCGAGGGGAAAGTTTTCGACACGGTTCATTTTCCGGAGATCGAAAAGAA
>JAEUUJ010000080.1 GCA_016786495.1 Cyclobacteriaceae bacterium
GCTGCTGCACCCTATTGCCTGCAGCTCTGGAAGGAAAAACCCTTCACGCTAAAAATTGTCAAAAGCCGGTTAACGAAGATTGGCGACTTCACCAGTAAGGGGCACGCCACGCGTCCGCAGATTACGCTGAACGGTGATCTCAATCCCTATTCATTTTTGATAACCTACATCCACGAAGTTGCACACCTGTTTGTGTTCTTAAACTTCAGCCGCCATGCCGAACCGCATGGTGAGCACTGGAAATATGCTTTCCGCAGACTGATGGCCCCGATGCTGAAACCGGATATTTTCCCGGAAGAAGTTCTCATTCCCCTGATGGACCACATGGAAAATCCGAAGGCAAGCTCGTTTGCAGATGTAACACTCACGAAAGCGCTTCGAAATTTTGATGCGCATGCCGGAAAAGCAACACTCCTCTCCGATCTGCCGGAAGGCAGCATCTTTAAGTTTCAGAAGAGATTTTTTCAGAAAGGCAAACTAAGGCGAACTCGCGTGTTGTGTAAAGAACTGGAAACGAAACGACAATACCTGGTTCCCGCGGAAGCGGAAGTAACGCATGTTCAGTTAAGCCTTCTCTGAATCAAGCGGCTGACAATTTCATAAAAGACCTCCGGCCGCATCGTTCGCCATTGCGTAATTTCCAGCGTACCGCCCATGTTCACGTACATGTCGATTTTATATTTCATCATTTCATCGCGGATGAAATCGGGAAACGACACCGCGGCAATCCATCCATCCTCCACGTCTTCAAACCACTCTTCGTAATAGCTGTCGTCAGACCCGTGGAAATTAAACACATTCTCCCCGATTAAGATAAACTTGTTGATTCCTTCCCGCACCATCACATCCAGCACGTTGCGTTTCAGGTGCATGATGTCGTTGTTGATCGCATCATTCCATTCACCCAAAAATTCAATCACCGTAAAGCCTTTGTCATAATCGGTGTACAGAATTTTCATGTACAACGTATCGGAACCCATAAAATCCCAGGCCGGATCGATGTAGTACCCGTAGATGGTTTCGGAGTATTGATCGAAGTTATATTCCTTTCCATAAAAAGGAGATTGCGGATCCTTCGCAGGATTGTAGTACTTCAGCCAGTTATAGTAGGGTTCGATTTGATGCATGGCGATCGCTCCGCAAATTTAAAGCCTGACTGCGTTAGGGATTAGAGGTTGGGGATTAGGCATTAGGGATTGGGGATTGGCATCAGGGCAAGGCGCTACGGCTTGCGAAAACTGTCAACAGCCTTGCGAACAGAACCGTGCTCTTTTAACAACGCTTCGGCTTGTTGTTGATCGATGCCCAGTTCATCCATCACCATGCGCGTACCGCGATCCACCAATTTGTTATTGGTCAGTTGCATGTCGACCATTTTATTCCCCTTGACGCGGCCCAGGCGAATCATCACCGTGGTGGAAATCATATTCAGTACCAGCTTTTGGGCCGTACCGGCTTTCATGCGCGTGCTTCCGGTAACAAACTCCGGGCCTACGATCACCTCCACCGGATAGTCGGCATGCTTCGCAATTTCTGAATTGGGATTACAGACAATGCAACCGGTAACTACCTTGTTCTTGCGTGCCGACTGCAACCCGCCAATGACATAAGGCGTGCGGCCCGAAGCGGCAATGCCAATTAAAACATCCTGATCAGAAATGTTGTGCTGCTGTAAATCCTTCCAGGCCTGATGTATGTCGTCTTCTGCATACTCAACTGCCTTGCGGATTGCCTGATCACCCCCGGCAATTAATCCAATCACCCGATCGAACGGCATGCCGTACGTTGGCGGAATCTCCGAAGCGTCTACAACGCCCAACCGGCCGCTTGTTCCGGCACCGATATAAAACAACCGGCCACCCGCCTTCATCTTCTCAGCGATCACGTCAACAAGTTTCCCGATTGCCGGAATAACTTTCTCGATTGCCTCCGGCACGCGCTTGTCTTCCCGGTTGATGTTGTGTAACAGCTCCTGCACACTCATCTGCTCGAGGTTGGTGTAATTGGAAGATGATTCGGTAGTGTTCACAATCAGTTCAAATCTTTTTGGTGATACAAGGTTAACCCGGCAATCGGATTTTCCAGAATATTTTTCACGGTGATCCCCTTATCGTTCGCCACCTGGCGCAACAAATCGCTGAAATAGAACGCTACAGAGCCGGTAAAGTGGACCTTCAGGTTCTTATAACCGTTGTACTTCATCACATTTTTTTCGAAGAATTCGGCAAAGCTGTCGTACACGAGTTTATAGCAATAGGGCTCTTTTATATGCTGAAAAATAAAGTGCGAAAAACTGCCCAGAAATCTGCTCGGCATTTCCTGGGTATACACCTTGTCTAAAATCTCTTCCCGATCGAACGGGAATCGTTTTTTAAACTGATCCCACAATTTTTCAGGAAGATCTCTTCTCAGGTAATCCGCTACGATTTTCTTTCCGAGATAGGCACCTGAACCTTCATCGCCCAACACATACCCCAACGAGGTTACATTATCGGCTATTCGTGTTCCATCATAATAGCACGAGTTAGCCCCGGTACCGAGGATGCAGGCGATACCTTCCTCTTCTCCGCATAGCGCACGGGCCGCGGCCAGCAAATCATGCCATATTTCAATGTGTGCCTCCGGATAAAAAACTTCCAGTACGTTCCGGATCAGTTTTCTGTTTTTATCGGATGAGCAGCCGGTTCCATAATAAAAAATTTTCTCAATCGGCTGTTTCACCTGCGGAACCAATACTTCACGCACTTCCTGGTCGAACTGTTCAATGGGCTGATAGTACGGATTGAATCCGATGGTTTGAGCCTGCTCGATGTTTCCCTTGCCATCAAGTATTCTCCAGTCTGTTTTAGACGCTCCGCTGTCGGCTATTAAAATCATATTTCAAAATTACGCATTACCGCTCAAGTATCAGGCGCCAGCCGTCCAATGGGTTTGAATTTATCGAACACTTTTTCGGTGTGAGGTGCATCTTTCAGCTCGTGTGTAAGATCCTGGCCGGCCCAATGTTCGTAGTGCTTGCCATCGCGCCACAAGCGCGAAGTTGTCACATCATAAATGATTCCGTTTAAAGCAATCCAGATTTGCGGTTTATCCTGACCATTGCGCAACGCCAACTGGTTTCGGGTATAGAGGGGTAAATCGCTTGTATTCGGATTGTTCATCGAACGCTTTTGTAACGCGCTGGATTTTTGAATACTTTGAGTCAAAATCAACGCCATGCAAAGTAAATACTTTCTGATCGGCTTAATAGCAGTTTTCGCTGCCTGCACATCAAAGAAAATCGATTATGCATCCATGCCGGATGATAAACTTATGCGTGTGGCCGACTCGCTGGCGCAGGCATACATCCTGGTGGATGGTCATGTTGATTTGCCCTATCGCCTGAGAGTAAGTCATTTCAGGCTTGAGAAGGAATACCTGGGCATTCCGATCCGCTCGGAAGAAGGTGACTTTGACTATGAACGCGCCAAAAAAGGCGGGCTCGATGCTCCTTTTATGTCGATCTACATTCCAACCGAACAGCAACAACCCGGAGTTGCAAAAGCGCTCGCCGATTCACTGATGGACATGGTTGACGGCATTGTACGTGAACATCCCGACAAGTTTGCGCCGGCCGGAACACCGGATGACATTATTGCTAACACGAAAGCAGGTAAACTTTCATTGCCTTTCGGGATGGAGAATGGCGCCCCGATTGAAAACGACCTTAACAACGTACAATATTTTTACGACCGCGGAGTCCGCTACATCACCTTGTCGCACAGCAAGAACAACCAGATTTGTGATTCGAGCGGAGATACTACGCAAGTGTGGGGCGGATTAAGCCCGTTTGGCATCGAAGTGGTGAAAGAGATGAACCGTGTCGGGATTATGGTTGATATCTCGCATGTACACGACAGCACCTTTTATCAGGTTATGAACCTTACGAAAGTTCCCTGCATTGCTTCACACTCTTCCTGCCGCGCGTTTGCGCCAACGGTTAAACGGGATATGACCGACGACATGATTAAAAAGATGGGTGAAAATGGCGGTGTGATCATGATCAACTTCTACAACGCCTTTCTCGATTCGGTGGTTGTAAATCAGAACGACAAGAATCGCAAAAAACTTGAGGCGTTGCTGGCCGAAAAGAAACTCACAATGGATGATTCGCTCGCCCGGCCAATCATTTCACAATTCGAAAAAGATAACCCGTCTTTAAAAACCGATGTTAAAATTGTGGCGAATCACATCGATCACATTGTGAAGATTGCCGGAATAGATCATGTCGGGATCGGGTCGGACTATGATGGTGTAGACGGGGATTTGCCTACCGGGTTAGAAGACGTGTCAAAATACCCCAATTTGATTTTTGAACTTCTAAAACGCGGCTATACGCCGGATGACATCGAAAAAATCTGCTCAAAAAA
>JAEUUJ010000070.1 GCA_016786495.1 Cyclobacteriaceae bacterium
CCCTGTCGGTAGTGAGAACTCCAGACTCTTTGTTTTCGGGGTTGTTAGCTTTATTGTACTCAAGGAAGGCCTTGCGCAAATCGACCAGCGGCAAATTGTTATTCCGGGCAATGGAACGAATTAGTGAACTGTACCGATTCAAGTCGCCATCCAGTTCATTGCTGAAATCGGTACGCTCCCCCACGACAGCCGGAGTGGCGAGGATAATCTTGGCGCCTTTCGCCTGAATCTTTTTAATCAGCGCATTATAAAATTTTTCAAACTTATCGTAGTCCGTTCCGGTCCCGTGCGACTGTTTGTGCCATACATCGTTTACGCCAATGTAAATCACCACCACGTCAGGGTTTTTGCTCAGCACATCATCTTCCAGCCGCAGGTACAGATCGTACACTTTGTTGCCGCCAATTCCGGACCCAATAAAGTCATACTGAGCCGACTTGTTTTCCTTTGCTGCCAGATCCGCAACTTTCAGAACATACCCACCCGGCTTCACACCGGCTTCGGTGATTGAATCGCCAAAGAAGATTACTTTCTTTTTCACATCCTGAGTAGTTAACAGTGCAGCCACGATAAAGGCAAAGGAAACAAGTTTCATGCGCTAAATTTTCATCAAGATAACAAAAAATAAGAGCCAGTCGCGAAAGCAACCGGCCCTTACAACGCTGGCGAAAACTATCTTATTCGTACCGAAGCGACTTAACCGGGTCGGCCGAAGCCGCCCGTATGGTTTGATACCCGACGGCCAACATGGTGATGGTAACGGCAATGAGCGCGGTCCAGAGAAATAACAGCGGGTTCACGGTGGTGCGATACGCAAATGTATTCAGCCACTGGCCCGCAAAATACCAGGCGAGCGGTATCGCGAGCACATTCGCTACAATCACGAGAACAATGAACTCTCTGGATAACAACCGGGTAATGTTCAGTACGCCTGCTCCCAACACTTTCCGGATGCCGATCTCTTTTGTCTTCGCCACAACCATAAAGGAAACCAGTCCGATTAACCCAATCGCTGCAATCACGATGGTAACGACTGCAAAAAGTGTGAACACGTTTGCAAGCCGTTGCTCCGACTGGTATTGTTTTTCAAAATCTTCATCGAGAAAGAAATAGTTGAAGTCGTAGCCGGGGAACGACTTCTTCCACAAGTCCTGAACTGCGCCCACCAGGTATTGTGTGTCGGATGCCTTAAATCTGATTGCGTATAAATAGCCGTAGTTCGGAGCACAATCCATCACCATCGGACCGATTCGCTGCTGCAAACCCTTCTGATGGTAGTCTTTCACCACACCGATTACTCTTCCTTCGGGCTGACCGGACGGAGATTCAATTCGTTTATCGAGTGCTTCCTGCGGGCTCGACCAGCCATACGCAGCCACCGCTGCTTCGTTCAGGATCAAGCCTTCCTTCATGTCGGCCTCATGATCCTTACTGAAACCCTTTCCGGCTATGAGATTCAAGCCGAGTGAACCTACATAATCTTCGTCTACTGCCATATACTCCACACTTACCGCAGCGTCACCGGTTTTTCCTTCCGGATAAGAAACCTGTCCCTCCCAGCCGGGATGTCCGGGAAGCGCGTTCGTCTTGGACACATTCTCGATCAGCGCAAGTTTCTTTAACTCGTTCTTCAGTGTTTCGAATGCATCCGGATTGGGTGAGTTCACGCGTGCCGCATTAACCACCAGAATTGCGTCCTTATCAAAGCCAAGATTTTGCTGCTGCATGAACCGGAGCTGATCGATCACAACAAGTGTTCCTACAACAAGGATGGCGGAAATGATGAACTGGAATACCACCAGCGACCTGCGAAGTTGAATTCCCCGCGCACTGCTTTGCATTTTACCTTTGAGCACATCAACCGGTTTTAAAGCTGACATCACGAGTGCAGGGTAATACCCTGCAAACAGCGACACCGTTAACACGAGAATGGCAATGCCTCCGATAATCTGAACACTGGCAAGGGTTCCGATCGCATATTGTTTATTGAGCAATTGATTGAATACAGGCAGAAACAATCCTGTGAACGCGATAGCAATTACCAGCGCAACAATTGTAAGCACAAACGACTCGCTGAGAAACTGCCGGATTAATCCCTGACGGGTGGAACCCGCTACTTTACGCAACCCCACTTCCTTCGCGCGATACACCGAACGCGCGGTTGCCAGATTAACGAAGTTTATGCACGCCAGTATGATCACAAATGCAGCAATGCCCGACATCAGGTAAAGCCGGTCGATGCTGCCAAGCGAACCCAATCCGTTGCCCGCTTTTGAATGCAGGTAGATTTTAGGTAATGGTTCAAAACCAAGTTTGGCTGTTACGCCCCAGCTTTTCATACGCTCCGCGGCATGATCCATATAGACGTTTTCAGCCTTTCTGAAAAACGCCTGCGCATCCACGCCTTCTTTCAACAGAATGTAATTCCGCATGTTGATATTTCCCCAACCGTCATCGTTGTCGAATGAAAAGTAAGAATTCAACGAACGAAAAGTCTCGAACGACAAAAGCATATCGAACCGGATGTGGGAATTGCCGGGTAAATCTTTCAACACGCCTGTCACGACCATATTCAGTGTGTCAGCCATGACGAGTGTCTTATTTAACCCATCACCATTGAAGTACTTCCTTTCCATCTCTTCGGTGATCACCACCGTATACGGGTCCCGCAATGCCGTGCCGGGATTTCCCTTCACCAGCGGGAACGAGAAGAGGTCGAAAAACTCCGGTGTCATAAAATGAATATTCTGACGAATTCGCTTGTCGTTGTAGTTGATCATCAGAAAAGATGCGCTCCGCGTGTACAGAGCCGACTCAACCTCCGGAAAATCGCGCACCAACACCTTACCGACAGGCCAGCCATTGTGCTCGCCTCCATTCTGATCGGTGTCGCCTGCAGCATAAAAGGCAGTGGTTACACGGTAAATCCGATCGCCTTTTGCATGAAACTTGTCGTACGAAACTTCGTCAAGCACGTAGATCATAATCAGGATACCAGCCGTTAACCCGAGCGCAAGCCCGAGCAGGTTGATGAATGCATAGCCCCTGAACTTGAGGAGTGTCCGGAATGCGATCTTGAAGTAATTAAGCAGCATGGAGAGTATCTTTTGCCGCATTCCATTACAAGGCCAATGCCATGACAAAATAGGTCGATTCAGCGCCAAAAAGCGCTAATTGACCAAAAGTGATGTTCTTTGCTGGACAGAATCGTCCGGCTGCGGACGTTAGAAAAGCTCCTTCGCGATCTTATAAATCGGGTCTGACTTTCCCATGGAATAGAAGTGAATGGTAGGCGCACCATAGGCGATAAGCTCCTTCGACTGCTTAATAGCCCACTCGATACCCACCTGCTTCACGCCTGCGTTGTCTTTACACTTGTCAGCTTCGTCTGCAAGCTCTTCCGGCAAATCGATATGGAATATCTGTGGAAGAATCGTGAGCTGTGACTTCGTCGTAAGCGGCTTAATGCCCGGAATAATCGGAACGTTGATTCCTGCCTCGCGGCATTTATCGACAAACTCGAAGTATTTTTTGTTGTCGAAGAACATCTGCGTAACAATGTAATCCGCACCCTTATCTACCTTGTTTTTAAGATACTTCAAATCCGTTTTTAGGTTCGGTGCATTGTAATGCTTTTCCGGATACCCAGCCACTCCGATACAGAAGTCAGTAGGCGATGGCTCGTGAAGCTCTTCATCGAGGTACACACCTTTGTTCATGTTTACCACATGCTCCAGCAATTCTGATGCATAGCAAAAACCATCCGGTTCGGGAATAAATTTTGCCTCGGTTTTAATCGCATCACCCTGT
>JAEUUJ010000077.1 GCA_016786495.1 Cyclobacteriaceae bacterium
TAATCTGTTTACTGATCTTAAGCTGTCTCATTCAGTGGTTAAATTCGTTTGTGTAACAATATAGTGGTTAAAGTTAGTTCCTGTCAATTTCCTTGTTAACGGCTATTGTTTCGGAGCGGTTTCCTCTTTTGCAGGCTTTGGGATCAAAACCTTGCGGGAAAGGCGGAATTTACCGGTTTTCTTGTCGACTTCGATCAATTTTACCTTCACTTCCTCACCTACTTCAAGCACGCCTTCCATCGTTTCGAGGCGTTCCCACTTAATTTCCGAGATGTGCAGCAAACCGTCTTTGCCCGGCATGAATTCCACGAAGGCTCCAAACGGCATGATCGACTTCACCTTACCATCGTAAACCTGCCCTACTTCAGGCACGGCTACGATCGCGCGGATGCGTCTGAGCGCTGCCTCCATCACATCTTTATTGTTTGCAAACACATTGATAATGCCCTTGCCATTCACTTCTTCGATCACTACGGTAGCACCGGTTGTGTTCTGAATATCCTGAACCACCTTACCGCCTGGTCCGATCACCGCTCCGATCATTTCTTTCTCGATCGTGAGGGTTTCAGCACGTGGTGTTTGAGGCTTCAGGTCAGGACGCGGAGCCGAGATGGTCTTCTTCATTTCGTTAAGGATATGAAGACGGCCTTCTTTTGCCTGCAACAACGCTTCACGCAGAACTTCGTAGGTTAATCCATCAACCTTAAGGTCCATCTGACAAGCGGTGATACCTTTTTCCGTACCGGTAACTTTGAAGTCCATGTCGCCCAGGTGATCTTCATCACCGAGGATATCTGACAGGATCACATACTTACCAGTCTTGCTGTCGGAGATCATACCCATTGCAATACCCGATACTGGTCCGGAAACCGGAACACCGGCATCCATCAGCGCAAGCGAACCCGCGCAAACGGTCGCCATGGATGATGAACCGTTTGATTCCAGAATATCCGATACTACTCGAATGGTGTATGGATTCTTTTCGTCAGGCGGAAGCACTTTCTTCAAGGCACGGAATGCGAGGTTT
The DNA here is from genome assembly GCA_016786495.1 of Cyclobacteriaceae bacterium. Taxonomy (GTDB): domain Bacteria; phylum Bacteroidota; class Bacteroidia; order Cytophagales; family Cyclobacteriaceae; genus UBA2336. The sequence goes on from JAEUUJ010000077.1 coordinate 1,028, forward strand.
CCATGACCCACTTCGCGTCTGCCCGGACCGCGGTTTGGCTTCACCTCACCGGTAGAGAATCCCGGGAAGTTATAATGCAGGATAAACTTGCTTGATCCTTCGATCATTGCACCGTCTATCATCTGCTCGTCAAGCTTGGTACCGAGTGTTACCGATGTCAATGACTGGGTTTCACCACGGGTGAACAAGGCAGATCCGTGCGGCATCGGAAGATATCCGACTTCGCTCCATATCTGTCTGATTTCATTTGGCTTACGGCCATCCAGACGAACCCCTTTGTTAAGGGCCAGATCGCGTGATGCTTTCTTCTGGATATCGTGGTAATAGTGCTTTACCAAATCCTTGTTGACGGTAGAATCTTCCGGCAACGCCTCGAGGTAGTCGGTTACGATCTTCTTGAACGCATCGGAGCGCTCAGACTTATTCTTGGTTAACAACCCGGCAGTTTCATATGCCTTATCGTACAACAGCTTCCAAAGCTCTTCTTTCAGATTTTCATCGTGAACTTCGTGGCTGTAGGTTCTCTTCTGCGTTTTGTTGGTGGCTTTGGAAAGCTCGATCTGCATTTCGCACTGAGCCTTGATGGCATCGTGCGCGATTTTAAGCGCCTCGAGCATATCATCTTCGCTTACTTCGCTCATCTCGCCTTCCACCATCAGAATGTTCTCGATTGAAGCACCTACCATCAGGTCGATGTCGGCACGGTTCTTCTGTTCCATGGTCGGGTTGATCACGAACTTGCCGTCTACGCGCGCTACGCGCACTTCTGAGATTGGTCCCTGGAAAGGTATGTCGGAAACCGACAATGCAGCCGAAGCGGCAAAGGCAGCCAATGCATCCGGCAGGCCATCCTGATCTCCGGAAATGAGGTAGATCATCACCTGAGTTTCAGCATGATAATCACTTGGGAATAAAGGTCTTATCGCACGGTCAACCAAGCGACTGATGAGGATCTCATAGTCCGACAGTTTGCTTTCGCGCTTTAAAAATCCACCGGGAATTTTACCGGTTGATGCAAATTTCTCCTGGTAGTCGACCGACAGGGGAAGGAAGTCGGCTCCTTCTTTACCTTCCTGTGCGGATACTACTGTGGCGAGCAACATGGTATTGCCCATTTTCAATACAACAGATCCATCGGCCTGACGGGCCAGTTTACCCGTTTCGATGGAGATTTCGCGGCCATCCGGCAGCTTGCAGCTTTTTGTTATTACGTTTAATGACATACAGATTGGTTGTTACAGGCACGCATTTAATCAGACGTACCTGTAGTGTTATAAATGCAAAAAGGGAACCCTGATGAGGTTCCCTGATTGGCTTGGTATTTTTTACTTTCTTAAATCCAGTTCGGCAAGAATGGCCCGGTATCTCTCGATATCGGTATTCTGAAGATAGTTCAGCAGTCTTTTACGCTTACCTACGAGGTTCAAAAGACCGGTTTGTGTTCCGAAGTCTTTCTTATTGCTTTTCAGGTGTTCGGTAAGGTGGTTGATACGGGTTGTGAACAGGGCAATCTGAGATTCCGGTGAACCGGTATCTTTCTCAGACTTCTTGGCACCGTGCTTCTTAAACAATGCCTTTTTTGATTCTACAGTTAATTGCATCTCTAAAAAATGTTATTCCTCTTATTTCAGCCCGCAAATAACGGCAAAACCGCGGGATTCTCCAAACATCACCAGAATTTCTTCTATGCCGCCCGGCCCGGAATAAGCCCCTTGCCGGAAAGCCATTTTTTAGCCTTTTCAATCTGGATGAGGTAGTAGTCCGCCTCGAAGAAACGCGCATCCAGACGCGCCTGGCGGAGGAAATACAGGCCTATAAAGAACAAGATCACATCGGCAGCCCACACCCCTACCGGAACCGGGATAGCGTCTTTTTTTGCCAATTTCTCGCCCTGCATGGTTAACAGGTAATAGATGATGAAAAAGAGGATCGACACCAGGAACGGAACGCCCAGGCCGCCTTTTTTGATAATCGCGCCAAGCGGTGCCCCGATCAGGAACATCGCGATGCAGGCCAGTGAGCTGGCCAGAATTTTATGCCATTGAATCTGGAAAACCCTGCGGTCTTCGAGTTCGCCCTTAACTTCACCTGCCGTTGCCGTTATCTGACTTTTCGCGCCACGCGCCTTGTTGGCTGCATTCTCGAACATCTCTGGTTTCCCATCCAACGCGAAAATGCTGTCGATTTTACTGCCTAGCTGCGCAGCCGTGAGTGGAATTTTGCGGGCCTTTTGTGCACGCTCGGCCAGCACTTCGGCAGATTCAATTTTCCGGTTTAGTTTCTTCCCGGGTCGGGTTTCCTGATCCCTTCTGGCGGCACGTTCCTTTGTTACAGGCGGAGCGGATTGCACGTTCGAAGGGGTTGTTGATTTGGTGGTCGATGTAGCTGAGTCGCGCTTAACCAGCGCTTTTGGCTTGCTGCTGCTGTCGGGTACCTGTGCAACAGGAACAGGTGCCACGGTTACCGGATCGGGGCTCAGTATAGAAGGCTGCGCTTTTCGGATTGCTTTGTATTCACGCAAGTCCTGCGGAAGCGCCATGGTATCGGTCGTAGAAAAGTAGGTAAACAGGTTCCTTCTGTATTCATAATGCTTTAACCGGGTCTCTAAAATCTCCCGGTCCACCGAATCCATGTCGGACTGTAACTCACTGATGTTGCGCATCATTCGGTTACCCTGAAAGAGCTTTGGGTCGGTGGTTTCCAATTGAAATGAGGAGAGGTCAAAAACCACCTGGGTTTTCGCGAACTGGCTCCTGCTGAAGGTTTCGCCACTGGTGGATCGCTTCTTCCCCGACAAGTCCTGCTGCGAACTTGCTCCTTCCGTATAATTATAACCTTTGAACAGCTCAAGCTTGAGGTAGCGCTCCTGCATGATCGTGTACATGCGACCGGAGTCGGCTATGGTCACATCCCGGTTCCCGTCATGTTTGCGGTGGTCGTAGATCAACACATCTTTAATGGTGATACCGTCAGGAAACTTCTTGTTCACTTTGATGCTCATGTCGGGAATACCGCTGTAGAACGCACCTTCCCGGAGATCGAGCGCAGGTTTTTTCTGCTTGATATCATAAAGAAGACTGTATGCCTCCAGTGCGGCCTTCGGTACCAGGTTGTTATTGACAAAAAAAGCAACTACCGTAAGCATCACCACAAAGAAGAAAATGGGCAGCAAGGTTCGGTTCAACGAAATGCCTGCGCTTTTAACCGCTGTGAGTTCGAAGTGTTCGCCCAGGTTTCCGTAGGCGATCAGGGAAGAAAGCAATACTGCCAGTGGCATGGCCACGGGAGTCATGAAGATCGCAAAGTAAAAGAGCAGTCGCCCGATCACATCCATTCCCAGCCCCTTTCCGATGATGTCATCGAAGTACTTCAGCATGTGTTGGGTGAGCAGGATGAAGACCACCACCAGAAACGTAATGATGAACGGACCGATGAACGAAGAAAGAATGAGCTTGTCTAGTTTTTTCATGGGGCCAAAAGCCGGAAAAAATCAAATATCACGCCAGAGCAGCGTGCAAGATTACCAATACGCATCAAAAATAAAAAATCAGCCCCCAACGGTCTTGCGGAGGTTTTCAATGAGGCTGTCCCACAAATCCTTGAGCTCTTCCAGATCCTCGAAGTCGGAGTAGTCGATGACTTTCAGGTAAACTGATTGCGTCATGTCGTTTGATTCGAGGCGGAGTTCGAAGTAAGAAGGATCTTCTTCATCGCCCGGATTTTCAGGAAGGTATTCGAACCGAACAAAGTGGTTGGTGCGATGCGTGGCAAGTCTGGCAACACGCTCTTCGTGGTCCCAGATAAACGTGAATGTTTTCTTGATGTTATTAATCTTAACATCATCGGCAAACCATTCCGAGAGACCGCCTGCCGTTTGAATGTATGGATACAACATCTTCACGGAAGCATGTATTTCGTAATCGGCAGTAAAAAGTTTTTTCTCAGGCATCTGGCAAGTCGATGGTTTAATTTATAAGATTTTCGGCCCTGAACAAAATAGCGACACCATATTCACCACCTAATTTTTATCATGGCAATATTTCATATCTGATTCAATTCCCGGTTTGGAAGTATTTGGTTAAACTTTGTAAGTTTGCAGCCTTTTGGCGCGGTAGCTCAGGTGGTTAGAGCGTTGGATTCATAACCCAAAGGTCGGGGGTTCAACTCCCCCCCGCGCTACAACACATTGAAAGGCAGCAAATTGACTGCCTTTTTTCGTTATGGTACTCTAAATTTGAAGTATGTTACCAACCATCAACCCAATCGAAACCCAAGCCTGGCAACGACTTGAAATCCACTTCCTGACCATGCAGGCTATGCACATGCGTGAGCTTTTTCAGGATGATCCGGATCGTTTTCAAAAGTTCAGTATTCCGTTTGAAGATATGCTGGTGGATTACTCCAAGAACATTATCACGGAGGAAACCCTGCGTCTCCTGAACGAACTTGCGCAGGAAACAGAATTGAAGCCTGCCATTGACTCAATGTTTGGTGGCGTAGCAATCAACAAAACAGAGAACCGGGCGGTATTGCATGTTGCGCTTCGTAACCGTACAAACTCCCCTATCCTCGTAGACGGCAAAGACGTCATGCCGGAAATCAACCGGGTACTTGATCAAATGAAACAATTCAGTAGCCGCCTGATCAGCGGAGAATGGAAAGGCTACTCCGGCAAACGCATTACCGATATTGTCAACATTGGCATTGGCGGATCGGACCTCGGTCCGTACATGGTAACCGAAGCCCTGAAGCCTTACTGGCAGGGTATCACTCCGCATTTCGTTTCGAATGTTGACGGAACGCATCTCGCGGAAACCGTGAAGCATCTCAATCCGGAAACCACCCTATTCATCATCGCGTCCAAAACGTTTACCACCCAGGAAACGATGACCAATGCCACCAGCGCCCGCGACTGGTTCCTTTCTAAAACCAATCAAACCGGAGATGTAGCGAAACATTTTGTCGCGGTATCAACCAATCAAAAAGCGGTAACTGAATTCGGCATTGCGGCCGAAAACATGTTTGTATTCTGGGATTGGGTTGGCGGACGTTACTCATTATGGTCGTCTATCGGACTTTCGATTGCTGCCACCATCGGGTACGACAACTTTGTTCAGCTACTGGACGGTGCCCACGCGATGGACAAACATTTCAAGAATGAACCGTTCGAGAAGAACATTCCGGTGATTCTGGCCTTGCTGGGAATCTGGTATAATAACTTTTTCGGTGCCGCATCAGAAGCAATCCTCCCCTACGATCAATACTTGCATCGGTTTGCTGCGTACTTCCAACAAGGAAACATGGAAAGCAACGGAAAGTCGGTTGATCGTGACGGACATCATGTGATGTATCAAACCGGTCCGGTGATCTGGGGCGAGCCGGGCACCAACGGTCAGCACGCTTTTTATCAGTTGATTCACCAGGGAACAAAAATGATTCCGTGCGATTTCCTTGCACCGGTGATTAGTCATAATCCGGTCGGTGATCATCATACCAAATTACTTTCCAACTTCTTCGCGCAAACAGAGGCGTTGATGATGGGTAAAACCCGTGAGGAGGTAGAAGAAGAATTGAGCAAAAAAGGAATGGACAGCGATGCGATTGAGTTTCATGCTCCGTTCCGGGTGTTTGACGGCAACAAACCGAGCAACAGCATCATGTTCAAACAGCTTACTCCCCGCACGCTGGGAAGTTTGATCGCGATGTACGAACATAAAATCTTCACGCAAGGTGTCATCTGGAACATTTTCAGCTTCGATCAATGGGGCGTTGAGCTCGGTAAGGTTTTGGCGAATAAAATTCTTCCCGAATTAGCCTCTGCGGATGAAATTGCGACACACGACTCATCCACCAACGGGTTAATTAACTATTTCAAACGATTGAAACGCGGTTAATTTAAACGGAGTTGGAAAGTGTTACCCAACCGTTAATTTTGATGCCGTTCTATTCGTTGGAATGAAAGACTCTATTCAAAAAATCGGGGTGTTTACGTCCGGTGGCGATGCCCCCGGAATGAATGCAGCCCTGCGTGCCGTGGTTCGTGCAGGCATCTATTACAAGAAAGAAGTGTTTGGCATCATGCGCGGCTATGAAGGCATGATTGACGGAGACATTGTGAAGCTTGGCGCGCGTTCAGTAGGCAATATCCTGCAGCGTGGCGGAACGATCCTCAAATCGGCCCGCAGCATGGAGTTTAAAACTCCGGAAGGAAGAAAGAAAGCATACGATAATCTCCGCAAGGAAAAGATAGATGCGCTGATCGCCATTGGTGGTGACGGTACCTTTACCGGTCTTCATAAATTCTATGAAGAATTTCAGATTCCATCGATCTGCATTCCGGGTACCATTGATAACGACATTGCCGGAACAGATTACACAATTGGTTACGACACAGCAACCAACACGTGCGTGGAGGCGATTGATCGCATCCGGGATACCGCACTTTCACACAGCCGCTTGTTTTTTATTGAAGTGATGGGCCGCAACTCAGGCTACATTGCGTTGCACAGCGGAATTGCCGGTGGTGCCGGCAGCATTATTATTCCGGAAGAAGATACAACCTTTGAACAGTTGTATGAGAAACTGGTTGCAGGCGAGGTCACATCCAAGAAATCAAACCTGGTTGTTGTGGCAGAAGGCTCCAAGATTGGCGGAGTAACCGAGCTTGCCCGGAAGGTAGCCGAACGTACCTCCTACTTTGATATCAAAGTCACCATCCTCGGACACCTGCAGCGTGGCGGAGCGCCTTCGTATTTCGACCGCGTGCTGGCCAGCAAGATGGGTGTCGCTGCCGTGGAAGGTGTACTGAACGGTAAGAACGATGCAATGGTTGGCATCCGCGATAATAAAATTGTCTTCAATTCATTTGATACGATTATGACGCAGCATCATGAGATTGATGCTGAAGCCCTGCGTATCGCGAAGATTTTAACGATCTAGTTGTTATTTTATTTGTCTAATAATTAATCCTGGCCGTAATCAGGAATTTTACTGAACATGAAAGAAGTAACCGTTGGCGTAGATATTGGAGGGACCAATACCAAATTCGGAATTGTAGACCGCGAAGGAAACGTCCTGTTTCAGGATAGTATTTCAACTCAAGGATTCGAAGAATTCCGCGATTACCTCAGGGGGTTATCCGATGCCCTGCGCAAAGGCCTGCAGGCCCCGGGTGCAAACTATAAGCTGCTGGGAATTGGGGTGGGTGCCGCTAACGGTAATTACTATAAGGGAACCATCGAGCATGCCACGAACCTGAAATGGAAAGGCATCATTCCCCTGGCAGAGATGCTTCGCGAAGAGTTTAATGTTCCTGCGCTCGTCACCAACGATGCCAATGCAGCGGCGGTGGGCGAAATGATTTACGGAGCAGCGAAAGGATTAAAAGACTTTATCGTGATCACACTGGGTACCGGTCTGGGCAGTGGCCTGGTGGCCAACGGACAATTGATTAACGGTAAACACGGCATTGCCGGAGAGTTGGGCCATACCACCGTGAATTATGCCGGTCGTTATTGCAACTGCGGAAAACGAGGTTGCCTCGAAACGTATGTTTCAGCAACCGGAATCAAGCGAAGCGTTTATAAACTGCTGGCTGATCACCTGGAGCCCAGTGAATTGCGCGGCATCAGTTTCGACAACCTGAATACCAAAATGATTACCGAAGCCGCCAGACGCGGAGATATAGTCGCTCAGGAAGCTTTTGAATACACGGGACGAATTCTCGGAACCAAGCTGGCGGAAACGGTAGTTCACACCGATCCGGAAACGATCTTTTTATTTGGAGGTTTATCGTTGGCGGGTGACTTGATCTTTAAGCCAACCATCAAACACATGGAAGCTAACCTGATGCCGGTGTTCCGGGGTAAGGTTAAAGTGTTGCCCTCAGGACTTCAGAATCAGGCCGCACCGATTTTAGGTGCGAGCAGTTTGGTTTGGAATTACCTGGAAGAAAAGGGCAACGTGCTGGCGTAACACGCACTTAAAATCACGGTACTAATTCACTTTCACCCCGAGGTTCTCACCCAACAGACGGAACTGTTTCACCCATTCCTTTTTTGTACTAAGCGCTTCAATGTCTTCTTCGCGGGAAATTTCGAAATAAAGATTCTGGCTCTTATATAAAATAGGCTCAAGCCTGAATTGTTTTAACAACGGGAAGACGCGGTTAAGCCGGTCGATGCGTTTGGTGTTACTGCGCTCCGCACTGATGCGCTTCAATTCCTTGAAGATGCTCTCCCCTGCCATGCGCGAGATTTTTCCCGGATCCTCGATCTTCAAATCCCACTTCACGAGTTCGTGCATTACGCGCTCCATCTCCTTGATGTTGATCTTCTCTCCATTAAAACAGTTCTGCAGGTCGGCATTCAGGATATATTCGAACGAGGTAATGTATGCCTTGGGGGTTGGTATGTCGTTGTTTGCCAGCGCATTGACCAACGGGTAATCGTGGTTATAAACCCTTCGCAGCGATTCCTCCAGCTCACGCATGCTTTGCTGTGTAATCATGTCGAGGACTTTACGCTTCTCATCTTTGAACAATTGCCAGAGCGTATAATTGACCGGACCAAAGTACGTTTGCATCAACCCGATAACATCCCCTAACCGGCCTTCGTCAAAAGCCGTGAGAACGCGCATCTGCATGCTGGCAAACTTATCGGGCTCCATATCAAGCGAAATGTTACCCATGATATTGTGCTTGCCCATGTGCATCACTATAAAGGTGAACTGCTTTTCAGAACGGGTCACGTTCGATTTAACTTTCGTTATTCCCAACGCCAGCTTCTGTTCGCCCGCTTCTTTCCGCATGAAAAACTCATTCGTTGCGGTGTAATTGAATAAGGGAGAATTTTCAGGATCTTCTTCAAACAGCGAAGCCACAGCATAATGCATTCCCACACGCGCGAGGTTTGTTTTGGAAGGCACAACATACTTCTGGTAAATGTTGGCGCCATTTTCCAATACCGGAATATTACTTGGAGCTGCCTCCAGTCGTCTGATAAACTCATCTTCGAGCTCTCCGCCTCCCGATTGACTGACTAACTGAATCGCACGACACGCATATTGCATGATTTGCGTGGTTTCGATTCCGGAAATCTCATCAAAGAACCAGCCACAGCTTGTGTACATGAGCAGCGCATTACGCTGCATTTCCATCAAGCGCAGTACGCGGTTCTGTTCCACATCTCTCGTGCAGTGATCCCGCAAGAATCTTCTCACGGTTTCATCGTCACGTCTTAAAATAATATTGATATAGTCGTTTCGCGCGGCCCACGGATCGCGTAAAATCTGCGAAGCCTCGCGTTCATACACTTCGTTCAGCTTGTCACGCAACCAGTCGAGTGATTCGCGCAGCGGCTTACGCCATTTCTGGGTCCACCCTTCGCGGCCGCCACTGTTGCAACCACAGTCATTACGCCAGCGCTCCACACCGTGTACGCAGCTCCATGAACTATTTTCATGAATCTGAATCTCATACCCCACCGTTACTTTCGAAATAAACTCTGCGTAGTTGGTAATGTGAGCGTGTTGCTGCTGATCGATATAATCGAGGCAAAATGCCAGCGCCATATCGCCATGCTTGTGGTGATGACCATACGTTTCGCCATCGGTAGCAATATGAACAAGTTGTGTTTCCTGCGAATGCGGGTCGAACGAATTCAGTAGTGCGTGTGCAAATTTCTGACCGTCATTCAGCAGTCCGTTAAACGCAACACCCTGAGCGATATCGCCATTGTAAAAGAATAAAACGATCGACTTTCCTGAGGGAAGTTTGCACAAATATGGCCGGCGGGTATCCACGCCACTGTCGCGCAACTCATGCCAATGCTCATCGCCCACGCGGCGAAACGCTTTTGCCTGCCGGGGCGCGAGCACGGTAAACCGGATGTCGTGTTCGGCGAGCAGTTCAAGTGATTCGGTATCAACTGCACTTTCCGCAAGCCACATCCCTTCCGGCTTGCGCTTGAAACGATGTTCGAAATCGCGAATTCCCCAAACGATCTGCGTAATCTTGTCGTTCCGGTTAGCCAGCGGCATGATGATGTGATTGTACACCTGCGCCATAGCCGAACCATGGCCCGAGAAATGTGCAACGCTTTCCCGGTCAGCCTCTAAAATAGCTTCATACGTCTCGCGGTCATATGCCTCCATCCACGAAAGCAGGGTCGGGCCGAAATTGAAACTGATTCTTGAATAGTTGTTGATGATATCCTTGATCACGCCATTCTCCAGAATCCGGGAGGCCGAATTCGGCGCATAACACTCTGCCGAAATGCGTTCATTCCAGTCGTGGTACGGATGTGCGGAATCCTGAACTTCGATCGCCTCAAGCCAGGCATTTTCACGGGGTGGCTGATAGAAATGCCCGTGTATACAAATGTACTTTTCCAAAATGCGTAAAAGCTAAATGTATTAAGAACCCGCCTCTAATTCAAATTCGTTATCTTCTTTATGCAACTTAAGCACCGTCATCCCTAACGGTGGTAAGGTTATCGACACCGAATAATCCTGATGGTGATACTTAACGGGTGAGGTGACCAAATCGCCAATATTCAGCACACCGCTTCCACCGTATTTGAGATTATCGGTATTAAAAACCTCGCGCCATTTTCCGCGAACCGGAACCCCGATGCGATAATGCTGGCGCGTTTCAGGAGTGAAATTGCAAACCACAATCAATAAATCTTCTTTTTTGTCAGACTTACGCTGATAAGCAATTACGCTGTTCTCGCTGTCGGAGTAATCGATCCACTGAAACCCGCGCTGATCAAACGCATAGTGATACAGCGCCGGCTCCGACCTGTAATGAACGTTCAGTTCAGACATGAAGGTTTTGATGCCGGCATGCGGTGCATACTGCAACAAATGCCAGTCGAGGCTTTTATCGTGACTCCACTCACCCGACTGCCCGATCTCACCGCCCATGAATACAAGTTTTGTTCCGGGATGGGTAAACATATACCCGAACAACAATCGAAGATTGGCAAAACGTTGCCATTCATCGCCCGGCATCCGGCCGAGCAACGATCCTTTTCCATGCACAACTTCATCGTGCGACAGCGGCAACATGAAATTCTCCGTAAATGCGTACATCACGCTGAACGTGATTTCGTTCTGATGGTACTTGCGGTGAATCGATTCTTTTTTGAAATACTGAAGCGTATCGTGCATCCAGCCCATCATCCATTTCTGGCCGAACCCTAATCCGCCCAGGTACGTTGGCTTGGAAACACCAGGCCACGCAGTCGACTCTTCTGCAATGGTAACAGCATCCGGGAAGTTTGCATAAACGGTTTCATTAAACTCTTTCAGGAAGCTGATGGCTTCCAGGTTTTCATTACCACCAAACTGGTTCGGTATCCACTCGCCTGCTTTGCGCGAATAATCGAGATACAGCATACTCGCTACTGCATCCACGCGTAAGCCATCGATGTGATACAGGTCAAGCCAGAACAACGCGTTGCTGATCAGGAACGACCGCACTTCGTTACGACCGTAATTAAAAATGTAACTCTTCCAGTCGGGATGAAAGCCCTTTCGGGGATCGGCATGTTCATACAGATAAGTGCCGTCAAACTTATAAATGCCATGTTCATCGCCCGGGTAGTGTGAGGGAACCCAGTCGAGAATTACGCCAATGTTATTCTGATGAAGCGTATCGACCAACTGCATAAATTCTTCCGGAGTACCGAAACGGCTTGTAGGCGCGTAATATCCTGTGATCTGATAACCCCATGAACCGAAAAAGGGATGCTCCATTACCGGAAGAAACTCTACATGTGTGTAGTTCATTTCCTTCAGGTAGCTAACCAGTTCAACCGCAAGCTCGACATAACTTAGCGACCGGTTTCCGTCTTCCAGTTTTCTGCGCCACGACCCAATGTGTACTTCATACACCGAATAAGGCTTTGCCAGGTCGGCCGTCTCCTTTCGGTTGGTCAGCCACTTTTTATCGTTCCACTTATAGTCGGTATTCCAAACAACTGATGCCGTTTTCGGTGCCACTTCTGCGTAAGCGGCAAACGGATCTGCCTTTTCGAGATACTCACCGGTTGCGGAGTGGATTGCATATTTGTACACCTCCCCTTTCTGCAGGCCGGGTACAAATACTTCCCAAATGCCGGATTCATCCCAGCGCGGATTCATTTTCGTTTGTGAATCATTCCATCCATTGAAGTTCCCGATAACCGAAACGGATTTCGCGTTGGGTGCCCATACTGCGAAGTAAACTCCCTTTTTGCTTCCAAAGGACGTCACATGCGCACCAAGTTTCTCATACAACCTGAAGTGCTTTCCGGTTTTAAACAGATGAATGTCAAATTCCGTGAGCAGGGTTTGACTTTCGTCTGAACCACTTTTTATTGAAGTCTTTTTAGCCATAGTTTTTTATCGGTTAGGCATTGTTATTTCTTCTTTCTCTTATCCGCCTGCTCCTTTTCCTGCAAATAGCGACCCATATGATAGAGTATACCCCGTAACGGAACTGCAGCCCAGTCAGGCCGGCCATTTAATTCGTATCCGAGTTCATAAATCGACTTCTCAATCAGGAAGATTCGAATGAGTAGATCATTCTCGGCCGACAAGCTTCTCCCCATTCCCATGCGTTCCATGTACGCACCGAGATAAAAGCGGCTTACATAATGCTGCCATTGCTCCGCCCAAGCCTCGAGGAATTCCATGTCGCGTTCGCGGTAGTTCTCATTCAACAGTATTTTGCCGAACGCAGCATAATGGAATGATCGCATCATGCCCGCCACATCTTTGAACGGACTTTTCTTCAATCTCCTTTCGTTAAACGAGAAACCGGGTTCACCTTCAAAGTCGATGATCACGAAGTCCTTACCGGTAAACAACACCTGACCCAGGTGGTAATCGCCATGGATGCGTGTTTTAACGGCATTAATTTTTATCTGGTAGATTTCACTGAAGCATTCCAGCACCTGCGGCTCCATTTCAAGAACGCGCTTGGCCAGTACTTTGCTGGACTCATCGAGTTTTGGTATCGATGTTTTCAACAGGTTAAACCGGTCGCGAACAAGCTTTCGGAAAGAAGAATACAGCGACCGTTGATAATTCGGCGTGAACGTTTCGGGTGCAAACGCGGCACTTGAAGAATCGGATGCAAGCGCCAAGTGCATTTCGGCCGTGCGCTGACCGAGACGAACAACCCGTTCATAAAATCCACGGCCGATAAACTCCTGGATAATATCCGGAGCTTCTTCAAAGTGAATGGACGGTGTGTTCACCAGTTTCGGCAACTTCTCCTTCTTAGCCTTGAGGATGACACGCTCGAAGAACCGGCCAACGGAGTCGGTCGACATAACCCATGAGTCACCCTGGTTTTCGACTTTCTCCTGCAGCAACCCGAACACAATGGTTTGCCCCTCGTTGTCTTTGTACTCCACACTTCCCGCATACCGCGGAGAGTTGCCAAAGTTTGTATGCTCTGAAAGGAATCTGACCAATTCAAGGTCCGGATTGATTTCCTTCTCAATCTTACGATAGAACTTGAAGAAATACAGATCATTGTAAATGATCGAAGTATTGCTTTGCTCGGCTTTCAGGATTTTAGATTCAACCTTATTGTTTGGAATCTTGATCTTGTTGAAAACGCTGGAGTTGAATTGCAGCTCACCTCCCTCATCGTCTTCGATCGATACCTTCTTATCCATACTCTGAAGCAGAAAATCCCGGAATATCCGGTCATAACTGCTGTCGAAGATAAAGCCGCTTTTCCCCTGAATGTCCGCGCGACAAATCACGCTTTGCGCCATGTACTCTGCGCGATCGAGGATGTGCTCCGATAAAATAAACGTCATCGGCAGAAAGTACAGCTCCGGCAACCGTTGCACGTAATGTACCTCTATTAGTGAAAGGTAATGCGTTCCGCCATCAATCTTGAGCGGGATAACCTTATGCAAGGCAATCTTATTGATCACTTTTGCCTTCCCGCCAAACCACCGGCACTTCTTCATGAACACCGGAAGGATTTTGCGTTCGAATGTTCGCTGCTCGTTGTAGTTATTAAACAATTTCTCCCACGATACATCGGTTTTTAAAACCGGAAGTTCCGTGTTTCCGTCTTTCTTATCCTTTTGCTCGGCCTTATCAATCTGGAACCAGAAATAACCATAAGGACCAACGGTAATGGAATATTGACCCTCGCCAATGTTGATAAACCGGTTCTGACTGAATACCTCGGTAACTTCGCAATTTTTAAAATCGGAGAGATTCAGGGTAGTCGCCTGTGAGAACTGTGAAAGATTGGCAACCACAATAATTTGCTGCTTTTCGTCGGACCGCAAAAAACAAAGTACCTTGTTGTTATCGGTGTCGATGAATTTCATTTCTCCCCTGCCAAACACCTGAAGACGTTTACGCATAGCAATCACGTTCCGCATCCAGTACATCAATGACGAGGGGCTTTCGTCCTGAGTAGCTACGTTCACCGATTCGAACCGGTACACCGGGTCGGTAATCACAGGGAGATAAAGCTTTTGTGGGTTAGCAGTTGAAAACCCTGCGTTGAGGTTCATGTTCCACTGCATGGGCGTACGCACTCCGTGCCGGTCTCCCAAATAAATGTTATCCCCCATTCCGATCTCATCGCCATAATAGATTACGGGTGTACCGGGCAACGAGAATAATAACGTATAAAGCAGTTCAATCTTTCTCCGGTCGTTGCCAAGCATGGGCGCCAAACGTTTTCGAATCCCGGTATTGAACTTGGTCATCGCATCATCGGCATATGCCTTGAAGAGGTAATCCTTTTCTTCTTCGGTAACCATCTCCAGGCCTAGCTCATCATGGTTCCGGAGAAACAAGGCCCATTGATTGCCTTCGGGTGTCTCCGGTGTTTGCTCAATGATATCGATGATCGGGTAACTGTCTTCCGTACGCAGCCCAAGAAACAAACGCGGCATCAACGGATAGTTGAAATTCATGTGGCATTCTTTACCATCACCGAAGTATGCCGCGGCATCTTCCGGCCAGAGGTTCGCTTCTGCCAGCAACACCACGTTTTTATAATGCCGGTCAACGTGCGTTCTGATTTTCCGTAAGAAAGCGTGCGTTTGCGGAAGGTTTTCACAATTCGTTCCTTCTTCTTCAAAAAGAAACGGAACAGACGATAACCGGAATCCGTCTACCCCCAGCTTGCACCAGAAGTCGATGATCTTGATTACTTCCATCTGCACTTCCGGATTCTCGTAATTCAGTTCCGGCTCGTGCCGATAGAAACGATGCCAGTAATACGACTTCGCTTCGGTATCCCAACTCCAGTTGCTCGACTCTTCACTCTGGATGATTACCCGCGCATCCTTATATTTATCCGGTGTGTCGCTCCATACATAGAATTCCCGAAAACGTGAACCGGGCTTTGCCTTTCGCGCGCGCTGAAACCAGGCGTGCTGATCAGATGTATGGTTGAGCAGGAGTTCGGTGATCACTTTTATTCCCCGGCTGTGCGCGTCTTTAATGAACGCTTTGAAATCAGCCAGCGTGCCGAAATCAGGATGCACATCGCAGTGGTCGGTAACATCATAACCATCGTCTTTCAACGGTGACGGATAGAACGGTAACAACCAGATTGTGTTGACGCCCAGATCTTCGAGGTAATCAAGTTTCTGAATCAACCCCTGAAAATCGCCTGTACCATCGCCATTGCTGTCGTAGAATGCGCGCACGGATAGTTCGTAGATGATGGCATCTTTAAACCATAACGGGTCGGTATGTTTGGTTTGCTTGCTCATGCTTACATGTTTGATTCGTGTATTGACACTGTAAACAAATGAAAGGGAAGTTTATAGGGATTTAACTCCACGTAGTTCCACTCCTGCGTCCAGGTATAGTATTCATCGGTCATGATGTCGTGAAGCTTCACATTGAGTTTATCGCCCAGCTTCAGCAGGGCCTTTGGAAGCTGCAGGTATCCTGCGTGTTTGTTATGCGGGTCAAGGTTCACAACCGTGAGAACAATATCGGAAAGATCATCGGTCGCTTTTACATATGCGATCAGGTTAGCATCACTCACTTCGCAGAAATGAATATTCCAGGTTGATTGCAGCGCAGGGTGGTTTTTACGCGCCTTGTTGATGATCGTCATGATGTCGGTCATCCGGTTGGTGCGTTTCCAGTCATGCTTCTTGATTTCGTACTTCTCGGAATCGTGATATTCTTCCTTGTTCTGAACGGGAATGTTGTCGTAAAACTCATACGCAGGACCGTACACTCCGTAGTTCGATGACAAGGTTGCAGCCAGCGCGAGGCGCAGAATGAAGATATTCTCGTTCTGATACTGAAGGTGGTACGGAAGAATATCGGGCGTATTCGGCCAGAAATTTGGCCGGAAATAGTTTCGCGAAGGCCCGTGCACCAGTTCGTTCACATACGCGGTTAATTCTTCTTTGCTCACACGCCACGTGAAATAAGTATACGATTGTGTAAACCCTGACTTGCCCAGCGAGGCCATAATTTTTGGTCGTGTAAAGGCTTCCGAAAGGAAAATAATATCCGGGTAAAGTTTATGTGTTTCCGCGATGGCCCACTCCCAGAAAGGAATTGGCTTCGTGTGCGGATTATCAACCCGGAAGATGGTTACACCTTGCTCAACCCAATACAGAATAACCGACAGCAGTTCATTCCAGAGCTCCTGCCAGTTAGCGGTTTCGAAATTAAACGGATAGATGTCCTGATACTTCTTGGGCGGATTCTCTGCATATTGAATCGATCCGTCCGGACGCTGCTTAAACCACTCGGGATGTTCTTTTACATAGGGATGATCGGGCGCACACTGGTACGCGAGGTCAAGCGCAATGTCGATATTCAATTTGCGCGCTTCCGCGATGAGTTTTTTATAATCTTCGAGGGTTCCGAGTTCCGGATGAACAGCTTTGTGTCCGCCTTCATCACTTCCAATAGCCCAGGGCGAACCTGGTTCACCTTGTTCCGCGCGGACGTTGTTATTCTTTCCCTTCCGGTGGATTTTCCCGATGGGGTGAATCGGTGGCATGTACAATACATCAAATCCCATGGAAGAGATTCGCGGCAACAGCCGGATGACATCTTTAAACGTTCCATGCTTGCCCTCCAGCGAAGCGGAGCGCGGGAATAACTCGTACCAGCTGCTGAACGCAGCCTTAGGAAATTCAACGATGATCTCGAACTCGCGGTCTGCGCTTGTTTCAAATTCGCGCAGCGGATGGCGGTGCACCAGCTTTTCAAATTCAGGCGACAAAACCCATTTTACACGATCGGCATACTCGTATTTGCTACTGAGTTTGGCACCCGCCCTGGTTACCTCATGATCCTTATCTTCTGATATCTTCTTCAACAACAGCTCCCCTTCCTGCAATTCAACGGAAACATCTACGCGGGCATGCGCCTTCTTCTTGAACCCGTCATACCACGTGTCGAGATGATCAACCCATGCCTGCACCGTGAACACATACGGAACTTTTTCGGTAACATAAAATGATGCGTTCCAACTATCGTTGCCGAGATGCTGCAGTTCAACGGTGTTCCATTGGCCGGAGCCCTTTTTCTTGTAAAGAACTTCTGCCCGGATATGGTCGTGCCCGTCACCAAAAATGTCGGCCGTAACATCTACGCGCTCGCCCACGGTTCGTTTGGCCGGGTACCGACCGCCATCTACCTGGGGTTGAATATTTTCAATGATTACACGCGATTGGCCTTTGAGATTGATCTTCATGAATTAAAAAAACTATTGAGTAAGTATAATGGTGGCATACGCGGACAGCGTAAGCTCGTTTTCGTTTAAGATTACTTCTTCACCGGACGCAAATCCGACCTTTCTAAAAGCGCTTACATCCGGACCGAGTTTTATGGTTACACGGTCCGCACTGATATTGTGAATCACAAGCTCTGTCGCAGAATCAAAGGTGCGTTTAAATCCAACAATCGACGAGGGCAAGCCGGGTAAGGCTGCTATCGAACCAAAGGTTAGCGGCTTGCTGGAGTTCCGGTACTGAATCAGGTTGCGATAATGCTGGAGGAGCGATTTCGTGTTATCCGATTGCGTTTTAACATCCGCAACCGAATCTGCCAGATTAAATTTCGGTGTCATCCAATGGGCTGTAATTTTTTCATCGCCCCATAGGAAAGGTTCGCGGATAAACTCATCGGGCTTCGTTCCGCGCATGCCCAGTTCTTCACCGTAGTAGACGTAAGGCGCACCGGTGAGCGTGAGCAGAATAGAGGCTGCCACTCTTGCTTTGCCGGGATCGTTACCCAACTGACTCATGATCCGATTTTGATCGTGATTGGTCAGAATAGGCGCATCAATAAACTCCGGGTTGGAGGATTTAAAGAAGTCGATCTGCTCCACGTAATTCTCAATCAACTCCAGCGAGTCCTTTCCGGTATTAAGTGTTGCAATTATCCGACTTCCCAAATCGAAGTTAAAAAGTGCAGGCATCCCCTTGGCGAAAGGTGACACCTCGTTGCGATCTGTCGAATAAACCTCTCCTACCATGTAGATATCGGGCTTGATCTTAACAAGCTGCTCGCGATACCACGCCCAAAATTGATGACAGTCGTACGCGCGGTCGCTCGGATACAAATGCCGTGCAGCATCAAACCGGAAGCCGTCAACGTTCATTTCTTCGATCCAAAATCGGGCGACACCAACCATTTCATCGCGCACGCTATGATTATCAAAATTCAGGTCGGGCATGTGACTGGAAAAGAAACCGTAGTAGTGCTCGGCAGTCGAATCGCCATTCACTTCATGCCATTGACGGATGTTATCCGAATCAACCGTTACTTTCTTTTTTGAAATCTGATCGCGGATTGAGTCTTTCTTCGCCCACACAAAGTAATCCCGGTAGGGTGAATTTTTGTCGGCCATGGCCTGTTCAAACCAGGGATGATTGGTAGCGGTGTGGTTCAGCACCAAGTCGATGATCACATGAATGCCGCGCTTGTGTGCTTCAGTGGTAAACGTTTTAAAATCTTCCAGCGTGCCGTAATCCGGATGAATGTTCTTGTAATCCGAAACATCGTATTTATGATAGGACGGTGAAGGCATAACCGGCATGAGCCAGATACCGTTCACGCCTAACGATTCAACATAATCCAGCTTTTGAGTGAGCCCTTTCAGATCGCCTTTTCCGTCACCATCGGCATCCGCAAATGACAGAACAAAAATCTCATACTTCACGCCATACGGCCACGCATCGCTCACAGTCGTTTTTGATCCGCACGACATGCAGACAAGAACAAGAAAAACTATGGCGAAAATACCTCTCATTCTTCGATCGTAAAGACGTATGCGCTGTAGGCAGGAAGGTTCATGGAAAGCGTCAGTCCGGTTAATACCTGATCTGAATTTTTCCACAGCACATCGCGCAATTTATAGTTCTTGTCAGCTTTAAGCTGAAGTGCCGCGACTACGTTTTCAGGGATAACCAGTTTCACCGGCTTTACTTTTGAATCGAAGTTTGAAACGATCAGCAGCTTTTCCGATCCTGCATGGCGTACGAACGCATGAACATCATCGGAAACCGTCAGATCAAAATACCCACCGGACACAATTGCCGGATTCGTTTGGGAAAGGTTAAGCAGCGTGCTGTAGAATTTACGCAGGCTTTTCTGCTGTTCACTCAGTAAGGCGCCATCGAACGCACCGCCATTCATCCACTTTTGATGTTCGGGGACACCCCAGTAATCGAAAATGGTTGTCCGGCCGTCTTTTCCACCAAAGCCTTCTGCTCCGGCTCCCGGCTCGCCCACTTCCTGGCCGAAGTAAATCATCACCGGACCCTGGTCAATCGTTGCACTGACTACCATGGCCGGAACAATTTTCCATGCGCTGCCGGCAAAGTCGGGCGATGCAATACGCTGTTCGTCATGGTTCTCAAGAAAGTGAAGCATGTTCGCGTTGATTCCGTCCAGGCTCTTCTGGATCACATCAATATCCTTTGCACTGCGTTTGTTGTTGATCAGGCCCCGAAGCGTATCGTATAACTGAACCTTGTCGTAGAGGTAATCGAACTTGCCGGTTTCAATGTAGTTTCGGTATTGCGCGGGATTATAAATCTCCGCCACGAAAACGATCTCCGGGTTAACCGCTTTTACCTGCGGGATCGCCCAGTTCCAGAATTCAACCGGAACCATCTCGGCCATGTCGCACCGAAAACCATCTACCTTCTTGTTCGCCCAGAACACAAGAATGTCTTTCATCTTAATCCATGTGTCGGGAATCGGCTCGAAGTAAGCCTTGTTATTGTTCTGAATATCAACACCATAATTCAGTTTAACGGTTTCAAACCATTCATTCACACCCGGACTTGCCGTAAACTGATTGTTGCCGGTAACCTTGGCGGGAGTTTCGTTGAACTTGCCATCGGCAGCCGGATAAAGCGTATCCGCAGGAATGGATTTGAAGTCTTTGGGTACAACAAATGACTCACCCGGCAGGTAATAAAAGTTATTATTGGCCGAGAACTTAACCGTTTTATCATCCGTTTCCCCGAGGTCTTTAACCCCGGCAGGTTTCGCATCCGACTTGTATGCCCGGGCTATGTGATTCGGCACAAAATCGATCAGCACTTTCAGGCCGTTGCTATGAGTCCGCTCTACGAGTTGCTCGAACTCTTTCATCCGATCGGGTACGTTAACCGCCAGATCGGGATTCACATCGTAATAGTCTTTGATAGCATAAGGCGACCCAGCCCTGCCCTTAACAACGTCGGCATCGTCAAGCGCGATACCATATTTGCTGTAGTCGGTTAAAACCGCGTGTTCAATGACACCGGTGTACCATACGTGGGTAACGCCCAGATCCTTAATCGATCGCAGCGCAACTCCGTTAATGTCGTTGAATTTCCCCACACCATTTTCGGCCAGCGTTCCATAAGGCTTGTTTAGGGCAGTCTTATTCCCGAAAAGCCGGGTCATCATCTGGTACACAACCATTTTTGTCGGCTTATTTTTCATAGGAGGTACGGGCGGAATTTTTTCAGCTTGCCGGGCACATCCAAACACGATAATGCACAGCAAAAAGGGGGCAATTTTGACCATCGTTAAAGATATACCAATGGTTCAAAAGGGTCGGTAAAACGCGGGGATAAATTTTCCGCAAACGGTTGCGCTAGGCAGCTTTCTTGCGAACTGATCTGAAAAAGCAGAGAACCAGAACCAACTGATTGATTAGCAAGCCCAGGAACTCGCGTGACTCTTCAATGTAGGGGAACTCCATTTTCAAAACATCATCGAACAGAACGCTTTTATCAGGCTGGCGAAGCCACTCCGCTACACCTGGGAAAAGAATAATCATGTACACCAGAAACAATACACCAAGGCCCGCCATGAGCCAGCGGTTGTAGTAGTCGAAGATGGCCATCACGCTGACAACGGCCATTACACCATAAATCAAAATCCACAAAATCGGATCGGGATCGTTCACCTGAAGTGCGGCAAACGCCAGGAACATGATTGCGAAGAATATATTGAGATACTTCATGACTTTTCCTTCCGGTAGTAAAATAGCAAACTGCGTTACCTTTCGTGGCGATGACAAATCCGGTGAGATACTTCTCCGAATTCAATAAGCACCTACACGCTTAACTGGCTAAAAGTATTGTTTCTCGTTGAAATTTGAAAATCCCGGCTGGTTACTCAGATCTAAACTTACCGTATCAATGAATCTTAAACCAACCCCTGTTCTCATGGCCAGACTTTCCATGACGTTATGTATGACGTTTCTGTTTGGATCGCTCTTCTCGCAAATAATTTACGTCACCCAGTCCGGCAGCGGATCACTAACGGGATCAAGCTGGTCAAATGCCTACCCTGCCGCCATGCTGCAGCAGGCTATCGATGAAGCATCATCGGAAGTATGGGTAGCCGCGGGAACATATCGCACCACTTCAGGATCCGATCGCGCGATTTCATTCCATATGAGAAACGGGATAGCGATCTATGGGAGTTTTGCCGGGACGGAGACTCAACTATCACAACGTGACCTGTCGGCGGGATTGACCAGCATACTCACGGCTGAAATCGGAAGCTCTGGAATTTCTGACAATAGTTATCATACGATTCATAATTCAGGATTAAATAACTCTGCAGTTATTGACGGATTTATCATAACCGGAGCCAATGATGATCGTGAAGCGACCGAGACGGAAGGGCTTGGAGGTGGGATTTACAACAATGGAAATGCAGGTGTTTGCAGTCCAACCATTCGCAATTGCGTAATCTTCAACAACCGTGCGGTGTTCGGTGCCGGCATTTTCAATAGTGGCTACCTCGGAGGTAATGCAAGTCCGACAATTACAAACTGCGTAATTGCTTTTAACACGGCAACCAAGGGTGGTGGCGGAATCGATAATTTCGGACTAGCCGGTGTTGCGAGTCCGGTTATTACGAATACAATCTTCTATGAAAACACCGCTACCGAACGCGCTGGCGCGATGTATTGTTGGGGTGGTAACAACGGTAATGCGAGTCCGATAGTGCTGAATTCAGTCTTTGTTAACAACCGTGCTACGGATGGAGGAGCGATTGTATCGGATCGGCTTAACGCATCGACAGGAAGTTCCGGAAGTAGCGACCCGACTCTTAAGAATTGCATCTTTCTGAACAACACAGTAACCGGCACGGGGCCTCAATTCCTGCTGCTGGGTGAAGCCACGATTAACATCACGTATTCCGATATCGATTTGGCAGGCCAAACAACTCCGAACGTTATTACAGGTTCGGGTACCGGAAATATCTCGGCCAATCCTGCGTTTGTCAATATTTCTGCAGCAGCAGGTGTTGACAACATTTGGTTAACAGCAGACGATGGATTGCGACTACAGTCGAATTCGCCTTGCGTGAATTCAGGTAACAATGTCGGAACACCCGACACCGATATTCTTTCGAATCCTCGTGTTGCAGATATGACAGTAGATATGGGTGCTTACGAACAAGCGGGAGTGGTAACCGGTCTTGAGGAGCTTTCAACAAATCAGGCAAACTTCTTCCCCAACCCGGCATCCGAAAAAATTGTGTTTGAAGCAATGCAGTCCGTGCGGGAAGTTGAAGTATTAACAGCACTGGGAAAGCCAGTGACCCTCATAACTATAAATGAAAACGAAGTGAACGTGCGTCATTTGCCCGAAGGAATGTACTTACTCGTAATCCGATCAGGCAAGCAGACGATGGTACGAAAGCTGCTGATCAAGCGATAGCACTTAGAAATCAATCCGATATACCAGCACCGGAATCAGGCCCAACTGGTACTGTGTGTTAATCGCACGCTTTACGTGATCGTAATAATGATACGCTTCGTTCTGCGTGTTCAGCAGATTCTGGATATCGATTGCGATTGTGCGGGTATAGTGCTTTTTGTTCTTCCGCCAGTTAAGCCTCACGTCAAGGCGGAAATAGTCGTTGAGCTTGTTTTCGAATACTGCCACATCGGAGCTATACACGGTGCCGGGCGAAAATTGATCGGGCACAATGCGCATCTCACGCAAGCCCCCCAGGAGAAGAACTCTTCCGCTTACACCAAATGAACGCTGCGATTCCTTTTTCATTTTCGTCCATTCACGCCCATACGTTGCGTTGAGGGTATAACTGCCATCGAACCGCGTGCTGCGCTCAACGGCATCGGAGCCTTCGTATAACGACTTATAATACGACCCACCCAGGATGAAATAACTTTTATCAAAAAATGATTTCTCCGCCAATACTTCGAGCCCGTAGTTGCTGCCGACTCCTTTGGACACAAGTCCCGCTGGCGGATAAACCTCGATTGAATTTAGTAGCGAGTATGGCGATGATGTTTCTTCTACCGGAACATCAAACAATTTCTGGTAATACGCATTTGATGAGACCCGGAAACCTTTTTCCGACACATAGGTGTACGCCAGGTCCAGGTGATGCGCTTTGGTTAACTCCAGATTTTTGTTGTCAGCAACATACGTTGTTGTTGCCTGCAACTGACTTACAAGATTGTAGGATAATTTAAACGTACTGTTGGGGGTTGCAGCGAACTCAACCCCAACCCGCGGCTCTACCGCACCTGTTTCGTTGTAGGTGAAGTACACATACCGTACAGCGGTATATGCACTCCAACGATCATCAATCAATACCCGCCACTGGGCATACGGCTGAAGCAATGCACCTTCAACCTTACCGTTTCCGGAAACTTTCGGTGAAAGACCCGTTTGATTGACCTGACGAACATCGTCAGCAATATAGTTTACTTGTACACCCGTCTCAATGATGTAATTGTTAAGCCGGGCGTTCATTCGTCCAAAGCCGGAAACCAATATCTTGTCGAAGCCAAACCGGTCATCATAAATCACATCAGGCTCACCCGCGGCAATTTGTGGAGAAGCAAACTGATCCCTGCTTTGCTGACTTCCGGACACCGAAACACCCGCGGATAAATTCGCGGAACGCAACGCCTGACTAAACACAAATCCGGTACCGAAATTCTTCGAACGATACTCAATATCGTACCGATCTTTTTCAACTTCCCAGTCGTCTTCCTCTTTATGTTCAAATGAATTTTTGCTGGCACCCGCAAATCCAAACCACGACAGCGTCCGTCCTTTCGACAGCGATGAGTTCAGTGAAAATGTCAAATCCTGGAAACTGATGTCTTCATCGCCAAACTTCGCCCCGAGCTGGGATAACAAACCCACCGTTGAGTATCGGTAATTGGCAACGAACGCGGTCTTCTTCTTTGAACCCAGCGGACCTTCTGCTGCTACATCAAATCCAATTAAACTGGCCTGCGCTGTGTAGTGGTAATCGGTGGTGTCGCCATTTCGCAGGTTCATATCAATTACCCCTGATAACGCGTTACCGTAGCGTGCCGGCAACGAGCCTGTATAGAAATCCGTTTGCTGCATCAACTGTGAACTGATGATGTTCACACCCCCTCCGTAGCCCGCAGGTTTATCCGAAAATGTCCCTGCATTGGCAAGGTGATTTGGATTGACCACATCAAGACCGTTGATTTTCCAAAGCAATCCCGCAGGTGAATTACCACGGATGACAATCGTGTTATTTTGATCGTTGGCTGTGATCACGCCGGGATACGAGGTAATGACACGCACCGGATCGAAAAAGTTAGCCGGCAAACGCAGTGCCTTTTCGGTGGTAATCGGATGCTCGCCCGGGTCGTACGATTGTGCCCGGCTTGAAACTACTTCAACCTCATCGAGCACATTTTGAAATTCACGGAGCTGAAGGGTGAGCTCGGCCTTACGGGCCGAAATGACGAGCAATTCCTGCTGCACGCTTTCGTATCCGGTGAAGGAAACCTTTATGGTATACCTGCCGGGAAATACATCCTGAAAACCAAAAACTCCGGCTGCATCAGACGTGGTACCGATAGAAACGGTGTCATGCACAAGCAAAACGGTTGCCCCCTGAAGCGGTGCACGCGTAGTAAAGTCTTCTACCCTTCCGGTTATCTGCTGAGTCTGCTGTGCTGCAAGCAGGTGGCCACACAACATGCAGGCAAGAAATATCGTCAGTCGCACAACTACAAGATGCCTTTTAGGTAGCTATAACCGTTTGTAATACTGGTTGACTGGGGACCGGTGAAATATTCTTGTTCGAGGAAGAAATGTTTCATACCGGCTTGTTCAGCTGCAGCAAAAATTGGCTTAAAGTCGATTGATCCACTGCCGACATCTGAATTTTTAGCGCGATCAGCTTTGTCCATGTCTTTCACATGCCACAATTCAAAACGGCCCGGATGATTTTTAAACATAGTTAACGGATCCTGCCCGCCAAATACTACCCAATAGAGGTCCATCTCCATCGCGACAAGTGATGGATCAAGTTCTTTCAGCATTACATCATACAATACTTCGCCTTCTACTTTTTCGAATTCAAAGGCATGATTGTGATAAGCCATGCGCAAGCCATATTGCTTGGAAATTTCACCGGCTTTGTTCAGGATCTCGCACGTACGTTTAATTGCGTCAAGTGAATTGCGTTCGGTATCATCCAGCCATGCGATGGTAGTATACTCCTGCCCCGCTGCCTTTGCATCCGCTACTGTTTTTTCCCACTGGTTTACGGGGGTTCCGACACGATCCGGTGTTGACTGCCCGGTGCCATAGTGACCGCTGACCACCTTCATTCCCAAACGTTTTACCTCAGCAGCAAAGTCTGAATAGGCTACTCCAAAAATCTTTCCGTTGTCGTAGCCGTACGCTTCCACTTCGGTAAATCCCGTATCCGCAACAAGCTTCAGGGTGCCCATTACGTCTTTCTCGAATAGCTCGCGAAGCGTATAAAGTTGAATCCCGATAGATTTTTTTGCTGTGGTCATGGCGTTACCGCAAGCATACAAAGACGCGAGGCTTAACCCGCCCACAGCAAGCGCTGAACGCTCGATAAAAGTTCTTCTGTTCATAGTTATTTAATTTCACGGATGCGGATGTTTCTAAACCAAACGTTGTCGCCATGATCCTGTAAGCCGATGTGACCCTTGGTAGTCTTACCAAAATCAGGCATGTCTTTAAACTTGCTGTCGTTGATCATCTTCTTCCAGTCATCGCTTCCCACTTCAAACTCTACAATCTTGAATCCGTTCAGCCAGAACTCCATCTTGCCCTTGTTTGAAAGGATTCGAACATAATTCCACTGCATCGCAGGGTTAACGGCCACAAATGCCCGTGATCTCAGATCATACAAGTCTCCGGCACGGTGTTCCACATACTGACCATCCGGGTGACATGTGTCGTCCAGCACCTGCATCTCCGGACCGGTCTGCCACATGTAATCATGCTTATCATCTTCAACGGAATTGAAAATAATTCCGCTGTTTCCGCAATTGGTAATCTTCCACTCCAGGTTGAGTTCATAGTTTTCGTATTCTTTATCAGACACGATATCTCCGCCATCACCCGTCTGCCAGTCTTTCTTGTTAGAAGCATCGAGATGAATGGCACCATCCTTAACCTTCCAGGCTTTGCCAATCTTACCCGGCGATTTGAATGAATGCCAGCCGGTGATTGTCTTGCCATCAAACAACGATACCCAACCCGCGGCCTTTTCAGCGTCAGTAAGTGTATTAAGTGCCACTTCTTTTGCGGGAGCTTTAAAGCCCGGATCGTTAGCCGGAATGTTGTTCATTGTGTACCACGCTTCGGTAGACCAAATCTGATTGTTTTTATCCGTCAGGAATACACCGGCCAGGTGAACGTATACTACGTGATTCGGTTTGATTCCATCAAGCTCGAGGAAAACCTTTCTGCGGTCAGGAGAAATGTTAATCGATTTAACGTTCAGGTTTTCCAGCCCAAGTTTCGGTCCGCCATATTCTTTCGTAGGCTTGTAATACCATTGCTGGATATCGTAGTCGGCTGCTGCGTTTCCATAACGCTCACCCAGCGGTTCTGTGAATTCGATCTCCATTCCGTTCGACTTCGCTCGAACCGCCAGCATTTCAAACACCGACTTACCGTTGTACGTCAACCGCTGAATGCCATACCACTTACCGCCCGGTGTACTCCAGTTACCCGGATTTCCAATCATGCCCACGTAGATAGAGCCATCCGGACCCCAGATTGTGCGGTTAACTCCGCCTTCCAGACCCTGGGTGAAGCGGAACACGGCACCCTGGTATTCGCCGTTCACTTTTTCAACGAACACACGCTTCAAACCACCATGCGTTACTTCACCGTGAATCTGCTGCCCTTTGTAAGGACCAACGTTCAGGTATGCCGGCTGACTCGGTGAGTTACCGATTTCATCCTGCGGAAGCCAAACCACCGGAAGCGTTTCCTTCAGGTTTGCCGTTCCTTCAAAATCAACTGAGCGCGATCCGTACCACGCTCCTTCTTTTACGTGAAGGATCTTACTGCTTGGCAACCAGTCGCCCTGGTTATCCGCAACAAATATTTCACCATCAACACCAATTCCAATGCCGTTTGGTGTACGCAATCCGCTTGCGATAAACTCGGCCTTGCCTGTATTCTTTGAAATCTTAACCACTTTACCACGGTCCTGAATTTGCTTGATCACACTTGCACCTCCCGGTTCAATAGCCGTGGCCAGTGTTGCATAGAAATATCCGTCTTTGTAAACAAGCCCGAATGCAAATTCATGGAAGTTTGCCGACACATCCCACGCATCGGAAACAGTTTGATAATCATCGATGATACCATCCTTGTCCGTATCAATTAAACGCGTAAGCTCCTGCTTTTGCAGAACGTAGATTGTGTCGTTAACGACTTTAATACCCAGCGGTTCCGCAAGGCCCGTGGCAATGCGTGTTACCTTGATCTTCTCAGGATTGTTACGCGTTACACCTTCAAGTTTGTAAACCGGTCCAACAGAATCCCACGTACAAACAATCAAACTGCTGTCGGACATGAAATCCATACCCCCTACTTTCGGCAGGAAAGACTCAGGACGCGCCTGGTGTAAATCGAATGCAGGATGAACACTGGTTTCGCTGATGCGATCGCCCGGAACATTTTTAGTTACTTCTGAAATTGGAATGTATGGGGCTGTCTTCTTGAACTGCTTTTTAGTGTGACTCAGCACCGCATTCGGAATAATGGAGAACTTGTTGTCGCCATGCTTGGCCCATTGAAGCGACAGTGTATAGCCACCGCCACCTTCGAAATAGTTGATGCGGATCGGATGCTTTCCTTTCTTCAGAATCACTTCTCCATCGCGCGGGCGCGCTCCGTGATACCCGTCATTGTCGATAATTTGCTTGTTATCGATGTATAGAAAACCTCCATCATCGCTGATCAGCCGGAACACATAGTTACCTTCCTGTTCAATATTCAGGAATCCGTTAAACTGCAGATACACCATCTCCGTCAAACCGGCTTGGGTAAAAATTCCTTCGCGGAAATGTACGGCCGGTGCCACGCCTGTTAAGATGGGTTTGGATTTCTCCGGGGTATCGTGAATCGGCATGTTCGGATCAATCTTGAACAGCATCACCGACAAGCCCGGATAGTCTTTATTGTCTTCAAGCTTCTCAAACTCATTTTTATCGGTCAGCGGGAATGCGATGGTGGGCTTATCCAGATTTAATTCTGCCGTACCGTTTTCCACTGCAAGCTTTTGTCCATCCAGCGACATGATATAGTGTACCATCTTCTCGGCATCGGCTGGTTGCAGATCCGGATGAGGCGTCATCGCGTTTTGACCCCAGTTACCAGAACCACCTTTGATTACTTTGTCAACGAGCGTGGCTACATTCTGTTTGGTGAAATCGTATTTCTTGGCAACATCAATATAGGCCGGACCAACGGTTGTTTTCCCTTCGTTATGACACGTTTTGCAATCTGATTTTTCAATTAACGCTGCACCCTCTTCAAGAATTGTTTGCGCGGACTTGGCTTCCTCTTTCGGAATTTCAAATCCTTTGTGGTAGTAAACTTTCAGATCGGTTGCTCCGTCATTTTTAAGCTCAAGCGTTACAGGCACAGACAAGGTTGTTCCATTCGGATAGGTGTTGGTGATCGTTGCCTCTGCCGTAATCTTTCCATCCGTCTCGTAGTCGTTTTCGTTTTCAAGATTGGTAAGAGACGTTTTGAGTACCACGGTTGTGTTTGCGGAAGCATTCTTCACTACGAAATGCCGGTGAAGTCCGTTCTTTCCCGATTTGCTGATGTACTCCGGGGTTTCTTCAACATCCGCCTGATGACCTGCGCCATCGTCTAAATGAAACCGGAAGGTGACCTGACCATCTTTAAAATAATGCCCTTTGAATTGCGCTTTCGGAGTAACTTCCTGCCCATCGGCAATCAATCGCCACGCAGGCTCCTGTAACCGCTGCTCGAAGTACGCATAGCCGTCTGATGTAGGTTGCGGGCCATGGTTGGTTGTATAAACCGGACCGTCCAGAATAACCTTACCCTTCCACGCTTTATACAGGCCGCAGTAACGTGCATCGTACGCTACAAACATTTCATCGTTTAGGGTTGCCGTCACAATACGAGGCTGCTTGTCGAGCACCGAACGAAACACCCATGGATCGCGCGGCCGTTTTATGTCTTTATTTGAATCGCAGGCTTGCAACAACGCAACGACTGCCAAAAAGAGAATCAGTTTCTTCATTGTAGAAATGTATAGGTAATTACTTCGGTTGTTCTCCATCGAGTGATAAAACATAGCGGGCCATTTTCTCAGCATCTTCCTTCGATAAATCCGGATGAGGATTCATCGCCATCTCTCCCCAGTTTCCGCTTCCGCCTTTTACGATTTTTTCCGCCAGCATCGACACGTTAGCGTCGGTATATGCATATTTTTCAGCAACGGCCTTATGGGCCGGGCCGATGTTTTTATTGGTTGGATGATGACAGGTTTTACAATCGCTTGCTTCTACGAGCACTCGGCCTTCTTCAACCAGTTTAGCGTTATCGGGTTTTCCACACGATGCACAAGCCAATAAAGTGACAATGAAAATGATCAGTCGTGTTCGCATTACAGTCCTAAAAGTTTACGGTTTCGTTTTGTATCAATTCCTGACGCAGCAAAGTCGTCAAAGGCCTTGTCGGTTACCCGGATAATATGATCAGCAATAAACGCGGCACCTTCTCTCGCGCCCTGTTCAGGATGCTTGATGCAGCATTCCCACTCCAGCACAGCCCAGCCATCGTAATTATATTGAGCAAGTTTCGAGAAGATGGCTTTAAAATTAACTTGTCCGTCACCCAGTGAACGGAATCTTCCGGGCCGGTCGATCCATTCCTGATAGCCTCCGTACACCCCGCTCCTTCCATTCGGATTGTATTCCGCATCCTTCACATGGAACATTTTAATGAACTCATGATAGTTGTCGATAAGTTGCAGGTAATCCAATTGTTGCAGTACAAAGTGGCTTGGATCAAACAACATCTTCAACCGGTTGTGTTTTCCGCATGCTTCAAAAAAGCGGTCGAACGTGACACCATCGTGAACATCTTCCCCTGCGTGGATTTCATAACATAAATCCACTCCGGCTTTGTCGTATGCGTTCAAGATCGGAACCCAGCGCTTGGCCAGTTCTTTAAAACCTTCCTGCACCAAACCGGCTGGCCGCTGCGGCCACGGATATACAAGGTGCCACATCAGCGCTCCGGAGAACGTGACACTGGCTTTCAAGCCGAGATTTTTACTTGCCTTTGCGGCAAGCTTCACCTGGTCTACCGCCCACGCGGTACGGGCCTTTGGATTTCCGCGAACACTTTTGGGCGCGAAGCCATCGAATAACGAATCGTATGCCGGATGACATGCGACCAACTGACCTTGCAAATGCGTACTCAACTCACTTATCTCCAACCCAAATGAATTGATCTTACCCTTGAGCTCTTGTGCGTAGTCCTTGCTTTCTGCTGCCAGCTTTAAATCGATGAGTCTGGTTTCTACTGTTGGTATCTGAACTCCTTTAAAACCGAGATCGGCTGCCCACTTGCAAATGGATTCAAGCTTATTGAACGGAGCCTTGTCGCCCATAAACTGGGCCAGGAAAACTGCAGGACCTTTGATCGTTTTCATCGAATTAGGTATTAGGTATTAGGCATTAGACATTAGACATTAGAGGCATTTGAGGCCGTCGATTGAGTAAAATGTTCACTACCATAAAACTCTTCTGGCTCATTCACATTTCCAATAGATTTAATATAGCCGTTTATCATTTTGCCGATCTGATCGAGCAAACTCGTATAATCATCAAAATTCTCTTGTGTAATTAGCCCCCTGTTCATCGACTTGGTTAGCCATGTCCTGGTTTCAAAAAGCGAACCGCGCGAATAATAACTGAAGTTCCTGGTCTCCTTATAGTGATATCTTCCCAGTCCTTCCGACAGATTTGCAGCAATTGAATCACACGACCGTACGAGTTGCTTTCCAATGGTCTCCTTTTCGAAAGCATCCCACCTCATCACATCTTTCCAAACACTCTCAGCGAGTTTCATCGCCAGATTGTATGCTTTAAATTCATCGAGAGAAGTTATCATAAACGTATCTGCCTAATGCCAAATGCCCAATGCCTAAACCTGATTATCTAACAATACACTAAACATTTATAGCCGTCCATTTTTGATTTGATTTCGATGACTTCACCATCGCCTCAACAAAAGCCATTCCGCGTACGCCATCTTCCACATCGGGAAAATCATACTTAGCCGCATTAACTTTTTTACCTGGCCGATAGTCGCGAATAGCGTTCGCAAATGCGATATAAACGTTCGCAAACGCTTCGAGGTATCCTTCCGGGTGACCGGATGGAACACGTGCTGCCTTCTTTGCTGCATCGCTTAAGTATCCCATACCGGACCGGTAAACTTCTTTCGGTTTATCGAGCGACCGGACAACCAGCGTATTCGGTTCCTCCTGTCGCCACTCAAGGCCTCCCTTATCACCATAAACTTTGATGCAGAGATTGTTCTCCTGACCGGAAGCAACTTGTGTAGCGATTAAGATTCCGGTAGCATCATTGTCAAACTTCAGGAAGGCTGCTGCATCGTCATCCAGCAATCTGCCCTTCACCACACTGTTTAGGGAAGAGCAAAGCTCTACAATGTTACTGCCCGTAATATACTCGGCAAGATTGGCAGCATGTGTACCGATATCACCCGTGGCACCGCCGAGCCCGGCACGCTTAGGGTCAACCCGCCATGCAGCCTGTTTATTGTTTGTTTTTTCTTCCGGTTGCGACAACCACCCCTGCGGATACTCTACGTAGACCTTTCTAACCTTTCCGATTTTTCCCGAAGCAACAAGTTGGCGTGCTTCTTTCACCATCGGATAACCCGTGTACGCGTGTGTTACCGCCAGCACGAGTCCGGTTTTATCAACAACCTTCTTTAATTGTTTTGCTTCCGCCAGCGTAAGCGTTAACGGTTTATCGATAATGACATGAAACCCACTCTCCAGGGCAAGCTTCGCGGGATCAAAATGAATGTGATTGGGCGTAACGATCGACACAAAATCCATGCGCTCACTTTCCGGTAATCGCTTTTCACGTTCGATCATCTCCGTGTAGCTGCTGTAGCTTCTGCTGCGCTCGAGAAACAAGCTCTTACCCATGGCTTTAGACTTTTCGGCCTGGCTGCTGAAGGCTCCGCACACAAGTTCTATTTGTCCATCGAGGTTAGCGGCTATCCTGTGCACTGCCCCGATAAATGCATCCGGGCCGCCACCGATCATACCCATTCTTAGTTTACGCATTGACTTTGTCAGGTTTTCAGGTGACCGGCAATATATCCAAAAGATGTAAACAGTAGAATATAATTCTGACAAACGTTATATTGACACACTTTTATCTAAACCGCTATGAGTACAACGAACAACCCCGGCCTGTTTATCCGTCTGAGTGTGATGATGTTCCTCCAGTTTTTTATTTGGGGAGCATGGTTTGTAACAATGGGAACCTACCTGAGTCGCACCATCGGAGCGTCAGACGTTCAAAACGGAATGGCATACGGAACACAATCCCTTGGAGCAATCATCGCTCCGTTTGTGATCGGCTTAATTGCCGACCGGTTTTTCTCTGCGCAAAAAATACTGGGTGTGATTCACCTGGCCGGAGCGGGTCTGTTGTACTGGGTGGCGCAACAAACCGACTTCACGGGATTTTATCCCTTGATCTTGAGCTACATGATTCTCTACATGCCAACCCTGGCGCTGGTTAACACGGTAGCGTTCCGCCAGTTAACCGATCCTGAAAAGCAATTCTCCTTGTTGCGGGTATGGGGCACCGTAGGCTGGATTATAGCGGGCTTAACGATCGGCTGGTTCGCCTGGGAATCCAGTAATTCATTAGCCAACACCTTTATGATGGCGGCCGTAGCTTCCGCGATCCTCGGACTTTTCAGCTTCACGTTACCGAGCACCCCTCCTGTTTCATCCATTAAAAAAATAACCTTTGCCGATATTGTCGGATGGGACGCGTTGAAACTTCTGAAGGATCGAAGTTTCCTCGTGTTTTTTATTTCTTCCATGCTCATTTGTATTCCGCTGGCGTTCTATTACCAGGAAGCGAATAAATTCCTCAACGAAGTCGGCTTGGCTAATGCAGCCAGCAAGATGACGATCGGTCAGATTTCCGAAACCGCGTTCATGTTGGCGATACCGCTTTTCTTCAGAAGGTTTGGTATTAAAACGATGTTGCTGATCGGCATGGGTGCATGGGTAGCACGTTACCTGTTCTTTAGCTTCGGCAATGCCGATGATTTGGTAACGTTCCTGTACCTCGGTATTGCGCTGCATGGTATCTGTTATGACTTCTTCTTCGTTACCGGACAGATTTACACCGAAAAGCGCGCTGGCGAAGGCGCTAAGTCAGCTGCGCAAGGAATGATTACACTGGCGACTTACGGAGCCGGTATGTTTATCGGTTTCTGGGTAGCGGGTCAGATTACAGAATACTACAAAACTGCAGAAGGGCACAACTGGCCACAAATCTGGCTTGTGCCGGCAGGTTTTGCATTCCTGGTAATGATAATCTTCGGAGTTTTCTTTAAAGACTCTGCGCAGGTTGAGAAGAAGTAGCGTTATACAGTACCCTGCTTCATAATCACCTGCGTTTCGCTTAAGGAGCGGAACACATCGAAGGTCTTGCCTTGGGTACGCAAAGCACCCAGCGCGTTGCCATATTGGGCAGCACCGATGTAGTCTTTAGGCTTTTGCAACAACCCAAAGCCGAGTCCGCCTGCAAAAGAGTCCCCGCAACCGGTAGTGTCTACAACCTGTTTTACTTTCACCGCAGGCACAAGCTCCTCTACAAGCTTACCCTTCTTTTTAAAATACACGAGACATCCGCGCGAGTCGACCGTAATGTAGACGCACTTTACGCCTTTCGCGAGGCAGTGCAGCGCGAATTTCCGAAGGTCATCCCGATCAACATCTTCGTTCTGCGCTTCGGTAAAGTCCCGGCTTTCGTATTCTTTCTTAAACCATGAGGCATGCGCTTCCTCCAGGTTCATTTTCAGCACATCGATATATGGAAGCCAAACATCGCGATCGAGCCAGAATTTGCGCATCCGCTCACCGTTGATTAAGCATGCTGTAGTTGAACCGTGCGCATCGTAAATGATTGTCCCTTTGCTTTTGGCTTTCAGGTACTTCAGCGTTTCCAGTGAAATCTGGTAATCGCTGATCGGAATAAACACGAAAACGTTGCATGAAATAAGCTTCTTAACATCCTGAGGCACAATAGGATCCATATACCCCGTCTGCCGTTCGAGCCTGTTGTTTACGTCTGTAAACCGAAGGCTGATAATATCACCCTGGTCATTTTCAGACGTAATGTACTTAAGGTTGATTCCGCGGTATCCCTGAAAGACCTCAACAACATTGTCCATATCCACGCTTCGCACATGCGAAACGGGTATGATTTCTATCTTATCACCCGCCAGCACCGACAACGCAATAGTCGGATGTGTTACGCATCCCCACTTTTGAATAAGTTCGCGGTTGTGGGTAACGATGTGGTCTCGCGGAATCGGTCCAAGGATGGCAATCTTCTTCATGATCAGGCAAGAACTTTTTCGAACGTTTTGTTATGACTGAGTGAAACGGGTTCGTTATTGATTTTGATGTTGAAGGGATCGCCCGACACCAGCGTGGTTTCAATCCGCTGATTGCTCACTTTTACTTTAATCACACGCCCACGGAACTCAATGCGGAACGAATACGATTTCCATTTTTTCGGAATGAAAGGCGTAAAATGCAGTGTATCTTCTTTCACGCGCATGCCGCCAAATCCCTTGATGACCGAGAGCCACGTACCGGCCATACTGGTGATGTGACAGCCATCTTCCGTATCGTTGTTATAGTCATCCAGATCAAGACGGGAGGTACGCAGGTACATCTCATATGCCTTTTCTTCATAGCCCAGCTTCGACGCAAGGATCACGTGAACGCAAGGCGACAACGATGACTCGTGAACGGTCATCGGTTCATAGAAATCAAAGTTGCGTTTAATGGTGTCGGTATCGAAATCATCTTCAAAGAAATACAAGCCTTGCAATACGTCAGCCTGCTTAATGAAGCATGAGCGAAGAATTCGGTCCCACGACCACTTCTGATTCAGCGGACGATCTTCTTTTGCCAATTGTGAAACCGGCATAATGTCTTTATCCAGGAATCCGTCTTGCTGCAGGATCACACCTCTTGTTTTATCTTCGGGAAGATACATGTTGTCGGCAATCTTTTTCCAGAGAGCAGTCTCATCATCCTTGAGCGATAAATTACCAACAATGCGACTGTAATCTTTCACGTTGCCGGCCTTCACGTTTGCCAGTGATTCGAGCGTGTAGTTCAACGTCCAGCGCGCAATGTAGTTGGTGTACCAGTTATTGTTAACGTTGTTCTCGTATTCATTGGGTCCGGTTACACCCAACATCACATACTTGTTCTTGTCTTTTGAGAAGTTGACACGTTGCGCCCAAAATCTTGAAATGCCTACGAGCACATCCAACCCATGACTGGAAAGATAACTTTCATCTCCGGTATACCGGATGTAATCATAGATGGCGTACGCGATGGCTCCATTACGGTGAATTTCTTCGAAGGTGATTTCCCATTCGTTGTGACACTCCTCCCCGTTCATCGTTACCATCGGATACAACGCTGCGCCATTTTTGAAGCCGAGCTTGCCAGCATTCTCGATTGCCCGTTGCAAATGCTTATGACGATAAATCAGAAGATTCTTCGCCACCTGTTGTTCAGCCGTTCCGAGATAGAACGGAAGGCAGTACGCCTCGGTATCCCAGTAAGTACTGCCACCATATTTTTCCCCGGTAAATCCTTTCGGGCCAATGTTCAGGCGTTCGTCTTCACCCGTATAGGTTTGCGTCAACTGAAAAATGTTGAATCGGATGCCCTGTTGCGCAGCGATGTCACCTTCGATGGTAATGTCACATTCATCCCATTTGTGTTTCCAAACAGCAGCGTGATCTTCAAACAGTCGTTCGAAGCCCTTTTCTACGGCTTTATTCAGAACATCCTGACAATTTGCGACCAGCTTATCTTTCGCGTGATTTTCAGACGACAAAATAGCTCCGTACTTATAGACAACGATCTCTTTTCCCTGGTTGAGGTCTATCTGCACAATGTTACCGGCATACTTATCGCGTTCTTCATAGTTAATCCGCTTGGAGGCTTCTTTACCGTCCTGTAGAATTGCGTAGCGCATTCCCGTAGCAACGTGAAATTTCGTTTTCTTGGTCTGTGCTACAACAATCGCCTGGTGATCTTCGGCTTTCCTGTAAACTTCTTCCCAAAACTTCTCATCGTAGTTGGAGTCCTTATTTACCACGTCCGCGTCCACCGCAATAGAGATTACGGCCTTTGCGGAGAAATTGACCGGTGTGAGCGCATAGCGGATAGCACCCACTTCACCATTAGCCATACTGCAGAAACGCTTCGCTTCCACATTAACCTGCTTTCCATCGGGCAGCACAGCCGAAAACTTGCGCGTTAGTAACCCGGTTTTCATATCCAGCGTCCGCACAAAGTTCACCACGTTGCACTTTGCGAGGTCAAGCTTATGGCTATCGATTGAAATGTGAATTCCAATCCAGCTTGGAGCGTTTAGCACTTTGGCAAAGTATTCCGGGTAACCGTTTTTCCACCAGCCTACACGGGTTTTGTCGGGATAATAAACCCCGGCAACATAACTACCCTGAAGCGTGTCACCGCTATATTCTTCTTCGAAGTTTGCACGCTGGCCCATGCGTCCGTTTCCGATGCTGAAAATACTTTCAGAGATCTTGTTGTAGTGCGCATCGAACCCTTCTTCAATTATCTGCCATTCATGATGTTTTAGGTACTCCTTCATACAAGTGAGGTATAATCAAGGTTTATATTTTTTGTAAGTCACTGTAGTTAAAATTCTGAATTGCGTTAACCACACGGTTAGCTTCCTTAAGTTTCATCGGATTTCCTATACCCACACATTTCATCCCGGCCGCAAGGGCTGCCTCTACCCCGGCTTCCGCATCTTCGAATACCACGCAATCCGCAGGCGACAGGTTCAGCTTGCTTGCCGCCAATAAAAAAATCTCCGGATCAGGTTTACTATGAACGATCATTGTGCCATCAACAACAGCTTCAAATTCGTTTTGTATCCCAAGTATTTCAATAATCGTCTGAGCGTTCTTGCTGCTGGATGCAAGGGCAATCTTAATATTGTCGCGTCTCAGCCTGGAAAACAACTCACGAACACCCGGGTATAGTTCATTCGGATTCATGTTATGCACGAATTCCGTAAACCATCCATTCTTGCGGTCCGCCAACAACTCCTTCTTTTGATTCTCAAGCGATACGTTGGCGTGTTTCAGTACAATTTCCAGCGACTTCATCCGGCTTACTCCCTTGAGTTCCTCATTAATTTCCTCGGTCAGTTCGTAGTCGAACTCTTTCGCCAACCGCTTCCACGCCAGGAAGTGATAATGGGCCGTATCGACAAGAACTCCATCCAGGTCGAAAATACATGCTTTGATCAATGCAAAAATCGTTAATCGTTTTGTTTAATAATTTTAACCTTCACCCGGCCGCTTTGCGTTTCCACATCCGCAATATAAAGTCCCGGAGCGATCTGGCTGATATCCCAACTGTCTTCCGAAATGCGTCCCGGCTTGATGCGAACGCCCTGCATGGTTGTGAGGCTGAGTGATCGAACCGGAACTTCTGAAACAATATTCAGGGTCCGGGCAGCGGGATTTGGATAAAGCGAAACCGAAACCTGATTCTCCGCTACCCCGGTGATGATCTGAGGTCCTCCGATCGGTACATCCGTATATATCTTGTATTCTCCCGGCTGAAGCGCTATCCCAAATGTGGTGGATGTTACAGCCAACTCGGCACCTTTCGCATAGTAGTCATACCAAGTACCCGTGTGCGGGAAATTTACATTCGTTGTTCTTCCGGTAAGTTCAAAATTCACTACAACAACTGCATTCATTTCATCGGCCGAAGCAGGTGTTTCGGTGTACGGCTTATTCTTTAACATCACTTGCTTTTCAAGCGATGCAGAACCGACTGAAAGTGTTACGGATCCTGAGGTAAAAATATCGTATGTGTTTCTCAGTCGAAGCAAGTCCGACACATGAGATTTCAATCCCTTGCGTTTATCGCTAAGAAGATAATCATCCCAAACTATCGGCTTTGGTGCAACACGACAATCTCCATCTCCGCCCTCTGGTCCAGGTGGATTAATTGAGCCGTCGGGGCAAGTATTGATACTCAAATCAAATCCTAACTCACCGAATTGCCACAGCATCTTAGGGCCGGGAATGGTATAGAATATTGTCGCAGCCGCACGCGTTCGCGTTAGTGCAGTGGCCAAATCTTTTACAGAATATGTACCCGACACATTCCCGAACGTCAGGTTTTTATACATCATCCGTTCTTCATCATGACTTTCCATATAGCTGATCAAATGAGGAACTGTCCAACTGCGGTTGCCAAAGTAAACGCCACCGAAATCTGAGTCAGATGCATAACCCATGGAACTCTGGAGGTACGCATTGTTCAGGTTGCCCCAGAGCATCATGCCCTTCCCCTCGCCCGACTTGTATTCCGCCAACTCCTTCTCTTCCGAGTTAACGGCAAGGTGTTCAAGAATTACGTAGGCATCCGGAAAGCTAGCCCAGATTTTATCGGCCATGCGTTTAAGAATGGCAATTCGCGAAGCATCATAGGCCGACCATGCCCCCACGTTATTGGGGTTATTTACCTGCGTAAAGCCTTTGGAAAGATCGAACCGATAGCCGTCAATTTTATATTCGTGCAGCCAGTAATAGTTAATAGTGTCGAGGTACTTTTTTGTATATGCACTTTCGTGGTTCATATCGTAGAACACACTGAACGGATGCGTAGCATCGACATTGAAAAACTTATTCGTGGGATTTGGTTTAAAGGTATTGTAGTTAAAGTCGAGCAGCAAATACGGATTCGGCGCGTCCTGATGGTTCATCGCAATATCGAAAATCACCGCAATTCCGTTTTGGTGGCACACGTCTATAAATTCCTTTAGCTTATTTTTCGGTCCGTACGCTTTGTCCGGCGCAAACATGAACTGCGGATTATAACCCCAGCTGTTATTACCTCCAAACTCCATGACAGGCATCAGTTCGATGGCGTTAATTCCAAGATTTTTAAAGTAGCTGATGGTGTCGATAAGCGACTGATAATTATTAGAACCCTCTTCGAAGAAATCACGAACGAGCAGTTCGTATACAACGAGTTTCTCTTTTGAAGGCTTGGTGAAGTTTGTCACCTGCCAATTGTAAGGCGTCTGACCGGTTTGAAAAACAGACACGCGGTTAAAATACCATTCCGGGCGAAGCGCTTTGTCAGGGTACGGTTTCAATGATGGATAGGTGGTCGCAGAAATGTACTGATCGTCGGGATCCAATATCTTATCTGCAAAAGGGTCCGCTATTCGGACTGCTTCATCCACGAGATAGTGAAAACCATATTCCACATTAGGCGTCAGGCCATCAATTTCAAGCCAGAAGTGTTCCCCATCCTTTTTCATTTTGTAGTCAGCACTAATTGCCCAGTCATTGAAATCACCCAAAACATAAACGGACGATTTACCTGGAGCCAAGAGGCCCAAGGTAACTTTGGTTTGATCGGAATGATAGTTTATACCATCAATAATACCCGAAGGCCGAGGTTGGCTTACGGTGGCCGACCGAATGGTATACCTAAAAGAACTGGTTTTGGTTTCGGACCCATTGTTGGCTTCAGCTACTACCTCCACCGAACCCTCAGTCTCTGTTACCTGGTGTACATACGTGAAGGTATTTACACCAGCTGTTGACGTTGCAATCGGCGTTCCGTTTATCTTGAAAGCGATTGTTGACGCTGCGTTGGTGTTAGCTGTTATTGATATGTTATCATTCTGATTTACAAGAAACGAAGATTGTGAAGGCTGACTAAATGAAACTGAAAAGTTCAGCGCCAGGTCGAAAAAGCGATCGTTATCCGTCTGTTTGTTATCATTCCAATCCCGGCTTTTTAGCTTTAAGCCTATTCTAGTTATTTCAGCCGCCGGCTTACCAAAAAAAACCGTTGGCGTAAATGTGATTTGGTAAACATCAGGACTAACGCTAATGCGCGTACACTTGGCTGCATCTTGACCGGGAGATGTGGCAGGGTTAACATTTGTCGGGGCGTTTACATCAGCCGCACCTTTCTCTAACCAAGCCCAAATCCAAACAGGATTTGTCGCGTTGTTCCAAGGAAAACCTTGAAGTGAAGTGCCTGTCACATCAACCGTGATAGTAACGGGTTGAGATGGATTAGGCACTGCCGGACTCACGGTCACCGTCTGGGTGAACCCAACAAACGGAAGAAAAAAAATCAAAAGTAAAAATCTCCTCATCACAAATCGTTTATTTATTAAAGTGAAACAGGAGCCAATATGGCTCCTGTTCAAATATCAAACTACAAAGAAATCATCAATCGTTGTGTCGCGTAACTACGATTGTTGGGCTGGCTGGATTTGTAAAGTCCAACGTAATTGAATGAAGTCCGCCGGTAACGTTGATATCAGATCCACCCTCTTCGAGAGATCCATTAGCTCCGTTGTCGCCATAGTTAGTTGACCAATTGTTGGCATCTCGGATCTTAAACGCACCTGTTTCCAGTACGATGTTCTTCAACGTCCAAATATTCTCGTTTCTCCAATCTTTTACGAACTGAGCATCCAGCTTATCCTGAATTCCGTTAGCCGGATCAACATCCTGACCCCAGTTATTCCACGCACTTCCTACGAGTCCCCACGCACGATCTGCCGGTTCGATGGTCAATGTGAGATTCTTTTCATCAAAAATGAAAAGATACTTTCCAGCGGTAATTGAGATATCGGTACCTCCTGCTTCAAGCGAGCCATTCGCGCCATTGTCACCATAGTTGGTACCCCAGTCATTGTTCTTGCGAATTTTGAACTGTCCTGTTTTTACCTGACCGATCGCCTTCCAGGTATCGGAAGAGTCATCGTAGTAAAAATCAAGGTCCGGAGTAACAGTAGCGTTCGCTGCACCTTCTGGTTCAGGATTGCCCCAGTTGTTCCAGGCCGAACCAACAATACCCCATGAGTAGTTTTCAATCGTATAGGTATTGTTAGTGGTATTAAAGGTAATCTTCTTCGGTCCTGCGGTAACTGTAATATCAGAACCACCAGCCTCGAGTGTACCATCGGCTCCGTTGTCACCTACGTTAACATCCCAACTATTATTCTGTCTGAATTTAATTTGTCCGGCCCGTACTTTAACATAGGCTACAATCACGCCCGCGGTAGACGTAGTGAAGAACGGTGCATCAGGACCGTTACCCCAGTTATTGTATGCGCCTCCTACAACTCCCCAAGGTGTTGAAAGGTTCAGGAATGCAGAATACGGAGTTACGGTAATGGTGAAAGCCTCCGAAGAAACAACTTCATTGGTGGTCAGTCTGCCATCTACACGTACGTTCAGTGTTGCGGACTCTTCGGCTTCAAAATCAAGATTCAACAAAATTCCATTCAGTTCTTCCGCCATGAATGTTTTTGTTGTGCTTGCGCCAACATTGACTGTCTTAGGATCGCTAAAGTCTCCAGCTTTATCCATGTAAATTGTATACGAAGGAGAAGCTGTGAATCCAAAGTCAGGAGTGTCCCATGAAATCGTTAAGACTTCATCTCCCGCCATTTCTTCTGTCAACACGATATCATTATCCGATGCCGTTGTTGTCAGTGTGGCGTTGGGGTTCAACGAGGCTGTGGGAAGATCGCTTTCACACGCCACGAGCGCAATTCCGAGAATTGCAGAAAAAAGATATTTCGTTTTCATTTCTTTCATTGTTATAGTAATGTTCTTCACCATAAACTTATTATTCCGCACCCGCGTAACCCTCATTTTGACCAAGTTTTGGATTCAAAACTCTGTCGGATGCCGGTACAGGGAATAAATTTCTGAAAGCCGGTGTAGAAGTTCCGTCTTTCACACCACCTTTCCACGGCCAGAGGTATGAACCACCCGTAAATTTATTAAACCGGATCAAGTCAGTTCTGCGGTGGCCTTCCCAATACAGTTCGCGCGCGCGTTCGTCCAGAATAAAATCAAGGGTTAATTGCGCGCCTGTGATGTTACCGATCGCAGGATCTCCTGAACGGTTACGCAACTGATTTACGTATCCAAGTGCAGTTGTAGCATCTCCACCCGAACCTCCGCGAAGTACCGCTTCAGCATACATCAGGTAAGCGTCTGCCAAACGGAACATCGGGAAATCGGTGTTAACAAAGCCAGTATTGGTTGGATCGCCACTAGCTCCTGTTGATGTAGTATTTCTGAATTTATAAACACCATAACCATCGGTAGCAGTGTTCTGCGCCTCAATTTCCAGATTTTGCCCATCAGTCACGAAATAATCACGATTGTCGGTGCCACCGAACTTGTTAACTAGTTCCTTGGTGGTTCTAAGACCATCCCAACCAAGATTGGTTCCATCCAAGTTACCTGCAGCTCCCTTAATCATCGTCCAGACTGCACTGTATGATTTAGAATACTGTGCATCACTGGTGAATGCCAAAATGATTTCAGGGCTGGTATTGTTATCAGCTAAAAAGTTGTTCTGATATTTAGGAGAAAGAGTATAGCCTGAGCTAATAACTTCATTGAGCTGCGTTATTGCGTCTGTATAACGTCCATTTCCTGTTCCCAGGAATACCTCAGCATTCAGGTACAACTTGGCGAGCAACATGGCACACGCAGTCTTATCGGCCCGACCGTACTCAAATTTTGGAGTACCCATTTCATCTTTAATTGCCAATAGTTCTGACTCGATGTAGTCAAAAAGTTCGGGACGCTGGATCTCCTCAGGCAAAAATGCACCCGGAAGATCTGCCTCTGTCACAAATGGAACTCGTCCGAAAAGATTCATCCCATAGTAATACGCCAGAGCTCTCAGAAATCTTGCTTCACGATTATATTGAACCAACGCAGTTTCAGATTTTCCTGCGGTAGCACGGATGAACTCATTTGCAAGAACCACAGTGTTCATTACTCTGGCAAACGCGAATTCACCAACACCGTCGGTTGGCAACCAGGTATGATTGTGCAAGTTGAAGATCGTGCTGCTAAAGTCGTTTGGATAGGTCCAAACGGCCTCATCGGTA
This sequence comes from Cyclobacteriaceae bacterium, assembly GCA_016786495.1. GTDB lineage: Bacteria > Bacteroidota > Bacteroidia > Cytophagales > Cyclobacteriaceae > UBA2336. Next base: position 45,126 of record JAEUUJ010000077.1, read on the forward strand.
GTAAGTTCTTCCATGTTCCACATCATACGCAAAAAACTGCTGTTTCCTTCGTCTGACGTGTTGATATCAGAATTTCCAGCAGGACCTTGCTGACCCGTCAACACAAATGACGCATACAACTTAGCCAGACCTGCCTTATAAGATTCCGGTGTGGTGTACACATCCGCAGATGTTGTCACATCGTTATCGAGCGGCTTAACATCCAGATCGCCAAAGCACGAAGTCAGTAGTGCAGCGCACGTTAACGATCCCAGTTGAATTATCTTAGTTATTTTCATAATGCTTTATTATCGCAGATTAAAAGTCAATACTAACACCAATCAAGAATACCCGCGGACGAGGATAGATATTGTTGTCAATACCTCCGTCAACTTCCGGGTCAATACCGTCATACTTCGTAATCATGAATGCATTTTGAACTGTTGCACTCACACGCGCCTTAACCTTTGACGACAAAAGTTCCTTAAACGAGTACCCTACGCTGATGTTATCCATTTTAAAGAATGAACCGTTCTGAACGTAGTAGTCTGACAACTGCTGCTGGTTAACGAAATTCGTGTCATTAATCGCAGACGGCAGGTTGCTCAGGAAGCCGAGCTGATAAACGTTGTTATAGAATGCACGGCTTGCAATGTTATTGTTGTACACGTAGTTACCGATGCTGATACGTCCGGAGAAGGAGAAATCCCAGGCCTTATAGTTAACCCGTGAGTTAATACCCATCAGATAGTCGAAAGTAGGTTTTGCCGGTCTGTAACGGTTAAGCGTGTTACCTACCACCGGAACCGCATCGCCTGAGCGATTTACGTAAAGACCTTCCACCGGCTTGCCATTGTTGTCATATACCTGCTGATAGGTAAAGAATGAGAATGGTGCATAGCCAACCTGATGATTCTGAATATTCTGTGCAACACCAATGTTTCCGCGTTCCAGACCGGTAAAGTTAGGGTCTTTCACGAGCAACAGGTTCGTAATCTCGTTGGTTGCATAGGTGAAGTTAAAGCCTAAGTTCCAGGTTAGGTTCTCGGTCGCGACTGGCACTGCCTGAAGAGCAAGTTCAATACCTTTTGCCTCCATGGATCCAATGTTCGTATCAATGAAGTTCGAGAAGTTCGAACCGGCCGGAACCTTAATGTTACTTAACAGGTCAGTTGTCTTTTTAACATAAACATCCAACGATCCTGTAATGCGGTTGTTTACAAATCCGAAGTCAACACCCGCGCTGTACTGATCGGTTGTTTCCCAGTGAATATTGGCATCATACTCTTCCGGGCGAACCGTCTGAACAATTCCTCCTCCAAACTGATAGAAAGCAGCACTGTCTGACTTGGTATAAAGTGCCAAAGCAGGATAATCGTTCGAGATGTCTTGCTGACCGGTTTTACCATAACCTACTCTCAGCTTCAAATCAGACACCGCATCTACGTTAGCCAGGAACGGTTCATCCTTCATTCTCCACGCTAAACCAATAGCCGGGAAGATGCCTTGTCTGTTGTCTTTTGAGAAACGTGAAGACATATCGTCACGCAAGGTCGCAGTAAGGAGATAACGATCGTTAAATGAATAGTTCAAGCGAGCGAACAATGAAAGGAGATAATTCTCGGAAGGATTGTCTCCAATACTCACATTCTCGTTCAGTCCGTTGGCATTTCTAGATTTTCTTTCACGGAGAAAGTGCTGCCAACCGTAGCCTCCTGTAAAGTCAAACTTATGAAGACCTACAGTTTTGTTGTAACTAAAATATAAATCCAATAATTCAGACTTATTTTCTCCGGAATATGTGTTATTCCTACCAACAGTAGTGTTATCAACGCGAACGAATTCAGCGTAAAGTGGAGCTTTATTATGACCGTCGCTTGATGAATAGTCAAGGCCTGCATTTACATGCAATTTTACATCCGGGAACATGTGCAACTTGTATTCAATCTCACCATTTGTAATAATTCGGTTGACCTTGGCAGTATTGTCTGTCAAGTTTACCTGAGCAACAGGATTAGAAGTTCCAGATGGGGCATTTTTACTCAGCCATGATGTATATCCGCCAAAATCATCAGACCCACTGCGAACAGGTTGTGTTGGATCATAGCTGATCGCACTTCCTACCGCACCAGCTTCCCCGAAGTTATTGTTAACGTGGCTACCTTTTACATTCACAGAAACCTTCAGGTGGTCGTCAAGGAAAGAAGGAGTCAAACTCAAATTGAAAGAATGTCTTTGCAAATCTGTGTTTTCAACAATACCCTGCTGCGTGGTGTATCCGTATGAAGCGCGGAACGGAATACCTTTAATGGATCCCGAAGCGCTCAGGTTATTGTCGCTCGAAACAGCGGTCCTGAAAATCTCCTTCTGCCAGTCGGTATTCGCATCGCCCAACAATGTCAGAGCAGAAGCGTTAATCACACCCGCATCCACTTGCTCATTAACCATCTTTCTGTATTCTTTCGCAGTAAGAACATCAAAATACTTGATTGGTGTACTGATCGAAAGCGTGCTGCTAAAGTTATACGTAGGCTTACCCTCTTTTCCTCTCTTCGTAGTAATGATGATTACACCATTTGACGCACGAACGCCGTAGATCGCAGTTGCCGAAGCATCCTTGAGTACGGTATAAGTTTCGATATCACTTGGGTTGATCGATGCCAGCGGGTTGGCCACTCCGGAAAGAACCGCCCGGTCAACCGGAAAACCATCAATGATAATGAGCGGGTCATTGCTTGCATTAAGAGAAGCTCCGCTTCTGATACGGATAGTTGCATTACTACCCGGAGCACCTGTTCCAGGAGTTACTGCAACCCCGGGAATTTTACCCACGATCAAGTCTTGCGGTGAACTCATCACACCGCGGTTGAAATCGCGTGCAGAAACAGTTGCCAACGATCCGGTCGCATCCTTTTTTTCAATTTGACCGTATCCGACAACCACAACTTCACCGAGCTGGGTTACATCAGACACCAATTGAATAGAAAGCGTGGTTTGATCGCCCACGGCCACCTCTTGAGTCGCCATTCCAACAAACGAAAAAACCAGGGTTGCTCCTGGTCCTACCGAAATTGAAAAGTTTCCATTTGCATCAGAGATCACGCCATTGCTGGTGCCCTTTTCAGCAACGCTAACTCCCGGCATAATAGATCCATCGTCTGCCGAAGTTACTTTTCCACTAACAGTTCTGCTCTGGGCCGAGGCTACTGCGGCCGTGAAGATGAGTAGAACCGTGAGATACCTGCTTAGTAACAGATAAAATTTTGTCATACGGTTTTAGGTTAGAGTGTAGAGTTATGTTTAAAGCCAAAAAATGTATTGAACCGGTTAGAGAGCAAGGCATTTTTTACGGCATTCAATTTTGCTCGTTAATCAATCATTCACAACAAAAAACGCGGAATAAATGCAGGAAACGTATCCGCAAACGTTTGCGGAAATTTAACGTTAAACATTCTATTCCAACCCTCGCAACGAACTTCGTGTCATCGCTTTTGTAACGTCATGCTGCATCGCCCGCGCGAGCCGGCAAGCAACACGCATTACGATATGGTCTGCTTCATACATCTTCGTGCTGCCAAAACCTTCAGTTTCAACATCGCTTCCTGAAAACTGCCCACCTTTTTCAATCGGTTGTGCAACAAGTTGCGGTGCAATTGCAGTATATTTGTTTTATGAGATACATTCAGGTAACGATCAAGGATATTGCCCGTGAGCTCGGCATCTCCCCCTCAACCGTTTCAAGAGCTCTTAAAGACCATCCGGACATCAGCCCGGAAACCAAAAAAGCAGTCAACGCGCTTGCGGAAAAACTTAATTATCAGCCGAATATCGTTGCCCTAAGTCTCCGACAGAGTAAAACCAACACCATTGGCGTAATCATACCGGAAATCGTTCACTTCTTCTTCTCAACCGTGATTAGCGGAATCGAAGACGTGGCCTACAGTGCCGGCTATAACGTAATCCTGGCTCAGTCAAACGAGTCGCTGCAGCGCGAAAAAACCGACATTAAAGCGCTCTTTAACAGCCGGGTAGACGGAATGCTCATGTCAATTTCCCGTGAAACAACGAATTTTGACCATATCGAGGCTATTTTATCGAAAGGTGTGCCGATCGTCTTTTTTGACCGGGTTCACAATAGTCCTCAGTCCAGCAAGGTTATCGTAGACGACTTTGAAGGTGCCAAGGAGGCAACACTGCACCTGATCGAACAAGGCTGCAAACGCATTGCCCACCTGGAAGGGCCGCCCAACCTGGTGATCAGCAAGCAACGCCTGGAAGGCTATAAAACAGCCTTGAATCAGCATAAAATGCCAATCCATCCTGAATTAATCGTGTCCTGCCCGTCAGGAACGATCGAAGAAGGAAAGGAAGCCACCGAAAAGCTGATGGCGCTTAAAAACCCTCCGGATGGTATTTTCTCAACCAACGACCCTGCTGCTATGGGCGCAATGCAGGCGATCAAGGAAAAAGGCCTGAAGATCCCTAAAGACATCGCTGTAGCCGGTTTCAGCAACTGGTTTTTCAGCTCGCTAATGGATCCGCCACTGACTACGGTTGACCAGCCCGGATTCGAAATGGGTCAGGAAGCAGCGCGTTTGCTTATCCGTCACATTGAGATGAAGGATAAGGACAATGCAGAGCTCACTTCGGAAACGAAAATTCTGAAGACACGCCTTATCGTGAGAGCCTCCTCGCTCAAGAAGAAATAAAAATAGGGATTAGGGATTGGGCATCAGCGAAAGATGCAATCACTGCCCAGTAATTCCCGCAAGAACCCGCAATCGTTTTCGGAATTTCATATAATCCGGAGTATGGTGAACCGGCTTAATTGCGCTTACTTTAGGTGAAATTAAGTTCTTCATGCCATCAAACTCCCTAAGCCTTGCCGCTGGCGCTATTACTGAGTGGAAAAAATCTCCGACCGGAATCGCGGGTAAAACTACCAGCGGACTTTTCAAACTTGAATTTTATTCGGAATCAACGGTACGGATTGTCAATACCCGTAACGATTCGTTCAATGACTTTTCTTATTCGGTTGTTGCTGCACCACGTGCCGTATCGTTCGAAGTGAACGAAAACGACAACCACATTGAAGTCCACACCCCTTCCCTTAAGATTCTAATTAACAAGTCGTTTTTCACCGTTTCGTTCAAAACCACCACAGACGACCTTATCAATGAAGACGATCCAATAGGGACACGCTGGAACAATGGCCAGGTTTCTACCTTCAAAAAGTTACAGGAAGGTGAACGCTTCATCGGACTTGGTGAAAAAAATGGTCCGCTCGACCGCAAGGGTCGCGGCTATGTAAACTGGAACACCGACAACTTCGGATACAGTCCCGATGCCGACCCGTTGTACAGTTCAATACCTTTTTACATCGGTGTTCATCACAAGGTTGTATACGGTATTTACCTCGACAACAGTTCGCGCACCCAATTCAACTTCGGTGCATCCAACGACCGCTTCGCGAGTTTCTCCGCGGATGCCGGCGACATGAATTACTATTTCATGAGCGGTAATTCGGTGAGCGAGATCATCACATCGTACACCGAACTTACGGGCAGGATGCCGTTACCTCCGCTGTGGAGCATCGGGTATCAGCAATGTCGTTACAGTTACTACCCGGATCGTGAAGTGATCAGTATTGCCGAAAATTTCCGCGAACGCGACTTTCCGGGCGATGCCGTTGTGCTCGATATTCACTACATGGATGCCTATAAGATATTCACATGGGATCCCAAGACTTTTCCCGATCCGAAGTCGATGATCAAGAAACTGAAGGAACACGGATTTGAGGTGGTGGTGATGTGTGATCCCGGAATCAAAATCGAAGAGGGCTATGAACCCTATGAATCAGGAAAGAAGGAAGGAATCTTTATCAAATACCCTGACGGAAAAGAGTATTCAGGCCAGGTTTGGCCAGGCTGGTGTCACTTTCCTGACTTCACGAACGCTAAAACACGCGAATGGTGGGGCAATCATTTCAAAGACTATGTAGCGCTTGGCGTGGAAGGTTTCTGGAACGACATGAACGAGATTGCTACCTGGGGCAACATGCTGCCAGACGTAATTGAATTTGAAATGGATGGTCGGAAAGGAACCGCACTTGAAGGCCGGAACCTGTTTGGATTCATGATGTCACGAAGTACGTATGAAGGCACCAAGAAATTATTAAAGAACAAGCGGCCGTTTAACCTGACGCGTTCTGCATTTGCAGGAGCTCAGCGATATACTGCAGTATGGACGGGTGATAACGTTGCGTACGATGCACACATGCTGGCCGGTGTACGGTTGGTGAACAGCATGGGCTTATCGGGACTGGCATTTACGGGTTACGACATTGGTGGATTTGTCGGCAATGCCGATGAGAAGTTGTTTGCACGCTGGATGGCAATCGGAGCCTTCTCCCCTTTCTTCCGCGGTCACTCCATGATCAACAGCCGTGACTCTGAACCGTGGTCGTACGGAGAAAAGGTTGAAGAAATCTCCCGCAACTTCATGAAACTCCGGTACCGCCTTATGCCCTACTTGTACTCGCTGTTTTATGAAGCAACTCAAAATGGCTTACCGATCAATCGCAGTTTGGCCATTGACTTTACGTTTGACGATCTGGTGTACGATCATCGGTACCATAACCAATATTTATTCGGACCGTCGATCCTCGTTGCACCGGTTGAAAGCTCTAAAGACCTGGTAAAAGTTTACTTGCCGGAAGGGGAATGGTATGATTTATTCACCGATCAGCATCATGCCGGCAGCCGGGAAATCGTGGCCGACTGTCCGATCGAACAACTTCCGGTTTTTGTGAGAGGATCAGCGATTATTCCGATGCGCGAACGAGCCGGTGTAAACACGCGCGATTATGGCGATGTCCTTGAAGTGCATCTGTATAAAGGAATGCACGTGAATACGTTCAACCTTTATGACGATGACGGATCCTCGTTCGATCACGAACAAGGCAACTTTGCGAAGCGAAACATTTCGTATAACCCGATTCAAAGTTCCCTGACGCTATCGGCAACAGAGGGTAACTATACATCTCCCTATAAGAAACTGAAATTATACTTCCATGGATTCACCGACCTGAACTCTGTGAAAGTGAATTATCAGGAGACCAACATTCAATTCGGTGAATACCGCTTCGTTCAACCGATATCGAATTACGATCCTGTCGGCTCCATGCCGGAAGGTTTGAAAATCAATTCATTGAAGTATATTGTTACTGACTATTCCTCCCATCAGCTTGAAATCAGCTGGTAGGTCCTTAACCTAAAACAGTATGTCATCTATCTCCAGCACAAATAAACCCCGTTTAAGCTTCTGGCAAATCTGGAACATGAGCTTTGGATTTCTGGGAATTCAATTTGGATTCGCGTTGCAGAATGCAAACACCAGCCGGATTTTTGAAACGCTGGGGGCGGATACCGATAACCTCGCAGTCTATTGGCTTGCCGCTCCGATTACAGGGCTCATTGTTCAACCAATTATCGGTTTTTATAGCGACAGAACCTGGCACAAAACATGGGGTCGCAGAAGACCCTACTTTACTATCGGAGCGATTCTGGCATCCTTAGCACTTTGTCTGATGCCTAATTCTTCCTTGCTGTGGATGGCGGTTGGCGTGCTTTGGATTATGGACGCATCCATTAACATCAGCATGGAACCGTTTCGTGCGTTTGTTGGCGATATGCTTCCACCCTCACAACGCACCAGAGGCTTTGCCATGCAGAGTTTCTTTATTGGCCTTGGTGCTGTTGTAGCGTCAGCATTGCCGTGGATGTTTTCAAACTGGTTTGGCATAAAAGATAACTCAACAGGAATTACAACCGCTGTTAAGTATGCTTTCTACATTGGAGGATTTATGTTGCTGAGCTGTGTGCTGTGGACAGTTTTTACAACCAAAGAATATCCACCATCGAAAGAATCGGAAGCAAATCTGACAAAGCGTGAGAAACGCAAGATTGATAACGAGCCGAAGTACCGTAAAAAGTTCTTCGACATCGGCTTGATCCTGTTGATAGTCAGTGTCGTGTTGGCAGTTCTGATTTATCTCACGAAGCTTGAAAAAGAACTTTATGTATTGGCGTTCGGCTTTGCACTTTTTGGAATTGTGCACCTGCTTTCAGCGGCATACATCAGTCAAGGTCGCTCCTACCTGGGTATTGTCAGCATCGTCAAAGATTTCAATACGATGCCAAAAACAATGGTGCAATTGGCTGCTGTACAATTCTTTTCCTGGTTCGCACTGTTTGCCATGTGGATTTACACAACTTCAGCAACTACCAGCCACATGTACGACATGAAACTAAACAATGAACATGTCAGCTACTTATATGATCAGACGGAAATAGTACCCAAAGTGGTCTACGACAGCCTCAAGACATCGAAAGAAGCAATGCAGGCAGAATTCAAAAAGCTCGAAAATTTCAAAACCGAAAAAGAAACTCAGCTTAACATTAAAGTAGCGGGATTCTTTCTCGACGAAAAAATTGCTCCAACTCTTGATACTCCGGTTGTCGATCGTTTAAAATACATTAAAGCACAGTATGACAGAGGTGGTGACTGGGTAGGATTTCTCTTTGCTATCTATAACGGTATCGCTGCACTGGCTGCCCTGTGTCTCCCCTTTCTGGCAAGGGTTACAAGCAGAAGAATAACTCACCTCATTGCCTTAACCTGTGGCGCTGCAGGGCTAATATCCTTTTACTTTATTTCCAATCCCGACAATCTTTGGATGTCAATGATTGGTATTGGTATCGCATGGGCGAGTATTCTTTCCATTCCATACGCCATGCTTTCGGGTTCGCTCCCGGCAGAAAAAATGGGCTATTACATGGGTGTTTTCAACTTCTTCATTGTAATTCCACAGATTGTAGCTGGCACGTTGCTGGGCTTTATGTTAAATAACCTGTTTGGATACCATTCAATTTTTATCTTAGTGGCAGGCGGTATCTCGATGCTGATTGCAGGCCTGTTATGCTTGCGTGTTCGTGATGAAGATGAAGTTGTGATAAAACAAAAGGTATGAAGTATATAATCCCGGTTTTGCTCGTTTCGGCTTGCATTACAGTTGCACAGTCGCAGTCGTTCACCGCCACGATTCAAAAGCTCTACTCCTCTCCCGAGCAAACCTGGAGCGAACTAAAAGCCGCAGGCTCTATTCCATACGCAGTCGAGGATTCTGTTGCCTTTCTCTACAAAGGAAATGCAAACTCGGTAACCTGGATGGGTGATTTCAACGGTTGGGGTTACGACAAGAAATTTAAAAACGCAGGAACGCGGATTCCGAACAGTGACATCTGGATATTGCGGGCTTCGCTTCCAAAAGATGCCCGCCTCGATTACAAAATCATGCTCAACGGCAACGACTGGATTCTTGATCCAGGTAATCCTCACCAACAATGGTCTGGCGTAGGTGGCGGAAGTCCAAACTCTGAATTACGAATGCCGGCCTGGAAAATTGACCCGAATACAAGTGAGCGGGATGGAATCGCAAAAGGAAAAGTACAACGCGACATTCTTTACAATAGTCCTGCCCTCGGCTATCAGGTGATGTACAGCGTTTATCTACCCTCGGGTTACACGCCAACGCAAAAGTATCCAGTGATATACGTGACGGATGGCTACGAATATCTTCACGAGCGCATGGGCAATATGGCTGTAGTGCTCGACAATCTTATCGCCGATAAAAAAATTACTCCGGTTGTAGCCGTGTTTGTGGATCACCGCGAGCCGGTAAACCGGGCAAACAACAGGCGCATGAATGAACTCGCCATGAATCCCAAGTACCTGAGTTTCTTTTCAGACGAATTCGTTCCGTTTATCGAATCGGCATATGCCGTGTCGGCCGATCCAAAACACCGCGCGGTTCTCGGAACATCGATGGGTGGATTAACCTCTGCCTACTTCGCCTTCACCAAACCTGGCGTGTTCGGAATGGCGGGTATTCAGTCGCCCGCATTCTGGTACAAAACCGAGATTTACCAGGTGTGCGACAATCCGGAAAATCCACCCGTAAAAATCTACCTGACTACCGGGGTGGTGAACGATGCGCAGGACGGTGCCCGGAAAATGCGCGACATTCTCGAAAAAAATACCTGTGCCTATCAATATTCCGAAACCAATCAGGGCCACTCGTGGGGCAACTGGCGCGATACGGTGGATGATATTCTGATTTACTTCTTTGCGGCCCAGTAGCTATCTTTACCCAAACTTTTAAGCCATACCCGACCTATGATCAAGAATTACGGACGACTGCTCTTGTTGCTCGTTGTTGTCATCCTTTCTGCCTGTGCCTCCGGAAAGAAACTATACGAACGCGGTGCCTATTACGAAGCCGTAATGACTTCCGTTCAAAAACTTCGTCAAAATCCCGATCACAAAAAATCAATCGAAGCGTTAAAGAATGCCTATCCGATGGCATTGGAGTTTTTGCAGACCGATGCCCAAAATCAAATTGCTTCCAATTCGGCAAACAAGTGGCGCAACGCAATCGCATCGTACGATAAGATCAACCAGATGTATGAGTCGATCCGCCAATCGCCAAAAGCGCTAAAAATCATCCGGGATCCGAAAAACTTTTACAGCGAGATCGGCCCGTTGAAAGAAAAGGCTGCAGAAGAAAGCTACAATGCCGGCATCGATGCGCTCATGAAAGGCAATCGCGATGACGCGAAGCGCGCATACTACAATTTTGCCGATGCCCAGAACTTCTCACCCGGCTACAAAGACGTGGTGGAATATCTTGATAAAGCCAAAGATGAAGCAACCCTAAAAGTTGTGGTGCAGCAGGTAGCTGTTCCCGCCCGGTATAGTTTGTCGGGCGACTTCTTCCAGGATAAAGTGGAAGAATTCCTTCATCAGAATTATCCCGACCGTGGGTTCATCAAGTTCTTTACACCGGAAGAAGCCGAGCGGATCAAACTCGCCCGCATCGACCAATACCTCAAAATTCAGTTTGATGACTTCAGCGTTGGTAACACGAACGTGACCGAGCGGATCGAAACCATGAAGAAAGACAGTGTTAAAGTGGGTGAAGCCAAGATCAATGGCAAAATGGTTCCGGTGTACAATACCGTTACGGCCAAAGTTACCACGGTTCGCAAAGAAGTGATTTCGCGAGGCCTCCTGAGCATGATCGTGCTGGACGGGAAGTCGAACGGAGTGCTTACGCATAAAAAGTTCTCAGGCGAATATACCTGGTTCAGCACCTGGGCGAGATTCAATGGTGATGAGCGCGCGTTAACCGACCAGCAGATAGCCCTGACAAAAAAGCGGGAGCTGCAGCCGCCACCGGCACAGGACCTGTTTCTGGCATTTGCCGATCCGATCTACAGCCAGCTGACAAGCGGCCTCCAGAGCTTTTACAGAAGTTATTAATCCTGTCGGCCAGCCGACATAAAATCGCACTCTGTGGAAAACCATTTGGGTGCGTTTTTGCGTTAGTACAATAAACTAAACATGAGATCAGGAATCTTCATTTCAGCTTTGCTGTTGCTGGCAGGTGTATCATGCGGGCAACGTCCAACGGCTGATGCAAACAAAACTATGACGACAGAAAACAAATCAGGGTTAGCAGTAGCAACTTTTGGAAACGGCTGCTTTTGGTGTACCGAAGCCATCTTTCAACGCCTGAACGGGGTTGAAAAAGTTGTTTCCGGGTACTCGGGCGGAAAAGTTAAAAATCCAACCTACAAGGAGGTGTGCAGCGGTTTGACCGGGCACGCTGAGGTTATTCAGATTACGTATGATCCGAAGAAAATCACCTTTGACGAGCTGCTGGAAGTGTTCTGGAAAACCCACGACCCTACCACGCTGAACCGTCAGGGAGCGGACGAAGGTACGCAGTATCGCTCGGCCGTATTCTACCATAACGATGAGCAAAAGCGTCTGGCGGAAGAGTACAAAAAGAAATTAGATGCGTCCGGTGCATTTGACAATCCGATTGTTACGGAAATCACTGCTTTTACAGAATTTTATCCTGCAGAAGATTACCATCAGAATTATTTTAACCTGAACGGAACGCAACCGTATTGTTCGTTCGTCATTCAACCGAAGGTTGAAAAGTTTCAGAAAGTGTTCAAAAGTAAACTCAAAGTTCAATAATACCTTTAAAAGGAAAATTTTCACCTTTTATCCGTATTCGTGCAACCTGGACCAATGTTTGTCGTTAATCCATTCGAGTAGAGTAAATCTTCTCATAGGTTTAGGTTTAGGTAAAACAAGAAGGCTCCGGGACGCGGGGCCTTCTTGCTTTTGTACCCTTCCGGAATCTGCAGCATTTTACTCATTTTCAGGAAGTTATCGCCACCCGTTCAATAGCCGTAAAAGTGCTTTCGCGGCACGCATAAACTCACCCGCTTACTCCATCAGTCATCCGACACGGAAACGTCGTGGAAAAATCCCCCGCCCGCGGTGACGCGTTTCTACGAACATTAACCTTGTTTAACTTTTCGATCTGTATCGAGGCGCGTTAGCGATTCTTATTTTAAGTCGTAGTTTCGCATAAAATTCCGACCGTGCAACAAGATGTTATCATCATCGGAGGTGGTATCGTTGGCCTCGCCTCTGCCCTGCAGCTCAAGCAGAAAAATCCTTCTCTCAAGGTTACGCTGATCGAAAAAGAAAAGACGCTGGCCCGGCATCAAACGGGAAACAACAGCGGTGTTATCCATTCGGGAATTTATTACAAACCGGGCAGCTTGAAAGCCACTAATTGCATCCGCGGCTACAACATGCTGATCGACTTTTGCCGCGCGAATGACGTGCCGTTCGACCTGTGTGGAAAAATCATCGTTGCCACAGACGAAAAAGAAATTCCGTTACTTCAAAACCTCTTCACCCGGGGTCAGCAAAACGGCTTGCAGAATCTGAAAATGCTGAATGCCGGCGAACTCCGGGAGTATGAGCCGCATGTTGCCGGGATTGCCGGAATTGCTGTACCCCAAACAGGAATTGTCGACTATACCCAGGTAGCATTAAAGTATGCCGAGCGTGTACAAGCACTGGGCGGGGAAATTATTCTCGGTGAGCAGGTGATCGACATTCAGGGCGATGGCGATCGTTCCGTTATCGCCACACAAAAAACAAATTACTACGCGAAACTGGTGATCAATTGTGCGGGGTTGTACTCCGACAAGATTGCCCGCCTGACAAGCAACCATGTTAACGTGAAGATTATTCCCTTCCGGGGCGAATACTATAAACTCAAAAAAGAGAAAGAATATCTCGTCAAGAATCTCATCTATCCCGTGCCCGATCCAAACTTCCCGTTCCTGGGCGTGCATTTCACCCGCATGATGAAGGGCGGTGTCGAAGCCGGACCAAATGCGGTGCTGGCATTCAGTCGCGAAGGCTATAAAAAATCGAATATCAATTTCTCCGAGCTTGCCGAGTCACTGGCCTGGCCGGGATTTCAGAAAGTTGCCATGAAGTATTGGAAAACGGGAGTGGGCGAAATGTATCGGTCGTTCTCGAAGGCTGCGTTTACCAAAGCACTTCAGAAATTGATTCCCGAAGTCCAGCAGGGTGATCTGGAAGATGGAGGCGCAGGTGTTCGCGCACAGGCATGCGACCGGACGGGTGGTTTACTCGATGACTTTATGATCCTGGAAGAGAAGCATGTTATTAACGTGTGTAATGCCCCTTCTCCTGCCGCGACTTCTTCCCTGTCGATTGGTGAAACGGTTTCGGGACTTGCGTTAAAACGGTTCTAAAAGAAGCGGAAAACAAGCCCGCCCTGTACACCCCAAACATCAATGCTGTTATAGTAGCGTTGGTATAAGCCACCCGCGCTCACATATCCATGCAGTGCAGAAGCCCGAAAGATCTGGTGCTGATAGTTCACACTCAACTCGCGCCTTGGGTTTAATCCCGAATCCCAGTCTTTCGCAAAACGGAACTCAAAACCCAGTACCTTGCTCTGATCGGGAGCATGAATGTTGAGGCCTACAGACGACTCACTGAAATACCGGTGATCACCAAACACCTCCTGCATAAATCCGGTACCCACCCGGAACGTAAAAAACCGGTTGGTGATCAGGTTTAACTCCAGTATCTGCCAGTCGTTGGTTCGGATGTGTTTGAAACCCTCAATATCATCTTCAATCAGATAGCTCATGCGGAAGTCGGTCGAAAACAGACCCCAGGTTCCGCGGATGCGGGGTTGCAACACATAGTAACTCGATGGCTTCACGGCGGCCTGAAAGCTGATATCAAGCGAAACGGCCGACGGATAGTTTTCGCGGTTCTGAAGCTTGCTGATATGAAGCGATCCAAGACCGTCAAACAAAAAGAAAAAAACGTCCAGCCCAACACCATCTCCGTCATCCGAATCTTTGCTGTGACCAGACTTTTTGGAGTTGTCTTTGGAGGCGCTTTTAATTTCGTCTACCTGGGCATACGAAATGCTCAGGCCGAAAAGCATAAGGGAAGCAAGCAAAAACGGTTTCACGGGGGCGAAATTTTACTCGTAGTTGCAATTTTGAAGCCAAGGTAGCAAAGTTTAAAATGTCGTGTATTATTACCATTTTTAAGCCGCTAACTAACCACTAATTTTTACCCCCATGAAAGAAGTAACCGTTCAGGAGCTAAAGTCAATGATCGACTCAAAGGCTGATTTTCAGTTGATTGACGTTCGCGAACCACACGAGTACGACATCTGTAATCTGAATGGCGAACTGATCCCGATGGCCGAAATCCCGCACAACGTTGACAAAATCGACAAGCATAAGCAGGTGGTCATTCATTGCCGGAGCGGCAAACGTAGCGGTAACATGATCGCCTGGCTGGAGCAGAACCATGGCTTCGAAAATCTCTATAATCTAAAAGGTGGAATACTGGAGTGGGCTAAGGAAATTGATCCCACGATGCCCAGCTACTAGCCTTGCAATTTCAGGTTGTCTATACGCTCTCCATTTCTTAACAGCTTTAACTCATGTTTGAATTTCTGGCAATCGTTCTGCTGATTGTTCTGCTGATCATTCTGCTTGTATTAAAAAGCGATGTGCAGACGCGGCTATCCATTCTTCAGACGCGGATTGATCAGCTTACCGCGGAACTGAAACGTCAGCGTGAATTGCCGGCAAAACCAGCCGAAGAGAAAAAGGTTGCCACGGAACCGAACGTTGAAAAGAAAATCGTTCACCAGGAAAGCAAGCCGAACGTTACCGAAGAACCCACGATTAAAATTCCTGTTAAACCGGAAGAGAAACCACCGGTGATTGTACAACCGATAAACCGGCCGCCCGTCCCTCAAAAACCTGCCGCACCGAAAAAGCCCGGGTTTTTCGAACGAAACCCTGACCTCGAAAAATTCATTGGCGAAAACCTAGCAAACAAAATCGGGATCGCAGTACTGGTTTTGGGTATCGGATTCTTCGTCAAGTATGCGATCGATCAAAACTGGATTGGCATTTATGGCCGCGTAGCGATTGGCGTATTATGCGGAGGACTTCTGCTCGGACTGGCACATTGGCTTCGTAAATCATTTGTCGCATTCAGTTCGGTACTGGTGGGTGGCGGGATTGCCGTATTGTACTTAACCATCGCCATTGCCTTTCACGAGTATCAGATATTCAGTCAAACCGTTGCATTTCTGTTGATGGTGATCATTACCGGATTTACCATCCTGTTGTCTGTAACCTACAACCGTATTGAATTGGCGGTGCTCGCCATTCTGGGCGGTTTCGCCTCACCGTTTATGGTTAGCACTGGTGAGGGCAACTATGTTGTGTTGTTCACCTACGTGTTGATTTTAGACGCCGGGATGCTGGTGTTGGCGTACTATAAAAAATGGAACCTCGTAAATATCGTTTCCTACGCGTTCACGCTTCTCTTGTTTAGTTCATGGCTGAGTGTCAGGTTCGATAACGCGGATCCGTCTATGGTTCGCGGAGCGCTGATATTTGCCACGCTTTTCTATGTAGTGTTCTTCGCGATGAATATTGTGCACAACATTCGTGAAAACGTAAAATTTAAAGCACTCGAAATTACGCTGTTGCTGAGCAATACCTTCTTCTACTTTGCCGCAGGAATGATTATCCTTTCGGGAGAATCCGGAGAAGGATTTAAAGGGTTGTTTACCGCAGCGCTTGCCGTATTCAATTTCGTATTTGCCTACCTGCTGTACAAAAATCAACGTGTCGATCGAAACCTGATCTATATGCTGATCGGTTTTGTATTAACGTTCATTAGTCTGGCTGCTCCGATTCAGCTCGAAGGTAACTACATCACATTGTTCTGGGCGGCCGAAGCAGTATTACTCCTCTGGCTTTCACAGAAATCGGGTATTACGCTTATGAAAATCGCGTCAGCGATTGTTACCGGCCTCATGTTGATCAGTTTGATCATGGACTGGAACTCGCTGTATTTCGCCTATGACGCCGATCCTTCGCTGGTGATTATCCTGAACAAAGGTTATATCACCGGAATTGTTTCATTGATATCACTCGTACTCAGTACGTACCTGCTTCGCTTCGAAAAAACATTCCAAGAGTACATTCAACCATACAAAATTCTGCTCACAATTTCCGCGCTGGGTGTACTATACGCAACAAACTATTTCGAGCTTCAGCACCAGCTTAACATCTACTTCAGCGATGATGCCACAATCACCATCATCATTGGCACGTACAACATGCTGTATATCATGGGATTACTATTGAGTTTACGGAAACTCATACCGGCCGGTCAAAAAGCGGAAGTGGCCGGATTTCTGGGTGTGATCAGTATTTTCTCCTTCTTTGTTTTTTATCATCATCAGTTCGTGAGTGCGCGCGACAGCTTTGCGATCTTCAAAACCACTCCGGCCACCGGCTTCATTTTCCACTACCTCTACCTTGCACTGTTGCTGGTGATTGCAGTAGTTTCCCTGCGGAACATTCAGAAACTGGAAGACTTTAATTCAAAATCGTACAACATCTACTCTTGGTTTTACGTGTTTTTCTTCGTCTTTGCCGCCACCGCTGAACTGGATCACACCGTGGTGCTGCTGGCTTCACCGGACGAAATCTCGCTGTCGCATATCATAAGCCAGAATAGCAAAATCGGATACCCGATCCTTTGGGGAATCGCTTCATTCATTTTGATTGCGGTGGGTCTCAAAACCAAAAAGAAACACCTGCGGATCATCTCGCTTACACTCTTGCTGGTTACGCTTATCAAACTATTCTTTGTCGACATCCGCGGCATCTCTGAAGGCGGAAAGATTGCAGCATTTATCTCACTCGGTATTTTACTGCTGGTGGTGTCGTTTATGTACCAGCGACTGAAGAAGATTCTGCTGGCAGACGATCAGGAAAACATCAAAACGAACGACTCGCAATGAAAAAGCTTTTGAGCGTGGCCTTATTGGTTATTTCTGCGTGTGTGTATGCCCAGGACTTCAAAGCAACTGGAACGCTGGAAGTACCCGCAAAAGACGGTTTCTATAAAATCCTGCTTTCACCACAGCAAGCCCCGTTTATCAACCCCGGCTTTACGAACATCCGGGTGATTGATTCAAAGAAAACGGAGGTTCCGTACATTCTGAAGGAAGAACAACCCGAGTATGTGCAGCAACAATTCAAGGAGTATGCCATACTGGAAAAAAAACAGGTTAAGAATGCCTTAACATCCATTAAGCTGCACAATCCCAACCAGGCATCCATCAATAACATCAGTCTGTTAATCAAAAATGCCGAGGTGTCGAAGATTGGCCGGCTTTCCGGAAGTGATGACGGGAAATCATGGTTTGCCGTCAAGGAGAACTTTCCGCTGAGCTATATCAGTAATCCTGACGCGGTACATGAGTTGCGGGCCATTGAATTTCCACTCACGAACTACCAATACTATCTGCTCGAAATTTCCGATTCCACCTCATCACCCATCAACATTCTACGGGCGGGTTACTACGATGCCGCAACAACCCAGGGTCTACATACAGAAATTGCAGAGCCGTTCACCCTTACCACGCAAACCCAAAACAAACAAACCTTTTTAACGCTCACGTTCCGCTCGCCACAGATCATAGACAAGCTCGAGTTAAGTATGAAAGGCTCACCCTTCTTTCAACGCAGCGGAGTTATAACAACGACCGAACACAGGAACGTAAAAAAGCGCGTTGAACAGTACGAACGAACATTGGACGATTTTGTAGTTCGCTCGGGGCAAACCACGGTCATCAACCTCGGTGGAATAAAGGCAACAAATTTCACGCTGCGGATTGAAAATGGAGACAGCCCTGCCCTGTCGGTCAACGCGTTGCACGCCTACCAGTTAAACCGGTATCTGATCGCGTGGTTGAGCAAAAACGATTCGTATACGATTGGTTTTGGCGATGAGAACCTCAGTAGTCCTGACTATGACCTGGCGCACTTCAGCGACAGCATTCCGGCGAACCCGCAGATTCTAAACGTGTTGGATGTGAAACCGGTTCAGGCACCGGCTGCCGCGGACGAAACGCAATTCTTCAACAATAAAACCATTACCTGGATTGCGATCGGCACGGTGATCCTCCTGCTTGGAGTCATGTCTCTCCGATTAGTTCGCGAGACGAGTGCAAAAAATCGTCAGGACTAATCTTTGGATGCAACCATCGCCTGATCGATGTCCTTGATAATATCCGTAACTTCCTCCAGTCCTGCCGAAATCCGGATTAATCCAGGAGTAATTCCAACGGCAGCACGTTCAGCATCGGTAAGTTTGGAATGTGTAGTAGACGCAGAGTGTGTAGCGATACTCCGGGTATCGCCCAGGTTGGCCGTATGAGAGATCATCTTTAATGCGTTCAAAAACTTCCGGCCACCTTCAATTCCGCCTGCGTGTTCGAACGTGACGATACCACCACCATGCCGCATCTGCTTTTTCGCCAGCGCTTGCTGCGGATGGGATGCGAGGAACGGGTATTTAACTTTTACCACACCGGGGTGCTTCTCGAGGTGTTGTGCGATTGTAAGTGCATTCTGACAATGCCGTTCCATCCTGACGGCGAGCGTCTCCAGACTTTTCGAAAGAATCCACGCATTGAAAGGCGACATAGATGGTCCCGTATGACGGGCAAAAAACCGAACCTCTTTAATGAGTTCTTTCTTTCCAAGGATCGCTCCGCCAATCACCCTTCCCTGTCCGTCCATCCATTTTGTTGCTGAATGGGTTACGATGTGTGCTCCCCATTTAGCCGGATTCTGGAGATACGGTGTAGCGAAGCAATTGTCGACATTCAGAATAAGCTTATGTTTCTCCGCCAGCTTCCCAAGCCATTCCAGGTCGATGATGTCGAGTGCAGGATTGGAGGGCGTCTCCACAAAAATCATTTTTGTGTTTGACTGGATTTTACTTTCCCACGAAGCCAGGTCGGTAATGTCGGCATACGTGTACGAAATATTAAACCGGGGAAACAACTGGCTTAATATCTGGTGTGTTGACCCGAACAACGACCGTGATGCAAGGATATGGTCGCCCGATTTTAACAAGGCAGCCATACTGCAATACATGGCCGCCATTCCGGAGGCAGTGGCTATTCCATCTTCGGTTCCTTCCATCAGACAAAGCTTCCGGATGAACTCGGTGTTGTTGGGATTCGAAAACCGGGTATAGATATTTCCCGCAATCTCATCTGCAAAAAGTGCACGTGCATGTTCAGCATCATCAAACACAAAGCTGGAGGTGAGATAAAGGGGAACGGAATGCTCGTTAAAGTCGGTTCGCTCGTGCTGGGCACGAATCGGGTCAGTTTCCGAGTATCCGTCAAATTCGTTATTCATTACGGTAAAATTTCAAAGCTGTGAGTAATCGTAGTTTGAGGTTTAAGTGACTCGGCAACCGAACAGTATTTTTCAACCGAAAGCGAAACAGCCTTTCGTACTTTGTCTTCGTCCAGATTTCCGTACAGCCGGAAATGAACATTGGCTTCCCGATAGGGAGACGGAGCTACGTTTTCACGTTCACCGGTAACGGTAACCTGAATGTCGCGCAGTTCCTGCTTCTGTTTCTTCAGGATGCTGATTACATCAATCACGCTGCAGCCACCCAAAGCCGCCAGCACGATCTGCATCGGCCGCATGCCCTGATTGCTTCCGCCAATGTCGGGCGATGCATCCATGTGCAGCGTACTCCCCTGCTCGTTGGTCGCCTCCATGTGGAAGGCGTCATTCAAACGTTTGAGTTCAATCTTTACCATATTGCTTCGTATCCGGAAGCCAGTAGCTTCCCATTAAAAATGCAATCATACTGATTAAAGTTGCGGGAACCAAAGCCGGTACCGGCAAAGGATTACCCTCAAACCAAAACCAGGCTGCCAGGCCGGCAATCATCGCGATCACGGCCCCGGCACTGCTCGATCGTTTCCAGTACATGCCAAATACCATCGGTACGAAAAGCGAAACCAGACTCAGAATAGATGACACCCCAACCAACTCGTAGATGTTGGAGTTCAGGCAAGCCATAATCGTTGCGGCGATGCTAAAAAACACCACCGAAAGCCGGGTGATCATCAGCAGTTGTTTGTCCGTTGGACTCCTTCGCATCAATGGCTTGATGATATTCTCCGAGAACAGGGAAGCCGGCGCCAGAATGGCGGAGCTCGTAGTACTCATCACAGCCGACAGCAACGAGCCAAAAAACAGAATCTGAACAGGGACGGCCGTATGCTGCAACACCATGTTTGGTAGCGTAAGTTGTGTATCAGTACCCAGTTCTCCTGCGTACAAATGCTTCACGCATAAACTGATAAACAGAGGCAACATGGCAACGGTGAGATACATAATAGCTGCGTAGTAGCAGGATCGCACCGCGATCGTTGCCGATCCGGACGACATGGTTCGTTGAAAAACATCCTGAGAAGGAATCGATCCCAGGCCCAGTACCGACCAGGCAGCAAGCCATGACACGATTGCTATGCCCTTAAATTCAGGGAAGAACTTTAAGTCTTTAGCCGGTATACTTTGCAGAACCTGCGAGGCTCCTCCTGCTTTCTCTGCCAGCACAAACGCCAGCACGCCCAATCCAATGATGATGATAATACTCTGAATAAAATCGGTAACCGAGATTGCCCACATCCCTCCAATGAATGTGTAGAGCGTAACAATCACCGAACTGATAACAATAGCGTTCACCACAGGAATATCCGCCACCACGTTCAGGATCAACCCGAGTGCCACGAGTTGGGCAGCGATGTAGCCGAAATAAGCCGGGATCATGAACGCACTGGCAATAATCTCCGTGCGCTTTCCATACCGCACCTTAAAATAATCACCCAGCGTTACCAGGTTCATGTTGTACAACTTGCGCGCGAAAAACAATCCAAACAGCAGCAAACAAAGAGACGCTCCGAAGGGATCTTCGATCACGGCAAATAAACCACCCTCCAGAAATTGGGATGATGCACCAAATACGGTTTCCGAACCGAACCAGGTTGCAAATAACGCAGACGTGCTCAGCACGATCGGCAGACTGCGGCCCGCGAGCATAAAATCACCCGATGACGACACCTTGCGGGATGCCCACAGGCCGATCAAAACGGTTACAATGAGGTAGACTACAACAGAAGTAAGTAACAATGCCCTGCGTATAAAGGGCTAAAGATTATTTTTTTCTGCCTAATTGAAAAGCGCGGGTGATGTTAAAACCAAAATGAATGTCGCCATCGAAAAAGTCTTCGCTGGTTTCTGCCATAAACTGACGTTCTACCATACCGAGCGTATTGGTAAACACAAGCTGGAACACGTGGCCTCCGGTCTCAAATTCAACGCACAGGCCAAACGCGTCCTGGGCAGGGCTGTTTGCCTTGTCGTTAAGGCGCAGCGTGTACTCCAGCAGCAACGCCATGCTTTTCGTGATTTTAAATCGGCCGGCCATACCGAGCGACATCAGGTTATTGACCGTAAAATCCTGATCAACGGTAGCCCGATATAAATACGCGGGTGAAAGTTGCAACGATATCCGTGTTGATAATTTTCTGGCGATGATCAACTGCGTGGTGTACGCCATTTTATCTGTCGTATTCAGTTCATTTGTTAAATCATTTTTCAGTCCCAGATATGCAGCGCTCGCAAAAGCCGTGACACTCACCGGCATTGTACTGCTTTGCTGTAGAATTTTGTACTTACCGAAATAATCCAGTGTCTTATCAGACGAGCTTCGTCCTATACCCACCATCAACCGATCAGTTATGCCATATTCCAGGCCCAGGCGGATGACTGAATTATCCAGACCGAAGGCTTCATATGCTCCCGAGTTGAGCGTACCGAAACGGTGCGTGATAATAAATTCAAGAACGTTTTTACTCCGGGTCTCATTGGAATGTCCGTTAACAATCCGGGTTCCGCTAAACGTGCCGATCACGGGACCGTCAGATTCAGGTTGGCTCTGTTCAAGTTCGTTCAACAAATCATCCTGTGAGAATGCACATAGGCTTACAAAAAGCAGGCAGGTCAATACAATAAAACGCATGAGGGTTATTGGGGTTTATAGGTTATATCGATGGTCACATCCACCGTTTCGGCAATGTTCTGAAATACAAGCTGAGGAATCTCAACCTTATAATCTGCAAGCTTCACAGGAAATTTTGACTTGAGCGTAATCTTATTACCAACCTCTGCAGTTCCGGAGATTTCCACTTCCCGCGTTACGCCATGGATCGTGAGTTTTCCTTTGGCTTTTACATTTTGAACACCCGTGAGCGACCCGTCAAAGTTCTGCAACACGCCCGAAAATAATGCCTTCGGATACTTCTCCGATTCCATGTACTTCTCGTTGAAATGTTCCTGCATCAGTTTCTTTTCAAACTGAAACTCCCGGATAGGAATGGAAAATGCCACCTCCCCGGTTTGCCGGTTGAAAAGACTAACAGCCTTCGAGTTCGTTGCTGTAATGTCTTCGATCAATGCATCCGAAAAAAAGGTGATGACACTTTTTTCTGCAACAAATTTTTGCGCAGACCCCTCAAGTGCCATCACCCAAAACAAACCCAAAAACAAACGCCACTTCATCTTATCTTAATTATTTTTAGCTCCTTCGTCTACCCAGCATACAATTAGCGCCTTCTCTTCCGATGTCAGGCTTCCATTACGGGGCATGTTACCGTTTTGCGTTTCACGCTTGATAGCCGCTGCGTTACTCTTAATATTGGCCAGTGAACTGAGGTTGGGATTTTCTCCGCCTCCGTGACATTGTGACGATACGCAATTAGCCTCAATAATCGGCTGGATATCGTTTAACAGACTCGTGTTTGAATTGCCTTTTACAACCGTTACACTTTTCACAAATACACAACTCAGTGCATCTTTCACCGATACGGAATAATTACCGGGTGCTAACCCGCCAAACGTTGCCGTAGTACCAAACACTCCCGTGCCGAGCTTGTATTGATACGGCTCCTGCCCTCCTGAAGCAATTACGGTAATAGCACCGTTGTCGGTAAAGCACTCCGTATCAGCCGTCAGGGTGGCGTCTGCTATTAACGGATTTTCTCCTGTTAGCTGCAGTGACACATCGATAAACGCTTCACATCCGTTTTTATCCTTCACGCGCACGGTATAATCGCCCGCTCCGAGGTTGCTGAACTCCGCACTGTTTCCAAACGCTCCGGTATTGATCGCATATTTATACGGTTCCTTTCCACCGGTTCCAGCCACGGTGATCGAACCATTACCCGTACAATCCGTTGGCTGCACCTCCGACTGACTCAAAATTGCCAGATCACTTCCCGTGCAATCTACGCGCGTGGGTTCATCGCTACCCGAACAACCTCCGGCAACCACAACTAAACTCAGCAAAACGACACTCGCAATTCTTATTGACATTCCGCACAATCAACTGAATCATTAAACATTAATTTTCAGGGGCTCCGTCATCTACCCAGCATGCGATCTTCGCCAACTGAGTAGCTGAAAGCGCTCCGCCTGGCGCGCTAGAACCGCCTTTCGGCATTTTGCCGGATGCTGTTTGAGCTTTAATATTGGCTGCACTTGATTTTGCAGCAGAGTAGGTAAACCAGTCACCGTTATCCGGATGGCAGCCGGGGAAGTTACACTTCGACTCCAAAATCGGAAGGATGTCATTCACGTAATCCACGCCTGTAATTCCCTTGGCTACGTCTGTGCTGATGCTGATGGAACAACCTTCGTTGTCTTTCACAACAATTGTGTGATTTCCTGACCGCACATTTTCAAACAATGGGTTTGAAACAAATGCACCGCCATCAAGTTTGTATGTATACGGTCCGGATCCGCCTGATGCGTCAACCGAGATGGTTCCGTTTCCGGGACTTGTACAGTTGGTGTCCGCAGTTTTTTCCAGCGATACGGTAGGAACTCCGGGTGCCGTGAGTGATACTTCAATTTCCTTTGTACAGTCGTTCGCATCTTTCACCCTCAACGAAAAGGTTCCGGCCCCAAGTCCGGTAAAGGATGCGTTGCTTCCAAAGCTTCCCGTACCAATCGCAAACGTATAAGGCTCTTTACCTCCCGCTGCTGTTACCGCAATGCTTCCGTCATTTGATGTGCAGGATGTTGGATCAACATCACCATTTGTGGCCAGAGAAATCGCCAGATCTGTTTTTGCACAATCAATTGGTTTTGGCTCATCGTTTCCGGAACAACCGGCATACACAAGCAAGGATACAAACAATACCAGCGGAAGTAATCGTAGAATTTTATTCATAAAACTATTTTAGGATTAATAAATCATATTTAAGGTTAATAAAAGCCCCCATACTAACCAGTGAAACCTTGCCCTCACCCACACCGGCCAGGGGGGCTTTTACAAAAGGTTCAAACTCGGCTGATAACCGGTTCGAAAGTCTTCTCGAAACAAGCAACGAGATATTCATCATCTTAAACCATTCCTTGTTTTTACCCTCTACATTCTTCCGGTAGTAAACATCATTACCGTAGTAGTCGACCAGGTACCGGTAGTTTTCAGTCTGCATGATGTACGATGAAAAACCAACTCCTGCGCGGAGCGAGAACGAGCGATCAGGGAAAAACGTGTAATACACATTCAACGGAATATCAATGATCCGACAGTCGCCGTCAATTTCTTTCATGGGGTAATCATGACCATCGAGCGTGTAGTTCCCGCTGACATCTTTTGTGTCGTATAACTTCCGCGAAGAGATTACTCCCGTGTAAACTGACCACCGGTTGTTAAAAGAGAACCCTGCCAGCAAGCCATAGTTGATTCCTGTCTTTCCGGCAGAAAAGAAATTAATGGATGAGAAATCCGGAGAAACAGTCGCTTTGACGCTGAGCCGCATCGCGCCATCCTTTTGTTTATGTTCTTTTTTTTGACGCTCATTCTGTACTGAATCTGTTGCCGCGAGTTGCTCCGTCTGGGTGGCTGAATCGGGCTTAACAAGTGCAGCAGGTACCATTGAACGCTCCGATTCATTCTTGCCGGGTACCAGAACCTTATCATCAGCAACAGGCAAGCTGGTCAAAACGGTTGTTACAGGCTGCTCCGGTGTTTGACTCGCTTCATTATGAGCGGTTCGGCTTGATTGCCCTGAATCGCCAGAAGCTTCAGACAACTTATTCTTTACAGAACGGTTTTTCAAACGCTGAAATCGCTGATGCTGAACCTTTCCGCTTACAGATGCCGGTTTATCATCCTCCCCTTCGGCCGCGCCTACAGCAACTGTACGAGTACTTTTATTTTCCAGAGATTTCGCTTCCGCGAGATTCTCATCACCTGTTGGGTTCGATTGTTCCTTCTGCTCCTGAACAACGCCCTGAGTTGCGTTATTAGATCCATACTGCTCTGCTTTTTTTGTATTGCCTGCATCCTCATTCCGTACACCAAACCATATCGCAGTTACTGCGATCAATCCCGTAGCGGTAATGCCTGATATTGTTTTCCAATTCCAGAACCCGGCAGGCTTAAGCGGAGCCTTATCCAGCATAGAAGCCATTTGCTGCCACGCAGACGGGTCCGGAGGTGGCGTAAAACCTTCCGCAGCTTCCTTAAACAGGTTGTCGAGTTCGTTATCTGACATATCTTGCATAGGTGCCTCGGCGGTTTGCCTGATCAATCATCAACTTTAAATTCTCCCGGGCCTTTGCCAGGTTTGACTTGGACGTGCCTTCCGAAATATTCAGAATGCCCGAAATTTCCTCGTGCGTAAAACCATCGATTACGTGCAGGTTAAATACCGCGCGATAGGCTGGCGACAAGTTCTGAATCATTCCAATCAGCTCAGCATAGGATATGTCGTCCAGTACGGTTCCAACGGCTGGTTCGAATACCTTGTCCGGTGAAGCCTCCACATGATGGTAGTGTTTCGACTCCTTCCGGTAGTGATCAATGGCCGCATTGATCATAATCCTTCGCATCCATCCCTTGAAGGATGATTCTGTCTCGTGCTGATCAATTTTCTGGTATACTTTCATAAACCCATCATTCACAATCTCCTTAGCCTCCTCAAATGAGTGGCTGTAGCGAACACAGATGCTCATGGCATAGGCATAGTAATGCTGGTACAGCAAACGCTGACTTTCCCGGTCGTTTTTCTTACAACCTTCCAGCAGTAGCCTCATGGGAGCTTCCTCGTTAGTCAAAAAATTTTCCACAGGACGGAACTATCGGTAAAAGGGTTGCCTTGGTTTAGAAATTTAGTGATAAAATCCGGGAGAGGTCGCAGGAATGGCCTCCACGTGCGGAATGCGACAATAATTGGACGATTCTGAAAACTCCGGCGGGGCCTAAAACAGAAAATCCCCCGAAGTCCTGGACCCCGGGGGATAATCATTGTCTATAGTTGGCTTTAATCTGATGTAAATGTATGCGCGGCCCGGAAATCGTCAATTACTGAATCGGTGACCTGCAAATTTGCGGGTTGAATTGTCAAATAGGAGGATAAATTTACTCAGCGGGCCTCCGGAGCGGGCACCGAATCAGCCTTTAAAGTGTCATTTTCAAGGTACTGCTTTTCAAGGCGCTCTTTCAACTGGGGTTTGGAACCGGGAAAGGTGGTTCGGGTAGAAATGTCATAACTGGCATACAGCAAGGCTGCCATAAAGACAACGGCGAAACCTGCGAATATTTTCTTGGAACGTGTCACGGTTTCAAAACTACAGATTTTTAAAAAGTCCGTGCACCTCGGAGTTAACTTTCTATTCGCGAAAGGACCAACAGGACGGTTACAACAAGCATGACGATACCAATAATCAAAATTATGGTTCCGTGCTGTCTGGCAGATGGTGTATACCCCCTGATCCTTCGCCCATCTGGCAAGGTCTTCTTGAACGTACTCAAATGCCAGCCGATAAAAATACCCAACGCTCCGCCCATTAATGCGGAAATATAGCCGATGAGTATCCAAGTGTTCCCTCCCTCTTCAGGTCTCGCTAGCCTTTCAATTCGAGCCGCTTTTAATTTTTCGATGGTTTGCTCATCTGCTTCCTTCCCTCTCTCTATCAGAATTTTAATCGCGAGTTTATAATCGAGCTCGTTCCACTCGTCAGGCTTACTTAGAATCTCATAAAGCTCCAGGTCTGTAAACTGATAAAGGTAGTGATCGGTATTTATCTGCGTGAGCGTTTGATTGGCCTCCTGCAAAAGGGCAGCATCGGCACGTTCAAAATCATCTCCCTTTAGCTTCACATGAAAGCGCGCATCAAATGGATTAGTGCCTGTGTAAACTGAATTAAGATTTTGTGGGTACTCTTCCATTTCAAATCCGATTCTGTGCTCAGCAAGGATTTTAACGAAAGCCTCTGCTTGTTCGCGATCAACAAATCTTCGGTAAGTCAGAAGTTCCATAGTTGGAGTTATGGCGTGATCATTAAGGTTTGAGCGGACACCAGTAGTAATAAAACGCAAAAAAAAAGGGGCTTTCGCCCCTTTTCTTATTTCACTTTGTTCACCACTGCATCAAATGCTTCAGGGTGGTTCATTGCCAAATCAGCGAGTACTTTACGATTCAGGTCGATGCCTGACTTCTTCAGTTTGCCGATGAATGAGGAGTAGCTTAATCCATACGGGCGAACACCGGCATTGATACGCTGAATCCAGATCGCTCTGAATTCTCTTTTCTTTTGTTTTCTGTCGCGGTATGCATACACGAGACCTTTCTCAACTGCATTTTTCGCAACGGTCCAAACGTTTTTCTTACGACCGAAGAAGCCTTTGGCGAGCTTCAGGATCCTTTTTCTTCTCTCGCGAGACGCTACATTGTTTACTGAACGTGGCATAAATTTAATTTTTTGGCTGGTGGCGTTCCCCTGCGGGACTCTTATAGCTCAACAGCCGGGTTAAACAATAAAACCTAAACGACAACGCTTTTCAGGGCGCTGATATCTTATAAAGAATGAGGCAACATGAACTTCACGTTCTTCATGTCGGTCGCTTTCACGATCGCCTTTTTGCCCAATCTTCTTTTTTGCTTGGTTTCTTTTTTAGTCAAGATGTGGTTCTTATAAGCGCGCTTGTGCTTCACTTTACCAGTACCGGTAACTTTGAACCGCTTCTTTGCTCCTGATTTGGTTTTTACTTTAGGCATTTTATAAACTATTAAACTAACTCTTACTTTTTCGGTTTCGGCACTACGAACATCGACATCCGTTTTCCTTCCAGTTTCGGCATCCCCTCCACTTTTCCGTACTCTTCAAGACCCTGGGCAAACTTCAACAACAGGATTTCGCCACGTTCTTTATATACGATGGTCCGTCCGGCAAAAAACACGGTAGCTTTTACCTTCGAACCCTCTTGCAAAAAGTTGATCGCATGTTTCAGCTTAAAATTGAAATCGTGCTCATCGGTGTTCGGGCCAAAACGGATCTCTTTGATCACCACTTTCAGCGCCTTCGACTTAATCTCTTTCTGCTTCTTCTTTTGCTCGTACTTAAACTTCGAGTAGTCAGTAACCTTGCAAACCGGAGGATCAGCATTCGGGGAAATCTCCACGAGGTCAAGACCTTGTTCTTTAGCGATTTTAAGCGCTTCCTGAACAGAGTAGACGTCAACCTTTACGTTCTCTCCAACCAACCGCACGCGGGGTGCAGTTATTCGTTCATTAATCTTGTAAGGCTCTTCGGGCCTTGCTGGGCCCCTTCGCATGGGCCTGTTAATCGGGTTATTAATACTTCTTTACTGTTTAAATTTCACAAAAGAGGGTGCAAATATCGGTTTATTCTATCAAAACAACAAACTTCCCTCGAAACTAACCATCCTTGCCCGGGAAGCCGGAAATATCCGCTTCCGGCTGCTAAAAATTGATTCTTCAGTCGCTGAGTCCCGGCATCCCGTCAGGCCAATGGCGTTGCCGCTTCCTTCCTGAATTGCTCCACGAAATCGGCCAGCAACAGGCTTCCCAGATCGCCCTTTCCGTGTCTCCGGACCGACACCTTGTTTTCAGCCGCCTCGCGCTCGCCCACAATCAGCATGTACGGAACTTTCTTGACCTCGGCATCACGGATTTTACGTTGAATCTTTTCATCACGATCATCCAAAAAGCCTCTGATATCCAGTTCTTTAAGCATATCGATCACTTTTTGGCCGTAATCGTTAAAACGTTCGGAAATCGGCAGAACAGCAATTTGGTCAGGCGACAGCCACAGCGGGAAATTACCTCCGCAATGTTCGATCAGAACGGCTACAAAGCGCTCCAGTGATCCAAAAGGTGCCCGGTGAATCATTACCGGCCGGTGCTTCTGGTTATCGGAACCTACGTACTCCAGTTCGAACCGCTGAGGCAGGTTATAGTCTACCTGAATGGTTCCCAACTGCCAGCTCCGTCCGAGCGCATCCCGAACCATAAAATCAAGCTTAGGTCCGTAGAAAGCCGCCTCGCCTTGAACGGCAACGGTCTTCAGGCCGCGCTCATCGGCAGCCTCCTGAATCTGCTTTTCAGCCAGGTCCCACAGGCTGTCTTCGCCAATGTACTTTGCCTTATTGTTAGGATCGCGCAACGAAACCTGTGCCGTGTAGTTATCAAATCCAAGTGAGTTGAACACATGCATCACGAGGTCGATCACTTTCACAAATTCTTCCTTCACCTGATCCGGGCGGCAGAAGATGTGAGCATCGTCCTGCGTAAATCCGCGTACGCGGGTCAAGCCGTGGAGTTCTCCGCTTTGCTCATACCGGTACACAGTTCCAAATTCCGCCAGGCGGATGGGAAGATCGCGGTATGAACGCGGCTTGGTTTTATAAATCTCGCAGTGGTGCGGACAGTTCATGGGCTTCAGCAAAAACTCTTCGCCTTCATCGGGTGTGTGGATCGGCTGAAACGAATCCTTACCATATTTCTCGTAGTGACCAGACGTTACATACAACTGCTTCGATCCGATATGCGGAGTAACAACCGGATCGTAACCGGCTTTGATTTGTGCCTTGCGCATAAACTGCTCGAGGCGCTCACGCAGCAATGTTCCTTTCGGCAGCCACAGTGGTAAGCCCATCCCTACTTTCTCGGAGAACGCAAACAACTCAAGTTCCTTCCCCAGCTTACGGTGGTCTCGCTTCTTGGCTTCCTCCAACAGGAAAAGGTATTCATCAAGCTCTTTTTGTTTCGGGAACGTGATACCGTAAACACGGGTAAGCATCTTGTTCTTCTCATCGCCACGCCAGTACGCACCGGCCACGTTGAGGAGTTTTACGGCTTTGATGAAGCCTGTGTGCGGCAGGTGCGGGCCGCGGCAAAGATCAACAAAGTTGCCCTGCTGGTAGAACGTGATCTTGCCATCTTCAAGGCCGTTGATCAGTTCCAGTTTATATTCATCACCTTTCCGGGTAAAGTAGTCGATTGCTTCCGCCTTGCTGACGTCCCTCCGCTCGAACCGGCTCTCTTTTTTGGCGAGTTCTTTCATCTTCGCTTCGACTTTCGCCAAGTCATCTTCTCCGAATGCGCGATCACCCAGATCGACATCATAATAAAAACCATTCTCAATCGGGGGACCAATACCAAATTTTGTACCCGGGTAAAGTTCTTCAAGCGCTTCTGCGAACAAGTGCGCAGACGAATGCCAGAAGGAATACTTCCCTCCTGCATCGTTCCAGGTCAGAATCTTAATGGATGAATCTTTCTCTATTGACCTGGCCAGATCCCGGATTTCACCGTCCACTTCAATCGCCAATGAAACACGCGCGAGACCCTCGCTGATACTCTGGGCAACCTGCATGCCGGTTACGCCTTTGGGGTACTCCCTAACGCTGCCATCGGGCAGGGTAATCTTAACGTTCATACTAAAAAATAAGAATGCAAATATGCACTTTTTATCGATCCTGTGGGAAGCGAATTACAGGTCGAGGTGTGCGCTAACAAGGATACCGAAGCTCCGGGTTTTCACGTTCGGGTCGTAATCGAGGTACGTGAGGCGGTGCATGAAGTCGACCCGGAAAAACCGGAAGATGTTGGCGACCCCGTAGCCCAATTCCACATAAGGCTTGCCACGCTCAAGAAAGCCAACCGCTGGCGACTTCCGGCCGTCGGGCAACAAATTGTCTTCGAGTAACAGTGCCTTGTTTTTTCTGCTCAGTCCGCCGTACAACACATTTGCACTTCCTACCAGGCGCCACTTGAGTTTTCGCATGAGCGGAATTCTGTTCAACAGAAAGCCTTCGAAGTTATGCTGGTATTGAAAGGATGCATAGCTGTCGCTCACGAACTCCCCGAAGTTCATCAGGTTATAGGTGGCGGTAGTGTAAAATGCTGTTTCGTTTCCGAGGTGATATGCCAGCAACGGGTACGGCAATGCTTCGAAGATGTATTCGCCCGTGATTTTGGCGCGGCCGTTACCGAGTATTCCATACCGAATGGGCTGATCGATGGACAGACGGGTCTTGTTGTATGTGAAATCGCTTCCCACCACGCCCTTGAGTCCATGGATATAGGTTGCCGTAATGATGGGCCAGTTGGTGACGCCCAGGCTGTACCGGATGTTTTGTCCCTGAACAAACAATTCATCGCGCGCAAAACGGGCCTCCACCAGCACTTCGGCAGTCTCAAAACTCTCTTTTGCCCGCGTAATGTCTTCCGGATTCGAATAAAAACCGAAGTTGAATGCCGGTGAGAATGTGTTATACCGAACGGCTACGCGCTGCTGGAAACCCTTGAAAAATTCCCGCTGGAAGTTGATCCGGTGTTCGTCAAAGTAGTACCCCCTCCGGAATGTGCCCCATCGCTGCGCGGCCAGGAAGATGTAGTTATCGGCCAACGCCTCATCATCAACTCCGATCCGGTTAAGGTCCTTGCGCGTTCGGAAACTGAGGGTTGTGTAATGTTTTCGATCGAGGATGCGGGTAATGTTCAGGTTGTATTTGAACTGCTCATCCTTAAAGCCATAGCCGAGGCCCATTCCCAGCATCCATTTTTTACTGAAGTGCTCGGTGGTCCGGAAACCCGGCTGAAAACGGAAGCCTTCGATGTTATTAATGGATGCGATCGACATGATTGGCCCGATTTCAAACTTGCCGACTTCATAGTATCCATTGACGGCCAACAGGATCAGATCGGTATAGGTTTTCACGATCGGGATGTTCTGCAGCGTGTCAATCATCCGGTAGACACTTTTCTCGGTTGAAGACAGGGGTTCATGCCGGAGGGTATCCCAGTACTCTTCGTCTTTGTTATCGTAGGCATGATCGTCAAGCACAATTGCCTGCGCATAAAATGACGTTTCGCGTGGCTGATCGATCACAATGTTCTTGTTGGAGGTATAAAACTTCGCCAGCATACCCGCGGTGTTTTGGGTGAGTTCGCTCACGTCAATCAGTACGCGGTTTTTCACGGGCAACCAGGCACCATCGCCTGTAGGATCAAGTTCCTGCTGAATTTTAATCTTCTCGATGAAGTTCAGGTTAGCCGACTTACCCACCGTTGCATCGACTTGTTTCAGCGCATACTCATGCTTCGTAATCCACATGGTTCCGGTGAATGCCAGGTCTTGCGGACTTTTCGGATTGAAGTCGATCCGGTAACAATAAAACCCGTTGATATAGACACTGTCGATCAGATCGTAGTCATAATACAAGCGGCCGCCATCCGCAATCGGCGAAATGAAGTCCTTTCCGACAATGTTCAGCCAATGCTGATAGAAGTTGTATTCCTGAAACGAAGAGCCAACGAGTTGGGTAACCATGTCGCCATCTTCGATACCAATGCCGGTAATTTTCGATTTGAGAATGTTCTCCGTCTTTAAACGCGGACTATCGCGGTAATAAAGTTTGGATACGTTTTCCGAAATGAACAAGGGCAGAATAGGCTTTCCATCCTCGCCTGCGATGCGGTCGACACTGTCGAGCACCTGGGTTATCTTCTGTACAATTTTCCGTTTCCGGAATTTCTCCGACATGTTGTCGATGTCGATTTCAATTTTGGTGTAGGCTTCGTACTCGTAGGCTGTAAGCCTGCGTTTGTCGTGAACCTTTCGGTTTTCATCCACCCGTCTTAAGATTTCGTAAGCCGGGTTTTCGCCTGCGGTAATCACCACCTCCGCCAGACCGGTTGAAAGTTCATTGAGCTGGAAGTTAATCACCTGGGCTACGCCTGCTTTTACCTTTTTTACTTTGACTTTGTAGCCCACATACGATGCCTGAAGCGAATCATACGGAATGGGAGTTTTTAGTTTGTAGTTTCCATCAAAGTCGGTGGTAGTTCCAATAGATGTACCCTTGAAGATCACATTCGCGAAGGGAATGGGATCGCCCGAATTCGCATCCGTCACTTTCCCGGACACGGTAGTTTGCGTGAATCCAGCCAGGGGGAACAGGATCAGCGCGAGCAAAAAGTACTTACCAACAGGGTTGGCCAAAAAGCGGTTCTTCACGGGTCAATCAAACTGTAAAAATAGAGATTACGCGGCTGCGAACACAGGGTTTCGTTATTTCCCTTTCAGGTTCTCTTTTTTCCCAAGAAAACGGGGTGAGGTCTTGAAAACGTATAAATCGAGAACAGCTTTTGTTCGGGCAAAATACTCGCGCATGCGCACTTTAAACGAACTCTCGTAAGCCGGGCCTTCCGTAACCATCGCCACAGCCTCGATGTTGTAGTAGTGGCTGATGAACAATGCCCGATAGCTGTGGAAGGGCTGGGTGATGATGATAATTTTATCCTGACCGAAAATTTCCTTACTGCGGATAACCGAGTCGAGGGTGCGAAGGCCCGCATAATCGAGCGTGATCGCCTCGGGCGGAACCCCGCGAATCATCAATGCCTTTTTCATTTCCAGGGGCTCGTTGTAAAACTGCGAGGGATTATGGCCGCTCAGGATGAAGTGGTCGATTTTTCCGAGCTTGTAGAGTTCGGCAGCAGTCTCCATTCGTTTTACAAAGAAATCGTTTGGCTGCCCCGATGTGGTTTTGTTGCTTGTGCCGAGTACGAGCGCTACGCGGTGATTCGGAAGTTTGTTGTAGTCGGTATAGACGTACGATTTCGTGCTGTTTACAACCCATACGTTTGAGAGATAAAACAGGAGTGTGACAGCAATCAGGGCCGAAAGCGAGAGACGTTTCAGCCATTTCCAAAGATTCTTACGAGATTTCACCAGAGCCAACGGTCAAAACTAATCAATTACGGTGAAACAGAACCACCGTTTACATAATTGAAGCTCCTGGAGAAGAGATTAGTTCCTTCGGCTGATTTCGTCACGCACTTTGGCTGCGCGTTCATAGTCTTCCTTGTCGATCGCTTCCTTCAGAAGTTCATGAAGGCGTTCAACAGAAAAGTTTTTCAGGTCATCGCCCTTTTTAGGTGTGGCTACTTCCTTCTTGGCCTTGGCTTTTTCGGGTTTTACTTCGGCACTCTCTTCGTCAGCTTCGTCTGTGAGTACAATACCCGCTTCGGCCAGGATGTTTTCGTACGTGAAGATGGGTGAGTCGAACCGAAGGCCGATCGCAATCGCGTCTGATGGACGCGCATCCACTTCCATGCGCTTGAGTCCGTCTGAACAAACAATCTTGGCAAAGAATACACCTTCTTTTAAATCGGAGATGATGATCTCCTCCACGGTAAAATGAAAGTTATTGGCAAACGACTTGAATAAGTCGTGCGTCATGGGCCGGTTGGGGATAATCTTCTCAATTTCGATAGCAATAGCCTGCGCCTCAAACATGCCGATGATGATCGGCAGCCTGCGATTGCCTTCAGTTTCTCCCAGCACCAGTGCAAACGAACTTGTCTGCGACTGACTTGAGGATAATCCCAGTATTTCCAGCTTAATCTTCTTCACAATTACTTCGCTCCTTTTAACGCTTCATTCAATTTTGGCAACACGTCAAATGCATCGCCCACGATTCCGTAGTCGGCTGCTTTAAAAAACGGTGCATCTGCATCTTTATTGATAACCACGATGCACTTTGACGAGTTTACTCCGGCCAGGTGCTGAATAGCGCCCGAAATCCCAACGGCTACGTAGAGTTGCGGACTAACTTTCACGCCGGTTTGACCTACGTGTTCATGGTGTGGTCTCCAGCCCATGTCAGACACCGGTTTACTGCAGCCCGTTGCTGCATGCAGTGTTTTTGCAAGGTCTTCAATCAATCCCCAGTGCTCGGGTCCTTTCATTCCGCGACCACCGGAAACCACGATGTTTGCTTCCGGTAACAAAATTTCGCCCGTTGCTTTTTCGGTAGACGTAATTTTTGTGACGAAGTCAGCGTCCGACAAGGAAGGGTTGTAATCGGTCACGGTTGCCGTGCCCCCCACTTCTTTCAATTCAGCTGCGTTCTTGCGAATCGCGATAACCTTCTTCTGACTTTTCAGTTCGATGTGTGCAAACGCTTTTCCGGTGTAGATACTTTTCTTAACCACGAATCCGGAAGCTGTGTTTGGCAGATCAACCACATTCGATGCCAGGGCCGCCCCTGTTTTAGCCGCCACGCGTGCAGCTACCGGAGTGCCTAACGAAGAGTTTGCCAGCACGAGAATGTCCGCCTTTTCATCCTCCAGTGCTTTTGAGAGCACGGATGCATAGGCCTGGATAATTCCCTGATCGAGCTTGGCGTCTTTGGCGTGGAGCACTTTTTCAGCGCCATATTTTCCGAGTGCTTCGAGTTCAGCTTTGTCAACTGCGCCCAGTGCAATTGCCGTAACGGGGCCGCCCATTGCTTTGGCATACGCCACCGCTTCGAGCGAATTACCTTTTATCTTTCCTTCTGCTGCTTCAACAAATACGAGTATTGCCATGATTTTAATTTCGAATTTAGAATTACGAATAAACGTTTTACAGAACTTTCGCCTCGTTCTTCAATAATGTAACAAGCTCACCTACGTTATCGGCTGAGATCATTTTCACTGCACCCTTCGGTGGCGGAAGCTCGAACTTTTGAAGTTTAATGCCACTGTCAACGGCCTTCGCGTCAACGACTTTGAGGGGCTTGGTTTTAGCTGACATGATCCCGCGCATGTTTGGAATCTTCCATTCTGCGATCGGTTCCTGGCATCCGGCTACCAGCGGAAGGTTTGCTTCAACGTACTCTTTTCCACCTTCGATTTCGCGCGCCATTTTCACTTTGGTTCCATCGACTTCGAGTTTCATTACAGGAGATACCGAAGGAATGCCAAGCATCTCGCCTACGATACCGTGTACTGCACCGCTGTTATAGTCGATTGATTCGCGACCCATCAAAATCAGGTCATAGCCACCGGCTTTTGCATGTTCTGCAATCTGTGCAGCAACAAAAAATGAATCAACCGGATCCGCGTTCACGCGAATCGCATCATCGGCACCGATCGCCAACGCCTTGCGGATGGTGGGTTCGGTTTCGGCTGTTCCTACATTGATCACCGTAACGGTTGAACCGGTCGACTCCTTTAATTCGATCGCGCGGGCGAGCGCATAATCATCATACGGGCCGATGATAAACTGCACTCCGCTCGGGTCGAACTTCGTGTTGTTTTCGGTGAAATTGATTTTGGAAGTGGTATCGGGAACGTGTGATATACAGACTAATATTTTCATTCGGCTAGCAATTCAATTTACTGAAAGTTGGCTGCGAAAATAGTAAAATCCAACTTTTAGCAGCCAAAAAGGGGGCAAAATCTGCTTTTTATTCGCGCGACCTATATTTTCGCGGATATGAGCGAACAAAGGCTAAAAACGCTGATCACATTCTACGAAGAAGACCCTCGCGATCCGTTTAATGTTTATGCACTTGCGCTCGAATATCAGAAAACGGATCTGGCGAAAAGCGATGCACTGTTTGCCGAGTTGATCAATGGTTTTCCGGACTATGTTCCCTCCTACTATCATGCAGCCCGGGTGAAAGTTGAGCTAAACCAACCGGAGGCGGCGTTGGAGATATATCAAAAAGGAATTGAAATCGCGCGGCAGCAGAATGAACGAAAAGCCGAACAGGAATTGCGCTCGGCTTTTGATGAATTGATGTTTAATCTGGACTAATCTCATCCTGTCTTTCTCGGTTGCTTGCTTTAATAAGCATTTTCTTGAGTAAATTTTTGTAGTCATAACAATTGTACGTAAACAGCGCAAGGTATGACAAACCCATTCCCAGTATCATTAACAAGCCTACCAACAGCAAAATTGCCGCATGCTGTAAATTATCTGTAGAAAATGCCAAGACAACCACTGTTAAAGTCGGAAACATAATTAACAGCCCTGCCAGGCTCAATTTATACGGCCATGCCAGCGTATAGGTAACGCTGAGGAAGTAACAATTGTCTTTCTTCTGAATTACACCTTTCAAAAGGGTTATGTTCGTATCGAACAAAGATCCGTTGAAAATACCTGACCTTGCAAATCGGTAGACCTCAAAGGAACTATCGCCTACTTCTCCATCAAACAGGTTGGAGTCAGAACCATCCTGACATGTGTTTTTTCGAATCTCAGCCATCAAACTTTCGGGTTCGCCTCTGAAATCGAAAGTTTCCATGCGTGTATACAGCGCCATGGTCAATCTGTGGTTATCAGTTTATTTATTGATTTAAAAAAGGCACTTTAACACGAGATTTCAAGCGATTTTGAGTCGTTTTTTTGTCTCAAACATTTCTCCTAATTTTTGATCCTGTTTCACCAACCACCTTAAACCCTATTTTATGAATCAACCCATTCAGCATTACTACAACATGTTTGAGCAGGTTTTAGTCGAGTACAAAATTGACCCCACAACTGCCCGCGGCCAGGCACCCGGCCAGTGGAACCTGAAACTTGGCTCAGCCAGTGTGTGGGTTGATATCTTTCAATCAAAAGACGCCAACGGTAATCTTCAGCAATACGGCTACCTTCAGGTGCTTGCACCGGTTTGCGATGTTCCCATCAACAACCAGCACCTGTTTACCAAAGAATTGCTGGAGATCAATCATCAATTATACGGTGTAGGCTTTACGATCTTCCGCGACAAAGCGTACATCAAATCCATCCGTGAACTTCAGGGACTTGATATTTCAGAGATTAAAAGTACCCTCGACCGCGTTGGCATTTATGCTAATGACTGGGACGATAAATTGAAAGCCAAATACGGAATCTTCCCGGAGGGCGGAAGAGAATAATCGCAACTCACTCAACCCAAGGATGCTGACTAAACCAGGTCAGCATTTCTTTTTTTTACATCAACCTGCTCAACCGCCATCATCCCTACATGAAAAAATTACTGTTTTTACTGCCCGCATTCGCCTTCGCCTGTACACCGCGTGAGCGCACTGCACCGGATCTTATCCTGGTCAATGGAAAAGTGTGGACCGGTGTTTCCGATTCATCATTTACGGAGGCGGTTGCTATCAAAGGGAATATGATCGTTGCAGTGGGTCCATCCGACAGTATCCGGTCATTAGCCGATACCCAAACCGAAGTTAATGATCTGGCAGGCAAGTTGGTTGCGGCAGGATTCAACGATGCGCACATTCATTTCCTTAGCGGATCGAAAGGCCTCACCGAGGTCGACCTGAATGGCACGAACAATCCTGAAGAAATTGTTGCCCGCATAAACGACTTTGCCGCTAAAAATCCGGAGCACTCATGGATCACCGGCCGGGGCTGGCAATACACTTCGTTTAAAAACGGGTTACCCGACTTCGAAGCCTTGAAAGGAATTACCACCGATAAGCCGGTTTTCATCAAGGCGTATGACGGCCACAGTGCGTGGGCTAACAGGAAAGCGTTTGAACTGGCCGGAGTCAGTAAGGAAACGGAGTATACAGATTTCGGTGAACTGGTAAGAGACAAACAAGGGACGCTAACCGGAGCACTCCGCGAACACGCTATGAGCTTGGTGAGCAGTCATATCCCTCCCCTCACACGGTCTGAAAAACTGGCTGCGCTCCGGAAAGGTCTGGCGTTAGCGGCATCGCTGGGAATCACAAGTGTGCAGGATGCAGGCGTTGATGCGGATGAATTTTCGCTGTTTACAGAATTACTCCGAAACAACGAACTAACCGTGCGTTTTGCAGCTGCGTTTTGGGTTGATGAAACGAACACCA
Organism: Cyclobacteriaceae bacterium; assembly: GCA_016786495.1. GTDB lineage: Bacteria > Bacteroidota > Bacteroidia > Cytophagales > Cyclobacteriaceae > UBA2336. The sequence continues at coordinate 84,457 of JAEUUJ010000077.1, forward strand.
CTGCCGATATCGAGACCTTCACGCGATTGAAAGACAGCGTTGGAACAGCCAATCATATGCTTCGTGCGGATGCGATTAAATTCATGATTGACGGAGTGATCGAATCGCATACCGGGTATATGCTGGAGCCGTATGCCGACATTCCCAATACCGACCCGCTCGCCTACGGACAACTGGCCATACCCATCCGGCAGTATGATTCACTGGTATCACTCTTCGACAAGCGCGGCTTCCGGATTTTTACACATGCCATCGGAGATAAAGGCGTCCGTGAATCGCTTAACGCTTACGAACATGCTGCACAGGTGAATGGCAAGCGGGATGCGCGGCATCGCATCGAACACATCGAAACAATCTCCGCGGAGGATGTACCCCGCTTTGCTTCACTTGGCGTGATGGCTTCGATGGAACCGATTCATGCGGATCCGGGAACGATGAACGTCTGGATTCGTGCGATTGGACCAGAACGCTTGCCTCATTCCTTTGCCTGGGCCGACATGCTGAACCACAACGTTAAGCTCGTTTACAGCAGCGATTGGCCAGCCTGCATCGACATCAATCCGCTCCGCGGGATTCACGTAGCAGTAAACCGCAGAACACCGGCCGGTTTTCCCGAAAATGCATGGATCCCAGAGCAGAAAATATCAATGGCTCAGGCGCTTAACGCTTATACGCGTATGGGAGCATATTCATCGTTCGAAGAGAACATGAAGGGTACGGTACAGCCCGGACAACTTGCTGACCTTGTGGTGCTTTCGCAGGACCTGTTCACGATTGATCCGATGAAGACCTGTGAAACAAAGGTTGTGACAACGATCTTCAACGGAAAAGTGATTTACACTACATCCCGGTAACCAACTTACTTTTTCTCACCCGGACGGAAGCCAATGGTCGGCCTGCTCGTGATCGCTGCATCCTTAATTTCAAACTCTTTCACATCGTCTAAAATAATCGATGCCATCAACTCGGGCGTCCGTTCTTCTTTCTTTAATGATGCCAAACGGAGATGTTGATTCTTAACCGTTTCACCAACAACCTGACGAACTGTACGCGCGTTACCGAAATGCTTGTCGCGCTTGCTGTGCAGGAAGGTAAAATATTGCTTTAAATGCGCAGCTGCATCCTCGCCCAGTTTTACATCTTCTTTTGCAAACAAGGCCTCCGCGATCACAAACATCTCCTCTGCAGAATAATCTTCAAACAGGAAGTACTTATCAAACCGTGAACGCAAGCCGGGGTTCGACTGAATAAACTCATTCATGTTGTCGGTATACCCGGCAACGATTACTCCAAATTTTCCGCGCAGATCTTCCATGCGCTTTAGAATTACCTGAATCGATTCTCCGCCAAAGTCGTGCTGCGCTCCGGCTTCGTTGGCAAGCGAATAGGCTTCATCAATGAAGAGAATTCCACCCATGGCTTCGTTGATTTTTTCTCCGGTTTTAATGGCCGTCTGACCGACATACCCGGCAACAAGCGCCTGACGATCAACCTCCACGAGGTGCCCTTTCTCAAGAATTCCGAGACCTTTATAAATCTTTGAAATGATCCGCGCTACCGTTGTCTTTCCCGTACCCGGATTACCGGTGAACACCGTATGCAACGAGAATTTATTCAATACATCTTTGCCGGATTCCTGATAGAATCGAACGAGCTTAACCATTTCGTTCACTTCATTCTTAATTCCTTCCAGACCGGTGAGCGCATTGAGTTCCGCCAAACTTTCAAACAACAAATCATCGAGGCTTTTGTTGGCCGAAGAGCCACTTTGTCCGCCAGTTGCTGCGATCAGCTGTCCTGCATCCGTACTAAATGCTACCCCGCCTTCTTCAAACGAATCGCCCACTTTAAATGAAGTTGTCGCCACGAGGTTATCCAGAAAAACCACTTCCATGGTATAGCTTTCATCTTTCCACGTGCCAGGCGTTTCGCTTCCCCAGGCCGGATACAATGTGAAGCTTTGGCCGGCCGTGTTTGGCGGAATGTACATGAAACGTGATGTTCGGGCTTTCGGCTGACCGGCATCGTCCGAGAAATTGAAGAAAACCTCAGCGTAGTAATCGCTGTTTACTTTGTTTTTGAATACAAATTCTCCCCAGAGGTATCGGGTATCCTTTTGACTGAATTTACTCAGATATTTCTTTTCGGGCAGCGAGGCGGCATTGGCATCTCCTTCAAAGAATTTGATACTTTCCACATCGAAGAAAAGGTTTTCATTCTCTTTCGACTGACCCACATCTTCCACATAAAACTTCGCTTCCCCGATTTTTACTTCATCTACGTAGGCTTCCCATACATAATTTCCTTTCAGCCAGTATGCTCCGGGTGTTGCGTTACCCCACGAGTCGCGCACGTATACAATGTTTTCATCGCGGCTGATTTTGCGTTGCTGAACCAGGTTGCTGAGTTCACGCTGCTGACTTCCATTAACGAAGAAACACTTCGTGCGGATTGACGCTTCCCAATCATCTTCATCAAAGAGTTTGTTGTAAAAGGAAAGCTCCATGCGCAGGTACGTAGTTTCCCAGCGGTCGAACACGGTGCGGTACTTTTTGGTACCATCGGCCATCCATTCATCCGATGAATGAAGCTTTAATTCTTTGAACTTGTACTTGAGGGCTTTGGGGTCGTTGTTGTCCTGCGACATGTGATCAATTTTAGACCGTTCAAGTTAAAAACAACCCGACATTTTCCAAAAGTGGAAACAGTCCAAATAGTAAGCAGAGCCGGAAAGGAAAAAAGCAGGAAACTACCGGATTAGAAAGGCGTGTCGTCACCGGATGGCGTTGGCGGCTCATCCAGGTTAGCGGCATTCAACCGGCTTTCACGGGTAATCATTCCGGAGAACGGATTGTCGGAAACAATTGGTGAATCGAAATCAGCAAACTTGGTGTACTTGCCGATGAATTTAAGTTTTACGGTACCGGTTGAACCGTTCCGGTGCTTGGCGATAATCACCTCACCCATGCCTTGTGTTGGCAATCCTTCTTCGTCAACGGTAATCTTATAATATTCCGGACGATACAGGAACATTACGATGTCGGCATCTTGTTCGATGGAACCCGATTCACGCAAGTCGGAAAGTTGCGGACGCTTGTCGCCACCGCGCGTTTCAACACCCCGGCTTAACTGCGACAGTGCCAGTACAGGAACCGAAAGTTCTTTTGCGATGCCTTTCAGTGCACGCGAGATAGACGCAATCTCCTGTTCGCGGTTACCCGCTGAATCGCCACGCATCAACTGAAGATAATCGACAATGATTAACTCAATGTTGTGCTCTGATTTTAATCTGCGGCATTTCGCCCGAAGTTCAAGAATGGAAAGTGCCGGTGTATCGTCAATAAATATGGGTGCTGCGGAAAGACGATTGGTTTTGTGAACAAGCTGTTGCCATTCGAAATCGGCAAGCTGGCCTTTGCGGATTTTTTCACCTTCCAATTCCGCTTCCGCGGAAATCATACGATTCACCAACTGAACGGAAGCCATCTCCAATGAGAAGATTGCCACCGGACGTTTAAAGTCGACTGCTGCGTTGCGCATGGCGGAAACCACGAACGCAGTTTTACCCATACCGGGACGGGCCGCGATAATCACCAGGTCTGAGTTTTGCCAGCCCGACGTCATCCGGTCAAGCGCAGAAAATCCGGTTGGTACTCCGGTGAGTCCGTCTTTATGTTCTTTTAACTTCTGAAGTTCCTGGATGGCCCGATACATGAGGTTTTTCATGTTATCGTAGTTCTTCCGCAAGTTCGAATCAGAGATCGCAAAGATCGACTGCTCGGTTTTGTCGAGCAGTTCAAACACATCGGTCGTGTCTTCGTAGGCATCCTGATGAACCTGCGAAGCGATGTGGATCAAATCGCGCTTAATGGCCATTTCGATGATCACGCGGGCGTGGTACTCGATGTTGGCTGCGGAACTGACTTTCGAGGTTAGTTCTGCGATGTAATAAGCGCCACCGATCAGTTCAATCTTGCCGTCTTTGCGCAACTGGTTTACCACGGTACGCATATCCACCGGCTCGGAACTCTTGAACAGCGTAATGATTGCGGTGTAGATTTCGCGGTGCGATTCGGAATAAAAATGCTCGGGTTTTAGAAACTCAACAACAGCGTTAAGGGCACTCTTTTCTAACATGAGCGCACCTAACACTGCTTCTTCCAGTTCAAGCGCCTGAGGTGGCAACTTGCCGATGCTTTCCGAGATGTCTCTCGGCATAAGCTTGGTCGACTTATTGCTTAACCTGATGGACGTTGACCGGTTCTGTTCCATTTATAGTGATTGTTGGAATTGTTGCTCTTCAATTGGATGACAAACGTAAAGAAGCGCAACACGTTTTTTTAATTTCGGCATAAATAGTTGTTAACAAAGGAATAACAGTATCGTTCTTAAAATTGTGCATAAATTCCGATGAATATTTTTTGAGATGTTGAAAAAAATTTGATACATCCTTCACGATCTGAAACTATTCCTGAATAAGTAGGGCGTAAATTGCAGACCACGAACATTTTACTTTATTTTAGGAACAAATAATACCCAATGCCCAAGCCACAACGAATTCATTTCATTGCCATCGGCGGAAGCGTAATGCACAACCTCGCCATTGCCCTTAAGAATCAGGGACATACCGTTACCGGCTCGGACGATGAAATCTTTGAACCTTCGCGGTCGGCACTGGATAAAAGTGGCTTACTGCCAAAAAGCGATGGTTGGAATCCCGCCCTGCTCGACAATTCGATTGACGCGGTAATCCTGGGCATGCACGCCAAAAAGGACAATCCGGAGTTACTCAAGGCTCAGCAACTCGGCCTCAAGATCTACTCCTTTCCTGAATATATCTACAATCATTCGATTGATAAACAACGTGTTATCATTGCCGGAAGTCATGGTAAAACAACCATCACCGGAATCGTGGTTCACGTATTGAATTTTTATAACCGCTCATTCGATTACGTGATTGGCGCCCGGATCAAAGGCGTTGACAATCCGGTGAAGCTGTCAGATGCACCCCTCATTGTGATTGAAGGTGACGAGTACCTGTGTTCAGCGCTTGACCCCACTCCTAAATTCCTGCGTTATCAGCATCACATCGGGCTGATCAGTGGCGTGGCGTGGGATCACGCCAATGTATTCCCAACCGAAGAAGAATACCTGAAGCAGTTCGACAAATTTGCCGACCAGACTCCCAAGAGCGGAATTTTGATTTTCTGCGATTCCGACCCGATGGTTTCGGTGGTGGGCAACAAGCAACGTGCAGATGTAATTAGTGTGCCTTACAAAGCTCATTCTCACGCACTTGAGAACGGTCAGGAATACTTAACAAACGGTAAAGAACGCATTCCGATTAAGATCTTCGGCAACCATAATCTTCAAAACATCAACGGAGCAAAAGAACTCCTGAAAAAGATCGGGATCAGCAGCGAGCAGTTTTATAAGGCAATCTCATCATTTGAAGGAGCCGCAGGACGGCTCGAGAAAGTCAAAGAATCCCGTTCGACCGTGGTGTTCAAAGATTATGCACATGCTCCGTCTAAAGTAAAAGCCAGCGTGCGGGCAGTGAAGGAGCTCTATCCCACCCGGGATGTGGTGGCATGCCTGGAACTGCACACGTTCAGCAGCCTGAACAAGAGCTATCTCCCCCAATACAAAGATTCTCTCAAAGGGATCAATCAGGCAATCGTTTTCTTCAATCCCGAAAAAGTTAAAGCCAAAAACCTGGAGCCGCTTACCGAGGCCGACATCAAAGCCGCGTTTGGCGGGAATAACCTGACCGTGTTTGACGATGCTGCGAAACTCGAAGCCTTTCTGGCGGCTCAACCATGGGACAATAAAAACCTGTTGATGATGAGCTCCGGTAACTTTGCCGGCTTCAACATCCAAACCCTTGCTGAAAAACTTTTGGCCTAGCTCCTCATCCTGTTTACATGAAATTAAACCTGCGCAACCCTGTTTGTTTTTTCGATCTCGAAACAACAGGCACGAACATCACTACCGACCGGATCATTGAGATTGCCGTTGTCAAGCTGATGCCGAACGGAGAAACCGTTACCAAAACCAACCTGATCAACCCGGAGATGACTATTCTTCCTGAGTCGACTGCGATACACGGTATCAGCAACGAGGATGTTCAGGGTAAACCAACTTTCAAGGAGGTGGCAAAAGAGTACGCGAAGTTCATGGAGGGTTGCGACCTGTCGGGCTTTAACATCCTGAAGTTTGATGTACCGATGCTCGTGGAAGAATTTATCCGGGCCGGAGTTGAGTTCGACTATAGCCGGAAAAAGATTATCGACTCGCAAAGAATTTTCCACCTCATGGAGAAGCGTACGCTTGCTGCCGCGTATAAATTTTACGTTAACAAAGACCTGGAGAATTCTCACAGCGCTGAAGCGGATACCATTGCTTCCCTGGAGGTGCTGGCAGCTCAGGTTCAACGGTATGAAAACCAAGTGGTTACTGACTCGCTCGGAAAACAAATTGGCGAGATCAAAAATGACATGGAGGTACTTGGAAAACTCACAACATCCGATCTCGTTGACCTTGCATGCCGCATGGTCGTTAACGGCAAGGGCGAAGAGATTTTCAACTTCGGTAAGCACAAAGGCAAAGTGGTTACTTCGGTTCTAAAGGAAGAGCCGGCCTACTACGACTGGATGATGAATGGCGACTTCCCGATGGACACCAAACGGAAACTGACGGAGATCAAGCTGCGGTCGTTTAAAAAGTAATCCTTCACACACTCAGAATGACAAAGGGATGTTTCGCTGCGCTCAGCATGACGTGCAGGTAAAAATGCCGGACGGGAGATGCTTCGCTGCGCTTAGCATGACGTTCAGGTAAAATACAGGACGGGGAATTCTTCGCTGCGCTCTAAATGACAACAGGGACGAATGCCTTATACGTTCAGCATCGCGTCCCTGCGTTTTTATTCCAGCCTCAACCCTCTCGCGAGGACTCAGGTCCTATACATTTCCTACTTGTATTTTTCGTAGTACTTCATCGCCTTAGGCAATTGCTTATTAAGATCGGCAATGCGTGTTTCATCCGAAGGGTGCGTTGAAAGCCATTCCGGTGAACTTCCTTTGTTTCCCGCAGCCATACGTTCCCAAAACTGGGGTGCTTCATGCGGATCGTACCCGGCAATGGCCATGAAAATCAAACCGATTTCATCAGCCTCCGACTCGTGTGTGCGTGAGAATTTCAGCATTCCCACCTGAGAGCCAAGTCCGACTGCCTGATAAAATATCTGACTGGTCATGGTCGGATTTTGTCCCATGGCTGCGCTCACAGAACTTAATCCCAGTTGCTGAAGTAATCCCTGGCTCATCCGTTCACGTCCGTGGTTTGCGATAGCGTGAGCAACTTCGTGTCCCATTACCACCGCTACTCCAGCTTCGTCCTTACAAATCGGCATAATGCCGGTATAAAACGCAACCTTTCCGCCCGGCATACACCAAGCGTTAACCGTTTTCGGATCATCGATCAGGTTAAATTCCCAGTTAAACCCGGCCAACTGGTCGGATAAGTTCTTTTCTGCGAGATAACGTTCCACTGCTTTTTGAATGCGTGCACCGACATTCTTCACCATCGCAGTTTGTTGTGCGTTGGTTGACAACGGGCCTTTGGCGAGAACCTCGCGGTATTCCTTATCCGCCATCGGGATGATTTCACTATTCGAAACAAGATTGAGTTGCTTACGTCCGGTTAACGGAACAGTAGCGCACGCATAAATTACCGCGGTAATAACGGTGAGGAAGATAGCTTTTTTAAGCATACGGGTTAATTTTAGACTAAAATACAAATCTACGAGGTTCTCACACACTACAATTTACACGCCATGCCCGCAAAACTCATTTTACGATCTGTCATCCTGCTGATCTTGTTTGGCAGTTCAGCGTTCGCGCAAAAGCAACAAATTGATATTCAGCGTATAGACCCGGCTTTTTGGTGGGCCGGAATGAAAAATCCGGAACTGCAGGTATTGGTGTACGGTGCGAATATTTCTGCAGCTACCGTAACGATGCGCTATCCCGGTGTGGAAATTACGCGCATCGAAAAAACAGAAAACCCCAACTACCAATTTCTCTTTCTCAACATCAGCGCGGAAGCAAAACCCGGAGTGATCCCCATCACCTTTGCATCCGGAAAGAAGAAGCGCGTACTGAATTACGAATTGAAGAAGCGTGAAAAGAGTGGCTCGGAGTATACAGGCTTTAACGCATCGGATGTGATTTACCTGCTTATGCCCGATCGCTTTGCCAATGGCGATGAAACAAACGACTACGTGGCCGGCATGCTGGAGAAACCCAACCGGGCAGAACTTTTTGGCCGTCATGGTGGCGACATTAAAGGCGTTGAAAGCAAACTCGATTATCTCAAAGATTTGGGCGTAACCGCATTATGGCTAAATCCGGTTTTGGAAAACAATCAGGCACACTCAACCTATCACGGGTATGCCATCAGCGACTTTTATAAAGTTGATCCGCGCTTCGGAACCAACGAAGATTTTCGCATACTCACCAAACGTACCCACGAGAAGGGTATGAAGATGATCATGGACATGGTATTCAACCATGCCGGCAGTGAAACGTGGTTTGTGAAAGATCCGCCACAGAAAGACTGGGTTCACCAGTTTCCGGAATACACCAACTCTAACTATCGCCTGTCGATCAGCATTGATCCGTATGCATCAAAAGTTGATACAGACAAAATGCAGCAAGGCTGGTTCGACCGGCACATGCCTGATTTGAACCAACACAACAAATTACTGGCAACCTACCTGATTCAGAACAGCATCTGGTGGATCGAATATGCACAACTCGATGGCATTCGGATGGATACACATCCCTATCCGTACAAAGATTTTATGTCGGCCTGGTGTAAGCAGGTACTGGATGAATACCCGAACTTCAACATCGTGGGTGAAGTATGGGAAGAGCGGGTGTTACTTACCTCCTACTTCCAGCGCAATTCGAAAAATAGTGATGGCTACCAGGGCAATCTGCCGAGCATAACCGACTTTCCATTGAAATCAGCGCTCAACACGGCGTTCAACGAGCGCGATGGCTGGGAAGAGGGTTTGTTGAGAATCTACTATGTGCTGATTCAGGATTTCGCGTATACCGAACCCAATAACAACGTAATCTTCCTCGATAACCACGATATCACACGATTTGCAACCTCCGTGGGCGAAGACATCAATAAGCAGAAGATGGGGTTTGCTGCGCTCCTCACGTTGCGCGGAATTCCGCAGTTGTTCTATGGCGGTGAGATTGGCATGCCGGGTGACGGTGGCAATCATGGCAAGCTTCGTGCGGACATGCCGGGCGGCTGGAAAGGCGACACACGAAGTGTGTTTACCGAGGCCGGACGCACAGCAAGCGAGAACGAACTGTTCCACTACATCAGCACCATTCTTAACTGGCGAAAATCAAAATCCGTTATTCACAACGGTAAGCTGATGCACTTCATTCCGGAGAACGGTATTTATGTTTACTTCCGGTACACCGATACGGAGAGCGTGATGGTGATCCTGAATAACAATTCGGAAGAGAAGACCTTAACCACGCAGCGCTTCAACGAACGATTGCAGGGATTTAACTCGGCCGAAAATATTGTAACCAAACAAACCGTTAGTAACTTGCAGTCAATTGTGTTGCCCGGCAAATCGGCAACCATACTGGAGTTAAGGAAGTAAGCATGAAGATTTTCGCAATCGGCAGAAATTACGTTGAGCATATTCAGGAGCTCAATAACGAGCGGCCTGACGAGCCGGTGGTTTTCACCAAGCCCGACACCGCCATTTTGCGGAACAATGCTCCGTTCTACCTGCCTGATTTTTCAAAAGACATTCACCATGAGGTGGAACTGGTGCTGCGGGTGTGTAAGGAAGGAAAGAACATTGAGGAGAAATTTGCGCATAAGTACTTCGATGCCATTGGTTTAGGCATTGATTTTACCGCACGCGATTTGCAGCAGAAAGCGAAGGAAAAGGGGCTGCCGTGGGATATCGCGAAAGGTTTCAACGGCTCGGCACCGATGTCTGACAAGTTTATTCCGGTACGTGAGTTCAAAAATTTAAAGGATATCAATTTCAGTTTGCAGATTGATGGCGAGTTGAAGCAGAAAGGAAATACGAGCCTGATGCTGTTCAGCTTTGATTACATCATTGCTTACCTGTCGAAATTTTTTACGTTGCGCACCGGTGATTTGATCTTTACCGGGACGCCAAAGGGAGTGAGTGCAGTGAAGGTTGGAAACGTTTTATCGGGGTATATCGAGAATGAAAAGTTGCTGGAATTTGAAGTTAAGTAAGGTAGTAATATGCATATCGCTTCTGATTGCCCACACGGCATCAGGACAGTTTAGTGAAACGGATTCGGCAGCTTCTGCAAAACCCCGCGAACAGGAACGCTACATCTTCCCCATCAAACCCGGGTCAACCGGCTCGCTGGCCGGAACCATGGGCGAACTCCGCAGTACTCACTTTCATTCCGGAATCGACATCCGCACCAACAATGAAATCGGGTGGCCGGTGCTAGCCGCCAAAAGTGGTTACATCTCCCGGGCCGGAGTAAGTCCGGTGGGGTATGGTAACGTACTCTACATTACCCATCCCGACGGGAATACCACGGTGTACGGTCACCTGGATAAGTTTAAAGGGGCCGTTGGCGACTACATCCTGAAAGAACGGTATCGCAAAAAGCAATCTTCAATTGATTTGGATTTCGCTCCGAATATCTTCCCGGTTAAACAAGGCGACACCATCGCCTATGCCGGTAATACAGGATCATCGGGTGGTCCGCATCTTCATTTCAATATTCAACGCGATGAGATAGCGCTCGACCCGCTCAATTTTGATTTTAGTGAAATCCGTGACGGTGCTCCTCCGGTAGTGCAGAAGATAGCATTGAAAACACTGGATATTAATTCCCGCATTAACGACCGGTTCGGACGTTTCGAATTTTATGCGTCTCATACCGGAAGCAATTATTCACTCAACACCCCTATTCTGGCTTCCGGAACAATCGGAATTGAGGTATTGGGATTTGATCGCGTGGATAACGCACGCTACCGTTGTGGCATCAATTACATTGAGGTTTATGTAGACAGTGTTCGCATTTTCAGTCAAAAAATTGAAGAGCTTAACCTGAAAGATCCTCGTGCCATTTACAGTCTGATTGATTACAAAGCACATCGCAGCTACGGCAATCGCTTTTACAAACTCTATATTGATGACGGCAACACGCTTGGGTTTTATTCAACGTCTCCGGGAAACGGCCAGATTCGCGTTGACTCCACCAAAACTTCAACCATCCGGATTGTGTTAAAAGACATCTACGGAAATGCAAGCCAGGTGAAGTTGCAATTGAAACCGGTTGCCGTTGTTAAAGAAGTAAAGTTTTTGGAGCCCGCCACGGTTCCGGCTGCCTACGACATCCAGGACAACACGCTGAGCATTATTACGAAAACCTGCCCGGCAGTACCTGCAAGATTTTACGTGAATGGAACCGAACATCCGATTGAGCCGGACTACTTCAACGCGGGCAAATCGGTTTATCTGTTCGATCTGCGGAAGCAGATTCCGGACTCCATTAACGTGTGCGGTCAAACCCTGATCCCCAACATCAAGGCAACGGTACCTTCCGGAGTGGACTTCAAATATTACAGCGAACGAATTGACGTTCAATTACCGAAAGGTTCGTTGTTTGATACATTGTATTTGAACACGAATCATACGCTTCGTCCCGACAGTTCGGAAGTTTTTACGGTTGGAAGTCCGTTTGTTCCCCTGAACCGGTTCGTGACGGTGTCGCTGAAGCCCGTGGGTAACTACCCTGCCGACAAACGGACAGCGGTATACCGCATGATTGGTAAGGGATATGGCTATGAAGGTGGAAAGTGGCTTAATGGAAGCATTAGTTTTACCACGCGGGAGTTTGGAAACTTTGTGATTCTGGAGGATAACGTTCCTCCAACGATCCAGGTGATTTACATCAACAATCAGGCGGCAAGATTCAAGATTAAAGACGCCCTGTCGGGCATCAATTCATTTGAAGCAACACTGAATGGAAAATGGTTGCTGATGAATTACGATGCGAAATCGAACACCATCATGTCGGAGAAGTTGAACAAGCACGAATTACTAAAAGGTGACTTGGTGTTAACCGTGACCGACAATGCCGGCAACAAGAAAATCATTAAACATCGCATACCATGAGTAAAATGCCTGAATCCGGTAGTAAAGCCCCCGACTTTACCGTAAACAATCAGGATGGCAAACCGGTAAAGCTATCCTCTTTTAAAGGTAAAAAAGTAGTGCTCTACTTCTATCCGAATGACGAAACTCCGGGCTGTACGGAAGAGGCCTGCAACCTCCGCGATAACTACAAAATGCTTCTCAAGAAGGGCTATGAAGTGCTGGGCATCAGCACGAACACCGAAGCGCAGCATCAGAAGTTTATCAAAAAGGAGAAGCTGCCGTTCCCATTACTGGCCGATGTCGACAAAGCGGTGCACAAGAAGTATGGCACGTGGGGCGAGAAGTCGATGTTCGGAAACAAGTTTATGGGCACACTTCGCACCACATTCATCATCGATGAGAAAGGGATGATCGAAGAGGTGATTCGCAAAGTGAAAACCAAAGATCACACTTCGCAGATTCTGAAAGGATAGCTTACTTAACGCTGATCAAAAACGTTTTCGAACCCATCAGTCCGTTTGCGGTCATGCCGTGAATAACGGCCACAAAATTTCCCCGCTTGTCGGACGTGAAAAACCGAATCATCTGATTTCCAGAAGCATCTGTTTCAACATTCGGGTTCCAATACAGCATATTCCTGAAATCAGGCATTCTGCTGGTACGGCTTTCGGCTGTTGAGTAGTCGGGAGAATTGAATATCCGCGACCGCTGCAGTCCGTCATAGTCGATTACCACTGCCGTGGGGTCGATGTCAAACGCTCCGAGGTTGCCTTTGTACGTACTGATGTCGAGGATACCGTTGTACACCACATCGCCCATAAAGTACTTCTGATTCACTACAGCCACCCGCTTAACCGTGCTGGCATCGGTGCTTAACAGCATATCGGTATTCAATACCGGTAGTCCGTCTAACAGAATCAGCGGTTCTTTATCGAAGAAAAGCTCTTTCGCGTTGTCTACCACAAACACCTGCGACTTCCGGCCTGCCGGACGTCTCACGATTACGCCGGGCACATATTCGCGAAACACGTCTTCCAGTGTCGGGAACCTGACGTAATCATCGAGGTTATAAGCGATCGTTGGCCGACCGTAAAAACGCGAAGTGTCCGGTTCGATGCGGGAAAACTCATCAGCCGGATAAAAAACTTTCTGCACCTGCGTATGCACATTGCTCGCTGTAAGGGTTTGTTCGACCGTTTTACCGGGAACAAAGTCATGCACCAGCGTACCATCACGCCTTGCATCGAAAGCGTCTTTCAATTGAACTGAGTTACCTCCCGCCTGAAAGATCACCGGCTTCTGGCCGTAAAGTTCATGCACCAACACGTCAAAATTTCCCTGATGGTCGGTCTTCACGCCTTTGAACTTTGGATTCTTTCCGGCAACGGATAGATACACACGTGCGGTGTCAGCCATGCGACCGGTCGCTTCGTCACGCGATATTCCCGAGATGATCTGACCACCATACTCCGGAGCAAATTGCAACGGCGGCTGCACATCCTTGATTACCTGCTTCCAGTCAAATTTGCGCCACCCGTACGTCAGCATCAGATTGTCAACCCCGCTATGGTCAACAGAATCCATTTGTGAGAAGTAATAATCCGGTTCTTCGATTTGTCCGCCCAGGTCGGAAACAAGATACATGTAGCTCGCCATGCCCATGGGATAAGGAACTTGCTGCAGCGAATCGATCGCATAAACCGAAAATGACATGTCTGCCGCAACGGGTGATGTATTGCTGTCGTGTGTGGCAATACTCACCTTAACTTCTTCGCGTGTCGAAAACTGGTACGCTTGCGGGCGACTGTCAATAATCAACTGATTAACAGGTGCTTTGAATACTAACCGCTCACAAATCGGGTTCTTCAACCGGTCGAAAACCGTGATGTGCGAAATGCCATCACCGAGTTTGTTTTTATCGATCGTGAAAACGGCTTTGTTCTCTTTAAAGAATGCGACCAGCACCGACTTTACCTGTTGGCGGGTATGCGCAAGCAACAGAACATAGTCTGATTCAATCGCGGGATTGTTTCGGGTAACCGTCACAGTAAGTTTACCCGCTCCTTTCACGTCCATCACATAGCCGCCCGGTGTTATTTCCGGGAACGGATACGTTGCGGATTTACCTTCGTACGTAACCACCGCTTTGTATTGCACACCCTTCTGTGGCGTGAACCGGAATTGGCCGATGCCGAAAGCAGATGGCTCAAAATTTACCACAGGCGAATTGTTCTGATCAACAATCACCCCGGTTGCCTTTAACCCTTTGCCGAAGTTGTCGCTGATCCTGAAACCTACCACGCTCGTTAACCCTTCCACAAGATTGCCGCCTTCGGGATAAAAGCTTGCCTGAACCAGACCCGCTTCCTGTGCCTGTCTTTCTGCCTGAACGTTTTGGGTGTTAATGACAGTGATCGTCTTGTCGAAGAAATAGCGTTGATCGAAGTTCCTCATCCAGCGGGTGTACGCGCGAAACCGGTATGTGCCGGTTGGCAGGCCCGTAAGTTCCATAGAACCGGAACCCTTCCCGTTTCTGAGTTCAACTTTTGTTTGAAGAACCGATTCCTTCGACCGTACATCCAGCAACTCCACATAGGCCACACGGCTGAGGCCCAGCGGCATGTGCTGCATCTCATCGACATTATAAATTTTTATCCACAGGATTTCATTGGAGAGGTACGTCTCCTTGTCGGTGTGTACAAAAATCTTCTCGTGCAGGTTATCACGGCTGAACGCATTGAACTTCGTTACAACATCGGCAATTTCCTGATTCTGGCCGTTGGCATTTTGCGCAACGATCAGCAACGCTGCCAATCCACACAATCGAACAAAGGAAAAAATCACCTGGCAACGCATGACGATTACTTGGTTTTTAATGAAGCGTAATACTCTACTACCCGCGTGAGGCTCTGCTCTCTCTTCTTGGGAGAAAACTTCAGGTGATTCTGGCGGATGTATGCACGAACGATATCTTTCCGGTCTTTAAAAATGTCAAGCACAGCAGCCTTCACTCCCACCGTCTTCATGGTTACCAAACTTACCGGAAAAGCCTCACCGTTGCGGATCACATAGTAATCAGAAATGGTATGCCATAATTCATTTTGTTTCTTCCAGCGCTTCACCACCAGGCTTGCGCTGTCGGTCCAAACGAGTATATCATAGAAGTCAGCCTTTAATCCACCCACGTTTAAGGCCCGAAAGGTGTGACCGGAGTACGTAAACTTCTGCACTTTCCCATCCGGCA
Organism: Cyclobacteriaceae bacterium; assembly: GCA_016786495.1. Lineage (GTDB taxonomy): Bacteria > Bacteroidota > Bacteroidia > Cytophagales > Cyclobacteriaceae > UBA2336. Next base: position 99,903 of record JAEUUJ010000077.1, read on the forward strand.
GCACGATACCGTTTCTTTTTGGACTCAACACAACCACCTCACTCCTGCAGATATCGTACGCCAGATTAACAGAACGGTACGTTGTGCCCTCAAATTCGATCAGCTCCGGCAGAAAAGCATCTGAAATGAAAAAGGGATGCTCACCGGGCCGCGAGCCAGCGGTTGTCGCAGAGGTCACCCCATATTGCCCGACTTTCTTAATAAAATAGGGATAATACTCACGACCGGTATACACGGCCAACTGGTTACGATTGAGATTGGAGACTGCGCTGTCGAACGCTATTTGATAAACGGACGAGCCCGAAGCGGACGTCTCCGATTGCGAATAAAGAAACAGCGGAGCGAATACGACAACGACAACGCAAATAATCCTGCCTGCACGAATTTCGGTTCTCATGTTGCCAAAATACACAATAAAACCTTTTTCCCTTATTTGATTTTTTTGGGCTTCAACTCGTAGAACCAGATGTCATCATTCGGCACGTCAAACACCAGCTCCTCTACGTTCAGGTTGTTGTCAAGTTTAAACTGAACTGTACCAAACTCGAACCAGGAAAGTTCTTCGGCATTGTCCCATTTTATTTTCCATACGTCATAATGCCAGTGCTCGAGTGTGGCGTTGAATTTCCGGGAGTGTTCGAACGACATGCGAAGTTTGTCGCCTTCTTTGAATACCTCAATGTGGCCGTAAATGTCAGCGTAGTATGTGCCCACGTATTTGTCGGTGGATACCGATGGCTTGGTTCCTTCAACCCGCGCCTTGATGCGATCGGAAATTCGTGTGTCTTCCGCGGAGAAGCGCTTGAAGTTCGCCAGGTATTCAGACGCGTAATCACGTTCTTTTGCCTTCAGGAAAGCATCGATGGTATAGTTCACCACGGCCGTCATAAGTCCTCCCTTCATTCCGTTCGTAAGAACCACGATGCCGAGCTTTTCATCCGGAATCATCGCCACAATCGACAGCATGCCGGAATAACCACCCGTGTGACCAACGCGCATTTTGCCTTTGTAGTCGGAAAGATCCCAGCCCAAACCATACGCCCGAAAGTGCGTATCGAAGTTTTCATCAGCATTGTTCACCATAAAAACATTGTGTGGTGTCCATAGCGTATTCCGCAATTGGGGTGTAAGCAACGTATCCTTGCCCCAGATGCCGTTGTTGAGATTGAAGATCATCCATTTCGACATGTCTTCCACGCTGGAGACAATTCCTCCGGTGGCCGCGATTGCTTCCCAGTCTTCCCATGGAATCGGAGCATGCTTCCCGTTGGTATAGGCATGTGGTGATGCGAAGTTCCCTTTCTGACCGATATACTTGCTGGAGGTAACCGACCGGTTCATCCCAAGCGGATTGAAGATTCGTTCCTGAATGATAGTACCCCACGGTTTCCCGGCAACGGTTCTCATAACCTCCCCGGCGGTGATGTACATCACGTTCGAGTAACCATAACCCGCGCGGAAGTTATACGACTGAGGAAGATACTTGGCCCTGCGGATGATTTGTTCCGCACTCAGGTTGTCCGATAAATACCAAATGGCATCTCCGCTGAAAGTTTCAAAACCGACCCGGTGACATAAAAGGTCGCGAACGGTAACATCCTGCGAGACGTAAGGATCGTACAACTCAAAATACGGCAGAAACTTGCGCACCTTGTCGTCCAGGGAGAGTTTCCCCTCCTTGACCATCATGGCGATCGCTGCGGTTGTAAATGCTTTCGAGTTCGATGCGATGGCGTACAGAGTATTTCCATCCGGTTTTTCCGGCTTCCCTACCTCCTTCACTCCGTAACCCCGGCTGAAGATTACTTTTCCGTCTTTAACTATTGCTAAGCTCATACCGGGTACCTCCCACGCTTCCAGCGCTTTAGCATAGTATGCATCCAGCTTTTTAAGATCGGGCTGTGCTATCAGCTGAAATGTCAGCACGATAGCGATCATCAGGAAGAGCGTTTTTCTCATATCGGTTTTGATTAGAAATGGAAAGTAACAGTTTTTCTTTCTTTGGAAAAGACAGATATTCGCCAAAATTTTTTGCATGGCACAACCTGATTTCGACAAGCTGAAGAAGCTTGCAACTCAAATCCGCAGAGATATTGTTCGCATGGTACACGGCTGCCAGTCAGGCCACCCGGGTGGATCACTGGGTTGCACGGAGTACTTTGTCGCGCTCTACTTCCACATCATGAAACACGATCCGAAATTCAACATGGATGGAAAAGGCGAAGACTTGTTCTTTGTTTCGAACGGACACATCTCTCCGGTTTGGTATTCAACCCTGGCGCGTGCAGGATATTTTGATGTAAAAGAACTGGCTACATTCCGTTTCCTCAATTCAAGATTGCAGGGTCACCCGGCCACGCACGAAAAACTTCCGGGAATCCGCATAGCATCCGGCTCATTGGGTCAGGGGTTATCGGTAGCGGCCGGAGCTGCACAAGCCAAGAAGCTGAACGGAGATGATCGTTTTGTTTTCTGCCTCATGGGCGATGGTGAACAGCAGGAAGGTCAGGTATGGGAGGCAGCGATGTACGCAGCCCATAATAAGGTTGATAACCTGATTGCCACAATTGATTACAACGGCCAGCAAATTGACGGGCCCGTGAAGGATGTTCTTGACCTGAAAGATCTGAAAGCGAAATGGATTGCGTTCGGTTGGGAGGTGCAGGAGTTTAACGGTAACGACCTGAAAGAAGTGATCAACGGTTTAGACCACGCCAAAGCGCTCGCCAAAAAAGGCAAGCCTGTCATGAACCTGATGAAGACCGATATGGGTTCTGGTGTTGATTTTATGATGGGATCGCACAAGTGGCACGGTGTTGCGCCTAACGATGATGAGTTGAGTCGTGCGCTTGCACAACTTGAAGCTTCCGAAGATTACTAACGTAACGTGGGTGATGTTATAAGCACCGCGCAAGCACAATCCACGGAATTAACGCAACGAGTAAACCGAGTAAGAACCAGATTAAAAACCTTCGATTGACCGCATCCATTTTCATGCACACCTATACGGCACATCACACGTGAAGTTTAGGTTTTTAGATGAGTGGTTAACCGATTAACAAGTCTTTAACAAACGAATAAGAAACAATAGTCTCCATGACAAAATTTACCGCCACCGATAAAAAAGACACCCGCTCAGGATTCGGAGCCGGCTTACACGAGCTTGGCAAACAAAACCCGAATGTTGTTGCGCTTTGCGCTGACCTCACCGGCTCATTGAAGATGGATGCGTTCAAAAAAGATTTTCCGGAGCGCTTCTTTCAAACCGGTATTGCGGAAGCAAACATGATCGGCCTGGCAGCCGGCATGACCATCGGTGGTAAGATTCCGTTTACGGGAACCTTTGCCAACTTCTCAACCGGCCGCGTGTACGATCAGATTCGACAGTCGGTAGCGTACTCCGGCAAGAATGTAAAAATCTGTGCGTCCCATGCCGGGTTAACCTTGGGTGAAGACGGTGCTACACACCAAATCCTCGAAGATGTGGGCATGATGAAGATGTTGCCCGACATGACGGTGATTGTGCCGTGCGACTACGCACAAACGAAGGCAGCCACCATCGCGCTTGGCAGTCATGTTGGTCCGGCTTACCTCCGGTTCGGCCGACCTGTATGGCCGGTGTTTACCGAAGGCCGTCCCTTCACTATTGGCAAAGCCGATGTGATGATTGAAGGAAAAGATGTAACGATATTCGCCAACGGCCACATGGTTTGGCAGGCGATCGAAGCTGAAGCGAAGCTTGCAGAAAAAGGGATCAGTGTGGAACTGATCAACCTGCACACGATCAAGCCGTTGGATGTTGATGCCATTTTGAATTCGGTAAAGAAAACCGGTTGTGCCGTTACATGCGAAGAGCACCAGATCAATGGCGGCCTCGGCGACAGCGTTGCGCAGGTGTTGTCAAGATTCCAGCCTGCTCCGATCGAAATGGTAGCCGTGAACGACTCCTTTGGCGAAAGCGGTAAGCCCACAGATTTGTTGAAGAAATACGGGTTGTCGCCCGACAACATTGTCGCAGCTGTAGAAAAAGTACTGAAGCGGAAGAAGGGTTAATGATTAGCAGTTGTTAGTAAGTTGTCGGCCGAACACGATTAACTAATAACTATTAATTACTTTTGCTTTTTGCAAAAGTACCCATGAAGCTGAATAAGTACTTCGTAATCGATTTCGATAGCACATTTACCAAGGTTGAGGCTTTTGATGTGCTCGCGGAGATTTCCCTGAAAGACGATCCTGAGCAGGAAAGTAAGGTCGCACAGATCAAATCCATCACCAATCAGGGTATGGACGGGTCGCTTTCGTTTCGTGAATCGCTTGAAAAAAGAGTCACCCTCCTGGCGCCTAACCGGAAGCACCTAAACCAGTTAGTGACCGTGCTCCGCGACATGGTTTCGGAGTCATTCAAACGCAACAAAGAGTTCTTCCAAAAGTATTCCGATAACATCTACATCATTTCGAACGGATTTCATGCCTTCATCGATCCGATCGTAACAGAGTATGGCATTAAGCCTGAAAACATTCTGGCGAACCGTTTCGTGTTTGATGAACAGGGAAATGTAATCGGGTTCGATAAAGAGAATCCCCTGAGTGCGAACAACGGAAAAGTAGAACAATTAAAAAGACTTAATCTTCCGGGTGATGTGTACGTGATCGGAGACGGATATACCGATTATGAGATCAAACATTCCGGGCTTGCGAATAAATTCTACGCATTTACCGAGAACGTTGGTCGTGAAAACGTGTTGAGCAAAGCCGACCACGTAACACCCAGCCTCGATGAATTCTTATACCTGAATAAACTCAACACCGCCATCTCCTATCCGAAGAACCGGATCAACGTGCTGTTGCTGGAGAATGTTCACCCGGTGGCCGTTCAACTCATGAAAGCTGAGGGCTTCAATGTGGAAACCTATTCCGCGGCCATGACGGAGAACGAATTGATTGAAAAAATCAAAAACGTTAACGTGCTGGGCATCCGGTCGAAAACTCAGGTCACGAAAAAAGTATTGGAGAACGCGAACCGCCTGATGGCGATTGGAGCGTTTTGCATTGGCACGAATCAAATCGATTTAAAAGAAGCCACACGGAAAGGCGTTGCGGTATTCAATGCGCCTTTCAGCAACACCCGCTCCGTGGTAGAACTTGCCGTTGCAGAAATGATCATGCTGATGCGCAACATTGTCGATAAATCGGGCGCGATGCACAAAGGCAAATGGGACAAATCTGCGAAAGGCAGTTATGAGGTTCGGGGAAAGTATCTGGGCTTGATTGGCTACGGCAATATCGGCACCCAGCTTTCGGTAATCGCCGAATCCCTCGGGATGAAAGTTTTGTACTACGACAAGGAAGAAAAACTCGCGCTAGGCAACGCAACCAAGTGCCGCTCACTCCAGGAATTGTTGGAAAAGGCTGACGTGGTTTCCATGCATGTTGACGGGCGGGAATCAAACACAAACCTCATCGGACCAAAGGAATTTGAGCTAATGAAGCCGGGTGTAATTTTCATTAACCTGAGCCGTGGGCATGTGGTGGACATCAATGCGTTACGTGAAAATATTTTAAGTGGAAAAGTAGCCGGTTGTGCAGTGGATGTGTTCCCTTACGAGCCGGTGAGCAACGATGAAGAGTTCAAGTCGGAGTTGCGCGGATTGCCAAACACGATCCTCACGCCACACATTGGCGGAAGCACCTCAGAAGCCCAGGAGAACATCGGAAATTTTGTACCCGGTAAGTTTCTGGATTACATCAACACCGGAAGTACGTCGAACAGTGTGAACTTTCCGAACCTGACGTTGCCAACACTTGAGAACGCGCATCGCCTGATTCACATTCACGCAAACGTTCCGGGTATTCTGGCGAAGATCAACCAGGTGCTGGCCGAGCATGGCATCAACATCGTTGGGCAATACCTAAAAACCAACGAAACCATTGGTTACGTAATTACCGATATCAACAAAGGTTATGATGAGCAGGTGATCGCAAAACTTCGTGCCATTGAGCACACGATCAAATTCAGGGTGCTGTATTAAACAAAATCCACTAAATCCGGAGAGGTGTTTCTGAACCCCTAAATCGACAAGTTTTGAGCTGCTTCCCCCCGCAACCTTCTTCTGTTAACCTGCTTTTTGGGCGAGGTGCCGATCCCGATCGCAATCGGGACAGCATGAGGCCTGATTTTGGATGAAAGCTTCACTCGGCATTGTTGTATATGTTAGGTTCAGCAAACGTGTCCCGGACCCAGTGAATTTCTATACAAAGGAACGTAAAACTTCTTGCGATGGATATATTGATTAACCTATAATTTTTTTGTAATCAGCAGCTATTATCAATGATGTTCAAAATAAACTTCACGCCAGGCCCCGCTCAACTTTACGTTACCACCGAAGACCATGCACGCAGGGCATTTAAAGAGTTAATTCCTTCTTTATCGCATCGCAGCAAGCAGTTCGAGGAAATCTCGCGCTCCGCCACCGAAGGCTTGAGAACATTGCTTAATATCCCGAATGATTTTGTGATTGTGTTCACCGGATCGGCAACTGAAATCTGGGAACGTATCATTCAGAATTTGACAGTACATACCAGCCATCATTTGGTGAATGGAGCGTTCTCGCAAAAGTTTTATGATACTGCGGTCCAGCTTAACCGGAAAGCGACTCTCACGAATGCTGACCTCGGAAAAGGATTTTCTGAGACAATATCAATCCCTTCAACCGAACTGATCGCGCTCACGCACAACGAAACCAGTACCGGGGTTTCGCTTCCGCTGAATGTGATCACCAGGATTCGTGAAAATAATCCAAACGCATTAATTGCCGTAGACGCAGTTTCATCGCTCCCCTATCCCGACTTTGATTTTAACCAATTTGATTCCGTTTTCTTCTCGGTGCAGAAAGGTTTTGGTCTGCCTGCAGGGCTGGGCGTCTGGATCGTAAACGAGCGCTGCCTGGCAAAGGCAGAGCAACTTTTAGCACAAGGTTTTTCAATCGGTTCGTATCATACGCTTCCTTCGCTGGTTTCCATGGCGAAAAAGAATCAAACCCCTGAAACACCTAACGTACTCGGAATCTATCTGCTCGGCAAAGTAGTGGAAGACATGAACCGAAGGGGCATTCAAACGCTTCGGAAAGAAACAGAATACAAAGCCGCGCTTTTATACAACGCGCTGGATGCACATCCGTTACTCAAGGCATTTGTTGCTGAACCGGCCATCCGCTCGAAAACAGTTGTAGTAGCAGATTGCGGACCACACACCCAGGCGCTGACCAACCACCTGATGAAAAAAGGCATGCTGCCCGGTGACGGCTATGGTGCACATAAAAAGACACAGCTTCGCTTCGCAAACTTCCCCGCACATTCGAAAGAACAGTATGAGTTGCTGGTAGATTCGATAGCGGAATTCAACGGGTAGCAAACTCCGGGTTCCACATCAGGTTTTGCGGTCCGGAAAATTTTGAACCTTGAATCTTGAACAGGCCTTAAACCTTTTCGGAAACAATTTGTCTAACTTTCGTTTCTAACCCGCGCGCTTGGACGACAAGGAGCTTTTAGCGAAGATTAAGAATCCGGATACCCGGAATTACGGCTTCAACATGCTCGTGCGTACGTACCAGCAACGGGTGTACTGGCACGTGCGTAAAATGGTAATCGACCATGACGATGCCGATGACCTCACCCAGGAAGTATTCATCAAGATCCATCGGCACATCGACACCTTCCGGGAAGACTCCCAGCTTTTCACGTGGATCTACCGAATCGCGACCAACGAGTGCCTTACCTTCCTCGACAAGAAGAAAAGGCGGTTCTTTTTGCCGATTGGTGATGTGGAAGGTGAACTGAATTCGAAACTCGACTCGTCTTCTCATGTGACAGGCGATGAAATCCAGCGAAAGCTCCAAAAAGCACTCTTGAAACTTCCTGATAAACAGAGAGTTGTGTTCAATATGAAGTATTTTGAGGACCTTTCGTACGAGCAGATGTCGGAAGTTACGGGCACCAGCGTGGGTGCACTCAAAGCCAGCTACCACCATGCCACGAAAAAAATTGAGGAATATTTGACCCAGGAAATTAAACTTTAGCCGCCGCTGACCGTCAAAGCACACGAAAATGAAAAAGTTAGAAGACATACCGAAAAACAATCCCTTCACCGTTCCGGACGGCTATTTCGATAAGCTGCCGGGTGTAATTCAGGCAAGGATTGATGCAGGCAAGGCAAAAACGCCCGTGCCCTACCTTCGGTATGCGTTCCAGTATGCCGTACCTGTGGTGGTGCTTGCGGTGGCAGCCGTGCTGTATTTTCGCCCTCAGCCACAGTCGGCCAGCTACGATGATATTCTGGCTTCCGTAAGCACGGAGCAGCTTGCGGTTTACCTGACCGATAGCGACCTGACCACAGATGAAATTGTTGATGCCGGCACCCTGGATGAAGAAAGTGCTGAGGCAATTGAAGCTGAGGTATTTACCGACATTGATTTTGACGACATAACCGGACTTGATTTAGAATTGTAACGTTTACCATCATGAAAAGCATTATCACCTTCCTGCTGGGTATTGTGTTTTTGACATCGGCCATCGCCCAGGATGTTGAAGACCATGTAAAGGATCCGAAAGCACAGGAGAAAATCCGCGCGGCCCGGATCGCATACATCACCGAAAAGCTCGGACTCACCCCTGCCGAGGCAGAGAAATTCTGGCCGATCTATAACGAGTTCGATCAGAAACGGAAAGAACTAAGGGTTCAGGCAAAAGACCTGCGCAGAACCCAGGACGCGAATAAGCCACAGGAAGAAATTGAAAAAAATGCCATCGCGCAGCAGCATCAGTTTCGGCAAAAAGAGCTTGATCTCGAAAAAGATTACTCAAACCGGCTGCTGAATGTTATCTCTGCCAAAAAGGTGATGGCACTGCCCAGAACTGAAAAAGATTTCAGAGATTTACTCCTCAGGAGAATGCAGCAACAGCAGGCTGTGAGGGAACAAAGGCAGCTGCAGCGCGATCGGAAAGATCAGCGCCCGAAAAACAACTGACGTGACATGACGTTACATGCCGGTATTTAAACGATGGCTTTTCATCGGTATACTTTTGGCGTCCTCGTGCCCGCTTAAGGCGCAGGACGCTGATTCATTATTGGCTGTTCGTACCGATACGCTCCTCACGTTTGCCGACTCACTCAGCATTTTCAACCTCATCGATAGCCTTCTTTTGCTGGATGAACTTGACGATCATTCGCAACTCGCGGTGCGGCTTGCGTACAACAGCAACGTATTGTCGGCCGGCCGAACGCTTGGCATTGAACAATTCGGGTTGATGCCTTCGGTTTCATTTTACCACAAGTCGGGTTTCTTTGCTGACGTTACCGGATTCTGGAGTAAGGATTTTGAGCCGAAGTATTACCTCACCGTTCTCTCAGGCGGATACATGCACACTTTTTCGAAATACTTTTCCGTTACCGGAAATTACGACCGGTACTTTTACAACTCCGACATTCTCGATCAGGCCATTGACTTCAAAAATACACTGGGCATTACTTCGTACTTCGATTACAAACTTCTCACCGCACGACTTGATTATTCATTCTACTTCGGTAATCAGACAGCCCACCGTTTCATGCCATCCGTGGGACTTAATTTAAGCAAACGCAACTTCCTGAAACTGGAGCGCGTGCGTTTTCTCCCGTCAGCCTACATGTTGTTCGGTAACTCCATTTCCACGCAGATTGAGACCAATACGTTAACCGGAGAAATATTCATTTCCGAAACCAATGTATTCGGCATTATGAACTACGCACTTTCATTTCCCGTTTACATAAGTCACAAAAACTGGAGCCTGTACCTCGGCTACACGTATAACATTCCCGAGAAGCTGAAAAACGAAATCTATGTGCCGCCAAAAGCCGGATACATCTCGGCAGGACTCACATATTACATCGATTTACGCCCAAATAAATTGTCTTTGTAAATCGACCCGCTTTGGATATTTTACCTCCCAATTAAATTAATAACAGCATGGTACGATCAAGCCTGACCTTATTACTCATTGTCGCCTTATTTCAGATTACAAACGCCCAGGACTATCGCTGGCAACAACGGGTAGAATATGCCATTGAGGCAAAGCTTGACGTTACCACACATAAAGTTACCGGAACGGAAAAGCTGGTTTACTTCAACAACTCGAAAGACACACTCACCAAAGTTTATTATCATTTACACTGGAATGCCTTCCAGCCGGGAAGCATGATGGACGTTCGTTCGCGAAACCTGCCCGACCCCGATGGCCGTGTGCGCGACAGAATCTCCAAACTCACAGAAAGTGAAATCGGCTATCAAAAAGTTATCAGCCTGAAACAAGACGGAAAAGATGTTGCCATGCATGTGGACGGAACCATCCTCGAAGTAACCCTGAAAAAGCCTTTGTTACCAAACACCAAAACTGTGTTCGACATGAAATTCGAATCGCAGGTACCGGTCCAAATCAGAAGATCAGGCAGAAACAACCGTGAAGGTATCGCATACACCATGACGCAATGGTACCCGAAGCTGGCGGAATATGATTTCCAGGGCTGGCATATCAACCAATACGTAGCGCGCGAGTTTCACGGTGTGTGGGGCGACTTCGATGTGAAGCTTACGCTTGATCCTAAGTTTGTGGTGGCCGGAACCGGAACACTTCAGAATGCAGAGAAGATTGGCTATGGGTACGAGAAACCCGGAACAAAAGTTGAACGCCCCGCGGGAGATCTCACCTGGCACTTTAAGGCAAAAGACGTAATCGACTTTGCCTGGGCGGCCGATCCGGATTACAAGCACGACATTGTACAGGTTCCTGATGGCCCGGCCATCCACCTGTTTTATCAGCCGGGAGAAAAAACCAACGAAGGATGGTCAAAACTCTCCGAACAGTCGGTGAAACACTTCCAGTTCATGAACAAGTTCTACGGCAAGTATCCGTACAACACCTACTCGATCATTCAGGGTGGCGATGGCGGAATGGAATACCCGATGTGTACAATGATTATTGGTGAACGTCCGGGTCTCGCGGGCCTGATGGCACACGAAGTATCACACAGCTGGTTTCAGGCTGTACTTGCGTCCAATGAATCGATGTATGCCTGGTTCGATGAAGGCTTTACTGATTATTCAAGCGCGGAATCGGAAGCCAATATGACCGGCAAGCCGATTGCCGAAGCACACCGCGGAAGTTATGAAGGTTACTTCAGTCTCGTACGAAGCGGACTGCAGGAGCCGATGAGTACACTGTCGGATCATTTCAGCACTAACCGTGCATACGGTACGTCTGCGTATTCGATGGGTGCCGTGTATTTGCATCAAATCCGGTACATCATTGGCGAAGATAACTTCTACAAGGGCATGCAACGTTACTTCAACACCTGGAAGATGCGCCACCCGGAACCCAACGATTTCCTGCGCGTCATGGAGAAAACATCAGGCCTCCAGTTGAAATGGTTTGCGAACTACTGGTTATACCAGACAAAACGAATCGACTACGGAGTAAAATCAGCAGTGGAGGAGGCGGGTGCTACGAATGTTACGCTCGAGCGCATTGGTCAGTTGCCGATGCCAATCGATCTGGTAGTAACATACAAAGACGGAAAGAAAGAACTGTTCTACATTCCGCTGAATGAGACATTCGGAAGCAAACCGGTTGAAGATAAAACGATGGCCCGCACCGATTTGAATGAGTGGTACTGGACAAGTCCGACCTATACGTTCAAAATCAGTAAACCATTGTCGGAGATTGCCTTGATCGAGATCGATCCACAAATGCGCATGGCCGACATCGTGAAAGACAATAACAAATTTGATCCTGCTGCTCAAAATTTAAAGCCTGCTGACCCCGCTCAGCCTAAAAATTAACGTTAACTTTAAAACGTTAATTTATGGTTTGTCATGACTGCTGATCAGGCTAAAAAAGAGATTGCTGCATTAACTGAAAAAATCAATTACCATAACGAGCTTTACTATCAGCAAAGCCGTACCGAGATAAGCGACCGGGAGTTTGATAAGCTCCTGGAATCGCTGATCCGACTCGAAGAACAATTTCCGCAACTCAAATCACCCCACTCCCCTACCCAACGTGTGGGCGGAGCGATTACCAAAAGTTTCCCGACCGTTTATCATAAATACCCCATGCTGTCGCTTGGGAACACGTATTCATCCGAAGAATTAGAAGACTTCGATGCACGCGTAGCAAAAGGACTTGATGGCGATCCATACGAATACATGTGTGAGCTGAAGTTCGATGGCGTTTCCATGAGCCTTACATACGAAAATGGCGTGCTGGTTCGCGGGGTCACGCGGGGCGATGGCGTTCGCGGTGACGATGTAACTCCGAACGTTAAAACCATCCGGAGCATTCCATTAAAAATTGATGCTAAAAACCTGCCGGAGTCATTTGAAGTACGCGGAGAAGTTTTTCTGCCCCGTGCGGTATTCGAAAAACTCAACAAAGAGCGCGAAGATATTGGTGAAGAAAAATATGCGAACGCGCGCAACACTGCATCCGGTACGGTAAAAATGCAGGACTCCGGTGAAGTGGCCAGGCGTAAGCTTGATTGCTATGTTTATAATTTACTGGGCGAGACCGGGGTTGAAACGCACGAAGAAGGAATTAAAAAACTCGAGCAGTGGAAATTCAACGTCTCTCCTACCTACAAGAAATGCAGGAATATTAAGGAGGTTCTTCAGTACATCGAACATTGGGAAAAGAAGCGGCTTGAACTCCCGCTTGAAACCGATGGCGTAGTGATTAAAGTAAACAGCCTCGAACAACAACAAACGCTGGGCTTCACCGCGAAAAGTCCGCGCTGGGCAATCGCCTTCAAGTACAAAGCGGAAAGCATGAGCACCCGTCTGAATGGCGTTACCTACCAGGTTGGCCGAACCGGTGCCATTACGCCTGTTGCCGAGCTCGAACCGATATTTCTCGCGGGTACAACCGTGAAGCGCGCATCCTTGCATAACGCGAATGAAATCGAACGGCTCGATTTGCGAATCGGAGATTTTGTGTTCGTTGAAAAGGGAGGTGAAATCATTCCGAAAGTCACGCGCGTTGATCAGGCCAAACGCACCAACAAAACAAAGCCGATCCGGTACATCACCGAATGTCCGGAATGCGGAACACAACTGGTACGTACCGAAGGCGAAGCTGCCCATTATTGTCCGAATGTAAACGGCTGTCCGCCCCAGATTAAGGGCCGGGTCGAACATTTCATTCAGCGCAAAGCGATGGATATTGACTCGATGGGCGAACAAACCATTCATCAACTGTTTGAACTTGGACTTCTGAAGACACCGGCTGATTTATACGACCTGACGAAAGCTGATCTTTTCAAGCTCGACAAAGTAAAAGAGAAGTCGGCCCAGAACATGCTCGATGGCATTGCGCAATCAAAAGCTGCTCCGTTTGAAAGCGTGTTGTTTGCGATCGGAATCCGGTATGTTGGAAAAACGGTTGCGGAAAAACTGGCCCGGCATTTCAAGAACATTGATGCGATCATGGCGGCAACGTTCGATCAGTTACTGGAAGCTCCCGAGATTGGCGAAAAGATCGCACAGAGCGTAATTGAGTTTTGCCGGATGCCTGCCAACAAAAAGGAAATTGAACGACTGAAGAAGGCCGGGCTCAATTTTGAAGTGGTGGAACAGGAAGTGGTGATGGACAGCGAGAACCTCGGTGGTAAATCATTCGTGATTTCAGGTACCTTTGAAACGTATGAACGAGATGACCTGAAAGATGTGATTGTGCGCAACGGAGGCAAGGTTTTATCGTCCATCTCCGGAAAATTGGATTATTTGCTGGCAGGTGATAATATGGGGCCTGCAAAAAAGGAAAAAGCAGAGAAGCTGGGGGTGAAAATCATCTCCGAGTCTGATTTCGAAAAATTGCTGAAGGGCAAATCGATTTAACCATGAAGCTTAACTTTTTAAAAACACGCACCAGCAATCAGCTGAAAAAGAACAAGGCTGTTCGCAAAAGCACCGACTACAAAAAAGCGGAGACCGTGGGCATTTTGTTCAGCGTGGAAGATCGTAAGAAGCATGACGACATCAAGGAGTTCATCCACAAGCTTCAGCAGGATGGCAAAAAAGTGCAGGTACTCGAGTTTCTTCCCGAGAAAAAAGAGAACTACGAATTCATGTTCGACTTCTTCACATTGAAAGATGTTTCGTTTTGGGGCAAGATTGAGTCAGCCAAAACCCTGAAGTTTTCCGAGACCGCATTCGACTATCTTTTTTGTTTGGACACCAAGCTGAACCCAATGATTTCGTATGTACTGGCACGCAGCAAGTCGAAATGCCGGGTAGGCAAATATTTCGAGAATGCAGAGCAATTATTCGAGTTTATGATCGACAGCCACGGGGGCACCAAAGGACTGATCGATGGCATGTACAAATACACACAACAACTGAATTAAATCATGAAAAAATTCTTCGGCACAGGCGTAGCACTAATCACACCGTTTACATCCACAGGCAGTGTAGATTACAAATCGCTGAAGAAGGTACTGCAGCATACGGCGAAAGGCGTTGATTATTATGTGGTGATGGGCACCACGGGTGAATCAGCCACATTGAGCCGTGAAGAAAAGAAGGCGGTGCTTCAGTTTGTGATCGACAACAACCCAAAAAAGTTACCGGTTGTGTATGGCATTGGCGGAAACAATACCCAGGAAGTTGTGGAAACGATCAAATCCACAAACTTTGAAGGCGTGGATGCGCTGTTGTCGGTTAGCCCCTACTACAACAAGCCATCGCAGGAAGGGATTTATCAGCATTTTAAAGCGATAGCAGATGCGAGTCCGGTGCCGGTAATTTTATACAACGTTCCGGGAAGAACCGCTTCAAACATCACAGCCGAAACAACTTTGCGGCTTGCGGCTCATAAAAACATTTTTGCCATCAAAGAGGCTTCCGGCAACATCGAACAGTGCATGAAGATCGCGAAAGCGATGCCGAAGGACTTTTTACTGATTTCCGGTGATGATTTGTTAACCGTTCCGCTCTACAGTATTGGCGCGAAGGGTGTAATTTCTGTACTGGCGAACGCGTATCCGGTTGTCTTTCAGAAGATGAAAGAGTTCTCATTTGCAGGTGATTTCGCGAAGGCATCAAAAGAACAGTTTAAAATTTTGGAGATCAACGGCCCGATGTACGAGGAGGGAAATCCCGTGGGCGTAAAACAACTCATGTCCGACATGGGTTTATGTGGAAATCACGTGCGTTTGCCATTGATTGAGGCTTCAGAGGGGTTGAAGAAGAAGATTAGGGTTGCAGCAGATTAATAAACTTTGTGCAGTTATTAACCTCAGAAGAATATCGAAGCCAACGTCCAGATTGGTTTATGAACGGGTAGACTTCATCAGTCCGCCTAAGCCGCCTTCGAAATATGCTTCACGAACAAGCGCTTGGCCACCGGCATCAGCGTTTCGGTAAACGGAAATTTCATCTTCGATAAAATCAAGTAGGTAGCTGGGTTCGGCATTTCACGGTAACGTCTTACCAGTTCCAGTTTGATGTTCTCGTAGGTATTGGTAAACGTGGTGGGGAAGCGCTCAATGAACTCGGTATTCAAACTGCGAAGTTGTTCATGACTTTGCTCGAAAATACTCATCTGGTACCGGTACACGTTTGTTTCGGTTTCCGGTGGTTGCGTTACAAACATATACCCTTCGCGTGCATACAAGGGCGTTACACCCACCGGGGCAATTTCGCATTGCGCTTCCACGAGCTCATAAATTTCAGAGCCTTCTTGCAGTGAACCTTTGATCTGCGGTATGGCAAACTCAACAATGCTTTCAATTTCACGCATCACTTTGTCGTCTTCCACAATCTTCTTGTACGAAAGCTCAAGCTTATTGAGTTCTTCCAGTGAAATTTCTTTCGGGAACGAATCCCGTATCAGGGTTTGATTGGCTTTTACCGCCAGCAAATTCCGGTAGTGCGATACCAGGTCGCCCAGAAACGGGTACAACTCCACCCTGCCAAACGAAGTCCTGACCGTTTTCAGATAGGCCAGCAGCACGTACTTCTTGTATTCAAAATCAATCAGGCCCTGGGTGAGCCAATCTTTCTGCAATTGATCCATACGCCCCGTTTACAGTTTTACTAAGATAGTAACGTTGCCACTGGCTGTCAAGATACCCGGGTCGTGCTAATCTTGATCGGGATAAAGGGGCTTCCGAACCAGCCCTGCGGGTTTCTGCCAAGTTGACCTTTCAGCCGTTTTCAGCCCTGACAGATTCCCAACAAATAGCCGGAAAAGCTGCCATTTTCTGCCAAAAATGTCCGTAATTCGCCCTCCCTCGTGCTTGGCACAAAAAGTGTCAAAGGAGGATGAAAACCAAATTTTTAAACTCATAAACATCCATTTTATATGGCAAAAATCAATTTCAAACCAAACGAAGACAGAGTGTTGGTGCAGCCTGCACCCGCGGAAGAAAAAACCTCTTCCGGTATTATTATCCCTGACACCGCGAAAGAGAAGCCTCAGAAGGGAAAAGTAATCGCTGTTGGCGATGGACTTGAAGACAAGCCGGTAACCGTAAAAGTTGGCGACAACGTGCTTTACGGAAAGTACTCCGGTACGGAAATCACGATCGATGGCAAAGACTATCTGATCATGCGTAACTCCGACATTTTTGGAACTATCTAATCACGATTTTAAACACATACTAAAATGGCTAAAGAAATTACATTCGATACATCTGCCCGCGACAGGCTTAAAAAAGGCGTTGATAAACTGGCTGATGCCGTAAAGGTTACCCTCGGACCAAAAGGCCGTAACGTAATCCTCGATAAAAAATTCGGTGCACCTTCAATCACGAAAGATGGTGTATCGGTAGCAAAAGAAATTGAATTGAAAGATGCCATCGAAAACATGGGCGCTCAGCTCGTGAAGGAAGTGGCTTCTAAGACTGCAGATGCAGCGGGTGACGGTACTACTACCGCCACGGTTTTAACCCAGGCGATTTTCGCACACGGTATTAAAAACGTGGCTGCCGGTGCCAATCCGATGGATCTGAAGCGCGGTATCGACAAGGCTGTGATTGCCATTGTTGAAAACCTGAAGAGCCAGTCGAAGCCGATCAAAGGCACACAGGAAATCGAGCAGGTTGCTACGATCTCTGCTAACAGCGATACTGAAATTGGTCAGATGATCGCAAAGGCGATGGAAAAAGTTGGTAAAGATGGTGTCATCACCGTGGAAGAAGCCAAAGGAACCGAAACTGAAGTGAAGACCGTAGAAGGTATGCAGTTCGACCGCGGTTACCTCTCTCCTTACTTCGTAACCAACACCGAGAAGATGGAAGCTGAACTTGACAATGCTTACATCCTCATCTACGACAAGAAAGTTTCTTCCATGAAGGAACTCCTCCCGATCCTCGAAGCGACAGCACAAACCGGCAAGCCGCTCGTGATCATTGCCGAGGAAGTGGAAGGCGAAGCGTTGGCTACCCTCGTGGTAAACAAAATTCGTGGCGCACTCAGAGTGGCCGCTGTTAAAGCTCCTGGCTTTGGCGACCGCAGAAAAGCAATGCTCGAAGATATCGCAATCCTCACCGGAGGTAAAGTGATTTCTGAAGAAACCGGCATGAAGCTGGAAGACGCGAAGCTCGAGTTCCTCGGCCGCGCAGAAAAAGTTAACATCGACAAAGACAACACAACCATCGTGAACGGTGCCGGCAAAAAAGCTGACATCGCAGGCCGTGTTTCTCAGATCCGTGCACAAATCGAAACAACCACTTCCGACTACGACAAGGAGAAATTGCAGGAGCGTCTTGCGAAGCTTTCCGGTGGTGTAGCTATTCTGTACATCGGTGCGGCTACGGAAGTTGAAATGAAAGAGAAGAAAGACCGCGTAGATGATGCATTGCATGCAACCCGCGCTGCGGTTCAGGAAGGTATTATCCCGGGTGGTGGTGTGGCGTACATCCGTGCGATCGAAGCGTTGAAAAACGTGGAGACCGACAACGATGACCAGGCAACCGGTGTGAACATCGTTCGTTTGGCGCTCGAAGCTCCGTTGAGAACGATCGTTGAAAACGCAGGTCAGGAAGGTTCTGTAATCGTGAACAAAGTTCGCGATGGCAAGAAAGACTATGGTTACAATGCAAGCGAAAACAAGTTCGAGAACTTCTTCGCGGCAGGTATCATTGACCCTACGAAAGTAGCCCGTCTGGCGCTTGAAAACGCAGCTTCGATCGCAGGATTGTTGCTGACAACGGAGGCTGTTGTTTCCGACATCCCGGACGACAAGCCTGAGCCTGCCATGCCACACGGTGGCGGCATGGGCGGAATGATGTAATTCCGAGTACTAATGGAATAAAGTTGGGAATCCTGGCGGCGACGTCAGGATTTCTTTTTTTTGATCCCGGCTCACAGAATCAGGAATCTTCTCCAAATTTTTTTGCATTGTTTCTAAAATCAGGGGTTTTCTATACTTTAGTGTGACTAACGCAACCCTATGGTTATTCATACTTCTTTCGCTGATTTTGTTTTATTTCTGTACGTCCATATGGCGCATGCCGATGGCGATCTGCACGTGACAGAAGTGAAGGTGATCAAGGAGAAAATGGCCAAGTTGTATCCAGGTGAAGATGTTGACAAGAAGTTTACCGCAGCGCTGGATCAGTATAATGCGTTCGATAAAAAGAATTTGAACAAACTGTTCCACGCAAGCTTCGCCCATTTCGACACGATTAAGTTTGCGCAGAAGTATCGCGTGTATGGCGACATGTACGACATCATTTATGCCGATGGCAAAGTGCTTGAATCAGAAACCAAAGCGCTGGAAGAGCTGAAAGACATTATCGATATCAACGCTGAAATCCGGCATTCGAAGCTTTAATCAGTTTAACAAGAATTCAAAAAACTGCTTCGGCAGTTTTTTTACCCAGATATCTCGTTACAACTTAGATTCGACTTTCCTTCTTGCCGCAAAGTAACCCGTCCAAAGCGATCCTATTAATATGCATGACAGGTAAAGACTCGAAGGAACAGTCTTTCGAAGATAAATTACTACGGCTGCCACAAGTATCAAACCAGCTGATAAGATTATCAAAAACGGTAATACCCAAGCCCGCAAAAACATCAAAGGAGCCTTTTCAACCTGGATATTGTGAATACGGTTATGTTGCGTCAAAAATTTATCAAAGGCAAGTACGAATTGATCAAACCCTGCAGGATTACAAAAATTATAATTAGCATTAAGCTCAAAAACAAATCCATTCTTCAACCAAACATTCAGCTGCCCACCTCGAAAATGCTCGATCTTATATCGTTTAACTTCAGCGTAGTGAATCGTCACATGTCGGTCAGGCAGATAGATTTCAGTAAATGAATCATTGATTGTTGCTGAACCGTGTTTTTTACTTTTTGTCGCAAAAACCAAAAAAAGGACAAGTGAGGTCAAACATGTAGTTAGGTGCCAAACAGATCCAATCGAGCTACGCATAGCATCATCTAAAACAGTCAGTACCCAGATTATTTGTACAGTTACAAACACGATAAATACCTTTATCAAGTATTTTTTATCTGTATACTCAAATTGATACTTCCCCATATTTGATGTTGGTCTTTATCGGGCACAAAAAGACCGCTCACTGAGCAGCCTTTTTCAGTTTATCGAAAGAACTTTAATTAAATCTCCGTCTTCTTAATCGCTTGCCGGTACAACATAAATGCCATCGCTGCGAAGAAGAGCACGCCCAGTATCGCGTAACCACCTTCCCCGAGCATTCTACTGATGCCGTGCTCCGCATTCACTTTCTGGAGGCTCTTGAAGATATCATCATTGACTGACAATAAGGCCACGATCACTCCTGCCAATGCGCCTCCGGCAATCAAACCGGTAGCAAAGAGACTTCCCTTACCTAAATCATCATCCGCTTTTGCCTCATTTTTCTTTTCAGCCCGCCAATCCACAATACCTTTAATGGCTCCTCCGATAAATATCGGCAAGGTGGTGGATAAAGGGAGGTATAATCCAATAGCAAAGGCTAGTGCTTTTATTCCGCAAAGTTCGATCATCACGGCAATAAAAACACCCACCATTACAAACTGCCAGTCGAGGTTGAACGACAGAATACCTTTTGCCAGTGTGGCCATCAGTGTTGCCTGCGGAGCGGAATATTTATCGCTTCCAATCGCGTGTGTAATGCCCTGCGCTGCCATATCAGCCGTAGGCGTATCAAGCACTTTGATCACAAAGCCAATAGCAATAGACGAAACGATCGCACCAATAAACAACGACAGTTGCTGGTATTTGGGGGTCGCTCCTACGATAAAGCCCGTCTTTAAATCTTGTGATGTTGCACCAGCATTTGCCGCTGCAATGCAAATCATACCGCCCACTACCAGAGCCAGCGGTTCAAAGAACTGACCGCTCCAGCCTACGGAGGTAAAAATGAGGCATGTACCCATCAGGGTAGCGATTGTCATACCGGAAATGGGGCTGTTACTCGATCCAACCAAACCAACGATCCGGCTTGCCACCGTAACAAAGAAAAATCCGAACATGATGATCAGTACACCGATCAGAAGTTTCTGCCAGATGCTGTCGCCCGGAATAATCTGACTTGGAAGGATTGCAATCACTCCAATCAGGATCAAGCTACCGATGATTACCACTTTAAAGGAAAGATCGCGCTCGGTTCGCAGTACTCCGCCAGCAGATTTATCTTTCAGTGATTTAATGCTCTCACTGAAGGAGCTTACTATCGTAGGAATCGTTTTGATCAGGGTGATGAATCCACCGGCTGCTACTGCCCCTGCACCAATCTGGCGAATGTATGCCCGATAAATGGCCGCAGCGTAGTTCGTGAATGTGTGATTGGCGGGATCCCAGTTACCCGGGCCACCGCCACTGTTGATGTCGTTGAGGTATCCAAGTTTCACCAGTTGTAATGCAATGGTGTCAGGTGCAACCAACGTTGCCATAAGCGGAATCATGGCCCACCAGGCGAGCACCGAACCGGCAACCAGAACACCACTGATTTTCGGACCGATGATGTATCCCACACCAAGATATTCAGGCGTTATCTCACCATTTGTAGTGGCTGACGGCCAGAATTTATTGGCTTGTTTCGTGACGTATGCCGGTACCTCCGCAATAACATGGAAAACTTTTTGAAGAACAGCGTAAGCCAGGGCTACACCCATACCAATGAACGCTGTCCGGGCGAACTCTCCGCCCTTCTCACCTGCCTGCAGTACAGAGGCGCAAGCGGTTCCTTCGGGATAGGGCAAGGTTCCGTGCTCTTTTACGATCAATGACCTTCTAAGCGGGATCATCATTAACGTTCCTAACATCCCGCCGAATGCTGCAAGAATCAGGATCGTCAGATAGTTGAAGTAAGCTCCACCGTTCGCATCAGGCGAAAGGAAAAGAAATCCGGGAAGGGTAAAGACAACACCTGCCGCAATGGATTCGCCTGCTGACCCGGTCGTTTGAATGATATTATTTTCAAGGATGGTAGTTTTCAGAAACTTCCGGCCCAGCGTGATGGCAATTACCGCGATCGGGATTGAGGCCGATACCGTTAACCCGGCCTTCAGCGCGAGGTAAACCGTTGAACATCCAAACAAGATTCCAAACAGGCAACCAAACACAACCGATTTTACGGTGAACTCGGCAATGTTCTGCTCGGGTGCGATGTAAGGCTTAAACATTTTAGGTACTTCCATAGGTATTTATTGGTATGAATAACTCAATTGATATTTCCCATCAGTTTCCGCAGCGGTTTTGAAAAGATCAACACAACCAGTGCAGCAACAAACATAATTTTAACAATCAGCCCGAACAGGTCTACCAGCACAGACGGATTCTGACTGATCGCATCTTCGCTGAAATTACCCGCATACAATCCAGCAACGAGATTACCCAACGCCAGCGCCATGAAAAACACACCCATCATTTGTCCGAGGAGTTTTTTGGGCGACAGCTTGGTGATCGCACTCATGCCGATCGGATACAAACAAATCTCACCCACCGTGTGAAGCATATAGGTTAACAGCAACCAGGTTGGCAACGGCTTGTTGCCCGCGATAACAATGTACGATGCACCAATCATGGCCAGGTATCCGAGCCCCATGAACACCAGACCGAGAACAAGCTTAATCGGAGTACTGGGATTCAGGTTTTTCGAGGCCAGTTTAATCCATAGCCATGCAAAGAACGGCACGAGCAACAAAACAAAAAACGAGGGTGCGGATTGCAGCCAACTGGAGGGCATCTCAAACGATCCGATAAACATGTCTGTGTACCGGTCTGCAAACAGGTTAAGCGATGAACCCTGTCCTTCATAACCGGCATAAAACATCGTTACCGTTAAGAAGATCAAAAAGATTGCCAGTACCTTTCGTTTCTCATCACCGGCCAGTTTCTCAAAAAGAAAAACGTAAATAAAGTACGCGAAGGCACAGCTGAGAATTACTATTCCGGAAACACTGGCAAAGGCTGCCGGATTAATGGTAATTACTTTTAAAACAAGCAAGGCAACGAGCGTTGCCAACGCAGCACAAATCATCCATAGGGCTGTCCGAACAGAAGCGACACGCTTCTTTTCTTTCTCCGGATCAGCCAACCGGTTTGGTTCAAGACCGGCCGTGCCGAGGTTTTTTTCTGTCAACTTATATTGAATAAGTCCTGCGATCATACCGATACCGGCCGCTGCGAATCCATAATGCCAGTCAACTTTTTGCCCGAGATATCCGACTACAATCGGCCCGATTAATCCACCGATGTTAATTCCCATAAAAAAAATCGAGAATCCGGAATCACGCTTCACCTGATCGTCAGACGGGTAAATCTCTCCCACCATGCTGCTGACGTTAGGCTTGAGTAGTCCGGTTCCGATAACAATCAGGAGCAACCCGATAAAAAAAGATTCGGTAAACGGAAACGCGAGAATTAAATGGCCGGCTGCAATCATACAGCCTCCGTAAAAGATTGATCTGCGCAAACCAAAGACTTTGTCGGCAAGCCATCCTCCGGGCAGCGCAAACAGATACACAAACATCGTGTACAATCCGTAAACCGCTGCGCCTGTTCTATCATCCAAACCCATACCGCCTTTCTCCACAGAGGCCACCATGTACAGAAGTAAGATGGCGCGCATTCCGTAGTAACTGAAACGCTCCCACATTTCGGTAAAGAAAAGCGTAGCCAGACCTTTCGGATGCCCAAAGAATGTTTGAGTAGACGCCACGTTACAGGTTTAAGATAACGTGATCAAAGTAGGGCTATTAATCGGTTTTCACAATACCGAAAACCTAAAAAGGGGGCTCTTCGCTCCGTTCAGAAATTACGAATTTGGAATTTCGAATTACGACTTTATGTCGTTAGAATTCGTAATTGAAAATTCGCACTAGAAATTCTAAATCGTCTCCGGTTCCAGCTTCCACTTTTCCGGTGAGCGCCACAGGCTCGAAAGCAAAAGCTCACGCATGAAGATAAATTCTTTTGGCAGCCGATCGTACATCCGTTCAAACAATTGCGCATGCGCTAACAATTCCTCCTTCCATTGCTCGCGATCAATTAGCATAATCTGATCGAACTGTTGTTTCGTAAAATCCAATCCTGACCAATCAATATCATCGTAGTGCGGCATCCAGCCAATCGGACTTTCTACTGCATTTGATTTGCCATGGATTTTTTGCACGATCCATTTCAACACGCGCATGTTATCGCCGAAGCCCGGCCAGATGAAATTTCCCTTTTCGTCTTTACGGAACCAGTTCACACCAAAAATGCGTGGCGGATTTGGGATATCGCGACCGAATTGTAACCAATGATTGAAATAATCGCCCATGTGATATCCGCAGAACGGCAACATCGCAAACGGGTCGCGCCTTACTTTACCGAGTTCTCCGAATGCAGCAGCGGTTGTTTCCGATCCCATCGTAGCTGCCAGGTATACTCCGCTGTTCCAGTTGTGCGCCTGATAAATCAACGGCACGGTTGTGCTTCTTCTGCCTCCGAAGATAAAGGCACCCACGGGCACACCATTCGGGTCTTCCCAGTTTTCATCAATGCTCGGGCATTGCGATGCAGGCGCGGTAAATCGTGCGTTGGGATGTGCTGCAGGCTTGCCTGAATTCTTATCCCACTTCTGCCCTTTCCAATCGGTAAGACCATCCGGTGCTTCCTTGGTCATGCCTTCCCACCACACATCGCCATCCGGTGTAATCGCTACGTTAGTAAAGATTGTATTCTTCGCGATAGTTTTCATCGCATTAGGATTGCTCTTCATGTTTGTTCCCGGAGCAACACCAAAGTATCCCGCTTCGGGATTGATCGCATACAGCTTACCATCCTTACCTGGTTTTATCCACGCAATATCGTCACCTACCGTCGTTACCTTCCAGCCGTTGAGTGAATCAGGCGGAATAAGCATCGCAAAGTTTGTCTTTCCGCATGCACTGGGGAACGCAGCCGCCACATATGTTTTCTCTTTCTCCGGACTTTCAACGCCCAGGATGAGCATGTGCTCTGCCAACCAACCTTCTTCCTGCGCCATAACAGATGCTATGCGCAAGGCAAAGCACTTCTTACCAAGCAACGCATTTCCGCCATAACCCGAACCGTACGAAACGATTGAACGTTCTTCAGGATAGTGAACAATATATTTTGTATCAGGATTACACGGCCACAACGCATCCTTCTGGCCGGGCTGCAGCGGTGCTCCAACCGTGTGAATACATTTTACAAAGTCTTTGTCGGTGCCAAGTACGTCCATGACACGCTTTCCTACACGTGTCATGATGTGCATGTTCACCACTACGTATTCCGAATCGGTGATCTCAATGCCAATGTGTGAAATATCCGAGCCGATCGGTCCCATGCTGAACGGAATCACGTACATCGTGCGACCTTTCATGCAACCGGCCATGAGTTTCGAAAGCGTCTGTTTCATTTCCCGTGGCTCAACCCAATTGTTCATCGGGCCGGCATCTTCCTTTTTGCGGCTGCAGATGTAGGTTCGGTCTTCTACGCGCGCAACATCACTCGGATCAGAGAAACAGGCAAAGCTGTTAGGCCTCTTTTCAGGGTTAAGCCGGATAAACGTGCCCTTGTTGACGAGCATTTCGCACATTTCGGCATATTCTTCCGTTGAACCATCGCACCAGCGGATGTTGTCGGGGGTGCAAAGCGCTGCTACCTCATCTACCCACTGCTTTAAACTGCTGTGTTTCACCTGGTAGCTCGCCCTTGCGGCCACTGCTTCTTCTGTCATACGTTTGATGTTTATGGGGGCAAAATTAACAAAAAAGCTTTGATTAGGAACATTTCAATCGATTGCATTGCCATTTTTTTCGTATAGTCAGGTTTACTTTTGTAGTGCTTATTCGTATGTATATTGCAATTTTTAACGCCTGCACATGCGATACCTTTTTATTCTTATATTCTTTAGCTCTGCAACCCTGTTTGCGCAAAGTCCTTCTTCTCAAAAAGGTCAGAAAATCGCAGCGCTAAAAAAATTTGTTGTTTTAAATGACACGCTCAATGTTCTTACTGACCAGCTGAAAACCAAGCTTACACGCCTTTCGACAGGTGATGCCAGTACCACTCCAACTCGGTATCGCCAATTGCTTCCGATTATTGATAACGCTCAAAAGTTATCTGAGGCTAAAGCCACCGCCGGGGAAATTGCGTACGTTAGGAAATCTCGCGACATCAGCAATCAGGAGTCTAAGCGCTATACGGACGCAGTGCAGACGCTAATCGATTCATATGGAACCACAGATTACACCCAGATGAAAGACCTGCTCAAGTCCGACCCGGGATTGAAGAAAAGTTATGATTCGCTTATGACTATTCGGGCGACAAACCGCAAGCAGTAATTTGTGTGCTCCGATGATCTTCAACAACCTGTTGACAGTCAAGCTGTAAACTATTAGATTTGACCTTGTTTTTGATTAGAATAATGCGCTTTTACTCCAATACAGCACTTTTTGCATTCTTTCTTCTACTTAGCATCAGCACACTTGGCCAGGGCGTTATGCACATTGTACCTTTTCGCCTGACGCCTATCGTAGAAAATGTAAACGAATCCGGTCGCGATATTTTTCGAAAGGCCTACCTGCTCGACTCCCTGAAAGCTGTGGAAGCCGCGCGGTTCAGCATTGACACCGTGAGCGGCTGGAAAAACTGGTCGTTGGTAGAAAACAATACCTTCGGAAAGAATCGCGGAGATCTCAAGATGATCACCGATGTCAATGCGCTGCATCCGTACTTTCGCGACAAAGTACTCGACCTCATTGAGATTTGTAAAGCAAAGGGCATTGAACTCGCCTTTGTGGAAACATATCGCACCCACGCCAAACAAAATGAGTACAAAGGCATGGGAAAGAAATATACCCGTTCAGGCGGTGGTAAATCCAAACATCAATACGGTCTCGCGGTAGACGTAGTGCCCATTGTTGACGGTGAAGCTCAGTGGGATAACCTGGCGCTCTGGAGAAAGATTGGCGTGGCGGGTGAAAAGCTAGGGCTGCGCTGGGGCGGACGCTGGCGTCATCCATTTGATCCAGGCCACTTTGAATGGACGGGTGGCCTGAACACTGCAGCACTCTCCGCGGGCACCAAACCCTATATCGCCAAGGAAGAAGATCTTTATCCCTGCCTGGAAGAAGACCTGAAACTTCTTCGCAAGTACTGGAAGGAGTGGGAAACCATGCAGGCATCCGAAGGTGCTTCGGCACGCAACTAAGCGTTATGCGAATAACGTTTCCGCACAATTTCATTTTTGGAACCAGTACCGCTGCTACGCAGATTGAAACGGCATTTGATCACGATTGGCAACACGTGAAGGCCCGTGATGGTGAGGTGTTTGACCGAACCACCGATCATGAACAACGTTTTAAAGAAGATGCGGAAATCATTGCTTCGCTCGCTCCCTCCTACCGCATGAGTTTGATGTGGAGCAAACTACAGCGAAAACCTCTTGATGATTTTCATCCTGAAACCGTTCGCGAATATCGCGCATTTCTGCAAGACCTCAAACACAAAGGTGTCAGCATTATGATGGTACTCCATCATTTTACCAACCCGACATGGTTCTCAAAACTCGGTGGATGGGAGAAAGAAGAAAACATTCTGCTCTGGGTCGACTTTGCCAAAAAGGTTGTTGACGAGTTCGGGGAGTATGTTTCGTTCTGGAATACATTTAACGAGCCCAACGTGTACGCGAGCTACGGCTGGCTGACAGGCTTCTTCCCTCCTTTTAAAAACAATCCGCTGTTGGCCGGAAAGGTTGTTAAGAACATGGGCAAAGCTCACAACCTGGTTTACGACTACATCAAATCGAAACGGCCCGATCAACCCATCGGAATCTCACACAACTGCACCATTTTCGCTGCAGAAAATTTTCTGGGCTGGTTTCCCGCTACGCTGGCCGATTGGTGGTTCATGGAGTATGTTCCCGGTCACTTCGAAAAAGTTGACTTCTTTGGCATGAGTTACTACACGCGAATCGCAAGTGACCCTTATCCGATTACCTACATTGATACGCCTCACAAAATGAAGGCCCTTAATAAACGTCATGACGACATCTGGGAGTATCATCCGGAGGGATTGCGCAGTTGTCTGGATCGCTATTGGAACAAATACAAGAAACCCATCATCATAACCGAAAACGGGGTGTGCGATGAAAGTGATTTTCTGCGCCTTCAAGCCATTCAAGACTACGCACAACTTGTTCACCAGGCCATTCAGGATGGCATCGATATAAAAGGATACTATTTCTGGAGCACATGGGACAACTTCGAGTGGCATTTAGGACCTTCCATGCGATTCGGATTGTATGAGTGTGATCCTGTTACCAAAAATCGCCTGCGCAGACCGAGCGCGGATCTTTATTCCGATTTGGCACATTCAAAAAGTTTGCGCGTATTCAACGAAGTACCGGTTTGAGTTCAAGGTTTAAAGTTCCAGGTTTAAGGTTCACGGTTCCTGGCTTAAGGTTCAAGGTTCGAAGGTTCAATCGATCCATTTCATCGTGCGCTGAACGGCCTTCTTCCAGCCGCTATAGAGTTTCTCCCGGACAATTGATTCCATGCCAGGCGAAAATTTCTTGTCGATAACCCGGTTCTTTACTATATCGTTCTTCTTCCAAAGTCCTGCCTGGATACCGGCCAGGTAAGCTGCGCCCATCGCGGTAGATTCAATAACCTTTGGCCGCTCGACTTCGGCACCGAGAATGTCGGCCTGAAATTGCATCAGCATGTTATTCGCACACGCTCCGCCGTCAACCTTTAAACTGGCCAACGTTACTCCCGCATCTTCCTGCATGGCGTTCAGAATATCTTTTGTTTGAAATGCGAGTGACTCCAACGTGGCCTTAATGATGTGTTCTTTACCGGTATCACGGGTAAGGCCGAAGATCGCTCCGCGGGCGTACATATCCCAGTACGGTGCCCCTAATCCCGCGAATGCGGGAACCACGTAAACGTCATTCGATCCAAGGGCCTTGCTGGCAAAATACTCAGAGTCGGTCGATTCATCGATCATATGCAAACTGTCGCGCAGCCATTGAACCGCAGCGCCCGCAATGAAAACACTTCCCTCCAGTGCATACTCAACGTTATTATCGAGCGACCATGCGATGGTGGTGATCAATCCGTTCTTCGACAATTGAAGTTTCGAGCCGGTGTTCATCAGCATGAAGCAGCCTGTTCCATACGTGTTTTTTGCCATCCCGGGCTCAAAGCACGCCTGACCAAACAATGCGGCCTGCTGATCACCAGCAACTCCGTTGATCGGCATTTTCAGGCTATTTACTTCAGCATCTCCAAAATGACATGCTGACGGCTTGACTTCCGGAAGCATACTTTTGGGAACGCCAAGTTCTTTCAACAGTCGCTCATCCCATGTTAACGTGCGGATATTAAAGAGCATCGTACGCGAAGCGTTTGTTACGTCAGTGGCGTGAACGTTCCCACCGGTAAGATTCCAGATCAACCAACTGTCGATGGTTCCGAATGCCAGTTCACCCTTCTCCGCTTTTGCACGGGCACCTTCAACATGATCGAGAATCCACTTAATCTTCGTTCCGGAAAAGTACGAGTCAATCACGAGCCCTGTATTCTCCCGGACATAGTCTGTGAGACCCCGCTTCTTCAAGTCTTCACAGATATCAGCCGTCCGTTTGTCCTGCCACACGATGGCGTTGTAGACCGGTCGGCCAGACTTACGTTCCCATACCACCGTTGTTTCACGTTGATTGGTAATTCCCAACGCTACGATATCCTTCTGCGTAAGTGTATTCGATTCGATCAAGTCGCTGAGTACCCCCAACTGTGTTTTCAGAATTTCATTAGCATCGTGTTCAACCCAGCCGGGCTTCGGGAATATTTGTGTGAACTCTTTTTGTTCAATTCCTTTAATCTCAGCTTTATCATTTACCAGAACCGCGCGTGAACTGGTTGTTCCCTGATCGAGTGCGATGATATATTTCATGAATGAATACTTGGATTAACTATTTTTAAGTGTTGCCGCTGCGACAGCCTGCTCAAGCGCTTCGCGCTGAACTGCGAGCTGTTGCTCGTTCCAACCGAACGCTTGCTGAAAATCAGAAAGTATGGCTTCACGTAACGTTTTCAACCGGCTGACGTGGAAAAACAGCATGCCCGTTCTTCGGACAAAAAAGTCGAGCGGACTAATCACCATTTCGTGATGGATACCGTACCAGAGTTCGGCTCTGGCGAGCGCCAGATCGTCTTTGGCACCTTGCTGTTTAGATAAGTGATCCAGAATAAGATTGGTATTTCGTCCGTAGTTCGCGACCAGATAAGAAGCAAATGTCTCCAAACCGTAAGGCTGCAATTGCCGCTCAATGCGTTTCTGGTACTCGGTCACATCTTTTGCATTTTCAAATTCTGATCCCGACAGTTGTACCTTATCGGTATAGCATTTTTTCAGCGGCTTTTCTTCAAAATACTTCCTGATGACGAGGTCGACCACGCGTTCGGCCATTTTCCGATAGCCCGTCAGTTTTCCACCCGCAATCGAAATCAATCCGGAGTGAGAAATAAAAATTTCATCCTTACGGGAAAGTTCCGAGGCGGATTTTCCCTCTTCATGTATCAGCGGACGCAACCCCGCCCAGCTTGATTCGATATCGTTGATCGAAAGCTTCACGGTTGGAAAAGAGTCGTTAAGTGCGTTGACCAGATACCGCGCATCTTCACGGGTTGTGTGCACGTCTTCAATATTGCCCGTGTAATCGGTATCCGTTGTGCCCACGTACGTAGTTCTGCCACGGGGTATGGCGAAGATCATCCGGCCATCCGGCACGTCAAAATACAATGCCTGTTTGATTGGCAATTTCTCCTGGGGAAATACGATATGCACACCTTTTGTGAGGTGCAGCCGCTTTCCGAATTTCGATTTATCAAAATCGCGAAGCGTATCAACCCACGGCCCGGTGGCATTAACCACGGCAGCCGCTCGTACGTGAATGACGTTACCGGTCAATTCATCTTTTAATGCCACGCTCTTCACGTGTTCATTCTCGTAGTCGAACGCGGTTACCGTCACATAGTTGAGGATGTCTGCTCCATAGTATGCAGCAGACTTGATGATCTCGATCGTTAAACGCGCATCATCTGTCCGGTACTCGGCATAAAGGCCGCTTCCTTTGATATCGTCAGGTTTGAGTAACGGCTCGGCTTTCAGCGTTTGGTTACGCGTGAGCATCCTGCGCTGATCTTCAGGTTTCACCCCTGCAAGCCAGTCGTACAATCGCAGTCCAAACGAGGTTAAAAAACTGCCGAGGCCGCGGCCTTCGTTTAACGGCAGCAGCATTTTTTCGGCAACGGTTAGCTGGGGAGCAAGCTTGTGCACGATGGCCCGTTCACTTCCCACTTCTTTGACAAGCCCGAATTCAAGTTGTTTGAGGTACCGCAAACCTCCGTGAATAAGTTTGGTCGAACGGCTGCTTGTACCGAATGCGAAGTCGTGTTTCTCAAACAGCGCCACGCGCAGGCCCCGTAATGCAGCATCAAGCGCTATCCCCGCTCCGGTGATTCCGCCCCCTATCACGATGAGGTCGTAGTATCGGGTACTCATCCGTTGTAACGTGGTTTGGCGGGAAAAGAAGGAGAAACTCAAGCGTTGGCTGATTAGGTCTATAAGCTAAAAATTAAAAGATTAAAAAACCACATGCGACCGGTGATAAAAAGAAAATCCGCAGACCATTCACTCAGCCACCTGTGTAAAAGAACTACCCAACCGGGGTATATTCAAGCACCTGACGAAACTTCTTCGCAGCGCTGGCCGTAATGTTAAGCAACCCGCACAACTATGAAGTTTTCGATAATCTGCCCACTGTTAATGCTGGTTATATCAACTGGCGTTGCACAAAACAAACAAGCCTACGATTTGTACAAACATGCAACGTCAAAAGAACTACAGGTTTACAATCGGGAGCTAACGCTGATCAACGAGAATAACATTCGTGGAATCCGGTTGAGCAAGGCCTATGGCGAGGGAATCGCCTGGGTAAATAACCTGGAGTTTTCTGAAGGCACAATTGAGTTCGATGTACGCGGAGAAGACACCAAACAGCACAGTTTTGTCGGAATAGCATTCCATGCTGTCAATGATTCAACTTTTGACGCAGTATATCTTCGGCCATTTCAATTCCGAGAAACAAACGAAACGTTACGTAGCCATGGAATCCAATACATCTCTCTGCCCGAATTCACCTGGCGTGTGTTACGTGCTAAATTTCCCGATCGATATGAACACGCGGTTGACCCTGCACCCGATCCGAACGGCTGGGTACACGTTCGTCTTGAAATAAAGGGCAACACCATTCGCACCTTCATCAACGGGAATAGTCAGCCTGCATTGGTCGTAGAAAAGTTGACGGCTGTTACATCAGGGCGTCTGGGCTTTTATGTAGCGGATACATCGGGTGGCGACTTTGCGAACCTCGTGGTCACCAAGACGAACTGATTCCTACAAAAACAACGTCTTGTAAATCAAAACACCCAACACACTTCCGATGAGTGGTCCAACCACCGGAACCCACGCATAACTCCAGTCGGATGTTCCCTTTCCGGGAATCGGCAGGATTGCATGTGCGATGCGGGGACCAAGATCACGCGCGGGATTTATTGCCCATCCGGTTGTTCCACCAAGGCTTAGTCCGATCGAAATGATCAGCATGCCTACTACGAGCGGATTCAAGCCATCGGCAAACGAATTTGCACCGATGAAAAGTAACGCGAGAATTAATACCATTGTAGCAATTGTTTCACTGATCACGTTATGAATCAGCGATCGCTCAGCGGGCGCTGTGCAAAACACGGCGAGTTTTAATGCCTGCGATTCAGTCTTTTTCCAATGGGGATAGTAATGGAGCCAAACAAGTATGGCTCCGGCAAACGCACCCGCCAGTTGCATGGCACAATATCCCGGCACCAAATCCCAACTGAAACTTCCGGCGAACGCCATACCCAGCGTAACGGCCGGATTAAGGTGCGCACCGCTGAATTGCCCAACTGCATAAATGGCCAACGTTACGGCCAACCCCCAGCCCACCACAATAACAAGCCAGCCGGCATTTTCAGACTTTGAATTTTTAAGGAGTACACCGGCAACCACGCCATCGCCCAGTAAAATGAGCAGCATGGTTCCGAAAAATTCTGCGAGATAGGGTGACATAACCGTAAAGCTTCAGGTAAACACGATACGGTACAAGATAGGAATATTCGAATTAATCCTGGTTGGGCAGTAGCCCGGTTATTTCCAGATTCACCAGGCTGATCGTTTCGCCATCAACGTGCCGAAACGTTCCGCGAAGGAGCTGATTCGTCTGCAAGGAAGCCAACTTATCAGGGATCTCACTGCAAAATGACTCGCACAAGATATTTATACCATTCACGGTTTCGTATGTGCCCGCACTTTCCGTCACATAACTTTCAGTAAGCGGTTCGCCTCGAGCCAGGGTAATGGTGAACGTAACATCATCGGTTACCTTCTCCTGTCGGATCACACTAACCACCGTGTACCGGGGCGTTGCATCAGCCACGTCAGGGTCGGGATCGGTTCTCTTCACAGTAATGTCGTACACGTAGCCGAGTTCATAGTTCAGGTCGTGAATAGTTTGCCCCAGCATCTCCCAGTTATTGGAGCCGATGTCATCCCCTGTTTGTACAAAGTGAAACGTATTGCCATTGGTGTAATATGGGAAAGCGGGCTGCGTAAAGTGATTGATGCGCATACGGTATACCTCTGTCCGGTCATCGTCTTCGCACGAAAGCAATACTGAAACTAATAACAGCACAGCAATCGATAAGGTTTTCGAAACATGTTTCATACACGTCAGGTTCAGGTTATAAAGATATAGATGCCTAAAATCAAAAAAAAGTTGTAACCAGCGTGCCGAGACGTTGCCGGAGTCTGATTTTCCGTACTTTTAGCGCTATCAATACCCCGAAACAAGATGAGTACTCCCCTTCCGGTTCAGCAGCACGAACGTTCAGAAATTCTTGATTGCCTGCGTGGATTTGCTCTGCTTGGAATCTTCCTGGCCAACAGTGCGGTCTTTTCGCTTTATATGTTTCAATCACCGGAAAAGTTACAAGCCATGCCAACGGCCGTTCCGGATGAAATCTTGACGTATTTTCATTTTACGTTCATTGACGGAAAATTCTATTCGTTGTTTTCGTTACTGTTCGGGATCGGTTTCTCCATTATCCTCAATCGAAACCAGCAAGCGGGCCGAAATGCACTCGGGATCTTTTACAGGCGGCTTCTTATTCTTGCGATTATCGGACTGCTTCATACCTTTTTGTTGTGGGATGGCGACATCCTTTTTGTGTATGCCGTATGCGGGGTCTTTCTACCCCTCTTTAGAAATTGCAAAGACCGCACGTTGCTCATCTGGTGGGTAGCGCTGATACTCTCGCCTATTCTGCTTGACGCGATTATCGTTATGACCAACGGTGCCTGGCGTCCGGCTGTTTTCATAGCAGACTTTGCGCAGCAGGTCGACTCACGATATGGAATAAATCCTGATAACTTTTCTACCTGGCTGGTTGATCGTACAGATTACAAAAGCATGCATGAGTTTTTACAGGGTGGTTTTCTCTGGCGTTGGGAAAATCTCATCGGCAGCAATCGCCTGCCAAAAGTTATCGGGTTGTTTATACTTGGCTTGTATGTTGGCCGCAATGCGATCTTTGCAAACCTGGAAGCAAATTACACGCTGTTAAAGCGCGTTCAGCGCTGGGGTTTTATTGTCGGCTTGCCGGCCAGTATTGCCTTCGCGTGGTTCGAACTGGATGCCTACCATCTACCTAAACCTGCTGCCCTGCTTGACACATTATTCTACGCCTTGAGTGTTGTTCCGTTGAGTCTTGCGTATACCACGACGTTCTGTTTACTGTGGCTTAAGCCGGACTGGAAAAAACGTCTGATGATTTTCGCTCCGGCAGGACGCATGGCGCTCACGAACTACATCATGCAAACGCTGATTGGCATAACGCTTTACTATGGTATTGGCTTCGGATTGGGCGCGCAATTCGGTCCGACATTATTTTTCCCGATTGCGATCGCTGTCTTTATAATTCAGATACCGATCAGCAAACTGTGGCTGTCGTATTTCCGGTTCGGTCCGCTGGAATGGATTTGGCGAATGCTGACGTATGGAAAAGTGATGAAACTTCGGTTAGATGCTTAGCGTTGGCACCGTACTTATCGCTTGCTGATTTTGTTTTGAGAGATTGGCTTTTGCAGCGCTGATTTAAACCGCTTCATTTCCTGATCGCGCAATTCCTGATGTTTGGTGACCCTACCCTTCATCCGCTTGCGCCACATCGTAAAGCTGGTTGATTTCATATTCGCACGCATCAGCTCAATAACTTCTTTTTCCGAAAGCCCGAATTGCATTTCAATGGCTTCGAAAGGCGTCCGGTCTTCCCAAGCCATTTGTATGATACGATCAATGTCTTCCGGCAACAGGTGTTGATGCTTTGGCGACTTCATCATCCTTGATTTTTTATAGTCGCAGTGTTCGCGTGATTTCTATTCGCACGGCAGCGGTCGCTGCAGTACTTCACGTCTTCCCAAACTTTCTCCCATTTCTTACGCCACGTGAACGGCCGGCCGCATACGATGCAGTCTTTTGTCGGGAGATTGAGTTTTTTGTGCATGTGGCTACGGAATACAAACCCATAACAATGCCCTGGAAAAAAAGTTTTGAAACTTGCGGTTTAAAAAATACACAGCAAAAAAAGCAGCCGATTGTACATTCACCGGATATTCCTAACGGGTTGCCGGCAAGCTATTTCTGTCGCTTGCTCGTCACTTTTTTCCAATCAAACTGATCGCGTGACGCTGTGTTGCGGCGTGACAGGTCGGCAAGCAAATCGTTTAATTTGGTTCTATCCAGAAATTTACCGTTTACAAATACCGCCCGAATCTTGCGCGTATTATGGATATCCGTGAGCGGGTTTGCGTCAAGCAACACCAGGTCCGCTAATTTCCCTGCTTCGACAGAACCAACATGATTGTCAATTCCAAGCCATTGGGCAGGTAACAACGTGGCAGCGTGCAGCGCTTCCTGTGGCGTTAGCCCTGCCTGCACCAATAGTTCTAACTCATCGTGTAGTGCAAACCCGGCAACAACTCCCGAAACACCTGCGTCTGTTCCGGCAACGATCGGAACACCCGCTTCTTTGAAGGCTCTCACCAGTTGAAAATGAAATTCCACCATCTGATCGAAGTAGGCAGCATCCTCGGGAGTAGCATTCTTGTTATAATTGTTTGCCGTAAGCCATTTGCTCTGAAAAAGCGGATGAACGTATTGCAGTGTATTCAAATCCCGGATGCTTTCCAGCGACTTCGTTTGCCGGGCTATCCAGACCATCGTTGTGAGCGTAGGCGAAACCCAAGTACCATTGGACCTGGCGAGCTTCGCAAATCGCGTGGCATCTTTACTTGTTAAGCTGTCGGAGTGTTTGGAAAATTCTTCCGCATGCGCCACCATTCCAAAATGAGGTACGAATGCCTGTTCCAATTTGCCTTGAAAAGCATTAGGGATGTGTCCGATTGTTTTGAGGCCCTGTTTGTTTGCCTCATCAACAATTGCGGAATACGTCTCAATGTTCAACTTCGAATACACTTTAATTAAATCATATCCTTCCACTCTGGCATTCCGAACCAACAACCGGCCTTCCTCTGGCGTGTTCGCCACTCTACCTTGCCCCGATCCGCCATTGATGAGCGCTGCCAATACGATTCTGGGACCTATGCAATACCCCTTATCGATCTCTTTCTTCTGGCCGAATGTCTCCATGTTCGCGTTCAGATCTGCAACTGTGGTAACACCGTTTGCAATGATTGGTGTCATAATATCTTGCGTGTTGAACGACACGTCAGGTGCCTGCGTTGGCGCTTTAGGTCCGAAGTAAACATCGTTTGGTAAATGAACGTGCATGTCGATAAGGCCCGGCATAAGCCACTTGCCTTTGCCTTCAATTATTGTAGCCCCGCGCGGTACATTACCATTTATCGACTCGATCCGGTTACCCGTGATAACCACGGTAGCATTCTTTATAACACTGTCAGGCGAAGTCGTTTTGATGACATTCACATTTCGGATAACCCATACCGGTTGACCGGTAGGTTGCTCCTTGTTTCCTCCGTTGCGGGAGGATTGAGAAAACGCAGTTGAAACCGTGAGAAGGAAAAGTGCGAGAAGAACGGGGTAGTTATTTTTCATGAATTTATGTTTCGATTTACGGAACCCAGGCGTTGGCCCGCCAGCACTCTTCTCAGTAGTCTCCATCTGCCAGGTTGCTTTCTGATTTTACAAACACTCTGCCAAAAGACTACCCGCGAAATACACCGT
Organism: Cyclobacteriaceae bacterium; assembly: GCA_016786495.1. Taxonomy (GTDB): domain Bacteria; phylum Bacteroidota; class Bacteroidia; order Cytophagales; family Cyclobacteriaceae; genus UBA2336. Next base: position 136,783 of record JAEUUJ010000077.1, read on the forward strand.
AATTACTGCATGTTCAAGGACCCAATTGACATTAATGAACAGGTTGCTGTTCATTAATGGCCACTACGTTGACGTCCACACCGGATCGTGAAAAGTGCAGGCGACAGATCTGATAGTTCTTGTTAGCAGGCTTGGTTTCTTGTACACAGGTTGACCAGTAGATAAACAATGCCGTAAGGAAAATGTTTCCACCACCAAGTCAAACGTAATCGCTACCCTTTCGCAGGCCGCCACAACGGCCCCACGGCAAGCAGCAGAACAGCGATATTAAACACTGCATTTGATGCATTTCCGGAAGCAATTGATCCGGAACTATCCAGCACGAACCACGATAAAAGTCCCGCCACAACCGTTCTGCGAACCTGCTCCGGTGCCTTGTCGTAAACCCAGGCTGATAAGCACCACACCATCACCCCCCACCCTAACAGAAAGCCTCCGGTTAATGCAGACAAAAACCGGGTGGTGGGTTCGTTGTAGTTTTGAACACCGTCAAGCGGTAAGCCTAACAGGTCAAGCGTAAATCTTGCCGGTTCAGAGGTTGAAAGCATGGTGCCCAAGAAAAACACCGGGGCAAAAGATCCTATTACAATGGCGGTAATTTTTAGCCAGAATTTGTGAAACGTTTGTGTCATCATAGGGTTGATTGTTGATCTGACACAAAAGTATGCGCGCTGCGGATGGTGCTTTAGCCGCTACCGTACAATCGCATTCAACTCAGGTTACGGGTTATTTCTTTCAGGCGGGTGAAATACGCAGCCAGCCAGGGGCGGTTGAGATTATCGGCATTAATTTGCAGGTAGAAGTTCTCGAGCGCCAGTGAGAAAATGCTTTCGATTTGTTTAGGTGAAAGCTGTAAACCCAGGTCCTTCACCCAGACTTTTACAAAGGCATCGCCAACTACCCGGTCAGACTCACGCAACGCTTCAGCGAAGGTTTTAACATTGCGGTGTATCCGTAACTGGCGGTTGAAGAGCAAATCAACGCGATGTTCTATGAGCACATCGATTAATTCCGGGTCGATGGTTTCAGCGTTGCGTTCCTTTCCGGCAATGACGCGCGACTGCCGGATATGGTACTGCAACAAAAGGCCGATGAACAAGTCGAGGTCTGCAAAATGGTGGTAGAAAGACGACTTACTCTTGCCCACGCGCTTCGCAAGAGGTTCGATTTTCAAACCTCCCGGTCCGGAAGCGGCAAAGATTTCGTAGCCGCACGTAATCCATTCTTCGCGACTGTCGGTTGTCATCAACACTTTTTTCGGCAGACTTCTCATTCTAATCTACTATTCTCAGAAAGACAATTCGCGGATGAACTTTGCTTTAGCATCCCAGATTTTGATATGCCCTTCGTGGCTTGAGGTAACGATGAACTTCCCATCGGCACTCCAATCCACTCCCCACAGTTTGTCTTCCGAACTTCCTTCGGCTATCAGTTTACCGTCCTGATCCCAAATGCGGAGTTTATCACTTGCGGACGCAAGCCGCTTACCGTTACGCGACCAACTGATGTTCCGGTATTCGGCCGTTCCGAAGCGCAGTTCCTGAATAAGAGACCCGTCTGACAAGCGATATTGCAACGCGGGTGAATAACCTTGTTCGCTGTCGCCATAGTCGCCCAGCACAAAGTAGCCTCCGTTGGTATGCCACTTAACACAAAGCAAGAGTACGTTCTGTTTGCGATGTTTGAATTCGTTTAACAGTACGCCGTCTGCGTCATATACTCTGACTGCCTCGCTCAACACAATAAACTCGTCTTTAGCCGGATGCCAGTCGATGGCTACATTACTGATGGTGTTTGATTTGGTGATGGTGCGGATCAGTTTTCCCTGAGGCGTACGGATGGTTATCTCGCCTTCATAATCCGCGACGGCCAGCAACCCGCCTGTGTAATTCCATGCGATTGCTCTTGATCCATAACCCTTGTCGCCTTCCAGTTTGTATTCGGTTTGTTTGTCGAGGTCGATTATTTTCGACCCGCTGCCCACTGCCGCAACGGCCAGAATGTTGGCAAACGGATGCCAGCTCATGCGTTGAATTTCGGTGTCAGTATCAATCACCTTAACAAGCGCGAACGACTTACCATCATAGAGCCTGATTTTCTTATCTACTCCCCCAACGGCAATGTATTTACCATCGGTGCTCCAGTTGGCCGACCACAGTATGTTGCTGTTACCGGTATCCTGAGCTGAGAGGCTGCCGCTAATCAGAAAAAAGGCTGCTACTATCCAGTGCGTGAAAACGATACGCTTCGTTGACACGGTGGTATGAGAATTTTCAGTCATGGACTTGGCTTTATACGCTCAAAGATGAAAGTTTTTTCAACAAGACTACCGGGCGACCGCCCGTGTTTTAGCCGGTATGCCCGGCTGGCCGGACTTGGAAATCGCTTTATGCGCAACCACCCTGCGGGATTTCTGCCTGACAACGCGCTAATTCTCTGCGACAAGGCGCCAATTCTCCGTTACCACGCGGGAATACTCAGTAAACCTGCGAGAATTCTCAGTCACTACGCGGGAATACTCAGTCACCCTGCGAGAACACTCAGTCACCCTGCAAGAATACTCAGTCACCACGCGAGAACACTCAGTCACCCTGCGGGAATACTCAGTCAACCTGCGGGAATTCTCAGTCAACCTGCGAGAATACTCACTAATCATGCGGGAATACTCAGTCACCACGCGAGAACACTCAGTCACCCTGCGGGAATTCTCAGTCACCACGCAAGAATTCTCAGTCACCACGCGAGAACACTCAGTCACCCTGCGAGAATACTCAGTCACCACGCGAGAATACTCAGTCACCCTGCGAGAATTCTCAGTAACCATGCGAGAATTCCCGAAAACCATGCTCCAATTCTCCCCGGAGGTGCTGGAACTCTGCCCAAAGTTGCCCTAAGGTCTTATGGAGAAGGCCGCTATTATCCAATTCCCGGGACTGTTCCTATACCCGTTCGGGTATCATGACTTAATCACTAAATATTCTCTTTAGTTTCTCCGGGTATTTCATCCAAACAAAAAACAGGATCATGCTTAGCCCTAACACAAGCAGGAATCCCAACATTGGTCTTTCCTTGTCTCTAACCTCAATAAACTCCAGTAACATATATTTCCCGTCTCTCTCAATCTGGTAGACTTTTGGAGAGCGTTCACTAAGCGCACTGGTTTTTACCCAAACGATGAGAGATGTGGATCGATTAAGGCCTTTGAGAATTTTATCATGATCGCCCAAGTTTGATGGCACCCGAAACTCCTTTTCTGACTCCCGGAGGAAGAACACCAACTCCCACTCCTTATAGCGGTGGCCCTTCCTATCGATTTTAGTGTTTGCCAGTATGTCTCCTGAATAAAGGGTACCGTGTATCGCTGTCAACGATGATTTAAAGACCAACACTTGCGGAAGCTGAGCGGCAACATACCCGATCACGCCTATCCCAACTATTAACAAACCGTAGAGCTTCAGCTCAATCGTTCCTTCGTATTTCCTCATTTCAAACGTGTCTGTGAATCATTCCACTCGTGTCGGGATGGAGAAAAGCCATTGTATTCTACTTTATCTGCTGCAGCGCATATCGTTCTTTATGCTCCACTACCCACTTGTTAGCTTTTTCGACAACAATCTGTTCTATATTATTTCTATTGGCACCCTTCCAGTAGTGCTGATCGTTTTCATAGTCGAGGTCTTGCCATGCCCAATAGAGCAAGTAGAAATCGAAAATCAATTTGTCGTAGCCACATTGCAGGCAAAACCTATACAACATTTCAAGATTTCGCTGAACGTCCTGCGCAACCGCGATTTTGGTTATATAGTAAGCGCTGTAGCTTAGAATTGCCGCCTCACCTACTTTTTCCTTCAACCCGAGTTCGCTCAATGCAGCTTTCAAATAACTGTGTAGTTCCCATTGATTAGGAGATTTTGGCAAACCAGCTACAATTAACAGCGAGGGTGTTTCATATCCAAGCTGCAGCATTTCAATTGCCCATTGAATACACTCATCACCGTTTATGTTTTCAAGGCCAGGGTATGCAACCATTTTGTATGTTAAGTCACTTATCACTACTACCGCATTTACTTTGCAAGTACATTGTAAATAAACGTAAGTCTTTTGTTTATGTAAATCTTTACCGTGTAATCGCCCTTTTCACTAAAACCAAACGAAGATACGTAATATCCCTCTTTGCTTCTTTTCGGGAAGTCTGCTACAGTTTCGGTCGTATTTTCTTTACGTCTGACTACAGATTTTTCAATGAAAACGATTTTAATTCTTTATTGATTGAGAATTGAAAAGTAAAAACTGAATCTACTGCTATGCGCATTTTTCCCGCAGCCGGGGCATAACCGGCGATTCGGTTTTCGATAAACGCTTCCGTTTTGATTGGCGCGTTGAAAAATTCCGTTAACGTGGGCTTATGAAACAGCAACATCCATTGGGGCTCAGTCGGGTAGTGATTTGCAATAAAATCCTCCGGACTTACTAAAAAGTACGTTTCTTTAAACTCCCGATGATACTTGTTTTGGTCAGGATCAAGATACCCTGAAGCCCACGTTGGATCGCTTAGATACCACTTGTTGTCAATTTTAACCGCATTCCAAGCATGATCCGGCTTAGTTTTTACGCCAATCACCGAACGCCAGTCTCTGGCATAACCTGAAACCTGAACGCAGGAAAGTCCTGCTGTTCTGCACATCGTTTCGAGCAGCCAGGAATAGCCCCCACACATTGTGGTTCTTTTTTTAATAGTGTGTTTTATGTAGCGTCTGTTCAACCTCCTGTTCCATCGTTTATCCTTTCCGGATAGCGGCCTTGAATGACGATTGTATGAAACGTGCTTCCCGTAAAGTTTGACGTCATAGTCGATATTTTCAGCTATCCATCTGAAAATTACCCTGTACTTATCAATCTCCTTGTCAATTCCCGCTGTCAAATCCAGCGCTGTTTTAACAGGATCTATGTTACCCTTGACTTTGTGGTGTACGGCAATACTGTCGACAACTGAAAAATCGATATCCTTAAAGTCGGCATGCTGTGCGTAAGCCGAAGAGGCCAACAGGAAATAGAATGCGAAAAGATATTTGATCAACTTGAAATCCACTTTTATCAGCAACTTTATTTCACTGAACATCCCCGAAATGCTCTATCCGAAATTTTATCCTGCATTACGACACCGCCCAATGCTCAACCTTTACATACGGATTGATTGTATCATTACTTTTGACAGGCCTAATCTCTTAATTTGCCAGGAACGTTAAGACAACAATTATCACCAGGTAGAAAAGTGCTCCGAATGAGAGGAGAAAAATAACCCGCTTCCGTTCTCTGTCTGTTGCATCACTGCTGTAAAAGATCTGGTAACCGGTAAATCGCACCAATAACAGAAATACGAGGGGACCAAAAAGAAACAGCAGGATGTCGTGACCAAGGCCTTTTCTCTTCCCGGGCGAATTCTCTTTTTCTTCCATTTTATCAGATCTATATACTACTTCTTCATGTTGGCGGGCCCATTCATCGTTCCAGTGTCTGCATAAATCGGGGGTACCGTGCCCGTGTATTTATGTTGTGGTATCGAACGAAACAATACACGTTCGGGTTACTGGCCTAGAGATTTCCACAATATTTATCCACTACTTCTTTCGCACCCTGCTCCCCCAGCTCCATAGCCTTGCGTAAATTTCTGCAGCCTTCAGGGTTCATATCATATCGAAGATAGATGATACCGGTCCAATAGTAGCATTCGGGAAGCAAATAACTTTTTTGAACGCAGAAATTAAAATCCTCAAATGACTCATTCAGACTATCTGTTCTATAGTAGGCAATTCCGCGTTCGAATCTAATCTCCTCCATTTTGACGTCATACTCAAAACTGTTTTCAAAAGACGGATTTTCAACGTTGTCAACATAAAGTGACTCACCACCTTTTGTAGCTATTGCTTTATCAAAATCCACAAGAGCTCCGGTGTAGTCTTCCAGTCGCATTTTATTCTTTCCCCGATTCAGGAAGGCCAGGCCGTTTGCCGAATCCAGTTGACTGACCCTTGTATAGTCATCGATAGCTCCTTTGAAATCGTTCAATATGGACTTGTCGACTGCCCGGTCGAGCAGGGCTTTAATATTGTGCGGATCTTTCCGGATAGCGTTGTCGAGGCAGGCAATGGCTTCTGTGAACTTACCTTCTTGTTCGAGTTTATTTGCAGCGCGATGATGATCTTCTGATGATCTGAAGTCGCAGCTGGTCAGCAGAACAAATGAAAA
>JAEUUJ010000025.1 GCA_016786495.1 Cyclobacteriaceae bacterium
CCAAAAATGCAACAAGCGCACGACTGGGCTGTTGCCAAGTATTCAAGCTGGAACATTCCGGCACGCAATGAGAAGTGGGGCGATTGGCGCGGCTGGGAACGCGGCATCACGCACATCGATATGACTTCTCCCTGGGTTAAATCCCTGGCCGGAACACAACTTGCCTGGAGTCCGAGCACGAAAGGCAAAACTGTTTCAGGTGATGTAGTGATTATTCCCAATGTTGCCGATTCAATTGAATTCCAGAAATGGCTCCCCAGTGTAAAAGGAAAGTTTGTGATGATCTCCATGAATCAGCCAACCGGCCGCACCGATGATAACTGGGAAAAGCATGGAACAAAAGAGTCTGTTGAAAAGATGAAGAAGGATCGTCAGGCATTGACGGAAGCATGGAACACACGTATTAAGAACACCGGTAAGACCAACAACACACTGCCCACGGTATTGGAAAATGCTGGTGCCGCCGGCATCGTCATGTGCTACTGGTCGCGCTGGTCGGGAGCCAACAAAATCTTTAGTGCCCGCACCAAAAAAATTCCAACCATTGATTTGATGCTGGAGGATTACGGTTTGTTGTATCGCCTCACGGAATCAGGCAAGCCTACCAAAATCAGTGTTCGTGCTGAATCGAAAGAGACAGGCGTTGTTCCTACCTACAATACCGTTGCAGAAATCAAGAGTACGACTAATCCAAATGAATACGTGATGCTGTCTGCACACTTTGATTCCTGGGATGGCGGAACAGGCGCTACCGATAACGGAACCGGAACGCTGGTGATGATGGAAGCGATGCGCATTCTCAAAGCGGTGTATCCGAATCCGAAAAGAACGATCCTTGTGGGTCATTGGGGAAGCGAAGAGCAGGGACTAAATGGCTCACGTGCGTTTGTGGAAGATCACAAAGACATTGTTGCCAACTTGCAGGCACTGTTCAATCAGGATAACGGAACCGGACGTGTTACCAGCATCAGCGGTCAGGGTTTCCTGCATTCCTATGAATACATTACCCGTTGGTTGTCGAAAGTACCGCGCGAGTACAAGGCAGATCTCGAAACAACATTCCCGGGAAGTCCGGGTAGTGGCGGTTCTGATTTTGCTTCATTCGTTGCAGCAGGGGCACCGGGCTTTTCGTTAAGTTCACTCAGCTGGGATTACGGAACGTACACCTGGCATACGAACCTTGATACATACGATAAGATCGTGTTTGATGATGTGCGCAATAACGCAATCCTCGCAGCGATCCTCGTTTATCAGGCATGCGAAGATCCTAACAAAACAGCACGGGATAAGAGTGTGCTGCCGTTGAATCCGCGTACGGGCGAACCGGGCAAATGGCCTGAGCAAAGAAGCCCGACACGCAAGGGCGGAATGGATTAATAATTTGGTTAATTGTTGTGAATAGAGAAGTCCTGCAGAAATGCGGGACTTTTTTTATAGCATTTTCTCAAAACAAACGCTGTTGTCAACTCCAATGTACTGGCCGTAGTTCGGAGTTATGCGGTAGCCATTTTTTTCATACAACGCGATCGCTTCCGGTTGGCGTTTGCCTGTTTCCAGGACGCATTTTTTATACCCCAACTCATGTGCCCAATGCTCAAGCTCGGTCAAAATCAGCGTGGCTACGCCACCTTTCCGATTTTCCGGCAATACGTACATCCGCTTAACTTCCATAACCCCGGGTGCCTGTTCTTTCACGGCTCCGCAGCCTACCGCTTTGGAGTTATCATACGCAACTACTACGTGTTTCAGCGTTGCAATGGTGTTGTATTGCGCATAGAAGGAGTGTTCATCGCCATCGCGCTTCGCAAGGTCGGCATCCAACAGCCTGACGAGCGATATAAAATCCGGATGGTCGGATGTTGTGCGGATCAGTTTGATCATGGGGTTTTAAACAAAGTTAAAACCTGCACGCGAACCGGTGAACAACTTCTTACAATAATTTACACCGTGAGCGATCCGCGAAAACCTCGGGCCGCATAGTATGATTCCGCCCCGTTATGGTAAACAAACACATGGCCATACCTCCAGTCGCAGAAAATTGCGCCTCCTGCTTTGCGGATATCGGCAGGAGTCTTAATCCAGCTTGACGTTTTGGTGTCGAACTTACCCAGGCGCTGAAGGTTGCGGTATTGTTCTTCCGTGAGCAGATCGATTCCCATGTCTTCTGCCAGCTGAACGGCACTGTTTTGGGGTTTGTTTTCTTTTCGTTTTTCGAGCGCCTCGTGATCGTAGCAAAAACTTCTTCGGCCTGCCGGACTTTCTGCGGAGCAGTCGACAAACACAAAGGCTCCAGTCTTGGTGCTTTCTACCACATCGGGTTCACCACCGGTTTTTTCCATCTGTGCCAGTGACCAAAGTTTGTCCGGATTTGCCTCAAGTTTTGCCTGAACCTTGCGCCAGTCAATGCCTTTGTGGCGATTCATATTTTTTTCAAAACGTTGCTGCAGCGTTGCGAGCAGTTCGTTACGTTCAGCTGCTGAGAGTTTCGATTTTGCCTTTGCCATATTTGTGATGTTAATCGTCTGATATTTTTCCTTTCCGGATGTTAGGAGCATTTTTCATGCATGCGCTGATTTCGGCTTTGGAGCGTGTGTTTTTAGTGCTATGAAAGTAAGGATTTAACGGTTCTGCTTTCCGGCCGGAAATACCACGAAGTGACCGTTAGTACAATTAATAGTGCCGGGCCGAACAATTCTTGAGCAGAATCATCAACTGCAAGATGTGAAATGATTGCCCCTGACATCGCGAAGAAGAATCCGGCATATGCCCATTCCTTTACCAATGGAAATTTCGGAACCAGCACGGCGATCACACCCAGGATTTTCCAAACGCCAAGAATGGTGAGAAAGTAGCGGGGGTAACCCAGGCGATTCATCATCACAATCTCTTCTTCAACTTGCACGAGTTGGACAATTCCGGTGGCGGTCATTCCCAACGACAACCACAAGGTGGCGATCCAGTAGATGATTTTGTTGCGTTTTTCCGTGTTCATAAATTTCTAGTTACGTTTTTTGACAATTTCCTGCAGACGGTTGTGTGCCATGTTGATTCCCTGAGCGAACGGCAGTTTCAGCATTTGATCGCGCATTTCTGCCGAGCGGTAAACAATCTTCATCGTGAGCTTGCTCGTATCCGGAGTGAGGCTTTCGAAGTCAAGAAATTCGAGTTGTACATCAAACGGCGTGTTCTCCATCTCGAACGTTCTGATGATTTTTACTTCCGGCACATACGTGTGATAAGTTCCATTGAAGTAATGCTTGTTTCCTCTCGGATCGGTGGTCTCAAACCGGTAGGAGCCGTGATTTTTGTTTTCGAGTTTGAGTACTTTGGTGCCCATCCACTGTTCAACAATCTCAGCCTCGGCATATGCCTGGAACAAAAGTTCAAGCGGTAGTTCAAATTCGCGGGTGATCGTCAGTTCCTGGCGATTATCTTCTGCGTGAATTTTTGTTTTCAGTTCCATGCGATTATTTTTTTGATTTATAGGTTTTCATAATGCTCTCCAGCTTGTTAAACCGTTCGTCCCAAAGTTTGCGGAAGGCTTCGATGAAGTCGGCTACTTCGCTCATTTGCTTAGCGTTGACGTGATAGAGAATTTCCCGGCCATGTTGCTCTGCCTTTACAAGCTCGCACTCCGTTAAAATCTGAATGTGTTTGGAGATCGTTTGCCGTGACGAGTCGAAATTTTCGGCAATGGCTCCGGGCGTTAGCGCCTGAGCCGCGAGTAACAATAAAATAGCCCTGCGCGTAGGGTCGGCAATGGCCTGAAAAACATCTCTGCGGGATTCCATTTTATGCAGTCGTTTGACTGCAAATATATATGCAGCTATTTGACTGCACAATTTTAGTGAGGAAAAATTCCAGTAAATTTTTAAAATTCTCTAAAACAGGCTGATTAACGCCCTTCAGGTTACGATTTTACTTTTTCGTAGCCAGCCAGCCCATGTACACGGCTGATTGAAAGAAGCGCACGGGCGGGTTGAAACCTGCCTGAGTAAACAGGTGAACAAGGTTTTCTTCGGAGATGTGGTGAAGTTCATGCTGAATCCTGTACAGTCGGGTTTTAGCCTGTTCGGCATCGACACCGTCAGGCCACAGCAAACGGAGGATTTCGACATTGGTGTGAAACGACTCACCTTCTCCCGTAATGTCCATCATTACAAACGACCCACCCGGTTTCAGCCGGTCGGCTATCGCCTTTAACAGGTTCAACTTTTCGGGCTCTTTCAAGAAGTGCAGCACAAGCAGCAGCGTAGCGGCACCAAATGCAGGTTCAGGTGCAAGGTCTGTCACCAGCCCGTCAACCAGCGTAACGTTCGGAGCGGTGCGGAATTTTTCGCGGGCTTGCTTAAGCATTTCCGGTGATGGATCAACGCCCGTGATTTCCCAGCGCTGCGTGCTTTGAGCAAATCGTTCAATCTCGTTTCCGGTGCCGCACCCTGCACACAGCAAGCTTTTGTGTTCAACATCACGCAATACGCGCGGCAACTGGTTTAGAAAATAGTGATAGTTTGGAATCCAGGTTTCGACAAACTGGTTATAGCCGGCAGCGCGGTCGCTTTCGAAAATTTCGGTCTGGCTCATCGTGTTGAATAAACATTTTTATTGTGAAGCTCCATCCATTTTGTGGGATCGGCTATGGCGGTCCAGCCAAACTGGCGATACAGCCCATGCGCATCACCGGTTAACAGAATCCATCGTCTCAATCCCTGCAAATCGGGGTGGGCCATAATTACTTTCAGCAGCCATTTCGAAAGTCCGTGACCCCGGTATTCCTCCAGAATATAAACATCGCCCAGGTAAGCGATCGTTGAAAAATCCGAGATCACCCGTGCGAATCCGATTTGCTTGTCACCCTGATAGACGCCAAAGCAAAGTGAGTGTTCGATGGCTGTCGCGACTGTTTCTTTGGGAATGTTCAGACACCAATATGCTTTTGTGGATAAAAATTCGTGTATGGAGTCGAGCTTCAGCTTCGACTTGTCGGTGGAGATTGTAAACTGATTTTTATGAAGTATCATCGGAGGTTCAAAGAAATATAATTCTCATTACCTGTTTACGTAATGAAAGTCCTTTTGGCCATCCTGAACCTCGATTTTTGCGATTGTTTTTAACGGAATGTTCTGGATGGAAGGTATCAAACACGATTAAACCCATGCCGATTTCCATTTCGATCGATGTATTTTGTTGTGATGATCGGTTTTACGAGATGCTGAAGCTGATATTCGTGCAACCAACATCTAACGACCCAGTAATTTATGGCCGACCCTGCTTTCCCTGACGATGTCGTACGTGGTGCCGTTGAAAGCCAGTACAGAATTCCAACTTAGATCCGTATCGGGAAGCCCGCATTCAGCCAGGTAAAGTCTTTTTCCGCGCACATTGATTGCCACAGGTGTAATGCGCTTAATTACCTCGCGGGATTTGCTTTTATAAAGTACCTCAATAAGATTATCCTGATTTTCAGTAATAAAGGCCGTTGTGTCAGACGAAATAGTTGAAATGATCTGTTGCTCAATTTTATAGTGTGAGCTGACCGATACATCGCCTGCATTTAATTCTAAATGTTTGATTAAGGTGGCTGTAAGGGTTTGGTCATCCCATGCTAAGCACTGAATTTCTTTCGGCTCAAGAGGCGAGTTCCCGATGCAGAACACTGGGCCAACAATATTGGGATTCTCGACCTGAAACACAGCTACAAAGCTACTTTCGATCAAATCTTCAACGTATTCGATATGACTTAACTGGCCGGTGGTTAATCGTTCATTAGCCTCATCATAAAGGGCAATTGTTTTTAGCCCCCGTAAGTCAAAATACGGTTCAGCAGCCGCGATTTCTATACGGGTTCGCTTCATCTCATCATCACGGTAGACGACCTGAGTGCCGAGTTTAGTGATTTCGTTGTACGAGTCGTAGTTGAAAGAATCAACGAAGTATAAATCGGTGAAGAAAAAGTTGTTGTCCGGGAATTTGTTGATATATCCGAAGTAGGCAAGTGTGTCTCCATTCAAGCTTGACGGTGCCGAAGTAACGCCTGCCGCCTCGGTATTGGTTTGCGACTCGTTAAGTTGTGGCCGGGAGCAGGCACTCAACGTAATCGAGAGGAGAACAGCAATTAGATGTTTCATGGAGTCCGTTGGAACTTCGTCAGTAAAGTCGCCCTGTTTTTGCCGGATTCTTCAAATCAATCCAAAAAATCTGTATCGATTCGCCTTCATCATACTGCCCATTTCCGTTTTCATCCTGTTGAGCAAATACGTACATGAAGTCATTTGCGGAATCATATTCCGATTTAAACACATTGTAGTTTACAGGAATCAATGAACGTTTGCTGGTTGCGTGAATATCGAAATAATAGAATCTTCTCAAATCCCAAGCGTTAATATATCCGTCTTTATTGGTGTCTTCATCGAAAACCGAAATCATAAAGTAATCCCGGGCAACAGGCTTATAGTTCAGTGTATCCTTGGAGAACGTCGGGTAGTAAAGCGTTTTGACCAAAACAGGCTTTTCGAAAAAGTTCTTTTGTTGCTGGGCCTGCACGTCATAATGTGCAACGTTTACCATATTAAAGCCATACACCCCTTCAAAGCCCGGCATGAAATTACCGTTCCATTGATTACCATCGTACGTTTTTTCATCCTCTTCATAATCATCGTAGCGATAGTAGAATCCATCATGACCAATATACGTTGTGTTGTCATCGTTATAGTTGACCTTATAGATGGTCGTCAGCCTGTATTGAGGAAGACCAGTCAGGTGAACACTGCTTGGTTTTGTTTTGAATGCCAGTGAGTCTTTTGACAAGCCGTTGACCGGTCGATCCGGCCTGCTTTCCGGAGTGGTGCTCACCGCAAAGCCTTTTTCCTGCGGCTTTTCGAAACAGCCTGCACATAAAAATAGCGCTGACAATGTCAGCGCCTGAAGGAATATTTTTTTACCTAGCATGGGGTATTGAATACTGTTGCTTAATGATGATGTCCGCCCGGACCGTGAACGTGACCATGCGCAAGCTCTTCGCTTGTTGCATTTCTTACTTCCATGACTTCCACATCAAAGTTCAGCTCAACTCCAGCCAATGGATGATTGCCGTCAATGGTAACCGTATCCAGGCCGACTTCCGTAACGGTGACAACCTGTGAGCCGTGATTTCCGCTTGCGGAAAACTGCATACCTTTTTTCACTTCCTGTGTTCCGAAAGCCGTACGCGGCACTTTTTGAATCTGACGGTCATCGCGAACTCCGTATCCTTTTTCCGGGCTCACTTTGATGGTGACCTTGTCGCCTTTTGATTTTCCTTCCAAACCTTCCTCCATTCCGAGGATCAGGTTCCCAATACCCTGAATGTAGTACAACGGCTGACGTCCTTTGCTGCTATCCAGCACATTACCGCTGTTATCGGTGAGCGTATAGTGAATCGCGGCTACTTTTTCTTTTGCAATTTTCATGGAATGTGACTTTTTTAATAAAGAATAAAGGCTGCATCGCGCAGCCCCGATTGATCGTTAAAATTACTAAAAAAAGGAAAGTTATCCTGCCTTTGCCCCGCCAAAGTCTTTCGGGTGGCAATGGAACATTTCATTGAACGATTTGTAGAAATAGGAACGGCTGTTGAAACCGGTTTCGTAGATCACTTCCGAAACGCTCATGTTCGAATTTTTGAGTAAATCGGCAGCTTTGCGTAGCCGGTACTGTTTAATCAGTCCGTGCGGAGTAAGCCCCACCGTTGCCTTCACTTTTTTGTACAGCGAAGCCTTGCTCATGCCCACTTCATCGGCAATGGTGTCGGCACTGAATTCTGATTCGCTCAGGTGGCGCTCAATGCATTGTGTGATCCGCACAAAAAATTCATCATCTTTTTCGCTGATGCCGGTCGACATCTGGCCGAGCTCAACCTCGGCAAAATTTTCAAACCGTTTCCGGATTTGCTCGCGGTTTTTGATCAGCTTCTCAATCCGGATGAATAAATGGTCGGGATGGAAAGGCTTCGGGATGTACGAGTCGGCCCCCATCTGCAAACCTTCAATGCGATCTTCAATTTCTGCTTTTGCTGTTAACAGAATTACCGGAACGTGACTGGTTTGAATGTTGTCTTTTATCCTGCGGCATAGCGTCAGGCCATCCATGCCGGGCATGAGAATATCGCTGATAACCAGATCGATTTTTTCATCTTCCAGCAGCGTGAGGGCTTCTTCACCATTCCTGGCGGTGAAGATTTTATATTTGTCGGCCAGGATGCTTTGCAATAAAACAAGAATCTGATCGTGGTCGTCAACAATCAGCAGCGAGTATCGTTCGGGATCCGGGATTGCATCGGCATTGCTTGCAACGGGTTCGGGCGCCCGGTTGATGTAGCCGAATTCCTGCTGAACCTTTTCCTCCAGGTTGGTGACCGGAATCGTATAGTTCTTTTCTTCTTCGAACATCGTGTACGCTTCGCGACTGATCGGCAGGGTAATGGTGAACGATGAGCCTTTGCCCGGTGTACTCTCAAGCCTGATCTCACCCCGGTGTAATTCAACGAGGCTTTTCGTTAGTGACAGCCCGATGCCGGTGCTCATGGCAAACGACTGTTCCTGATGTTGTGTGGTATTCTGATAGAAACTTTCAAAAATTTTGTTCCGGTCGCTCTCGGCTATTCCAACACCGGTGTCTTTAATAACGAAAACTGCATGGTGATTGCTTTCGCGGAGAATGATATCAACATGTCCGCCCTTCACATTGTATTTGATCGCGTTTGAAATCAGGTTGATCAGAATTTTTTCAAGTTTCTTGGGATCGATCCACGCCTGCAGCGACTCGGGTTCTGGCAAGAACTCCAGGTTTACATCATGATCTACGGCATGCTGGATAAATGTTTCAACGATATCCTGTGTGAACACCACCAGTTCAACCTGCGTTACCTGCGGTTTCTCTTTTCCGCTTTCGATTTTCCGGAACTGAATCAGTTCTTCGATCAGTTTCTGCAATCGAAGCGAGTTTCCATAAATGGTTTTGAGCTGGTATCTGTCCCAGGCATTGGATGCTTTTTTGATGAGCGCGGTGACGGGTCCGAAGATCAGCGTAAGCGGAGTACGGAACTCGTGTGCCACGTTGGTGAAGAACTGCAGCTTGTAGTCGTTCAGCTCCTTCATCTGCTGCATTTTGAATTGGTTGATTGCTGCAGCGCGCTTGGTGCGGGCCCGCTGGCGGATAATTAGTACAATACCAACCTGTAAACCGATCAGTAAAAGGAAGTACAGTGCGTACGCCAGGTTTGTTTTCCAGAAAGGCGGGTGCACCACGATGGATATCTTTTTTGGAGTTGTATTCCAGGTTCCGTTTTCGTTCGTGTAGTTGATGTGCAGTGTGTATTTGCCGGGTGGTATGTTGGTCAGGTTCACGACTGATTGCTGCCCGATGTAGTTCCAGGCCTTATCGAAATTTTCAAGGAAGTAGGCGTACTCCGTTCGCTGTTTATTCCAGTAGTTCAGCGTGGTAAAGTGAAAGCTGATAAAGTTCTGATCGTAGTTAAGTGAAATTTCTTTCGCGAGGTCGATGTGCTTTTTTAGAATCTGGCTCGAATCGCGGGGTGTGATGATCACGTTATGAACCTGGAATTCGCTGATCGTAAGGCGCGGGAAATTGCTTACGGTATCGAGTTTGGTAGGGTAGATGATGTCGAGCCCGTTGATGCCCCCGAAAAATAGTTTTTCAGACAGGCGCGACCGGAACGAGGCGCCATCCGTGAATTCGTTGTTCTGCAGGCCATCGTTGGTATCAAAATTTTTAAATGCCGCTTTCGCCGGATCGAGCATCACGAGTCCGTTGTTGGTGGAGAGCCACAACATATTGTTCGCGTCCTGCAGAATTGCATGAATGGTGTTGTTGGGCAATCCTTCGCGCTGTGTGTAATGTGAGATGGCGTAGGGTTTTGTCTGGAGTGAGATTTTGTTTACGCCACCGCTGGTGCCAACCCAGAGTTCTTCCTTGTCGCTGATGAACAGACTCAATACATCATCGTTGCTTAGCCGCTGCTTATCCGAACCAGTGTAAAAATGCTCTTCAATTTTCCCGGAAAGTGAATTGTACCGGTAAACGCCCGAGCCGCGGGTTCCGAACCAGAGTATGTTTGGTGTTTCTTCAACAACCGAATACACCACATTGCTGTTGATGGATGAACTCTCTTCGCTGGAGTGCGTGATCTGTTTGTACTGATCCAGCCAATACCTGCCGGATTTGTCTTTACGTACTTTCAGATTGATAACTCCGTTTCCACTTGTCCCCAGCCACAATGTGCCGTAAGCATCCAGGCAAATGGAATAGACAAAGTTGAACTTCAGATCGGTTGCATTTTCGAAATCGCGCGGGAAGTGAAAGATTTTTCCGGTTTTTGCTTCGAGCATGTCGATGCCTTCTCCATCAACGCCAATCCATAAGTTGCCCGATTTATCTTTGTTCAGCGAAAGCACAGCATTGTTGCTCAGTCCTTTGGCCGTATTCAACACTTTTGTTGGCTGATTGGCACGGATAATATTCAAACCCCCACCGCGGGTTCCGGTATACAGTGTTCCGTCAACATCTTCATAAACCGAGCGAACGATGCTATTGGAGAGGCCGCCCTTTTCGGTTGAACCGGAAGGCACGGAGTAAAATGGTTTAGGCCGGGTCAGGAATTTGAAAATTCCATCGCCATCCGTTCCTACCCAGAAAATGTCCTGCTTGGTTTCGGTAATTGAAAGAATTTTACGTTGTGCTTTTGAGAGCAGCGGAAAACGTGATGCCTGGTTCGAGGAAACAAACTGACCGTGTTCCAGCGTTAGTTTGAAAATGTCGCCAAGATCGGTACCGATCCACAGTGCGGAGTTATCGCGGTTAACCGACAATGACGAAACGGGGAACGCTGAAAGGTGGAGCAACTGCGGAAGTTGTTCAATATCCGCCAGCGAATAGAGCATGACACTTCCGTCATCGAAACTCAACGCCAGGTAGTACTTTCCATGAATCGTAAAAAAATGATGCAGCCGGAGTTGCGCAGCGGGTATCAATTGCTTGCTGAATACAACCTTATTATTGAGTAAACAAATTAACCGGGCATCGCTGCCCAACAAGTACATCAACCCATTTGCACTTCCAATACCGGAAACTGCCTTCAGCCATTCGGCTGGAACTTCTTTTATTTCAACCGGCAGGAATGCATCGCGGGAAGCATCGTAACGGTTAATGCCCTGGCCGATCACGCTCACCCATAACGATGAATCGGGCCCGAGGCAGGCGCGCATGCTGTTTTCCAGCACGGGAATGTTTGAAAGATCAGACAGGTAACTTTTGAATGAGTCGCGGTCGCGGTTGTACCGGTTAATGCCTTTGTGTGTCACAATCCAGAGGTTGCCGGCTTTATCCTCCAGCATGCTTCTCACAATGTTGTTGCTGATGGCACCGGTGCCAAAGGCTTCCGGTTTGTACACTTTTATCGTGCTGCCATCATACCGGTTAAGACCGTCCCAGCTTCCAAACCAGGTGTAGTCATACTGGTCCATATAGATAGAGGTGATGGCGCTGTTGGAAAGACCGTCTTTTTTGCCAATGTGCTGGTAGGGTAATGGGTTGAGGGTGTCCGAAACGGGCAACGACAGGAAAACCGATAGTAGAAGCGCAGTACTCATAGCCACATTCCGCTCAAGGTAACTCTTGCAAACCTATGCATTAAGAAAGAAGCAAACCCGGGAAAGTTGTCCTGTGGGTACTCCATTTGTCCACTGGATTCTCTTTTCCCCGAAAAAACGGAACCGGGAGAACTAAATAAACAAAATAGCGGACGCCTAAAGTGCCCGGATAGCCAAAATTGCAATCGATTTCGGGAAATGTCTCCTGAAAACGATCAACAAACTGATTACCAGTACGATGGACATAGCAAAACGATTCAAAAACAACCCGATTCTGCGTCCTGCTGACCTGAAACCCAGCATGGCGGGGATGAAAATCGAGTGTTTGCTGAATCCGGGTGTGTTTTCCTTTCAAAATAAGACATGGTTATTGTTACGAGTGGCAGAAATGCCCGAGCAGCAGGAGGGTAAAATCAGCTTCCCTATATATAATGAGTCGGGCCGGATCGAGATTCTCACATTCGACAAATCTGACCCTGCGCTGGATTTCACGGATCCGCGGGTAATCAGTTACAAGGGAAAGGACTACTTAACTACCCTGTCGCACCTCCGGCTGGTTTGCAGCGAGGGTGGCGAGAAGTTCTATGAACCGGAAGGTTATCCACCCATCTTCGGCAACGATAAACATGAAGCTTACGGAATCGAGGATTGCCGGGTAATCAACATCAACGGGACCTATAACCTTACCTATACACAGGTTTCCTCATACGGTGTGGGCGTTGGACTGATCCAAACGAAAGACTGGAAAAACCTCGACCGTAAGGGGATGATCTTTTCGCCTCATAATAAAGACTGCGCCATCTTCGAAGAGAAGATCAATGGAAAATATTATGCACTTCACCGGCCGAGCAGCCCGCAGTTGGGTGGCAACTACATCTGGATTGCTGAGTCGCCCGATTTATTGCATTGGGGAAATCACCAGTGCATTGCCACTTCGCGCAAGGGCATGTGGGACAGCGTGCGCGTAGGCGCAGGAGCTGCACCAATTAAAACGCCTCATGGCTGGCTGGAAATCTATCACGGTGCCAACGAACAGCATCGCTATTGTTTGGGTGCGTTGCTCCTGGATCTGAATGATCCATCAAAGGTACTGGCCCGCAGTGAGCAACCTTTTGTTGAACCAACGGCAGAATATGAATTAACAGGTTTCTTCGGAAACGTGGTTTTCACTAATGGTCACATCGTGGAAGGCGATACGGTTCGCATGTATTATGGTGCAAGTGATGAAGTGATTTGCATGGCCGAGCTATCGATTAACGAGATATTATCAACCCTAAACCGCTGAGTATGATCCGCGATACATCCACAGACGTTGCAGAGAATTTTGAAGGATCGGCCGGCAGTACGGTAGCGCCAAAGCCCTCGTTTTGGAAAAAGCCATTCAGCGAATTCAACTATTTCATGACCATGCCGCGCGATATGCGCGTGTTGCTCATGACAAACCTTATTTATGCATTTGTACTTCCGGTCATTGAAATTTTTGTGGGTGCTTATATTATGCGCAGCTCGAACGATCCGAAGATAGTGGTGATTTATCAGCTTACCGTTTACACCGGTATCCCCCTCACATTTTTGATCAATGGATACCTGTTAAGCCGGGTAAAAACTTCGCACCTCTACAGTTTTGGAATGCTGTTGAGCGGTTTGTCGATGCTCGTAATGATGACCCTCGACACACTTTCGGCCACCGGTGTTGGCGTGGCGGGTATTCTGATGGGTTGCTCGTTCGGATTCTTCTGGGCGAACCGCGATTATCTGGCGCTGGCTACCACCAACGACTCCAACCGCAACTATTACTACGGACTTGAAACATTTTTCTATACCATGACGGCCATTCTTGTGCCGTTTGCAATCGGGGCATTTTTGGGTGCAGCAAGCGATGGTGCATGGTTTGACGGTAATTTTCAAACGGCTTATCAGGTCGTAACGATCGTTGTTTTCGGATTAACCATCCTGTCAAGCATTGTTATCCACCGCGGCAATTTTGTAAAGCCTGCGCAGAAAGCCTTTTTATTCTTCCGGTTTCATTCGCTTTGGCGCAAGATGCTGGTGCTGGCAGGTTTAAAAGGTCTGGCACAAGGTTATCTCGTTACCGCACCGGCTATTCTTATTCTTACGCTGGTTGGAAACGAAGGCTCATTGGGTATGGTGCAGGCAGTTAGTGGTGTGATCACGGCCTTTATGCTTTACCTGTTAGGACGTTTCACGTTGCCGAAACACCGCATTGCAATCTTAACCGCGGGCTTATTCATCTTCCTGATTGGTACACTTACCAATGGCATTCTCTTTTCAGCCTTTGGCGTAATAGTTTTCGTGTTATGCAAAGTATTATTCCAGCCTTTGCATGATATCGCTTACTTTCCCATCCAAATGCGCGTGATTGACGTTGTTTCTAAAGTTGAGAACCGAAACGAGTTTGCCTATATCTTCAATCATGAATTTGGTCTTTACGTAGGCCGTTTCTTCGGTCTCGGACTATTCATCGTTCTCGCCACCTACGTCTCCGAGACTTTTGCCCTGAAGTATTCTTTGATCGTGATCGCAGTATTGCAGATCGCGTCTATTCCATTAGCGAAACACATTGTTAACGAAGCCAATAAGTTGAGTAATGATAAATAAGTTACATACCGTCATTCTGAGCGGTCCCGGTTTATGGAAACGTCATGCTGAGGGCGAAACCCGAAGCATCTCCTTTTTAACTGTGGCGCTCTTCGCTTCGCTCACGGGATTCGTCGCTCCGCTCAGAATGACGGGTTGGATTTTAGCAGTGACGCTGATGCTGGCGGGCTGCACGTCTGAACCCGCTCAGGTTGAACAGTTGTCGATCGACCGGGTAAAACTAATGCCCGATCAGCCTTCGCCTTATAAAATGCTCGACTGGAGAGAGAAGGCGCTCAACTATGATCAGTACGTATTCAACCGAAACCTGAAGGGAGAATTTCTTCCGTTCCTCTGGCTCGACAGTACGAAGCGCAATTTTGATCAGACTACGTTTGGGTTATTCACTGTGGTGGGCGATGTACGCCAGGGCACGAAAGGCAACAAAGAATTTCATGAGGCACTCAACGCCATGGGCGCGATCATGGGAGCCGGTCTGGTGGGCATTGATAAAACCAATCAGGATGGTATGAACTACGTGAAGATGATCCAGAATTACTTCAATCGTGAAAACGGCTGGGACATCATGATGAACAACACCCATCCATCGGTTGCGCTGATGGGTGGAGGCTACGGCCGCGACTGGTGGTATGACGTAGTGCCGAATATGCTTTTCTATGCGATATGTGATTTGTACCCGGGGGTACAGCGTGCCGACAGCTTACAGCGGATCATTGCCGATCAGTTTTATAAGGCCGATTCGGTATTGAACGGAAATTATGACTACTCATACTTCGACTACAGCAAGATGCAGGGATTTGTCAACCAGATTCCGAAGCAACAGGACGCGGCAGCGGGCCATGCTTTTGTGTTGCTCAGCGCGTACGAAAAGTTTGGTGACGAAAAATACCTGAAAGGCGCTACGTCAGCGATGGATGCATTTGCCAGCCAGAAAGAGAGTCGCTTCTATGAACTCATGATGCCGTTCGGTGCGCTCGTAGGCGCGAAGCTGAATGCCGACCACGGTACAAACTATGACATACAGAAATTTTTAAACTGGACCTTCGATGGCTGCCAGGCTGCTGACGGCCGAACCGGTTGGGGTGTGATCGCAGAGCGCTGGGGCGAATACGATATGCACGGCCTGCAGGGCAGCATTACCGATGGCGGAGGCTATGCATTTTTGATGAACTCGTTTGACCTCGCCTGGCCGCTGGTGCCCATGGTAAAGTACGACAGCCGCTATGCCGTTACGATCGGTAAATGGATGTTGAATGTTTCGAACGCGGCCAGGTTCTTTTATCCGTATGAAATGGATGATCAGCATCAGTGGCTCCCGGAAAAAAAGGAAATCACGCGCAACGTGATCGCATACGAAGGCATTCGCAAAGTTGACGATTACGGCAAGCCGGCTTTGAAAGGTATTACACCGGTTTCCCTGGGAGACGGTCCGAAATGGGTTAAAGATCAGCCTGAAGAGAGCATGTACAGTCTGTACAGCTCTTCGCAGGTTGGAATTTTTGGCTCCATTATCAAAAAGACAAACGTTGAAAAAATTCTTCAGCTCGATTGCAACGTTACCGACTTCTATGGGAAAAACGATTTCCCGACGTATCTCTATTACAATCCGTACGATGAAGCCAAAGAAGTAAGCTTCACAGGGGAAGAAGGATCATTTGATTTGTACGATGCGTTGACGCAAACAACGGTAACAGAAGGCGCGGCTCCCGGAGCGCTCTTTACCATTCCTGCAAAAGGGGCAAGACTCATCGTTGTACTGCCGCAGGGAAGCAAAATCGAAAAGCAAAAAAATCAGGTGTCAACGGGAGGGAAGGTTATTACTTGGCTTCCTGACGCAACCAAACATTAACCTAACTCATGAAACTAGACTTTATGAAGAAATACTTTACACTGATTCTGGCAACGTTTGTGCTGGCGGGTTATGCGCAAGCGCAGACTACACTGCGCGGACGGGTTATTGACACGCAGGGCGAAGGTTTGATCGGGGTGAGCGTGTATCTGAAAGGCTCAACTGTGGGCGGCATCACCGATGTTAATGGTAATTATGCGTTACAAGTGCCGGCGGGTGTTTCGGCCAACACGCTTGTTTTCTCATTCATCGGCTACGCAACACAGGAGGTTGCTGTTGAAGGTCGTTCGGAAATTAATGTAACGCTCGCAGACGATACCCAAACACTTGGTGAGGTGGTGATTACCGGGTACACAGCCGAACAGCGCGATAAAGTAACCGGTGCGGTGTCAACCGTGAAGCCCGAAGCGTTGCTGCGGGTGCCGGTGCCAACGCTCGATCAGGCGTTGCAGGGCCGTGCTGCCGGGGTTGTTGTTACGCAGAATACCGGAGCACCCGGTGAAGGCGTAAGCATTCGCATTCGCGGAGTGGGCTCAATCAACAGTGGTAACTATCCCCTTTATGTTATTGACGGCATTCCCGCGCTGAATGTGGATGGAATTTCGCTCACCGATATGGCCAGTGTTACGGTTCTGAAAGATGCCAGCGCTTCCGCGATTTACGGAGCACGCGCTGCAAACGGGGTAGTTATTCTTACCACCAGATCCGGAAAGGGGAAATCTCCACAGATCGAAATCAGAACGCAGTTTGGTGTGCAGTCGCCCTCGCGTTTGATTGACATGGCGAACACAAAAGAGTATGTAAAAATTTATAACGAAGCTGCGAATAATGACAACGTTGGTAAAAGCGGCATCTTTCTTCGCCCGCTCATCACTGAGGCAATGGCAGCGGATTTTGACAATGTTGATTACATCAAAGAGATCATGCAGGATGCGGTGATTCAATCGCACAGCATCACCGCCTCCGGCTCTTCTGGAAAAACCAACTACCTGTTATCGGTAAGCTATTTCGATCAGGAAGGTATTATCAAGTCAAGTGCGTACAATCGCCTCACCGGCCGCGCCAATATTGAAACAGAAGTTAAACCGTGGCTGACCACCGGTATGAACCTGAACATGTCACGTTCAAACCGTGACTTCATTCCCAGCTCGGGTGACGGAGCCGGTGGTAACGGTGGTAGTGTAATTCGGTATGCATTCTTCCGCACACCAGCCATTCCGGTTTATGATGCGAACGGTGATTTTACAGACAAGCCCGATCTCTACCGGTTCCTGGGCGATGGGTATAGTCCGGTGGGCATGCTTGCCTACAACCAGAACCACCGCGTGTCCGATCAGCTTTTTGGTAAATTTTATACCCGCATCACACCGATGACGGGGCTGATCTGGACGACCAACTTTGGGTTCGATATCAATCATCAGAATCAAAGACGGTTCGATCGCAACTGGGGAACTGCAAACCGCATCAACAATCCAAACCGCTTAACCATTGCGCAAGCTAATGGCAAAACCTTTACCATCAACAGCGTGCTTACCTACACGAAGTCGTTCGGCAAGAACAATTTCGTGTTTACCCTCGGAGGCGAGTCGATCAGAAATAATCTCTATGGCGTAGCAGCAACCGACAACAGTTTCCCCGATCAAAAGAAAAGTCTGGTATATCTCGGCAATGGTCAGGGTATCAAAACATCTAACGAAAGTGAAACAAGCAATTCCCTGCTTTCGCTGTTCGGAAAAGTGGGATATGATTTTGATAACCGATACCTGGCTTCCCTGACGTTCCGCAGAGATGGTTCATCCCGTTTTGGTCCGGATAACCGCTGGGGAAATTTCTATGCCGGTTCATTGGGTTGGCAAATGAAAAGTGAGTCGTTCCTGCAAAATGTTGACTGGATTGACGGCTTGCTCGTTCGTGCTGCTTACGGAAGCATCGGTAATCAGGAAATTCCCGACTTCCCGTACCTCGAAGGCGTTGGCAATAACTACAACTATCCGTTCGGCAATGTTCAAAGCAACGGCTTTGCCATCAATCAGCTGGGTAACACAAAAGTTAAGTGGGAGTCATCCAATCAGTTCAATGCCGGGTTTGATTTTGAAATCCTGAACGGAGAGATCTATCTAACATTCGACTACTTCAACAAAGTCACCTCTGATCTGCTCGTGAGTCAGCCGATTCCGCCTTCTGCAGGTGAAGCCGGTTCGCCCATCGTGAACAACGGAAAAATTGTTAACCGTGGTATTGAAGTGGCCATCAGCCACATTAAAACCATTAACGATTTCCACTACGAGGTAAATGCAAACTTTGCTACGCTGCACAACGAAGTACTGGCTGTTAATCCGGTTATTCAGGGTGGAGCGATCGGTTCCGACCGCATCACGCTCGTAGAAAAAGGCTATCCGGTTTCGTCCTTCTATCTCTACGAGATGGAAGGCATTTTCCAGGATGCTGCCGACATCTTCACGCATGCCAACCAGGGCAACGGGATTCAGCCGGGCGATGTAAAATATAAAGATCAGGATGGTGATGGCTTAATCACCGCAAAAGACCGGGTTCACATTGGAAGTCCCATTCCGGATTTCACAGCAGCGTTGAACATTAACCTGCGCTACAAGAACTGGGATATGTCGCTCTTCTTCCAGGGCGCGTACGGCCAGGAGATATTCTCGGTATTGAACCGCGACATCGAAGGATTCTATCGGCCGTTCAATGTTACGCAACGGTATTATGACGAGCACTGGACCGGTCCCGGCACCAGCAACTCGCAGCCGCGTGCATCATGGGATGCATCCGGAAATAACACCAAGTTTTCCACGCGTTTTCTGGAAGATGGTTCGTATACGCGTTTGAAAAATCTTCAGATCGGATACTCATTGCCGAGTTCATTTCTCGAGCGTCATGGTTTCAGTGCCTGCAGAATTTATGTATCCGGTGCAAACCTGTTAACCTTCACGAAGTACGAGGGTGGTATGGATCCGGAAATGACCGTGAGCGACAATGCGCTTAACGAAGGCGAACGTTCGGCCGGTATGGATTGGGGTACCTATCCGTCTGCACGATCTTATAACGTAGGTCTTACGCTAACATTTTAATGACGACAGCTATGAAAAACGTATATAAAACAATTTTCTTTTTAGCGCTGATCGGAATCACGTCAGCATGCGCTGATTTCCTGGACGAGACACCGAAAGGACGATACACGACTGAAAATTTCTACAAGACCGAAGAACATGCCCTGTTGGCGATTACCGGGGTTTACAACAAAGCTTCGTTCGTTTCCACCAACAATGCGTTGTGGGTATTTGGTGACGTAGCTTCTGATGATGCGGTGAAAGGTGGGGCGGCAGGTGACCAGAGTGAGATCCAGTTCCTGGAAGAGTTCAATTATTCTGCCAACAACGGATTTCTGCTTAAAATCTGGAGTCAGTACTACGAAGGTATTACCCGCGCGAATTATCTCCTGTATTATGCAGATAACATTGAGATGGATGCCGACCTGAAAGCCAGGATTCTCGGAGAAGCGAAGTTCATGCGGGCTTTTTTCTACTTCAACCTCGTCAATATTTTCGGTGAGATTCCTTTAAAGACTCAGCCTCCGTTGAACTCCAGCCTGATTAATGTTGGCAAGTCATCGGTAGATGCGGTGTATGCGCAAATTGAAGAAGACCTGCTTGATGCAACCGAAGTGTTGGACGCAGAATATTCAGGAACCGATGTGGGTCGTGCAACGCAAGGTGCTGCGTGGGGTTTGCTGGCAAAGGCCAGATTGTATCAGGAGCACTGGCAGGAAGCGCTTGATGCGATTCAGTCGCTGGAAGATTTGGGCATCTACAGCCTGCAGCCGGTTTATAAAAACAATTTCATCGATTCCACGCAGAATAACAGCGAATCAATTTTCGAGATTCAGCATGAAAGCGGACAAATACCCAAACTCGGAAGTCATTTAAACCAGTGGTTCGGTGCGCCTGATGATAACGGGTATGCATTTGATGTTCCGCTGCAGGATTTTGTGGACGAGTTTGAGGTAACCGCTGGTGACGTGGTTGATCCGCGCCTCGACTACACGGTTGGCCAGGCGGGTCAGAACTGGATCAATGGCGAGCCCTTCGATCCGACATGGTCTGCCACCGGCTATTTGCAGAAGAAACATGTACAACCGCTGCGTGAAGAACCGATCATTGGCGATGCCGGGCTGAACTATGTGTACATGCGCTATGCCGACATTCTGCTCATGAAAGCAGAAGCACTGAACGAACTCAACCGCGCGGCCGAAGCGATCGTTCCGCTGAATGAAGTACGCAAGCGTGCACGTGAAAGCTATTTGTATGATTTGGATCTGCCGGGTGCAGGATCGGTTCCGGCCAATCTGTTACCGGATGTTCCTGCTACCTCGCAGGCCTCGGTGCGCAATGCTATCCGCCACGAGCGCAGGGTAGAACTCGGGTTTGAATTCCATCGCTTTTTCGATTTGATGCGATATGGCGCAGCTACGGCTGAAGCTGCGTTATCCGATACGGATTTTGATTATGCAACCGAGCGCTACTTCCCGATCCCGCAGGCGGAAGTAGATGCCAACACCGCCATTGAGTAAGTAACCGTAAACAATAAATAATAAACAATAACAATTAAACTTTAATAAATAACTATGAAAACGAAGATCAAATTATTGCTCTCCTTCGCGGTCATCCTGAGTGCAGGATTTATGGCCGCCTGTTCGGACGATGATGGCGGAAAGAAGAGTGCTGACAAGGAAACACTTCTGGCCAGCATCGTGGAAGCTCAAGCACTGTTAGACAACACGGAAGAGGGAACTTCTGATGGACAGTACCTCGTAGGTTCTCAGGCTGCCCTGACGACAGCGGTAACTGCCGCTGCTGCTATTGCAGCGGATGATAATGCAACACAAACGGAAGTGGACAACGCCAACGTAAACTTGCAGGCAGCGATCACTACGTACGAAGGGAAGATCATCACACCGATTGCAGCGGCCAACCTGATGGCTCACTGGAAGTTCGATGAGGGAACCGGTACAACGGCCAGCGATGCGTCTGACAACAACCATGATGGTACATTCAAAACCGGCCATTCTTTCTGGGGTGCGGGCAATCCAGCCTGGTCAACTGACCGGTATGGCAATGCAAACAAAGCGATCTATTTCAATGCCGGTGCAAACATCGAAGTTCCGTACAGCACACAGTTGAATCCTGAAACGATGACTATCTCGTTGTGGATGAAGCAGGATGTAAACACACCTATCCTGAACAACCAGTATATGGTAGCGATGAATCGTTGGAACGGATGGAAACTCAACATGCAGGATAGCCCTAAGGCTTTCATGACTGTAAAAGCTGATGTTGCAGGAAGTGAAAACCCTGCGTACTACGATCGCGATAACGCAGATCCGGTTCTTACACAAGGCGCCTGGTATCACGTTGTCGTTACATTCGGTGGTGGTCACATGATCTTCTACGTAAACGGTGTTAAAGTAAAAGATTGGGATAACACACCCGGAACTGGTATCGATATTTCCGCAAACCCGATTAACCTGACCATTGGCCAGGATTTGCCGACTGACAAGTACACTGCAACAGAAGGTGATTTCTATGTTAACTGGGGCGGATACTTTAAAGGTGTTCTGGATGAAGTACGTATCTACAACACCCCGCTTACAGAAACTCAGGTTACTACATTGTATAACATTGAGAAACCTCTTGAGTAACAATTTTTTTGGTTAGCTGTTGTGCATCACCCTGGAGGGAAACCTTCGGGGTGATTGCATTTTAAAATTTTTCTGTAACGATCATGAAGTACGTTTTTTTAGTTGTGTTTAGCTGTATCGTGTTCTTGGGCGCGGCCCAGACCGGTCAACTCACCATCAACCGGGTTTCCCAAATGCCCGATTTGCCGGCACCGTATGTCATGCGCGACTGGAAAGATGTAGCTGTTAAGTATGATCAGTTTATTTATGTAACCCCGCACACGGGTGAGCACTTTCCGCTAATCGGAACGCGTACACCTGTCAACTATCCATCCATCACACCCATTGCGCTCGATACGTACATCGGTTCGCCCAGCACCACACAAGCCGAAGGTATTAACATCATTCCTTCCATGGTTGGTGCTACACTCGTAGGCGTGAACAAAGCGAATCAGGGTGGAATCAACTGGGTAGAGAAAACCAAAGACTTCTTTAATAAAGCAAATGGTCAGAATGTATACCTCAACGGAACCAATACCGGAAGCGGTGGCGACTGGTGGTATGACGTGATGCCCAATATCTTCTTTTATCAACTATACAGTCAGTATCCTTCCATCAGCGATTATCCGACACAGTTCGTTTCGGTGGCCGATCGATGGCTGGCTGCTGTAAACGCCATGGGCGGAAACACAGCACCGTGGAATGTGCCGGATATGAATTATCGTGCTTGGAACCTCGCCACCATGACCGGCAAAACCGATGGTGTGCATGAACCGGAAGCCGCAGGCGGAATAGGTTGGTTGTTATACCACGCCTACCTGGAAACAGGTGAAAAAAAATATTTAAACGGAGCGCAACAGTCGCTCGAATTTCTTTCTTCTTTAAACTCAAATCCCTCGTATGAATTGCAGCTTCCCTACGGGGCATTTGTGGCGGCAAAAATGAATGCCGAACAAGGCACATCGTATGATGTTCCAAAAATTTTGAATTGGTGCTTCGACCGTGGCCCATTGCGCGGCTGGGGTACCATCAAAGGCCAGTGGGATGGCAAAGATGTTAGCGGACTAATCGGTGAAGCCAACGATGGCGGCAATGATTATGCGTTTGCACTTAACGGGTTTCAGCAGGCAGCCGCACTGGTACCGTTAATGAAATATGACAAGCGTTTTACGCGCGACCTTGCCAAGTGGGCGCTGAACCTCGCCAATGCAAGCCGGTTTTTTTACCGGCCGTATCCCAGCAGTCAGGATGATTTTACCTGGAGTGCCACCCACGACCCGGATGCTGTTATCGCTTACGAAGCGTTGAAAGAACGCGATAGTCACAATGGTAACTTGCTGTTACGTGCAACAGGCGATGCAAAACGAAACAATTGGGCGGCTACAAATTTGGGCTTGTACGGCTCTTCCAGCGTAGGGTACCTCGCGGCAGTGATCAATACAACTGACGTAGACGGCATTTTGTTGCTCGATGTAAACAAAACAGATTTCTTTCTCGGGAATGCCTATCCAACATACGCGTTGTATAATCCTTACACGCAGGACAAAGTAGTTACGATTACACTTCCGTCAGGCACGCATGATATTTATGATGCACTTTCCGAAACAACGATTAAAACTTCGGTGAGTGGTTCCACTACGATCACCGTGAAAGCTGATGAAGCCGTGTTGCTGACCTATGTTCCGGCCGGCACTTCGCTTGTTCCGGAAAACGGAAAGCTGTTAGCCAATGGCATCATAGTTGACTATCACTATGGGTATGATTTTACGCCCGACCTGCGCATCAAAGCGCTGGGTGTTGCGAACACGAACGTAGAATTCGGTCAGGCGGTACCTGTTTATCTCACCGTTGAAAATGCCGCAGGTGCTGTAAGCTATGCCTGGCAAGATGATCAGGGATCGCAAGGAACCTTTACTGCTCCAACCTTCACCTGGACAGCGCCCGCCATTGCAGGTGAAAATGTTTTGGTTGTTGAGGTGACATCAGGCGGAAAAACCGTAACCGACAGCATCGTGTTTACGGTAGTCGAAAGTATTCCGGAACCTCCGGTCATTTCATCGATCACGTCAGAAAATCTTTGGCAGCCTGCGGGAAGTCAGGTAGTTTTTACGTGTGCCGTTACCGATGACGAAGATGCAATCAATGCGTTGCAATTCGAATGGACCGTCACGGGAGGAACGGTTGTATCGCAGAATGGTGCTACGCTCACCTGGCAGGCACCCGCTACAGAAGGCATCCACCAGATCACATGCGAGGTTACCGATCAGGATAATCTGACGGCTACAAAAGCAATTTCCGTCCTTGTAAAAAAAGACGGCAGTGAAGAAACGCCCGTGCTTGCGTACTATCCGCTTGACGGGGATACGAAAGACTACAGTGGAAATGAATTCAACGCAACGATGCAGGGTGTTGATCAAACAACGGATGCCCGGGGCGAACAAGGGAAAGCCTATTCGTTCAATTCAGGATCGGACCTGATCTCGGTACCCAATGCATCAACCTTGAATTTTCAGGACAAGATCACACTTTCGTTTTGGGTGAAGGCCGCTTCCATTCCCGAGGAAACATTTGTGCTTTCCCACGGAAGCTGGGAACAGCGCTGGAAAGTTTCGATCACGCCCACCGGCCGGTTACGCTGGACGGTAAAAACGAATTCCGCTACACGCGACCTCGACAGTTCATTCCCGCTTACGCTAAACCAGTATTATCATTTCACGGTGGTGTATTCCGCCTATTCGATGGAACTGTATGCCGATGGTGAACTCGATGGGTTTATCCCGCATTCGGGTTCGATGGGCACTACCTCCAATTCATTGACGTTCGGACGCAAGGACTCGGGGGAATCAAATTACTTTTTGCGTGGTGTGCTGGATGAAGTTCGTATCTACCATGCCATTGTTCCGCCGAACGAGATCAGTACATTAAAAGATAAGTGGTTTGAGCTTGTTACGGGTGTTGAAGATGGGGGCGTTAGGGTGTCTGTATACCCAAATCCATCGACCGGAATTATTAATGTTGAAAGTAGTGCTGCGATATCCGATTTGAGTGTATTTGATATGACCGGAAGAAACGTGCGGATTACGAATCAAAGTCAAAATCAGCTGTCGTCACAATTTACAGTTCATGCACAGCCTGGAATGTTCCTTCTCAAGGTGAAGTTGGGAGCAAAAATGATTGTCAGAAAGATTGTCATCCAATAAAAACAATGTTAAATATGAAGATTTGGCTTGCCGCAGTCATTTTGTATGCACTGACAGCACTGTCGTTGCATGCCCAAGATACCACACGATTTGAGTTTAGGCGTGATTTGGGTTTTAGTACAAATATCATCTTCAACGAAATTTTTGAAAGTTCTGGCGCTCCGGTAGCGATTATGCTGAAAACGTATAACAAACCCGGTCGTGCGATGCGATATGGCGTAAATTTAAACGTATCGTGGAACGATGCTTCGGGAGATGCTGACTATTCCACTGCCAACCAGATTGGCTTGGGAATCGTGATCGGTAAAGAGTTTCAGCAAAAGATTGGCAAATCGTGGGTGTGGTATTATGGAGTGGACGTTATACCCGGTTTATCTTATTATAAGTATGAGTCATATCTTAATAAGGATCAAACTTCCGGACTAAAACGAACATCGGTTGGGTTTATAGGACGTCCTTTTCTGGCGGTCCGATTTGATATCAATGCACGACTTTATGTGAGTGCTGAAGCCAGCTTTAATATAAATTACCGCTACTCGAAAACAACGCTTTACTTTTTTAACCCGGATTCCACGGAACACCTTGATGGTCACGGCCTCGCCCTGAATACGACACCAGCTTCAGGAATTTTTATCTTTTATAGATTTAATAAGTAGCTTTGGGTTTTTTGATTTTATGAAAGATTCTGTTGTTCTGGGTATTGACATTGGTGGCTCGCATTTGACAGCAGCGCTGGTGGACGAGGCAACCCGGAAATTTGTACCTGATTCGTACCTGCGCGTGCGGGTTAATTCGAAAGGTACAGCCGAAGAAATACTCGGCATCTGGACAAAGGCCATCGAAGATACGTTTCAGGCGTATCCGGTAGCCAACAAAAGAATCGGAATCGCAATGCCCGGCCCGTTTGATTATGCCAACGGGATTTCCCTTATTAAAGGACTCGATAAATACGAAGCGCTCTACAAGCTGAATGTGAAACAAATTCTATCCCAGCGACTGAGTATCTCACCTGCATTCATTTTGATGATGAACGATGCAGCGTGTTTCCTCCGGGGAGAAGTATATTACGGAGCAGCACGAGGTTATCAGGATGTAATCGGCATAACGCTGGGTACCGGTACCGGCAGCGCCATGCACCACAACGGTGTTACACACGATGCCAACCTCGGTCCGGCACCGTTTATGGACAGCATTGCAGATGAGTATTTCTCCACGCGCTGGTTTGTGAAGCGATACCGGGAGTTAACCGGCACCACGGTGAAAGATGTTAAGGCGTTAACCGATTTGTATCAAACCGATGCAAACGTTAAAACGATCTTTGCGGAGTTTGTTAAGAACCTGGCGGTATTCCTGGAAGGATTTGTAAAAGCCGAAAAGCCCCAGGTTATTGTGATGGGGGGCAACATTGCGCAGTGTTCGGATTTATTTTTGAGTGATCTCACGGCACAGCTCGCGGCCAGAGCGATTACGGTTCCGATTGTGCGGGCAGAACTCGGGGAGGAGGCAGCTATTTTAGGCGCTGCCAGTTTGTTTGAATCGAAAACAATATTATAAGTTAACACGATGGATTTTCAACTGAAAAGCACCGAACGCACCGCTGTATTTGAAGAAATCGGCAAGTATCTCGCAGGATTAAACCTTCGGGTTGTATCAAACGACTTCACGCGGCCGTGGGGCGGATTTTTTGTGATCGATGAGTCGCAGGCCAAACAGTTTGCGGAACTGTTTTTCCCGGGCGTAGATCTCTCTACGCTGCGCATTAGCGGAAAGCTGAGTCCGAAAATTCTTGTGGTTGAACCGAAGAAGCGGTTGTCGTGGCAGTATCACTACCGACGGGCTGAAATCTGGCGTGCCGTATCAGGCAAAGTAGGCGTGGTGACCAGCCTGACCGATGAAGAAAAAGATACCACGCATCTGAATCCCGGTGAGGAAATCAGACTCACACAGGGGCAGCGTCACCGGTTAATGGGTTTGAACGAATGGGGTGTAGTGGCTGAAATCTGGCAACACACCGATGCTCAGAATCCATCCGATGAAAGTGATATCGTTCGCCTCCAGGATGATTTCGGAAGATAAGTTTATTACCAACGACTCGATAAACAGTTTGATTTCTGATTTCAACGTTGAACAAAATGTCAACCTGATCTTGTGGAACGTTGAACCTTAAACTTTTGAATCTTAAACCTTACGCAGCTACCGTATCGTTGGGTTCTTTTCTAAGTGTCCATCCAATGCTTCCGAGAAGTACGAGCAGCATAAGCCATGAGCAGGCTGCGGTAACTTTGTTTCCCACGGTGTAAGCCTTCGGCTCAAATTTAAATTCGATGGTGTGCTTGCCGGCCGGAATTTCCAGCGCACGAAGTACATAGTTAACGCGCAGGATAGGCACTTCCTGATTATCGATGGTGGCGATCCATCCATCCGGATAGTAGATCTCCGAAAACACACCCAGTCCGTTCACCTGTGATTGAGATTCATATTTCAAATAGCGCGGAGTATGTTCCAGGTTCGTGATCGAAGCAGTGCTGTCGTACTGAACCTGAGGCGCGGTAAACTTCGATGCATCCAGCACGGCCGTGCTTCGCGTATCGATGGTGTTGACTTTGGCAAGTTCTTCGTTAGGCGAATTCACGGTGACCAAATTTGCGACAAACCAGGCAGGTCCCGGGGCGGCCTCGTTTACGAGGTAGGCGTTTGCCTGCTCTCCATAAATAATGTATTTGCAATTCAGCATGTTGAGCGTGCCATAACTGGCGTAGTTGAACTTACCGGTTTGCGCGTCTGCAGAAAGTTTGTACATGTCGGCATTCAAACAGGAGTCCATCAGATCCTGATACCGGCGAAGAATGGCACCATGGTATCCGGTAACGGAGTTGAAGAAGTATGACGCGCGGCCACCGTTTTGAGTGTCGTACACCCGGTAATAACTCTTGTCTTTCAACACCTGCTCTTCCGAAGGCTGCAACGCAAATACTGCTTCCCGTTTACGTTTGTAGTTGTCTTTTGCAAAGTAGCGCTGATCGATTACGGCCAGGTCAATCATCACCATGAAGGCGATGAATCCGGAAATAATCCACGGGGCAAGTTTTTTCATCAGGTTGAAATAAATCACGATGAAGATTGCCGCGATAAACGCCAGTGAGCGGAAGGCATCACCGCGCATCAGCGATTCACGGTCGTCACGCAACGCACTCAAAAACCAGTTCGGGAGAGCTTCTTCGCCCTCGCGCGTGAACGCCAGCATTCCTCCGAACAAAAGCAGCAGCAAACAAACGCCACCGGTTAGCCCAAGGGCAATCCAGAGTTTCTTTTTGATTTCAGCATTGACTCCTTTTTCGAATAATTTTTCCAGTCCCAGTAATCCCAACAGGGGCATAGCCAGGAACGCCATCGCCAGCGCAAAAGTCACCGAACGAAACTTGTTGTATCCCGGAAGGTGATCAAAAAGGAAATAATTGAACGCTTCAAAGTTTTTGCCCCAGCTCAGCACGATTGCGATAATACTGATGCTCACGAGCCACAAAACATACCTGCGTTCGGCAAACAAAATTCCAATAACAAAAAGGAATACAATGATTGCACTTCCATAATACGGAGCGGCTAACGGCTGATCACCCCAATACGGGCTGGTGTAGGGAGCAAGCTGATTGGCTTGTTCGTTGTTGCCTGAATTTATCAGGGCCTGGTATGTTTCGCTTTTCGGGTTTTGAACGAGGTACTCCTGACTGCTTCCGCCATAGAAATTGGGGACCAAAAACGTAATCGGTTCCAGAATTCCGTTGCTGTACTCAAATGCTTTATCGCGATTCATTCCGCTTGACGGAATAGCACGTGTTTGCGCGGGAGGAGTGAGTTCATTTTTACCGCGTGCGGAATACGTAGTATATTCTTTTACTGCCCAAAGTTGTCCGAAGAATGTACCAGCTGCCAGCAAGGCTGCGGGAATCAGGATGCCGATTGTTTTTGCAAACTCGGCAATCTTCTTTTCGCGGATCGCGATGATTAGTTGCATCAGGCCGTATCCTAACACGATCAGGATCATGTAATAGGTTACCTGCAGGTGATTCTCACGCAGGTGGAGGGCAAGTGCGGCTCCGGTTACTCCGAATCCTAAAACCCGTTTGCCGGAAAACGCGAGATGAATGCCGGCAATGACCAACGGAACCAATGCGGTTGCGCCAATGCGCGCATTGTGCCCGGCTCCGAGTCCGATAATCATAAATGACGATAGTCCGAAAGCAAATGCACCCGCGATGGCCAGGTATGGCCGGATGCCAAACGCAAGCAGCATGATGTAGTAACAGATAAACGCTAAAAAGATATTTGAAACCGGATGCGGGAGTGATAGCGTGAGCGCACGTTTTAAAAACCCGATGGCCGTGTTTCCCCACTGCACGCTCACCATGTACGCTGGCATACCGCTGTACATGGCCGGAGCCCACAAACCTTCTTCACCGGTTTGATTGCGGTAGTCGGCAAGCGCTTTCGAACCTGCGATCGACTGGGCAATATCGTGTTGAACAAGTGTTTTGTTCTCAAAGAAAACAGGATTAAAAAAGAAAACGGTAACCAGCAGAAACGCGACTACGGCAACGAGGTGCGGGAAAACCTGCCGGGTAAAATTGATTTTTTTCATGAGCACAATTTAGCCCTGCAAAATAGCAAAATCGACCGGGTATTTTGTTCCGGTTACGGAACGGCATAAAATGAACATGCCGGCTGAGGGCCGGCACATTCGGGGTATGCTAACAGGTAATCGTTAGAACGTCACACCAAAGCTGAAGGCATTGAGTTTCGGGCCTTTGCCGGTTGCGAACAGTTCGTTCATATCGTAGTTGAGAAAGAAATCGGCCGAGCGAACGCCAACCTGCAGGCGTAAGCCGTAGCGGAAGTTGTTCAGATAAAAGTTATCGCGGTTGCGGTCGCGCTGACGGTCGCCATCTTCGTCTTTATAAACCTGACGTGCCCAACTGCCGATGCGATAGCCCGCATAAGGGCCCACGCCAATCCGAAAGCCCGAGTTATACGTTCTCCATTTTCTGCCACCGCGTTCATCACCGAAGCTGAACATCGGTACGGCTGAAATATTAAGGTACGTTACGCCTAGTTTACTTTTGATGAAGGATACATCGCGGAGATCTTCTTCAAACGCTACGCCATCATCTTCTTTAACAACCTGGGTATTGTCGTTCTGGAACCGGAAAATACTCCAGCTTACTCCAAGGCCCCACTCCATATAAAAATGATTGGTGATCGGAGTGCGCTGCACGGAATTTAATCCGAAGTGCCACGATCCCCACGGACGGATGGCATAGGCCGCACCCGCTTCGTCGGGGAACTTACCATCCTCCAGGTAGCTGCTCAGTCCCAAGTCCACATTAAATGCATGGCGTGTGCGGTAGCGATAAAAATGTCGGTTGCGATCGTTATCCCGGTCATCGTTGTCATCGTCATCGTCAGTGCCGGAATACGTCACTACATCGCTTTCTGTTACGATGCCCGATTCTGTTTGTGTCTTCGCGGTTGGATTCACCACAACCACCACGCTGTCATTTTTTTCAAGCCGGTTCAGGATATCATCGAACATCGCCTGAAAATCATATTGCCGGAGTTGTTCGAGGTCGCTTTTATCTTTGATCGTGAACACCATGCGGCTTGTTTTCGCCAGCTCGACCACAACGGTGTCGGTTTTCTGTGCAAACGATGTGAGGGTTGTAAGCAGGATTGCACTGAGGGTTAAAATCTTTTTCATACGTTCGTTCATTAGTTCTCGCCTTTCTTTTTACCGAAGTTCAGCGCAAGAAGTTCATCTTTCTTTTGCCGGAGATCAGCCAGGCCCGCCTCTGAATTTTTTGCAGCGTAAGCAAGTCCGATCAGCTTCTGTATTCCAGATGCATCTTTGTTTTCAGGCGTTGCTTCAGGTGATAACTTTTTCTTTAGGAACTTTGATTTTACCTCATCGGATGTGTACACAATCGTAGTGGATGTTTCGGTGGGTTGCGGAATAACAACTTCTGCAACAAGTTCTTTTGGTGTTGGTGTAATAATCAGCATAGAATCTTTGACCGGTTGTTCCGATTTTTCAACCGGAGTTTCAGTCCTGGCCACAGAAGGAGTTTCAAACTTCATGCGTGGTGCCGGATTGGTTTTCTGTGTGACGCGATTCTGATTTTGAATAACCTCTTCTTTTTTAATTTCCGGTTGTCTGGTTGTATCGACAGGCGTTACAACCGGTTTATCTTTTATCTCGGCAACGCGGCCCGGATCGTTTCCGTAAGGCCAAACCAATATCGCAGCGGCAGCGAGCAGCACAATGCCTGCAGCGGTGCGTACCCATGCAAGTTTATACACAGGCTTTGAAATATTGTTTTCAATACGGTCCCACGCAGCGGCAGGAGCGGGACGCTGAAAATTTTCAAGCTTGTCGCGAAATAATTTATCAGGTTGTGATGTCATGACGTTGTTGGTTTGATTTCCAATCGTTGTCGGTTAATAGCTTTTGTAAGTATGCGCGGGCGCGGCTCAGTTGCGATTTGGAAGTGTTCTCGCTGATGCCGAGTTGATCGGCAATTTCCTTGTGCGAGTAGCCGTCAATCGCGTACAGGTTAAATACGATGCGATAACCGGAAGGAAGGTCATTGATCATCGTCATCAGGTCTTCGGCTTCGAGGTGATCGCTGAGACTTTTATAATCCGGTTCGTAATCGGCCGCTTCCAGTTCGAGTTCCAGGTACATGTTGCGGTTTCTCCGGAGCCAGGTGAGCGCTTCGTTTACCACCACCCTGCGGATCCACCCTTCAAAACTTCCTTCACTCTTATATTGATCGATCTTGTCGAGAATTTTGGTGAAGGCCGTTACCAGCACATCTTCCGCTTCCATGGAATCTTTCACATACCGGCAGCAGAGCGCGTACATTTTCGGGGAAAATGTATCGTATAGGCGCTTTTGGGCCGCACGGTCGCCCCTGCGGCATCCTTGAATAAGCTCCTGTTCGTTCGCCCGGTAAATTTTGAAATCCATTTAAACGGTTCGCTTGTAAGATGCCATAACGGTGCCAGGGGTTGCACGGGTGCAAAAAATTTTAAAATAAGGCAGATTTTGAACCGTTTGGTTAATTTGGAGAACCTTGAAACGCGTTACGCTATTATTCGTGTTGTTGGCCCCGGTTTTTGCGTGGGCGCAGACTGACAGCCTGAAACTTCCGGCTGATAGCCTGACCACGGGCGTAAGTGCGAAGATAGATTCACTCCAGAACCGGTTCACTTCTCAGTCCGACAGCATCAAACAATCGTATGCTACACAAAAGGAAAGAATCAGCAGACTCAGGCAGCGGTATCGGGCGAAGGCCGACAGTGTAAAGCGAATCGGTGTTCTGCAACCGGGTGTTCCGTCAAATCCGTTGGATACACTGAAACGGCCGGACACCGCTGCGTACACAAAAAAGATTGATAGCCTGGATCAGCAACTCGCCAGCCTGGAAGATCAAACCATGAAAGGGATTGACTCGCTGAAAAGTAAAATCACCAACCAGCTTGATAAACTGAAGTTACCGAAGGAGCTGCAAGGCAAGGCGTCAACGCTCACGTCAGCGATGGATAAAATAAGCGTGCCATCGTTCGACTCCGATGTTTCCGGCAAGCTGGGGCTCGATAAACTGAACACCGGGTTGCCCGACATCCCGGGGCAGGGTAGCTTACCCAACACCAATCTGCCCGATGCAGGCTTACCGGACATCAACACCAATCTTCCGGGTACCGAGGTGAAGGCTCCTGATCTGAAAGGAAATTTACCAGCAACCGATATTAATACCGGCAAGCTGAACGACATCACCGGCCAGGCGGGGGATATTCAAAAGCAGGTTCAGGAAGCTACGGGATCGCAGGAAGGGTTAAGTAAAACACTCGAAAGCAAAGCAGCAGAACAGGTGAAAGGGTTACCCGACCAGAAACTTCCCGATATGGGTGTGCCGGGCGGTGTGCCGCAAACCAGCGAGGCTGCACAGCAGCAGGTGATGGAAATGGCGAAGAAGGAAGCGGTAAATCATTTCGCAGGGAAGGAGCAGGTGTTGATGGGCGCCATGGAGAAGATGAGCAAGTACAAGCAGAAGTACGCCAGCGTAAGCAGTTTGAAAGACATTGAAAATCAAAAACGGTATAATGAATTAATGGGTAAGCCCCTGCGCGAACGACTGGTTCCGGCCCTCACCTTACAGTTTCAAAGCTGGCGTGACTTCATGCTTGATGTTAACCCGTCAGTAGCCTATCGTTTTACCACACGGTTCAAAGCAGGCTTAGGCTGGAACCAGCGCGTGGCTTTCAATATTCAGCAACGTACGTATAACGACAATGGCCGGGTGTTCGGGATCCGTTCTTATGGAGAGTATGAATTGAGAAAAGGCTTTGGTATCCGGCTTGATGTTGAATCGATGTATACGCCCGAGAAGCATCGCAACCCGGTTTCCGATTACGTAGCCGAGCGCAGTTGGGTTTGGGGAGTGTTGGTGGGCGTGAAGCAAAAGTATCCGATCTATAAAAAGCTGATGGGCAATGCGCAGTTGATGTATAATATTTTTGACAAGGACCATCGCAGTCCGTACACCGACCGGGTCAACTTCCGCATCGGGCTTGAGCTTACGCTGAAGAAAAAGAAGCAGGATAAAAAGCCTGCCGCAACACCCTAGGAGTTCCTGCCCAGAAAACTTAACAAAAACTTTTTGCAGCAAAATCTGTAAAAATTCGCCATTTCTGTTCAGTGGCATAGGAGTTACTCCTATGCCGGAAAATGAATTTCAAAATATTTCGTTTTTTTCAAACCAAACTTTAAACCTCATCCCTCCATGAGAAGAATCCCCCTCCTGATGCTCATCCTGTGTGCAGCGTGCGTGCCTGCATTTTCTCAGGGTGAAATTCCTGTTGACATGTATACGGGAACTCCTTCGATAACAATCCCAATTTGGAATGTCACCACCGGGAGTTTATCCGAACCTATATCATTATCATACAATGCAAATTCGGTTCGGCAAAAATCATCAGTGGGACCCGGATGGTCGGTCAGTGCAGGAGGTTCAGTCTCCCGTGAAGTAAGAAGTTTTCCCGATGATGAAACCGGAACAGTGAAGGGATGGATGTACGTAGCTTCCGGAACTAAGACAGCGGCAACGATTATCGATGAATTTACTCCAACCGCTGATACTGTTGCTGGTACTTCGCGGTCAGATGAAGCCTCCGACTATACTACGATTAGCGGGTTCAACTATGCGATGGACACGGAACCGGATGTTTTTTATTACAACGCGGGCGGAATATCCGGAAGTTTTGTAATTGGTCCCGATTTGAAAGCGCACACGATACCTTATCAGGACGTTACGATTGTGTTAGACTATCCCAACCTCGAGACGCCTTCAAATCCTGACAGGCAATTGACCGGATTTACCATCACCACCAATCAGGGTTACATTTACAACTTTTATACTCAAGTCACTGCAACTCGTAAGTCTTTCCTGCCCAGTATTTTAAATGGCACACCCACGGCCTATGCAATGACCGAATATGACCTGTATAAGACGCAAGTAACCTATACGCGCGAGTGGAAACTTACAAGTATTTACGCGCCAGATGGTTCGCATATCGATTTCAGCTATGTACCTTTTTCAGGATCGCATGCATCAAGTACATTGGAGCGTCAATTGGGTGCATACCAGTATCCGGATCCAATATATCCAACGCATCCTCAAACTCTCCGGGTAGATATACAGTACACGACGCATTATTATGTTAGCACTACCACAAGCGACATAATACCTTGGATTGTTGCCGGTTCAACGGGATCCAAGGTAGAATTCATGTACAGTGGCGAAATTCTGAAAAATATAAACATCAGTGATACCCGAAGGGGTAGTACTTCCGCTGAGCAGTTAGTCAAGACGTTTTTACTTGAATATTTATCGGTATCGGACGTTCTGGACGCCAGTAGCCAGGCAAATACAACACAGTTTTTAAAAAGCGTTACCGAATTCTCTGGTTGTGACAGACTTCCACCATATCGATTTGAATACAAAGGCATTGAATACAAAGATCTAAATGTACCCACCGCAGGCTTATACTGGTCGCCGGTACGAGGTGTTGATCTGTGGGGAACTCCAAATGGAACTGTTCAAGAGCGGTCAATTCCGAAAATTTACATATACCCCGAGAAGCCTACATGGGCCGACCGTTATGGCAGTTTTAAATTAGGTAACGCGGGTACAGAGTACATTTTAACAGGTGCTGACATGGGCGTTTCAGACTCTCACATGAAACTTGGAACATTATTGTCGATGACCAGCCCGGAAGGGGGCACCACAAGTTTTGATTTTGAGGCACATACATATGCTGGTGATGGATTTCAGAATATGCCGGCAGGTGGTCTCCGCATTCGTTCTATAACTTATTTCGATGGATTTAACCCGATACCCGTTAAGAAGACCTTTGAGTACGAGCAAGGAAAACTGATTAGAAAGCCGATTTATGCTATGCCCACATACGCTTGGAAAAACGGTTCGGGCGTTGCGTACAATCTAACCAACTCCTCCGCACTTACCGACGAGGAGAAATGGAAGTACCCTTCACTCCGAACCTCGTTCAATCTTAGCCCCTCCGAAACAACTCACGGAAGTGTGGTAGGCTACAAAAAGGTTACAGTAAAACGGCCTGGTGCCGGCTACTCGGTTCATGAGTTTTATGTACCCGGAGCATATGGCCAACTTACGGATGGTCAGTGGAAGGCCGTCCCGGTAAGGATCGCGCGGCCAAATACAACACCGCTCATGACGCTTGGAAATTTTTCGGTAGCAGGCCAATGGGCCTTCCCGCACATTCCGAGTCCGGATTATGACTATCAGCGAGGTCTTCCTTGGCGAACAACTGACTTTAATGAAGCGGGCCAAATGGTGAGCAGGTCTGTGACAACTTATCAGGATATTTATAAAACCGGAACCGCTCCGCTAAAAATTGGGGCTTTGAAATACGAACGCTTTCCCGGAACAGCGGGTGCCAACCGGATTTTTATGTTCGGCAAATATGACGTACCGACCGAGGCACAGCGCGTTCCAAAAAAAGTGGTCAATACCATTTATGAACCATCTACAGGGACGTATCTGAAAGACTCGATTGAATATCTCTATGAGAGCCCCAATCATAAATATCTCTCGAAAGTCAAGCGCTATGCCAGCGATGGGAAAATTTATACAAGCTACATGCGATACGCAAAAGATTTTGCCAGTAGTTCCTCGGGTAACGATGATGCTGTGGCAATTCATTACATGAATATTTATGATCATGAGGGTATATTAATAGAAAGCTATAATACATTAAAGAACGCGACCGATTCTGCCGAATATGTAATTGGCGGCTCAGCAGCAAAATTCAGTGCTATGGGCTACAGCGCGGATAGGCATCTGCTTCGCTCCCGCTGGCAGCTTAAGGCAAATCCCCCATTTTTACTCAGCAGCTTTAATCCTTCAGCAGTCGTAATCGCGAGCGGGAACGGAAAATTTAAACTCGATTCGCGGTATGAGCGCACCGATTCTGTTCAGGTGTATTCGTCAATTCCGTTTAAGCCTAAAGTCACCCGAAACCCTGTTTCACGCCAAAACACAGTGATTGGCTATGGATATAGTTCAAGCCTGCCCGTGGTGCAATTGACGAATGTTCAGTTGAGTAACCCAACTGACCTACAAGCAGCATTTTCTGATTTTGAGACAACAACCGGTTTCGAATTTACAGAGGCCTCATCGTATTATGGAACCGGCAGGACTGGTTCACGAGCGTTCTATGCTAAGTACGCACTCAGCAAGAACGTTACCCGTGCGCCTGCAGTGTCAAATTATATCCTTTCATTCTGGATTAAGAGCGATCAGACATTTGCGCTGAAAGTTTCCCTGCAAACTACCGGTGGGACCGAATACTCATATGTTAATGTCACCGTACCCAACACAAGTTCGGTGTATAAATATGTTCAGGCGGTGATCCCTTTGACAGGAGTTCCTGCAGCCCCAGGTCAATTTAAGGTGGTGCTACAGGCTGCAAGTTTGCCTGCTCCATCGGTCGGAAATCCTTACCCCGGACAACTTTCAACCTCGCTCGTGAACATTATCGATGATGTTTTCTTTTACCCGGAAAATGCTGACATGGTATCTACTACGTATACCGTTCCATTCGGAGCAGCATCCGTCACAACGGCTGGTGGTA
Organism: Cyclobacteriaceae bacterium; assembly: GCA_016786495.1. Classification (GTDB taxonomy): domain Bacteria; phylum Bacteroidota; class Bacteroidia; order Cytophagales; family Cyclobacteriaceae; genus UBA2336. Next base: position 37,237 of record JAEUUJ010000025.1, read on the forward strand.
GCACCTCCTATCAGGAGTACGATAAACTTGGCCGACCCAGATATACCTATGATCGTGATCGAAACATAGTGAGAAGAACCTCTTATAATTATCCAGTCGCAACCCCGCTATTCTCTGATTTTAGTATATCTGAATTTGGCTCGATATCCATTAATACGGCCGTCACGTTCACCGCGGCCGCAAACCCGTGTGTTTCGGAAACAATCACGTACGAATGGGATTGGGGGACAGGAACGTTTACTTCAGGAACGGCAATCCAAAGCCATACGTTTACGGCAACGGGATCATACGTGGTAAGATTAAGAGTTACCAGTGCCAGCTATGGTTCGAAAACTTCAACGAAAACATTTAACGTTGTATATCCTCCGCTTGACGCTGAAATCTGCGCGAAGGGCGTGCACGAATTTGTTGGGACAAGTGTTGCAACCCAATACAGTTGTACGGCAATAACAGCTTCGCCTCCTACTTCATCGGGCGTTATTTTCCGGGTGACACCGCAAAATGCACTTTCGGGTGAAACATTCACCTATGTATGGCAAATAACTGATCTGGCTTCGATTAACTGGGTAAATATTGGAAGCGATTCCAACCAGTACACCTATTCCAAAGTATTGCCAACAACTAAGAGTTTTGTGATGCGTTGTGTTGTCACGTCAAACCTGGGTCGAACAAAGACAACAACTGCCATGGAAGTAATTGTTACCCCGTAACCCCTGAGCTATGAACCGAATCTTCATCATCATAAGTCTTTTCTGCCTGCTGATTAGTAGTCGGGCAATAGCGCAGTCAAGTTTGCTTGACACAACGCATGTTTTCTCATCACACGTTAATGTTGACCTTCGTAGCGGACAGGTGCTCGCTGACACGTTTCATATTGAAATCAGCGCAAGTTCACTGAAGCTTCAGAGTACGCAACGAACCAGTGAATTTCCGGTTGAAAATGTTATCGGAACATGGACGGATATAAGTCAAGCCGGTGAGTTAACCTTTGATATTTTGGTGCTTGATGTTCGTGGTAAAGGAAGGCTTGAACGGGTAGACGGATCACTTTACCTGACTATAGATCTGTCTGAACGAAAAGACTGGATGAAACGGAGGTTCACCCTTAACACCACAATGCCATGAGAAAGTTTATCACATTTCTGCTCCTCGCTGCCGCTTCCATTCCAGTTGCCGGAAATGGCTTCTTACCTCCGCCCTCAATGTCTGGCCCGTCAACGGTGGCGGCAGGAACGTCCAACACGTATTCCGTTACGGCTACCGGGGTAATTGCTCCGGTATGGAACATATCTTCAGGTACAGCCACCATTAACAGTACCTGGACCAGCGGTAACACATACTATGCTTCCGTAACATGGACTACTTCAGGCACCGTTCAATTTCTGGACGAAGTGTCAGGAGGCGTGTCAATATCAAAATCAGTAACCGCAATTACAACTCCTGTCACAGTTCCGGCAACCACCTGCGGACCGGGCACAGTAACCCTTAGCGCTACTCCAGGCTCGGGTGGTGATAAAGTTCGGTGGTACACGGTGGCTTCGGGCGGAACCTATTTTAGCGAAGCCGCAACCTATACAACCGGTACCATTTCTACTTCGGTTACCTACTACGTAGAAACCTGGAGCACCTCCGCTTCGATGGCCGGACCTCGTGTTGCAATAGTTGCAGGCTATGGAGCGGTTCCCGGTGCTCCGGCATCTGTAACACCAGCTTCGCTTTGCGGATCAGGTCCGCTTACACTTAGTGCCACGGCCGGAACCAATGCAAATACAATTCGTTGGTTTTCGTCTCCCGTAGGGGGAGATACGGTGCGCACCGGGCTTAGTTTAACGACACCATCACTCCGTTCACCCGTTATGTATTATGCAGCCAGCTACAACAGCACGAGCGGATGCCTTTCTACCAGAACACCTGTGTTGGCCAACGCAAACCCTAAACCTGCCGATTTAATGGCATGGTCTGCCGAGTCAGCGTATGGCTCAGGTACGGTAACGTTGAGAGGTTTGATGAGTACCGGATACGCCCAGGAAGGATTTTATAGTTACCAGCAGTTTGGCGACCTCGATACAGCGCACTACGAAGTCAGATGGTATGCAACAAAAGCAAATGCAGATGCAAATACCGGCAGCCTCAAAACAGGAATTCCATTTACCACTCCCGAAATCTCAACTTCCACAATCTACTACGTTCGTGTTAAAGACAAAGCATCAAATTGCTATAGCGATGTGGGTCAGGGGACTGCGGTAGTTGTTCCATACATCTCTCAGGCAAGTGTTCAAACGGACGTTATTCGGGTTACCGGGAAAAAAACAGATGCTTCACTAAATTCTCTTACCGATGCGGAGAAAACAACCTCTGTTTCCTACCTTGATGGCATCGGCAGAACCCAACAGCAAGTTATCGTAAGAGGGAGTACAGATGGAAAAGATATTGTTTCACCGGTTGAATACGACTCCTGGGGCCGGGCTTCAAAAAGCTACCTTCCGTACAAAGCCACAAGCACGGATGGATCTTTACACTCGGGGTACAAAGTTGAGCAAAAGAGCTTCTACCTTAACACGTCCGATAAGGTTGCAGATGATAGCGCAGCATATGCGGTTACGGTTTATGATACATCTCCGCTGGGGCGCGTTGTGGAGCAGGGTGGGGTGGGTAAAGGTTACCAGCCGGGGCAGAGCCATACTTCGAAAGTTGAATACCTGTTTAACACCTCGGGCGACCAAGTGCGAAAGTTCTACGCAAACGGAGGCAGTACCGGCTACTATCCTGCCAATGCACTAAGTAAAATGAAATCCATCAGTGCCGATGGTAACCACACGCTTACGTTCACTGATGGCTCAGGCAATACGGTGCTGGTTCGCCAGCAACTTGCAGCAACGGTCGAGGGAGTTTATACCGACTATCTCGAAACTTATTACGTTTATAATGACCTGGGCCAAGTTAATTTTATTATTTCACCCAAAGGCGTTGCTGAGTTGAAAGCCAACAGTTGGGCGTTTAATTCAACCATCAAAGACGGCTACTGCAATCAGTTCCGCTACGACAACAAGGGTCGCGTAATTGAAAAGAAGGTCCCTGGGCAGGCGTGGCAATACATCATCTACGATCCGCTTGGACGCATCGTGCTCACACAAGATGGTATGCTCCGCCCCGACAACAAATGGATGTTTATCAAATATGATTTCAAAGGCAATGCCGTGATGACGGGATTGCACACCAATACCACCTACACCACCCGTGCCACGCTCCAAACCTACGTTGATGGATTGTATGTGGTCGGCCATGCCACGTTTGGTGATGATAAATGGTATGAATATCAGGGTACCACCCTGGAAGGGTACACGAATGTGAGCTTTCCAAGTTCAAACCTGGAAGTGCTGGCGGTTAATTATTTCGATGACTACGATTTCGACAACGCGAGTGGTGCCGATGTTTCGTATGTGAGTGCCGGGTTAACCGGTGAGCACACTCCGGCCACGTATAGCCTTGGCCGTGCCACGGGCAGCAAACGAAAAATTCTGGGAACCAGCACATGGTTAAAGAGCTATGTTTTTTATGACGACCGGGGAAGAACCATCCAGGTGCAAACCACAAATAGCCTTAACACCAGTAACGTTGACCGCATAACCAATGCCTATGCGGATGATGGTCGCCTGTTGTTCAGCAAAAAACATCACAATAACGGAGCGTATGTGATCCTGAATAAGTATGAATACACAACCCGGGGTCAGCTTTGGAAGTTGTATCAGGATAACGCAGGCACAGGCAGTGCTTACCAATTGGTCGCTCAGTATGAATACAACGAGTTGGGCCAGTTGGTCGACAAGAAATTACACAATACAGGTGGAAGTAATTTTCTACAGAGTGTGGACTACCGGTATACTATCCGGGGGCAGTTGAAATCGATTAACAACAGTGAGCTGAGCAGCAACAGCAGTAATGACGAAACGAACGATTACTTCGGCATGGAACTGCTGTACCATGAGACCGAGAGCGGCCTCACCACCAGCGCCCGGTACGATGGAAACATCTCAGCGATGAAGTGGAAAACCATGGGCAGTGCTTCGGGCCCGGCCGGACAGCGCAGCTACGCCTATACCTACGATAAAACCGGCAAGCTGACAACCGCTGCCTACAGGGCGAAAGAAAGTTCGTGGGATAAGGAAAGCGGGGCGCAAGACGAAACCCTGACCTACGACCACAATGGCAACATCAAAACCCTTGAACGCAAGCAACGAAAACACCAGCTTACAGGTTTAACGGGTTCGTACACGAATGAAGCTATTGATAACCTCACCTATGCCTATAATTCATCGGACGCGAACAGCTTGCAAAAGGTAACGGACGCAGCTTCTACATCGGCTGCTTCCGGTTTTAACAATGGCAGCAGCAGCACCAGTAATGATTACACGTACGATGCTAACGGTAATTTATTAAGCGATGCCAACAAAGGTATTACCAGCATTGTGTATAACTTTTTAGGAAAACCTACGCAGGTAAACTTTTCGGACGGTAAGAAGATTGAATATGGGTACGATGCCGGCGGCAACAAGCTTACGCAGAAACTGTATCAGGGCACCACGTTGCAAACCACCACGCATTACGTAAATGGTTTTGTGTACGAAGCTGCTGGAGCGGGTTCACCGGTTCTAAGCTTCTTCGGTTCACCCGAAGGAAGGGTTGTGAACAATAGCGGCACGCTTACCTATGAATATTCGATTGCCGACCATCAGGGCAATACGCGGGTGGTGTTTACATCGGCTACAATCGCACCAGAGGCTCCGGTAGCAACGTTTGAAGATTCAGGGGGCAATACAAATGAATACGTGAACGTGGTGGGCACTTACGTTGTTTCGGCAACCCTTGCCAACCATACTCCAGCGGGAAGTAAAGCTGTTCGCATGAATCAAAGTTATCCGGTGGGTCCCGGAAAAAGCTTTAAAGTTTATCCGGGTGATAAAGTAGACCCCAGTGTGTGGGCTTACTTTGAAGATGCTTCTGGCTATGGTACCAGCAGCCCGGCACTTGCAGCGATCATGGGCTCTGTAGCATCCATGTTTGGGGGTGTAAGTGGCGGCAGTGGAGAGAGTGGCAAGATTTATTCGGGTATTAGCAACGCATTTTCGGCTACTGGCCTGGCGGGCAACCTTGGTAACTCGCGTCCGGCTGCCTATCTAAATTATATTTTGGTTGACAAGGATTATAAATTTCTCACGATGGGTTGGCAGGTAATCCCAAATACTAGCTTTACCAAAATGGAAGTGAAGTTTTCCGCACCGATTGTCGCTTCCGAAGAGGGCTACATGTATGTTTACCTGAGTTATGAAAACGAAAGTAATAACTTCGTATATTTTGATGATTTTAAGGTAAGCCTTCAACGTTCGAACGTGATCCAATACAACGAATACTACCCGTTCGGTCTCCAAACATCCACCTCTTGGACAAGGGAAAACACGAAAGACAATAACTACTTATACAACGCCGCCAACGAACTCAACAAAACCAGCGGTTGGTATGAGATGTTCTATCGTGGGTATGACCCGGCTATTGGCCGGATGCTACAGGTTGATCCGTACGCTCCGTTGTATGCAAGCCATACAACGTACAACTATGCAGTGAATAACCCGGTGATGATGAATGATCCGAGTGGGGGAAAGGCAGATGTAATTGATCGTGCTCTTGGCAGCTTGAATCGGATAAGTTCTCGTCTGGCGTCAACATATGCCAGTTACGCTAACGAATGGGCTTTCTCAGCAAGTTCCTATTTGATTGATCCAATATTTTACAGTGCGCAGGATTACGCAAGAGGCGGCAGCCTGTTTACGCGAACAGCTGCGGAACGAGCCGAAGCTAAAGGAGAAGAACCGCCGCCAGGTAGTTACACCTTTACACACGAAATAGATGGAATTTGGTATGGGGGTATCGTTACGTATGATGCCGATGGGATTATAGATTTGATTACGGCAGGTGCAACGCACGGGGACGGAGGCCCCTTAATTGAAAAGAGCGCAATCATCTACGACCGTTCAACTGCAGATGTTTGGTATTCCGTTAACGGAACGCAGGGAGGAGAAAGATCGGACCCAAATAGACTTGACAGATTTTTTGATATTGCAGGAAGGGCAGATGTGGTAGCGAGTTCCATATTAACTTCATTTAGTAAAGGTTTTGAAACTACATCGGAACAAATAGCAAGGTCTAAATACTGGACACAAGCCACTAAAAGTAGTACATCAACTTTTGCTAAAAACTTAAAGTTTGCCGGTTATGCTGGGATTGTTGCAAGTACATTTATAAGTGGGTATGAACTCTATTTGAATGGTGGTACTTGGGGCGGTTGGGCGAGATTCGGAGTAGGTTTGGCTATTACTGCGACAGGGTTTATACCATATGTTGGAGTGCCGATAGCAATTGGGCTGGGTGCTTACGAAGCGGCTGGTGGACTTGATGGATTTTATAAAGATATGGATACATACCAGTCAGTACATCGGCTCTTTACGGGTGGAAAATAAAGCAAGACATACATGAAAAAGATTCATAGTTTCATTTTTTATAGTTTATATAATTTTTTTGTAAAAATTGGAAGAAAGGACATCCCTGAACGGAAAGCTGTAGTAGTTTTAAGCCTATGGGAATCTCTTTATTTATTAATTCCTTTTGGTCTAATAAGATACTTTATAAGTATAGATTTAAGATTTCCAACTCCTGTTGTTGGTGGCTTGTGCATCCTGATATGTATAATAAATTTTTATTATTGGGTCTATACAAAAAGGTACTTAAGGATTTATAGAGACTTAAAAAAGGATATTGAATTTAATAGAAAGTATGGAGTTATTATTCCATCTATATTTTTTCTCATACCGATTTTGACTCCAATAGTATTTGCGTTTACAATATGGAGTTAATTACCAAACGCAAGGAAAAGGGCCGCATTTAATGTACGCCGAAATTGGCACAGATGTGTCTTTATCTTTGTTATCGGTCGCCTCATATGGTGGTGGGGTATATGAAGATGTGATAGCAGGCCGAATTGCGAAACAAACCAAAGGCATGCTTAATGAATGGCAGCAGATCAGGAATTTTAACAAGGGCTATAAAGCAGGCCGACAAGTAACCTTGACCAGTAAGATACTCAAAAATGTAAGTACTCTTGATGCAATGAAGGTTGCCTCAAAACGGATGATTGGCGTTGGTTTGGTTTTAGGGGTTGCAGATATGGCGAACAATGATTTCTCAGCAGAATCAGTTGGTTGGTTCGCGGCAGATGCGATTATGACTGGGGTAGGCTTAACGGGATGGGGTGCGCCAGTAGCTGGTATTTATTTTTTAGGGCGATTTGCTTACGGTATTTATGAAATGTCAAACAAGGGACAATAATTAAATGAATCCATACTATTACCTATTCACGTGTGCTTATTGGGTTTCGGTAGAAGACTTAAAGGAGAAATCTGCTCCCCAAGAATACGCTCTCTTATTTGTATTCAGCCTCAATGTATTTTGGGGTGTAATGGTTTTTGGTTCTATCAATCTGCTGGTTGGTGAAAACATTCTGTCAAAACTCTCAGTCATTGTATGCGGTTCATTATTATACTTATTCAATTACCTTCTCTTCATAAGAAAAAGGAAGTATATAAAGATGGTTCAGGCTTTGGAAGAAATAAAGCATCCTGAGAATAGATCTAAGAGGATTCGTACAATGGTCATAACTTTTGTTGTTAGCGCTGCCTTGGCAGTTTTCGTTGCCGTGCTGAATAACTCAGATTTCCGAAATTGGTTATTCGAATAGGTAGTGCACCAGATTATCAGTTGTAACCTATTGGCGAATTTAATTTGTTGATTATCAGTGTTTCGAGCACATTGATTGATCTTATGCTAGTATTCTTGCCGTAGGTTCCATTGGTTACGGAATCTATAGAATAGGTTGGGGAGAGAAAGTTGACTCGTGGATCAATGACAACTTTGGATATAATAACAGCTCTAAGTGATGATGTACGATTTTATTTACGCCTGCATTTTTTATATGGTGCCAAGGAAAGCAGTTTTAGGGAGAGCTCAGTCGGCAGCTTCCCTTTACTCCATCCTCCTGTCCTTCATTTACCTGGCTATCTTCTTTTGGGTAACTTCTTTCTGGCTTCAACTTCGGATGAATAATAAATTGTTGCTCGGTGTAATTATCGTTCTCTTTATGGGCAATTTTATTTTTAACCGAGTGTACTTTTTGGAATTTTCGAAGCAACGAGCACTACTTAAGAAGTACGAGAAATGGAAGAAGTGGAAACTGAAAATCTTGGCAATCTTCTTCTTGATATTCTCGTTTGCAACCTTTATTGCGTCGAGTATAATAGTGAGTATGAGAGTGCGCGGGGTGTTGTGAGAAATTTAACCTTGATAGGTAATGGGCCGATTTGCCTTATGAGGTAATTTTGGTAATTTTTTAGTTGTCTAGTAACTGGAGTTTTTTTTCGAATATTTTATGAAATGAAAAATGGCTTTGAGTGGTCATACTATACCCCTTAGAATGTTTGGGCCTTTAAGAAAAGATGCCTTTATAGCGGATCAATCGGGTCTAGGTAATGAAGTTTATTTTAACAGTACTTACTTTTTTGGCATTAGCCTGACTTTTGGCCAAGGGTACGAGAGCATTGACTATCTATATTCTAAATCTGATGAAATATTAGTAGTCAAAGTACTTGGTGAAAAAACGGCAAGTGAATCATACATGACTTGTAGGTCCTATGTTACTGCTGAAGTAGCTCAACAGTTAAAGATTACAAGACTGAATGCCGATACAAAGAATGTCCAGTTTGTTCGAATATTAGGATGTGCAAAAGGAAGTATTTTCCCACATGAAAGAATTTTGGACAAAGGGAAGCGATTCATTGTTTTTTTATCCAGTGCCAATCCTGGGTATGACAATCTTCGTAATGCGAGTGAGTATTCATTGACTGATTATATTTTAGGGCTACAGCCCTACACTGAGGATCTCTTTGAATATTTGCAAATCAAGCAGCGTGAAAAGCGTTAGAACCAAGGCCTGACCACAACACCGGGCCTTCGTTTTTACTGAGCCCGTGCTTTTTCAGTAATGCACCAAATTATCTGATGTGGCAGGTTTTATGTCCGGCAAAGCCTAATCTACCGCAAGTCTGGCGCAGCACCTGCCTGCCGGTAGGCAGATAACGTGTGGTATAAATGCTGTAAGCTTTCAGCTTAGAGACCTTTTTTTTGATTTTGTTTATTTCTGCATTGAGTTGTTCCAGCTCAGAGCTGAAGTCATTTCAGCCACAAGCTTGCGGCAGTTTTGGGATGAAAGCGAACCGACTTGTTTTGTTTTCCTCTTTACGAACCTGTAAAAATTAGTAACCTAAAGTAAGAAGCTGGCGCCCGCAACTTCGTAACACCCTCCCGCATATGAAATCCGAGGACCCGGGAGAGGAATTCAACCGCCCCGAACGAGAATTTTAGCTCCTCTAACGAGAGAACTCGCAGTGTTGCGGAGAAAACGAGCAACTTGATGTGTATAACTCGTAACTCAATGTGTATAACTCGCGACCACGCGGAGAAATCTCGCGGAGTAGATGTTGGAACTCGCGGTGTAGATGTTGGAACTCGCGGTGTAGATGTTGGAACTCGCGGAGTAGATGATGGAATTCGCGATGTAGATGATGGAACTCGCGATGTAGATGTTGGAACTCGCAACCCTACTATTGGAACTGGTTATGTTACGGCATAAAAACTCAGATCGCGGCCCCGTTATCCCTCCTGAACCGGAAATTCAACTTGTCAGACAGCTATCAAAAGAAAAGGGCGCCGCGAACACTGCGCACCTCCGCGCTGCTGGCCGCCTTGCCAGCACACATCCCCCGGTTTGCGCCACGCTGTTCGTGGACGTCCGCGCCCCAGTACGGGCCACCACTCATGCTAAATGAGTTTAGTTTTTAATGTGCTGGAAGGTTCGTACGAACCTTGAACATGAAACCTGGAACTTCTACAAACTCTTCTGATACTTCCTCGCAGTTTCAATCATCACTTCGCGGTTCGGAATAAATTGACCGCCCACGTCCTCGAGTACATTTCCGTCCGGGTCAAGCACCAACAGGGTAGGGTAGCTTGCAACGTTGTAACGCTCGGCTAAGGCAACACCATCGCCTTTCTCGGCATCGAACTTTAAGCTGATGAAACTTTTGTTCATGGCTGCACCAACGTCCTGGTCGGTAAGCACGTTGCGTGTGAACTCCAGGCACGGTCCGCACCACGCGGTGTAGAAGTCAACAAAAAGAACTTTGTTTTCGGCTTTGGCTTTCGCCCGCGCTTCTTCGAAACTGATTTTGTGGAACGTAACAGCCGTTGCCATATCAAACTGCTTGCGCTTGCTGTGATTGTTCACCATAAACATGGTGCCCGCGGTTAGCATAAACACACTGCCGGCAACGGTAAGGGAGATTAGCGTTAGGGCACGCTTGCGGTTGCCCATCAGGTTGAAAGCAAACCCGACTAACACCAAAACCAGTGAAATCCGGCCGTAAGGCTGCGGTAACTGAATCCACAAGAATACGGAGTATGCAGCCAGCACCGCCAGAAGGAGGGCCGGAAAAAGCCGGGCGTTTTTCATGATGCTTGCGGGAGTGGTTTAACGGAGGAATTTTCCGATGACCATGCCGATGTAAAACAGGATTGCGACAATGATGAGGATAATGAACATATGGGTAGGGTTTGGGTTTCGGGTTTATGGAGGTGCCGCGCTTTCTTTTACGCAGCACCCGGTTTTTTGTTACTCTTTTATTACTTCTGCCGGATCGCCCCGGTAGCTGATTTTGCTCGAAATTCCTTCTTTTATCTCCAGGCGGCCGCTCGCGGTGACTTTCGCGGTCGATGCGCTGGTGGTTTCAATCATGGCATTCTCTACACTGAAGTCGAACGCCTTCAGCGTTGAAGCGCCCTGCACGAGGGCATCCATCGTGCGGCCCTGGCCTTCCAGCTCCAGTTTGGCGGCACCGGCTAGGTTTACATTCACACGGTCGGCCGTCAGGTTTCCTTTTACGCTCACCGGTCCGTACACTTCAATGTCAAGATCATTTACATTAAAGTCTTCAATGTCAACTTCGCCGGCACCCTTCAGTTTCAAACCTTTCAATTCGGGCAAGGTAATGCGGATTTTGGTTTCATCAACGCCTGAAAAATCTTTCAGGTTGAAGTTTTTGGTCGATCCGCTGTATTCAATCTTCAGCGTGTTGCCAAGCTGCGTCACTTTGTATTTCTTCTCTTCGTCTGCGTCAGGCCCGTCAATGGAGATCGCATGGGTACCTTGTTCCTGGCTGATGGTGACATCGAAGATTCCGCTGATCTCAACTTCATTATAATCGCTGAGCGAATTGATGCGTTCCGTCTCGGCTTCTTCTTCTGATACTTCAACCACCGGGCAGCTTACACACTTGAAATCTTTCGTCTCTTTCGAGATTACCCAGGTGTTGTTCTGGAACTCGCTGTTGTTGTACCAGCCAATGTTGCTGAGCCTGAAATCTTCATCGATGAAGAACGGATAGTCGTACGGCACATACAATTCAATGATGGCACGCTGGCCGCGGAATACTCCGTCTTTTTTGAACTGAAGATTTGAATCGAATGTGTACACCGAGTCCTGAACGGTAACGTGGTATTCAACCATTTTTGCGTTTTCGATGGCCACCTGACGGCTCAGTCCCTGTGATTCGATAATCTGAACCATTTTGATCTGGGTGCCGGAGTAACCTTTGATGTCAACGCGCGGACGGATATAATCATCGAGGCCGGTTTCATTCACTTGCAGTATAATGCGGTTGTTGGTTGTCGGCAATGCATACACCGCTTCCGTCTTAAGCTCGCCATCCTGTTTAAAGGCATAGATAATTTTTGGAATCGTGAAGCTGAGCACCAGCAAGCTTACCAGGAACAGCACGAACATCGACCAGCCAACGATGGCGCTGAACACCATTCGTTTGGCAATAACCGAGATGCCCAACAGCGTAACGAAGATTCCGGGAACCAGGGATGCAATAAAGGCAGCCACAATGGTTAACGCAGGCACGGCCTTGCTCATCGCTTCAATCGGCAGGCTGGCTTCGTTGAAGGGAACCCCGAGATGAATGATCGGAACGGAGGTGCCGGAAATTAATCCGATTAAAATTCCGGTAGTTACAATGACCGACAATACCAGCGAAAGGCCCAGGAACGTGATCAGCACCCCGATTGCCACGCGGATTACCTCGAGTAACGGCCGGACCAGTTTGCCCAGTCCGGTAAGAATCATGCCGATCAGGCGGAACGGAAAGAGGAGAATCTTAACCAACACGTTCTCTTCATCCTCCTTGACGTTGAAATTTTTTTTAAGATTCGATTCGATGTTGGAGAGGGTAACGGGTTCGCCCTGCATCTCCATTTTGTCGGTAATGGTAACGGCTGCGGGTAACACGATCCACAGCACTACGTACGCTACCAGTCCGAAGCCGAAGAAACCGGTGATAACAAACAGTAACCTCACCAGTACGATGTCGAGCCCGAAGTATGCGGCCAAACCGCCCGACACACCGGCAATAACTTTGCGTTCGTTGTCGCGGAAAAGTTTCCGGTTTGTTTGAACTTCTTCGAGTGTGTACGAGCCGGGAATAACGATCCACATGATCACGTACACGAGCAAGCCGAAGCCCCAGGCGAACGTAAGCAGGGCGAAGAACAGGCGCACCCAAACGGCATCAATGTTAAAGTAGTTACCCAGTCCGGCACAAACACCACCCGCAATTTTACGGGCCTGGTCGCGGAACAACTGCCGGCTTGCCGCATGTGCATACTGCGATTGTTTGCGTTCGCTTTGCGACTGCGGTTCACCCTGAGCGGTGTTGTCGCTTTGCTGAAACTCCTGCTCTTCGGCTGCTTTGAAATCGCTCACGCTACCCATGGTCGACACGAGGGCGTTTACATCTTCAAACGTAATCACCTGCTTGCCTTCGCTGAGCTTGCTGAGGAAGATCTCGGCAATGCGGCTTTCAATATCCGACAGGATTTCACTGCTGTCTTCGAAGGAAGAGAAGTATTTGTTGATGGAGTCGAGATACTTTTTCAAAACCTCATACCCGTCTTCCTCGATGTGAAAGATGATTCCGCTGATGTTGATGCTTATATTCTTTTTCATAAAAAATGAAGAATCGTAGTTAGTTTGGTTTATGCCTTGGTGTTGGTGCGTGAAGTGATCATTTCAGTGGAGTGGATCAGCTCTTCCCATGTTTCGGTGAGCTTTTCCAGAAACTTCGCGCCCTTGTCGGTAAGCTTGTAATACTTGCGTGGCGGACCCGACTTCGATTCCACCCATTTGTATTCCAGCAGGCCCGAATTTTTCAGGCGTGTCAGCAGCGGATAGAGTGTGCCTTCCACCACGATCATTTTCGCTGAGGTCAGTTCATCGATCATGTTGGAAGCATAAACCTCGCCCCGGGCAATGATGTGAAGAATACAGTACTCCAGTATTCCCTTCCGCATCTGTACTTGTGTGTTCTCCAGGTCCATAGTGTTTTATTTCGCACTGCATGATTTATGCAGTTGTACTTGGCATTACCAAGTACTGTGCTAAAAAACAGTCGCTTTTGCAACGCACTGATTTTCAATGAAATAATTTTGATGAGGTGGAGTTTTGCCCTGACCATCGTATCACAAACTTACAAAAGTGAACACTTTTTCAGGGCCCGGTGGACACTTTTGAACAGTGCATTCAGCGGGATGCTGAGCGCAGACTGGCTTTTAACGCTTCGTAGTGTGCCTGGTACCCGAACTTCTCGGTATCGCTCCGGTAGAGCGCAAAAACCTGTTCCAAAAGTTCGGGGGTGTAGTAGTGTTCGTAGCGGTAAGCATCCCGGCTTTTATTGCGATGAACCAGCGTCATCGTATGCTTGCGCAGAAACTGGTCAATCGTTTCGGGCTCTTCCAGTTTCAAGGCGACAACGGTTTTGCCGTGCTGTTCGTACGGCCTGACAAACAACTGCTGCGGCCTGAAGTGCTGATCCTTTAACCGATCCGGAATGCGGCAGATCTTCGAGACAAACTCCGCAAAGGAAAGTTCCGGTTTTAAGATTCCAAAGAGATAATCGGCATACAGAAAATCTGAACCGGCGTTTTCAAAGAAATCGCGGTACACCGATACGAGCCGTGCAAACGGATTCCGAACCACGGTGAATACCGTTTCGGATCCGGCCTCGGCAACCGTTTGGAGATTTACATCCGTGAGAAAGTTGATTTGTGTTTCATCAGGATTTTGTTCGGCAAGCAATGGATACTTTTTTATCAGCATCGCATAGCTGATGGAGGTGTTGGCCGATTTCGGAATGCGCACGTACGACAAGCCCGATACGCTGAGATGCCCGCCTTTTGAATTGAATGCGTTACGGATAAAAGCCAGTTGGCCGATCAGGTTGTTTGGTGTTTTTGGTTGACTGTTACCAGCCTTTACGGCCCCGCGTTGCGGAACGAATTCCTGCAGGTGCCTCAGGCTTTGCATACGGCCTTTCTGAAAATCACGGCCGTGTGACCGGAGGCTTCCATGGCGGATAATTTGCGCTGCAAGCTGGAGGTATTTTTTCAAGCGGAAACCCGGTTTTGACGCTAAAGATAAAGCATCGGTGCCTCTTACTTTAGGGGCTTGCCCGGTATTAAGTCCGGAATAAGCTTGCGTATATTGCGCGATAATTGGTGTTGGTGGTTAAATCCCGGATGAAACGTCTCATTTTTACATTTTTTGGCCTGTTTTCGGCTTTTTCGGGATTTTCCCAGTACGGTAATGAATGGGTAAAATTCAATCAGCCCTATTACAAGATATCGGTCGCAAAAGATGGCCTCTATCGTCTAACCACCACTGATCTCCAAAATGCGGGTTTCCCGGTAGCCACTACCAATCCACAACAAATTCAGATTTTCCATCGCGGCATTGAACAACAGATTCGCGTGGCGGGCGAACTAGACGGTACGCTTAACCTTGGTGATTACATAGAGTTCTACGGCCAAAAGAATACGGGCGTCAGCGACCGCGAACTTTACCAACCGTCCACACAACCGCATCAATATTATAATTTATACAGCGACACCACTGCGTACTTTCTTACGGTAAGCACAACCACTCCGGGGCTCCGGATGTCGTTTTTCTCGGAAGTGAATTTCGGTTTACCGGCAGAATCATTCCATACAGATCAGAAACTCCTCCTGATCACGAATGACTATAACACGGGAACCCGATACCTTGAATTCATCCAAAATACTTTTTTCGAAACGGGCGAAGGCTGGACCGGTCAGGAACTGAGCAGCGGCAATGCGCTAACCTATACGTTAACGGATATCAATAACACCTCGCAAAGTTCCGGCAACCCGATTCTGGAAGTTCAGGTTGTAGGCCGGCAGGAAGCAAGTCACAATGTTGAAGTGTGGGTGGGTCCATCCTCACCCTCGCGCCTCTTCGGGCAGCAATCCCTTTACGGAGCGCAGGTAGTTACGTTGAACGGTGCCCTAAACTGGTCGGACATCGGCCCAGACGGCCGACTCTTTGTGCAGGTTAAATCAACCGGCAGTGGTTCCCGGATCAGTGCCTCGTATGTCAAACTTCAGTATCCGCAAACGTTTAATGCAGCGGGGGCGACTGAAAAAGTATTTACGCTCAATCCGAATCCGGGTAACAAATCATACCTCGAAATTACAAACGCAGCACCCAATACACAGTTGTTTGATGTGACCGATCCGAATAACGTTGTGGCGATCGATCCGAAAGGCACCACCACACTGAAACCGGTGATCGACAACACGGTTGCATCGCGCAAAATTTTCGCGACTTCGGTTTTTACCACTCCGCCGGTCAAACGGGTATCGTTCCGCACGCTTGGTCCTTCGGGCGAATATGTGATTATCAGCAACAAAGCGCTGATGAAACCTGCTGCACCCTACAGCGATCCCGTAAAAGCCTACGCTGCCTATCGCGCTTCCGCGGAAGGCGGTTCGTACGACACGCTGACCGTGGACATGGATCAACTGTACAATCAGTTTAACTATGGCGAGATTTCACCACTGGCGATCACGCGCTTTATGCGATACCTTGTGGAGCAGGGAAATCCGAAGTATCTCTTTCTCATTGGTAAAGGACTTGATGTGTGGTATAACTATCATCGTAATCCATCTGCGTTTGCGTTAAAAGATCTTGTGCCCACAGCGGGTATGCCGGCTTCGGATATTTATTTCACTGCGGGACTTACCGGTGACAATCCCTATGAGCCTGCAGTGCCAACGGGCCGCATCACCGCAAGTTCTCCTCAAGACGTTGCTGCATACCTGAATAAGGTGAAAGAAATGGAGTCACAACCGTTTGACGGTTTGTGGCGGAAGAATATTCTGCATTTGAGCGGGGGCATTCAAACGGGTGAACCCGCAAAGTTTGCCGGATATCTCAAAGAAATAGAACCCATTGCACAGGAATTTTATCTCGGAGGTCACGTAACGGCGCTCTCAAAAACGAATATTGGTTTTGAACTTTTTAATATTTCCGACTACGTTAACGATGGACTAAACCTGGTCACGCTGTTCGGACATTCATCACCGGGAACAAATGACGTTAACATTGGCTTTGTAAGTGCACCGGATCTGGGTTACAACAATCCCGGTAAATACCCGATGTTTCTGATCAATGGATGCAATGCGGGGGATTTCTTTGCCCTCACCACACGGTACGGTGAAGATTGGATCAATACACCCAACAAGGGTGCCGTTGGCTTTATGGCGAATACCTCGTTCGGGTTTGAAGACATGCTGCTGACGTATTCGCATACGCTCTATTCCGTTGGATACGGTGATTCGGTTTTTATCCACAAGGGAATCGGTGACGTGCAAAAGGAAGTTGTCAAACAAACTACGAACAACAATAGCTCGTTACGGATGGTTACGCAGGCGCAGCAGATGCTGTTATTGGGCGATCCTGCGGTGTCGCTCTTTGGCACCAATAAACCGGATTATGAAGTAAACGGCGCAAACATTTTTGCGGAATCGTATACGGCCGACCCGATCACTGCGGTGAGTGATTCGTTTGCACTGAACATCGTGGTGCGGAATTTTGGCCGCGCGAAAGAAGATACGCTCGACATCCGCGTCACCCGTTTGCTAAGCGATAATACCACCATCACCTACGACTCAACGTTCCTGCCGGTACTGTACAGCGATACGCTCACGTTTAACATTCCGCGCGACAGCAAAGGCGCAGGTAACAATACATTTACAATTACGCTTGATCCGGATAACCGGGCAGTAGAATCAAACGAAAATAATAACGTCACCGATTTTTCTTTACTGATTCCGATGAATGCGGCCCGGGGACTTTATCCGCAGGGATTTGGTATCGTTAATTCGCTTACCACGAACCTGGTTGTTCAAAGCACCAATCCGCTGGACGATGCCCGCGACTTTGTAATTCAGTTGGATACAACCGATCGGTTTGACAGTCCCTTTAGTAAAGAGTTCGCGGTAAACGGAAAGGTTATCAGCCAAGCGGTTAATCTCATCGGAACGGTTGATACGCTGGCATATTACTGGCGTGTAAAACTGGCACAGCCCGGGGAAAACGAAAGCGCTGACTGGGCAACCCATTCATTCACGTACATCCAGAACGGACCAGAAGGCTGGGCGCAGGTCGACTTCCCGCAGTTTGGAAGCAATGAAACCATCGGGTTAACAAAAGATCAGGAAAGTAAAAAGCTTGAACTTCAGGAAACAGTAACCAGTATTTCCATTAAAACCCTCGGGGTGAATTATCCGGGGTATGTCACCAATGCCGCGCTTCCGCGAACGTATCATCCCGAACTTTCAGTTAAAGTGAATGATTCGGAATATCATCCGGTGTCGCTGGTTACGGCAACTCCGGGATTGGGTTGTCGCAAGAATTCGATCAGCCTGATGGCGTTCAAAAAGACCACGGCCTTGCCGTACATGCCCGTTTCTGTTCAGTATCCGGATGCCCGTGCGTGTGGCAAGCGGCCGGAGATCATTACGAACTACACCACGTCCGACATCACCAGTGGCGATGGAAAAGATATCATCGCATACATCAACAATGTTTCTGTTGGCGATTCGGTTATTTTGTTTTCGTTAGGCAGTCCGGGCTACTCGTCATGGCCGGCTGCTGTTAATACAAAACTGGCAGAACTGGGAATTGCGGCTGCACAACTCGCGGCACTGCAGCCGGGTGAACCAGTCGTGATTTTTGCACGCAAGGGATCTGTACCAGGAACAGCAATCATTAAACGCACCAGTGGCTCACCGGCCGAATCACAATCGCTTTCGGTGAGTGCGAGTGTCACCGGCCGCCATGTATCCGGTGACATGAAGTCGGCTGTGATTGGCCCGGCTACGGAGTGGCAAAAGATTTCGTTCACCGGAAACGTATCGGAAGTTCCGGTAACAGATGAATTTAGTTTTGATGTTATCGGTATTTCATTGACCGGATTGAAAACACCGTTGTTTACCGACGTTACTTCCGCATCGCTCAACATTGCAGGCCTGGATCCAGCAACGTACCCGTATTTGCAACTGATCTTTCATGCCGCCGATGAGATCAATCTTACTTCACCGCAGCTTGAGAACTGGATTGTGGAGTACACCCCGGCAGCCGAAGGCGTGCTCACCTACACCGGTGAAACGACAGCCCGGACTCTGGCCGAAGGAGAAATCTATACCGGGACCTATGGTTTCATGAATATCTCCGGCAAGCAATTCGGTGATTCACTTACGGTTCAATACACCGTTTACAACAAGGCACTGCATACCTCCGATATCCGAGTGAAGAAAATTCCGGCTCCGGCTCCGGGCGAAGAAACAACGTTTGATTTAAGTTATGCTACGGATAACAAAGCCGGCCTTAACGATGTGCGTGTCTATGTAAATCCGCGGGTGTTGCCCGAACTCTATTACGACAACAACGTGCTCGTGCTGCCGGAGTTCCTGAACGTGCAGGGCGATATCTTTAATCCGGTAGTGGATGTTACCATCGATGGCCGGTATGTGGTTGACGGTGATTACGTTTCGGCCAGTCCGAAAATTGTCATTCAGGTTTGGGATGAAAACCCGGTCCGGTTTAAAACCGATACTACGGGGGTGGAGATATTTCTTAAGTATCCGGGTGATAACGAATTTACCGCGATCCATTTTTCCCGTGACGACATCCAATGGTTTCCCGCTACTACCGTTTCCAATTTCCGGGTTGAGTTCAATCCGCTCGGTCTGCCGGAAGGCAACTACATCCTAAAAGTGAATGCGGAAGACGCGAATGGAAATTCAGGCGGAACTGAACCGTATGTGGTGAACTTTGTTGTGCTGGCCGACAATTCCGTAGTGATTGAAAAACCTTATCCGAATCCCGCGCAAAGCAACGTTTTCTTTACCATCGTGATTACAGGCGATCAGCAACCCGATGCCTTGTTCCTCGAGATCCTGAATGCGAACGGCCAACCCGTGGCTACGTTTACCAAACGCGATATTTTTGTGGGTACAAATGTATTGGTGTGGCAACGGCAAAATGCGGAGGGTAACAGCGTTCCGGACGGAATGTACCTTTACCGCATGATTCTCACCCGCGGAACAAAGCAGTTAAAAACGGCCACTGGAAAGTTAATTGTGAAGTAATCCGGCTTCCGGAATTTTCTTAGAGTTCGTACGTATAGATATCGGAAAGTCCTTTCAGGATTTTTGCGAAATCGATTTTCAAATCAATCAGCTTTCCGGTTTTCACATCAAACACCCAGCCGTGAATGGTGAGTCCACGCTCACGAAAGGCCTGCTGCACGTCAATGGTCTTGAGCAGGTTAACGCATTGCTCCTGTACGTTCAGTTCCACCAGGCGTTTGTAGCGGGTTTCTTCATCGGAAATGGCGTTCAATTCTTCTTTGTGAAGACGATAAACGTCCTGAATGTTTCGAAGCCACAGGTTAATGATCCCCATGTCGGTCGATTCCATCGCAGCTTTCACACCTCCGCAGTAGTAATGTCCGCACACAACAATGTGCTGTACCTTGAGGTATTGCACCGCATAGTTCACAACCGACATCACGTTGATATCACTGTTCGCAATCACGTTGGCAATGTTGCGATGAACAAACACTTCACCGGGTCGCGCACCCATCATTTCTTCTGCCGTTACCCTGCTGTCGGAGCAACCGATGTACAAAATCTCCGGTGACTGACCTTTTGAAAGATCATTGAAATAGTCTGGATCAAGCCGCAGGTGTTCTTCAATCCATTGTTGGTTGCTCTCTACTATCTTTTCAAAATTCATAGGCCGCGCGGAAAATTGAGAGCCTAAACTACAAAAGAAAACGCATACACGGGGAGCGAAATTGCCATCCTTTTATGAACGGATGATCTCCATAAAATAACTGCTGCCGCCAGACTTAACATGTGTCCGGCGGCAGCTTTTGGGATGATTAATCTGCAACCTACCGGGTGCTGGCTTGTGCTGCGCGCGAAGCAAGGTTGACTAATACTTTTCCGTCTTTCATCAAGTCGGAAGAATAAAAGAGCGAAACATTTTTTCCGTTTAGATCTTTTTGAACGGCAACAATATCTTTTATTGAAATCGTCATCACAGGCGATCCGCCCGGAGTAACGTTAGCAAACTTCCATTCCTTCAGTATTCGCTGCTGGTCTTTAAGCACAAGCTTCCGGTTTGTTCCCGTTTGCCCACAGTGACTAAACGTAACCCGGAGATTTTCGGTTGGAGTCGTAGCCGAAAGGTCCACCGTTTTAACGGTTTTGTCCATATGAAGGAATTGCTGTACAGCAAGTGTTTTTCCGACATAGATTTCAAAGTTGTCGCCTCCCCGCAGGGTGAACGCCATCAAGGGTGTAGTGAATACTGCTATAACAAATAGCGCAAAGCGGATTTTTGCTGACTTTTTCATGATACTGTTGGTTGAGTGAAACATCATTTTACTTCAATCAACGCAAGTCACCGCAGTCATGACGGCCGGTATGACGCATGGTACTGTTTTCTTGATGAACTGCACCCATTCCCGGATGTCAGGGGTTTGTCAGGCAGATTAGTCTTCTTTCAGATTTGATTTTATGCAGCCCAGTCCATGCCAGAATTCCTTTGGGTACGAGAGCACGATGTTGGTTTGCTTTCCATTAAGGGTTGCGGCTTTCATGTTTAAATTAAGTTCGTAGCCCGAATCGAGGAGGTGATACTCCACGCTGCTTAAATGGGCAGAGTCAAATGAATTCAAAAACTGCAGATCGCTGAGTGATGCGGGATATTTACCGGTCCTCAATTTGTGCAGCTCAATCTCACCAAGCATCCCGCGGAATGCCTGATCGGCAATGGTAATCTGCATTTTATTCATCTGGTCGTTCATCTTCTCCTTTAAATCGGCTGGGAAGCAGGAGGGGAGTATAAGCGTTATCGCCAGGATGTAGCATAAATTTTTCATAGGGTGAGGTTTAGTGTTAAGGGAGTGATTCGATCCATGTCTGTGTTGCATCTGCCAGTTCAGGAATGAAAATCTTCTTTCCTGATTTAAACGAATGATCAGCGCCTTCGAAAATTTCGAGTGTGGCAGTCTTCAATTTTTTTGTAACCTGTTTAATCAGCTTCAGTTCCGCCAGCGCATCGCGCGAGCCCTGCAGGAATAACATCGGCACCGCCACGGTCTTCAGATGATCGGCCCTGTCCACACCCGGATCTCCGGCTGCGTGCAGCGGGAATCCATAGAAGAGTAACCCGTTGACGTACGCAGGATGATTTTTGGACAGGTATTGTGAGGTCATGCGGCCTCCGAACGACTTTCCTGCTCCGAATATTTTTGCCTTCGGGAACAGCTCGTGTGCTTTCGCCAAAACCATCTCTGCGGTTTTCGTGGCTACGGCAGGCACGTCCGGTCGCTTCTTTCCGTTCTCCATGTAGGGAAAATTATAGCGCAGCGTGCCGATATTTCGCGCAGCCAGCGCCTCCGACAAGTCGGTCATAAAGATATGGTTCATGCCGGCCCCTGCACCGTGGGCAAGTACGATCAAGGCTTTCATGTTCGGTGGTTCAAGCAATGCGGCAGAAACCGTCCCGATGGTTTCTGAAATTTTGATTTTCAATTGCTTCATACGTTTGTTACCCGGAAGGTTAAGATACGGAAAAATGAACGCAGTGCCCGGCCGTTTTTCCGCGGCAAGAAGTCCGGTTAAAAAATCAATAAAAATAAACCTGAGTAAGCCTTTCGGGTAACGCGGGAAAACTTTTAACTTTCGCAGTTATCCGTATGTCGCTAACCTTCGCAAATTTCGTTAGGGCGATCATCTTCAGAAAAGAAGACCAGCGTAATCTATCCTATACACAGTATAAAAGAATACTGCTCACGGGTCAGCTTAGTCTGATCTCGTTTGCAGTCGTGCTTATGTATGCAGTATTCGATCTTGCGTTTGGGATCTACTACACCTGGTCATACCAATTGGCGTGTGGAGTAATAATTGCGCTCGGCTGGTACCTGAACCGGTTGGGATATCATACCGTGGGAAGCCTTATTCTGGGTATCGGCATAAACCTGACGGTGATGGTATTTTCGAGCCTCGAACAGGTGAGTACCGGGCTTTACATGTTTTACATGACCACCGCGGTGGGCGCGTATGCCGTTTTTGGATATGAGGGCCGAAAAAAGGCAATGTTCATTGCTGCGTTGTCGATTGCCTGTTTTTTGATCATGGTATTTGTGCCCTTCGAAATCTTACCGCGGCATTCCTATTCCGAAACGTACATCCGGGCCAACCTGATTTTCAATTTTCTCATCAGCCTGATTGCCTGCGTAACGATCATTCATTTCATGCTCGCCATCCACCAACGCTCCGAGAGTATTTTGATGGAGGATGAACAAAAACTGTTGATGCAAAACCGGGAGCTTACTAAAATCAACAGTGAACTGGATAAGTTTGTATACAGCACTTCGCATGACCTTCGCGCTCCGCTCAGTTCGGTACGCGGACTGATCCAACTCCTGGAACGCGAAACAAATCCGGATGAATTTAAACTCTACCTCGGTCTGATGAAAAACCGGGTCGATAACCTCGATAAATTTATAACGGACATTTCTGATTACTCACGAAACAGCAGAACCGAGGTTACCCAAACTCCGGTGCAGGTAAAAGAGTGCATTGGTCAGGTACTCGACAGCCTCCGGTTCTATCCGGGGTCCGAACGCGTACAGATGCAGGTCAATGTGCCGGAAGATTTGTCGATCGTGTCCGACCCGATGCGACTGCAACTGGTAATCGGCAACCTGGTATCCAATGCGTTTAAGTATTATGATTCCGCCAAAGCGGAGCATTATCTGAAGATCTCCGCCAATGTGCATGACTCTGAACTTGATCTTACGTTTTCCGACAATGGAATCGGCATCGTGCCGGAACGTTTATCACGGGTGTTCGACATGTTTTTCCAGGCGCATGAGAAATCCGTAGGCTCAGGCCTCGGTCTTTATATTGTTAAAGAAACCATGGAAAAATTAGGCGGCTCCATTCGGGCACAATCTGCGCAGGGCGTTGGCTCGACCTTTATTATGAGCCTGCCGCTGATCCCGGAACGCGCTGCTTCCGGTGATGCCGGATCGCCAAAAATGCCGTGATCATAAACGGCAGCGTTGACGCCAGTATTCGCCAATTTGTATCGAGGATCCCGATAAAGAACATCAAGCCAAGCAGGAGTCCAATTCCCGCCATACCAATATAAGTCAACCACCGGCTTGGTGTTTTCTGCAGGATCGTGGTAAACAGCACCAATTGGCCAAGCAGTGGAAGCACAGTAAACGGATGGATGATGGATTGCGGATCGCTGAACATCTTGGTGATGATTTCGGTCTCCGCCTGAAACAGGAACATGTGACTGCCCGCTCCCCATTCGAGGTAGCCGAAGAGAGACGTCACAATCAGCAGGGCATTAAGAATTTTTGCTTTCATACCAAAAGAGATTGAATGCAAAGGGTATTGCAAATATATTCAATCTCTCCCGATATTGTTTAACGTTCTTGCATGACAATCAGTTACAACAATGTTTCAAGTTCTGTGATCTTTTCTCCCGCCTCTTTTTTCCCCAGCGAGTACGAGATCCGGTACATTTCCAGTGCTTCTTTCTGTACGAATTTTCGTTTGGCGGATGAACCGAGGTTTTTTGTCATGGCCGCAAGTACTTCCGCCTGTTTATAATAGATTTCAGCTGTGGCTGCGTTGTTCTTCTGATGCACTTCCTCCATGGTTTTTTGGAGTACAGCAATATCCTGCTGGCAGTTTTCAATGAAGGCGGCAAGTGTGGAGTCCTTGCGCTGCAGCGCAATACTGGTTGATTTATCCGGCAATGACGCTTTCTTTGCTTCAGCCTCCAGTCGTGCAATCTTCTGCGTCCGGGCGTCAACATCGGCCTGAAGGGCGAGAATAGAAGCGGCCATGGTGTTTACATATTTGATGGATTTCTCCATCTGATCCATTTTAATGTTAATGCCCTTAATGTATTCATTGATGTCGTTAAGCCGGCTGATGTTATTTTTAGATTCAGCGGTGCTGCTCATCGGTGGAGAAACTACCTGACGACTCGCGTCAATCGAGTCGAGCAGCGCTTTAACCTGTTGAGAGTCCATCACCTCCTGTTGTGTTTCAACCAGTTCCTGATTGACAGAATCAAGTTGGCGTTCCAATTTCTGGTTCGCTTCCTTATCAGCCGATTGACAGGACGGTAACACCACGCATGTTATCGCTATCAGGCTTTTCATATTCATATTCTTCATAAACTTTACTTCACTTCACGTTCCGGATGGTGAAAACAAATTTTGCGCCCGTAGTTGGCCACTGAGCGCGAAAACGTTGAAACACCGCACGTTTCGAAGTTTTGCGCCTGAAAGCGCAACTTTTTTTGTGGAGAAAAATCTACTCCATCCACACAGGTTCCGGCTCGCAGAAACCTCAGTCTGACAGTTCGTCACGAGTTGTCACAGGTATAGTATTTGATTTGTACATCCTTGGGATAAAGAGGAGGATTGTGAGGAATAACCATTTTCCGCACCTTCTGCTAGGCAGAAAGTTGCGGCACGACCGGCAACAGCGAATTACCGAGTCGGTTGAAGATCAGCCAAGTTTTGACGAATTATTCAAACTCGTTTTTCATCATGAACGACTTGTAGCCCAACATGCGATGCGTGCGGTGATGGTCATCGTGAAAAGCCACCCAGAGTTTCTGCAGGCTCACGCTGCGCAACTGCTTAGCGTATTGCGGAGTCCCGATTACAAAGAGATAAAGGGATATGTGATCCAGTTGATCCCGAAGCTTGAAATCGTATTGGTTGACCTTGACAGGGTGTGGCACATGCTCATGTATATGGCGCTAAATTCCAACGAACAAAAAACGCTTCGCGCCCATGCGTTGCAAAGCTTGTTTGAACTAAGCGATAAGCAGGCGAGATTTTTAGATGAGCTTCAGGATGTCTTAAATGCCCTGTTGCACGAGCAAACGCCATCGATACAAGCTAAAGTTCTAAAGCTGCGCGGGTTGTTGGAGAAAACAAAAGTCACCGTCTAGCCAATTTCCTTTCGTACAGCGGGAGCAACAACGGTTCCGAAAAGTTCAATGGCTCGCAGCAGTTTATCGTGCGGCATCGTACCCACGCCAATTTGCGCCAGGAATCGGGTGTGCTTGAATAATTCGTACTCGTACAGAATTTTATCGATCACTTGTTGTGGGCTGCCCACCAACAGTGCGCCCTTTGGCTCACGCATCATTTCGTAGTGGGCGCGCTGCATCGGTTGCCAGCCACGTTCGCCACCAATCCGCGTCATCACATCGGCATAAGCCGGATAAAATTCATCTGCAGCCTGTTGCGAGGTGTCAGCAATGTAAGTGTGTGAGTTAATTCCTACCTGCAAGTTGGAGGAATCGTGCCCGAGTTCTTTCGACACGTCCCGGTAATATTTCACATACGGTGCAAAACGATCGGGTGTACCGCCAATGATCGCCAGCATCATGGGCAGGTTTAACGTGGCTGCACGTTGCACTGACTCCGGTGTGCCGCCAATGGCAATCCAAACAGGCAACGGATTCTGAACCGGCCGTGGATAAACACCGAGGTTATTGATCGGGGCGCGGTGTTTTCCTTTCCAGGTGATCTTTTCCTGGTCGCGGATTTTTAACAGCAACTCAAGCTTTTCTGTAAACAAGGTGTCGTAGTCATTCAGGCTGTATCCGAACAGGGGAAATGATTCCGTAAACGATCCCCGGCCCGCCATAATTTCGGCCCGGCCATTCGATAATGCATCAATAGTCGCAAAATCCTGAAACACACGAACCGGGTCGTCCGAACTCAACACGGTAACGGAACTTGACAACCGGATTTTTTTCGTCACGGCCGCCATGGCTCCTAAAATTACTGCCGGAGACGAAGCTGCGTAATCCGGACGATGGTGTTCGCCCACAGCAAACACATCAAGCCCCACCTGTTCGGCAAGTTTAACTTCTTCCATTAACTGATTGATGCGTTCCTGCGCGGTTACTTTCCTGCCCGTAACTGGGTCGGGCGACATGTCAGCAAACGAAGAGATTCCTAATTCCATGTGGATAAATTCTGTTTAGAGGCAAACGATTAAATGAACAGCGAAAGTTCCAATCAAATCACATCAAATACGAGCGTCAACTGGAAGAACACAGCAACCGTCACGCAGGCAATCCAGGTCCAGAACCAATAGATCGATACATGTGAAAGCCGTACCGCGCGATAGTACATAAGAATCATGAGCAAAACTGAAAACCCCACGGAAACTGTGAGTGTTAGAAAACCCCATGATAGAGGCAGAAAATAGTATATCAGCAGCGCGACCGATCCTGCGAGGCAAACCAGTCCGATGTTTTTAATAAAGGTCCAGCGTTGTTCGCGTAGCAGCATCACGGCAGCAACGAGTTGAATGGCCCATTTTCCGGCAGCAATGCTCCCGGAAAGAATCATCAGGTCGGCACTTTCGTACAGCCAGGCCTTGCGTGCAATAAACCACGTGGTAATAATCGCACTAAATAGAAAATAGATTCCGGCAAGGGCAATGGATCGGCCTGAGTTCATAACGAAAATCGAACCCCAATCTACCACCCGAAAGCCGATGGAAAAAATGAAGCGTCAGAACCGTGTGATCCTGACGCTCTTGCATTATCCCGCGAATGCGGCTTTGAACTCGTTCGCAAAATCGTCCAGTTTGGTTTTACTGAAAGCGGGTTTATTTTTTTGATAGTCCTCCAGTAACCTGCCACTGCGCATCGCGGCACCCATCTCGGTATAGGCACGTGCATGCGTGAGCGGGAGGCCACCCTCCTGAAAACCTTTCAGGAGTTGCTCATCGGTAAACACAACCCACGGAAACTTTTTACCAATGGCATTGCCTAACACTTCTGCAATTTCGTTTCCGGTACGTTCATCGCTGCTGATGTAGCGTACGGAGTTTCCGGTAAAGGTTAACTTCAATAATTCTTCGAGGGCAACTTCTGCAATATCGTGCGGAGATACCAGCGCGATTTTCTGTTCGCCATAGTTACCGCCCATAATACCCGCGTGCTTCAGCATCGGGAGTTGGGATAAGAAGTTATAATAAAAGAATGTAGGCCGGAGGTGTTTTACCTGAATGCCTGATAATTTGTTTAATTCTTTTTCCAAAGCTGCAATAGCATCAATCGGACCGGTGCCACTGCCCAGGTGCGCGCCAACACTGCTCAGGTTCACGATGTATTTAACGGTTTTGTTTCCGGTTAGTGCCTGGATGTAGTTGTTAACAACCTCCAGCTGAGAAGCTTTCCAATTGTCGGTTTGCCAGATGGGCGGAACCATCGTGTAGACAACTTCCGCTCCTTCAAATGCTTTCTTAACGAACGCGGAATCAAACAGCGATCCGGTTAATGCTTTCGCGCCAAGCGATTCAATTTCTTTTACTTTTTCGGAATTGCTGGTAACAACGTGTACTTCCTTACCAGCTTTTACAAGTCCTTCTACAACCGGCTTGCTGATGTGGCCGATTGATCCTGTGATCACATACTTTTTCATAGCGATAATTTTTGTTTCAACTGCTCGGGCTACACGGTCGTGTGGCCGAATTCTGTTGCAAGTGTAGCATAAGAGTCTTACTATTGTAAGTAGGTATGTTAATCTGATATAGTCATATTGTTATGACTATTGTTGAAAATCAGTCAGTTATGAAAGTAGATATTTTTGATTTGGAGAATTGCCCGGTAACAGCCACGATGAATTTGATCGGAGGTAAGTGGAAAATCCTGATTCTTCACCTGATCAATAACGACATCAACCGCTTTGGTAAGATGAGCATGATGCTGAGAGATGTGAGTAAGCAGATGCTCACAACCCAGTTGCGCGATCTGGAGCGAGACGGATTGATTGACCGGGTCATTTACCCGGAGATTCCACCCCGTGTGGAATATTTCCTGACCGAAAAGGGAAAGGCGCTGCTCCCGGTTTTTGGTGCCCTCAAAGACTGGGGCCTGCAGTACGCATTGCCGAAAGAAGTTGTTAAAAATTTGTAATCGTCACCGGTAATAGCCGTTCACCGTAAATCATTCGGTTGGCAACCCGGTACCTGATAGATTGAAACGTTAAACCTTTTGATATGAAAAAAACGAAAATGCTTTTTGTTATGATCCTGTCGTTGTTGGCGGGTGAAGCTGCATACGCACAGAAATTTGCGAGCCTGGATCCGAGCCCTGCGGATATCGCGTATCTCCGTGAAAACGGAAGACGCTCAACGGCTGTTGCAAAGGTGATTTATGGCCGTCCGCAGAAAAAAGGCAGAACGATGCTGGGCGGAACAGAGAAGTTCGGAACGATCTGGCGCCTGGGTGCAAATGAAACGACCGAGATCAAATTGTTCCGCGATGTAACGTTTGGCGATAAACTGGTGAAAGCCGGTACATATTCCTTGTACGCAATTCCAAACGAAAAGGAATGGACGATCATCTTTAACTCCAAGCTTGATACGTGGGGACATTATGAATATGATGAAACAAAAGATGTTGTGCGATTCAATGTTCCTGCAACAAAGTCGGACACTGAAATTGAAGCGTTGTCGATGGTGTTTGATGACGCTGCCGGCACCGGTGCAAGCAACCTGTGGATTGGCTGGGAAAACACGCTGGTCAAGATTCCGGTGAAATTTTAACGATTTCTTGTGCATACGTAAAGCCCGGCCGAAAGCCGGGCTTTTTCTTTATAAAACATTGACATTTCTTGTTGGTTGTTATGCACGACTTATACACCTGTCAAAACCGGACGATAAAGTCTGACTTCCTCTGCGGCTTACGTCTTTGGTAAAATTTTGCAATTGAGGTGACTAATTGAATTAAAAATAAACCGGTAGTTTTGATCCCATGAAACCTGCTGTTCTGATTGTGGATGATGAGACCACGTTGCGTACGCTTTTGGCCCGGATCATTGAACTTGAGGGCTACCACGTGTATGAAGCATCCTCCTTAAAGGAGTGCTGGAAGCAGCTTGACGACTCAATCCAGGTAGTGATCTCCGATGTTAAGCTTCCCGATGGAAACGGTGTTGAATTTACCGCAAAGGTCAAGAAAGAATTTCCCGCCGTTGAAGTAATCGTGCTCACGGCACATGGGACAATTGCCGATGGTGTGAAGGCGATTAAGAACGGAGCATTTGACTACCTGACCAAAGGAGATCATCAGGATAAAATCATTCCCCTGCTCAGCAAAGCATGTGAAAAGGCATTGCTTCAGCAGAAAATCATCTCCCTGGAGAGCAAGCTCCAGAATAAGTACGGTTTTGAAACGATCATCGGCGAACATAAGCATATCAGACATGCGATCGATTTGGCCCGAAAAGTTGCACCGACTGATACCCATGTTCTGTTACTGGGTGAGACGGGAACGGGTAAAGAAGTATTCGCGCAAGCCATTCATTACGAAAGCCATCGCAAAGCCAAACCCTTTATTGCCGTCAATTGCAGTGCGTTTGCGAAAGATTTACTGGAGAATGAGTTGTTCGGTCATGCCGAAGGAGCATTCACAGGCGCGAACAAAGCTTCGAAAGGATATCTTGAAGAAGCTCACGAAGGAACCTTGTTTTTGGATGAAATTGGCGAAATGAATATCGATCTCCAGGCCAAATTGTTGCGGGTGATCGAGACCGGCGAGTTCTACCGGGTAGGCGAGAGCAAATTGAGACGGGTGAATGTTCGCTTCATCGCTGCTACCAATCGCAATCTGGCTTCGGAATCAGAAAAAGGATCTTTTCGCAGCGACCTGTATTATCGGCTGTCGGTGTTTTCCATTACACTACCAGCGCTTCGCGAACGCAAGCTGGATATCCGCGCACTGGCCGATTTTTTTATCCGACAGTTTTCGTTGAAAATCAACCGGACTATTCCTGCTGTGTCGCCCGGGTTTGTGAAGGCCCTAGAATCTCACGCGTGGAAGGGAAACATTCGCGAATTGAAAAATGTCATTGAGCGCAGTGTAATTCTTGCTGATGAGGAACTTTCGGAGTCATTACTGCCGTCCGATTTTTTAACTGATCAGGACAACGAATCGCTTGACCTCACGTCAGTCGAAAAGCATCACATCCGGAAAGTGCTCGGCATTACCAACGGTAACAAAACCCACGCTGCTAAGTTGCTGGGTATTGGATTAACTACGCTTTATCAGAAGTTAAAAGACTTCAACCTGTCCTGAAGCCTGAAGGCGTTTTAATGGAGAGAGCAATCGGTTAGATTGCTCTCTCGATAATCCACTTTATAAGACTTGTTGCGGTCTAAAAGGGTATGAAATAGAAAGTATAAACGAGTAAAAGGCCATCCATATGCCTGAAAAGTAATTCAGGATGGATAAATTTCTATCGCTCATCCCGGTCATGAAATTAATGATCGCATACAGAAGGCACACGCCTGTGAGAATTTTTAGCGGTAACGGGCAATGCGCGAGAGCAACTGTCCAAAGACCAAACGGGTTACGCATCTTTTCATGCCAGGGTTGCTGCTCGTACCGTTGTATTTCGGGGTTCTTCCTGAGCATCGCGATCATCGGGATCAACAGAAGAAAGATTCCAGCGTGCAATCCCATTACCGCGGGAAAGGCCTCTTCAACGTTTACCCCGAGGTGTGTGCTTACGTGAACACCCAGGGAAAGTGATCCTGCGATGATGGCTACGAAAAAGATGATTTTTTTCATGAAGGGTTCTTTTTCATGTTCACTAATTCGGTAAAGCTCCTGGCTGCATTCTGAAATTCAGAAGGCATCAAAATCACGGTCGTGGTGTTGTTATCAATTCCAATTTCGGAAAGCATTTGCATTCTTCTCAGTTCAAGCGAAATAGGGTTATCGGCCATCTGTTTGGCTGAAAGGGTGAGCTTTTCGGCGGCATCGAATTCCGCCTCGGCCTTAATGATCCGTGCGCGTTTTTCGCGAACCGCTTCGGCTTCACGTGCCATGGCCCGCTGCATGGATCCCGGAATCTCTACATCTTTCATCTCCACCATTTCGATCTTAATACCCCAGGGTTCGGTTGCGGCATCAACAATGGCTTGCAACGTCTTATTAATTTTCTCGCGTTCTTTCAATACTTCATCCAGGAAATGCTGACCAATGATATTGCGCAACGTTGTTACCGCAAACTGGTAAACAGCCTGATTGAAGTTGGCAACCTTCAGCACAGCATCAGAGGCATTGCTGACGTTGAACCATAGCACGGCATTCACTTTGATCGTGACGCTGTCCTTGGTGATGGTCTCCTGTTGTTCCAGGTTTACGGTGCGTGTTCGAATGTCGATACGTTGTTGCCATTCGATAAAGGGGATGATCCAGAACAACCCCGGGCCGCGTAGCCCCTGGAAGCGACCAAGCCGGAAAACGAGAGACCGTTCATATTCCTGGGCGATGCGCAGTCCCGAAAGAACGAGAATCAAAACAAGTGCGGAAGCAATCAGTACAACGTTCATAGAAGTGTATGTTTAATGATACGGCCCCGCAGTAGGCAACTTCTGTACCAACACCGGGAGGCCCGAAATTGTCATTTTTTGCCTGCAGCCTTTTCCATTCCTGCACAACACCCTTCGGATTCCGAAGGGTTGACTGCTTCGCTTTACACGTAATTGGTTGATTTTCAAGTTAGAACTGATTTTAGCACAGCGTTGGCCTTGTCGCGGTTAAATTCTAACCAACAAACTGAATCGTGATGATAACCCTTGCTATGTTTTTCCTCGGCCTGTTTTGTTTTTGGCTGCTGTTTAAACTCACCGATGCCTTTGAAAATTTATAACCCATGATGATTGCTTTACTTTTTGTTAGCGTACTCATGTTTGGATACTTGCTGTACGCATTGCTGAAACCTGAACGCTTTTAAGTTCAGGATCGCTGATTTCCATTTTAACTAACCACATATGAATTCAGAAATTTTAGGCATTGTCGTTCTTTTTGTGTTAACAATGCTGCTCGCGATACCGCTCGGGAAATACTGTTCCAGGGTATTTCTAGGCGAGAAAACATGGCTTGATTTTATGCTGCCGGCGGAAAATTTAATCTACCGGATCTGCCGGATCAATCCTGCGAAATCCATGAATTGGAAAGAGAATGTAAAAGCTTCGCTGATTCTCAATCTGATTTTCTTTTTATGGGCGATGCTGATTTTGTTAACACAAGGCTGGCATCCATTCGGGAACCCCGATCACATCACCTCGATGGAACCCACAACCGCGTTCAACACGGCGATAAGTTTCATGACGAACACGAACTTGCAACACTACAGCGGTGAAACTAGTGCAAGTTACGTTACGCAACTCGTGGTATTCTGCTTTCTGCAATTTGTGAGTGCGGCAACAGGTATTGCTGCGATGGTTTCGTTGTTTAAAGGTGTCCTGCAGCGTCAGGCTTCTGACCTGGGTAACTTCTATGTGCTTTTTCTTAAAAGCTGTACAAGAATTTTACTACCAATCTCGATTGTCGTGGCGATTTTCCTCGTATTTCGCGGAACACCATCCACATTTGAAGGCGCAGCACAAGTCGTTTCGCTGCAGGGCGATACGGTTAGTGTTGCCCGCGGGCCGGTTGCACCCATGGTTGCGATCAAACAGGTAGGCACCAATGGCGGGGGATATTTTGGTCCGAATTCCACACATCCTTTTGAAAATCCCGATTACCTGACAAACCTCGTGGAAAACTTTGCTATCCTGATCATTCCCATGGCGCTTGTGTTTGCATTTGGATACTACATCCGCAAGCCGAAAGTCGGGTACGCGTTCTTTGCCGCGATGACGCTGGTATTTGTTTCGTTCGTGGCGATTACCGTGTACTTCGAATCCGCGGGTAATCCGATGATTTCTGAAATGGGTATTGATAACTCAGCCGGATCGATGGAAGGAAAAGAGGTGCGTTTCGGCACCGCAGCCAGCGCATTCTGGGGGGTGTCAACAACATCAACGTCCAACGGTTCCGTTAACTCCATGCATGACAGTCAAACGCCCATTTCCGGAGGCGTGTATATGCTCGACATGATGATCAATGCAATCTATGGGGGTGCAGGAGTTGGGTTCATCAACTTTTTTGTGTTCGTTATCATTGCCGTGTTTATCTCGGGGTTGATGGTTGGGCGCACTCCGGAACTGCTGGGAAAGAAAATCGAAGCGAGAGAAGTTAAAATTGCTGCACTGGTTGCAATTCTTCACCCGCTACTGATTTTAACCGGAACTGCCATTGCTTCGCAAATTCAAACCAATAACCCGGATATCGGCTGGCTTGCTAATCCGTCATTTCATGGCTTCAGCGAGATGCTTTATGAATTCACTTCATCGGCTGCCAACAATGGGTCGGGTTTCGAAGGGCTGGGTGATGCAACCCCGTTCTGGAATATCTTGTGCGGATTATGCATGTTGTTTGGTCGGTTCATTCCGATTATCGGCCCGCTGGCGATTGCCGGATCGCTTGCCGGTAAAAAGTATATCCCGGAAGGCGCGGGCACACTCCGCATTGAAAGCCCTGCCTTTATTGCAGTACTGCTTTCGGTGATCATCATCATTGCTGCGCTGTCATTCTTTCCGGCACTAACGCTTGGCCCGCTGGCTGAACATTTTTCCCTGTAATGCAACTCTGAATACGATGCGTAAACATATTAAAAAAGAAGTCCGATTATTTGATCCTGCGCTGGTGCGTGAGTCAATCAAACAGTCTTTTGTTAAACTGCGTCCGCGGCTGATGATGAAAAACCCGGTGATGTTTTGTGTTGAAGTTGGAACTCTCATCATGTTGCTGGTAACAATCTACTCGTTTTCGCACAGCGATCAGGGCTCACCGTTGTATAACAGCATAATTTTTGTAGTGCTGTTGTTGACGTTACTCTTCGCAAATTTTGCCGAGGCAATTGCCGAAGCGCGCGGCAGGGCCCAGGCCGATTCACTTCGCAAAACACGCGAGGAGACACCGGCAAAAACAGTTGCTGACGATGGAAGTGTAGTGATAAAAGCCTCAAGTCAGTTGAAAAAGGGTGACGTGTTTATTTGCGAAACAGGCGATATCATTCCGTCTGACGGTGAAATTATTGAAGGCATTGCCACGGTTGATGAGAGCGCAATCACCGGCGAATCGGCTCCTGTTATCCGGGAAGCCGGTGGCGATAAAAGTTCCGTTACCGGGGGCACAAAAGTATTGTCTGACCGGATTAACGTTATGGTAACAACTCAGCCGGGTGAGAGCTTCCTCGATAAAATGATTTCACTGGTGGAAGGTGCCAGCCGGCAGAAAACACCGAATGAAATTGCGTTAACACTTTTATTGTCGGGATTTACAATCGTATTCTTGTTGGTAACCGTAACCTTAAAACCTTTTGGCGACTATGCACAAACTCCGATTTCCATTGGTGCGCTGATCGCGTTGTTTGTTTGCCTGATCCCGACAACCATTGGTGGTCTGCTGTCGGCTATCGGAATTGCAGGAATGGATCGCGCACTGCAGGCCAACGTAATTTCAAAATCCGGACGAGCCGTGGAAACAGCTGGTGATCTGGATACCATTTTGCTGGACAAAACCGGAACGATCACCATCGGCAACCGGAAGGCCACAAGTTTTTACGCAGCCGAAGGTGTGCCGGAAGATGTGCTGATGGAAAGTGCCACGATCGCGTCATTGGCTGACAGTACCCCGGAAGGCAAGTCGATTGTAGAACTGGCGGCATCAAAGGGCTTTAAGCATCCTGCGGTGATCGGCAGTTCAACCGATGCGAACTATGGCTTGCCCGGAGCACGGGTGATCAGGTTTTCTGCGGAAACGCGCTCTTCCGGAATCGAACTGGAAGGAAGAAGTATCCGGAAAGGCGCATTTGATGCAATCAAAAATCTTGTCGAAAAACAGGGTCGTGCAATTCCGGCCAACATAAAAGCTGTCGTTGAAGAAATATCCGGTAATGGTGGAACCCCGCTTGTAGTGGCGGAGAACTTTAAGGTGCTTGGTGCCATTGAACTTCAGGACATTGTTAAACCCGGCATCACCGAACGATTTGAACGGTTACGAAAGATGGGCGTGAAGACGGTAATGGTTACCGGTGACAATCCGTTAACCGCAAAATACATCGCGCAAAAAGCCGGAGTGGATGACTATATAGCCGAAGCCAAACCCGAAGACAAACTTGCCTATATCCGCCAGGAACAAGCTGCAGGGAAGTTGGTAGCCATGATGGGTGATGGTACAAATGATGCACCCGCATTGGCACAGGCCGATGTTGGTGTAGCCATGAACAGCGGAACCCAGGCGGCCAAAGAAGCCGGTAACATGGTGGATTTGGATAACGATCCTACCAAACTGATCGAGGTAGTGGAGATCGGAAAGCAATTGTTGATTACGCGGGGTACCTTGACCACGTTTTCAATCGCCAATGACGTGGCAAAATACTTTGCGATTGTACCCGCGTTGTTTATGACTTCCATTCCTGCGTTGCAGGCATTGAACATTATGAAACTGGCCAGCCCGGAAAGTGCAATTTTATCGGCTGTAATTTTCAATGCGATTATTATCCCAATGCTGATTCCGCTGGCTTTGCGCGGCGTTGCCTACAAACCTGTAGGGGCAGGTGCGCTGCTTGCGCGGAATCTATTGATTTACGGATTGGGTGGAATAATCGTGCCGTTCATTGGCATTAAGCTCATCGATCTCGTCATCGCACCTTTGATATAATACGAACGTTATGAAAACTCATTTGTTAATTGCCGTCAGACTCACCTGTATTACCCTGTTGATTTTCGGAGTTGGTTATCCCATGTTAATTACCCTGATAAGCCAGGTTACACCCGGAAAGGGTGACGGAGAAGTTGTTGTTGCAGATAATCAAGTGCGTGGTTTCGAGTTGATCGGTCAGAAATTTGACACAGACCGGTATTTCAACAGCCGCCCGTCAGCAGTCGATTATAACGCTGCGTCAACCGGTGGTTCGAATAAAGGTCCTGCAAACCCGGAGTACCTCGAACAGGTAAAGGCTCGGATTGATACGTTTCTGGTACACAATCCAACGATACAGAAGGAGCAGGTTCCGGTCGATCTTGTGACTGCTTCGGGAGCAGGCCTGGATCCCCATATCTCACCCGAAGCTGCTTACGTACAGGTTGATCGAATTTCGCGGGTACGAAAAATCAACCGGCAAAAAGTAAAAGCACTTGTTGATCAGCATGTCGAGCAGCCGCTGTTGCGCATGGGCACCCCCCGGGTTCATGTTCTTCGGTTAAACGTAGCGCTTGATCAACTGAACTAGATTTTTAACTACTATTGACATATTCTCCTATGAAAAAGATAATTCTGGTTGCACTGGTTTTTATTTCCCTGACCTCGGAAGCGCAGGATGAACCCGCGTCTCCGCTGACGTTTTCCGGGTACGTGGAGACCTACTACGTGTATGACCTCAACCAGCCGGAAAGTAACGTCCGGCCTTCGTTCATTTATTCTTACAATCGGCACAACGAGGTAAACCTCAACCTCGGTTTTGTAAAAGCTACTTACACGACAGATCGGGTTCGCGCCAACCTGGCCCTTATGACCGGTACGTACGCGAACGCTAACCTGGCGGCTGAACCCGGAGTGTTTAAGAATGTGCTGGAAGCGAATGCGGGTGTAAAACTTTCTAAAAATAAAAACCTCTGGATTGATGCCGGGATATTTACTTCCCACATCGGGTTCGAAAGCGCAATCGGAAAGGATTGCTGGAATCTTACGCGCAGCATGCTGGCCGACAACACTCCGTATTTTGAAGCGGGTGCAAAAATTTCATACACCACCGATGACGGTAAATGGTTCTTGTCAGCACTTGTGTTAAACGGCTGGCAGCGGATTCATCGCGTGGAAGGAAACTCGTTACCCTCCTTTGGTACGCAAGTAACCTATAAGCCTGCCGGCAACGTCACCCTCAATAGCAGCAGCTTTATTGGAACCGACAAACCCGACAGCGCCAGGCAAATGCGATACTTTCATAACTTTTATGGAATCTTTCAATTGTCACCAAAGTTTGGAGTAACAATAGGGTTTGACTACGGGTTGGAGGAAAAATCTCCGGAGACATCCTCGACTAACTCCTGGTATTCGCCCGTGGTGATTGTTCGGTATGCCGTGACTGAAAAGTTTGCACTCGCGGTGCGGGCGGAGTACTACGAGGATGAGCATGGAGTTATTATCGCTACAGGAACACCCAACGGCTTTAAAACAACCGGCATTTCACTGAATGCGGAATATGCAATCACCCCGAACGTACTTTGGCGTGCAGAGATACGAAACCTGCATAGTGAAGACAACATTTTTGTAAAAGATAACTCCGGAACTACGACTGGCAATACCTTTATTGGAACGGCCCTAGGGGTGAATTTTTAACGATGAGTGCACGCGAGCAGTCGGTTGAGCATTTTTTAAACCTGATCCGCAAAAGCAGGCGCGGAAAGTTCAAGATTTATATCGGGATGAGTGCTGGTGTGGGCAAAACTTTTCGGATGCTGCAGGAAGCGCACAGTTTGCAGCGCAACGGTGTAGATGTGCGTATCGGATACATCGAAACTCATAACCGCAAAGAAACCCAAGAACTACTCGCGGGAATTCCGGTGATCGAACGAAAACGCTCGTTTTATAAAGGTAAAGAACTTGAAGAAATGGATATTCAGGCTATCCTGAATGCCCGACCGGATATCGTGCTAGTAGATGAACTGGCGCACACAAATATTGAGGGAAGCAAGAATGAAAAACGCTGGCAGGATGTGCTTGAGCTGCTCGACGCCGGGATCAACGTAATCAGTGCCGTTAATATCCAACATATCGAAAGCCTGCATGACGATGTATTGCGAATCACAGGTATTGATGTAAAGGAGAGAATTCCTGATAAGATTTTACAAGTAGCCGATGAGGTGGTGAATATTGACCTAACTTCAGATGAGCTGATTGCCCGACTGCGGGAAGGCAAAATTTATCATCCCTCCAAGATTGAAACAGCGCTGCGCAATTTCTTTCAGTCAGAAAAAATTCTGCAACTCAGGGAACTTGCGCTTAAGGAGGTTGCATCTCAGGTGGAGCGTAAAGTCGATACGGAAGTAGTGATCAATGAGAAGCTCAGGCATGAACGGTTCCTGGCATGTATCAGCTCAAATCATGAAACGGCCAGAATGATTATCCGTAAAACTGCCCGGCTCGCAAATTATTACAACTCGAAATGGTATGTGTTATATGTTCAAACTCCGGGCGAGGATGCCAACCGCATCAAACTGTCGGTTCAGCGTCATTTGATCAATAACTTCAAGATGGCCACCGAACTTGGAAGCGAAGTGTTGCAGGTAAAGAGCCGGAACGTACCTGCTGAGATTGCGCGAGTCGCAGAACAAAAACACATCACTACGGTTTGTATCGGCAAACCGCACTTAACACTTTGGCGAATAATGCTCAAAACCACGATGTTTAATCGTTTATTAAATAAGTTGTCAGCTTCTGATATTGACGTAATTATTCTGTCATGAGCATCAAAAAGAAAGTTGCGTGGGGGTTGTTGTTCCTGTTTGCAGTGATCATCGGGGTTGCTGCTGTAGGTGTGTATTATTTTAAAACGCTCTCGGGTGAGTCGGAAAACATTCTGAAAAATAATTACGAATCGCTGGAATACGCGAAAGCCATTATCAGTAGCTGTGACAGCCTGCGAACCGATAGTGTTAGAGCGATGAATCGAATGGAAAAGAATCTGCAACGTCAGGAAGCCAATATCACTGAGCCTGGGGAACGGGAGTACACGCATCAGCTTCGGGTAATATTCGAAAAGTTAAAAAATACTGGTATCACCGACAGCACACTCGTTGACATCCGAAACAGTGCGTTGATGATCCAGGAGATAAACATGAAAGCCATCGTCAGGAAAAATGACGCGTCACGCGAAACCGCCCGGAATGCTTCTACCTATCTCATTATTATTGTTACTATCTGCACCCTGGCGGCTTTCTCGTTTATTGTGAATTTTCCCGGATACATCGCCAACCCGATAATTCAGCTGACGGAAGGTATCAAGTCAATCGCAAACAAGAACTATGAGGAACGACTGCATTTCGATCGCAACGATGAATTCCGTGAGCTGGCGGAAGCGTTCAACCTGATGGCCGAGAAGCTCGATGAATATGAACACAGTAACCTGGCTAACATATTGTTTGAGAAAAAGCGTATCGAAACGATCATCGACCGTATGAATGATCCGGTAATCGGCTTAGACGAAAACGGTCGTGTTGTATTTGTGAATGATCAGGCGTTGAGTCTGCTGAATTTAAAGAAACAGGATGTTGTTGGAAAGTATGCTCCCGATATAGCCGTTAACAATGACCTTTTCAGAAGTCTGATCCGCCAGGGGGGAAACGACAGTGCCGCAAAGCTTCTGAAGGCCGTGGTAGGCAGAAAGGAGAATTACTTTACCCGTGAGTTTACATTAATTGAATATACCCCCACGGGCGAAACCAAACCAGTTTCCATCGGTCAGGTGATCATTTTGAAAAACATTACCCCCTATAAAGAGCTTGACCTGGCCAAAACAAATTTTATTGCCACCATCAGCCATGAACTCAAAACTCCGATTGCATCCCTGCAAATGGGCGTAAAGCTTTTGCAGGATAAACGTGTGGGCGAGATGAACCCGGAGCAAGCAAATATTGTCTCATCGCTTGAAAGTGAGATGATGCGGTTGGCGAAGATAACAAATGAGCTCCTGGATCTTTCCCAGGTTGAAACCGGAAACATTAAGCTTACCATCCGAACGGCAAGTCCGCAGGATATTATTCCGGTGGCATTGGAAGCAGTAAAGTTTCAGGCTGAAAGGAAGCGTGTGACCATAGAATCGCAGGTTGGAGCTGCGGAGCAAACGGTGAACACCGATGTTGATAAGACTACGTGGGTTTTGGTGAATTTGTTAACCAACGCAATTCGGTACAGCCCTGAAAACGGCACGATCAGACTTACCTGTGAGGTTCAGGGAAAGAACGTAGTGTTTACGGTAGTCGATGAGGGGCCGGGAATTGAGCAAAAGTACCTTACGCGGCTATTTGAGAAATTTTTTCAGGTTCCGGGAACTCCTTCGGGTACCGGACTGGGCCTGGCGATTTCAAAAGAGTTCATTGAAGCACAGCACGGCTCAATCGCAGTAACCAGCGAAGTTGGCAAAGGCAGCAAATTCTATTTTACGTTGCCGGTGGCTTAATTGATGCCCTGTAGTGCGGTGTATATTAATTACGTAACCGGTTCGATAACTGTCTTGCTTTAAACACCTGGGCCAAAAATGTGTACACATAACATCCGGCACAGAATGCGAGGAATGACTCCAGGAAAGAGAACACCGTGATTATTGCGGTGAGAATTAACGTAGCCGTGGTGTAGTCAGCAAAATAGGTGGCTAGCATCGCCAATGAAAAAGTCAGCCCGACACCGGCAGCAAACCGCTTCGGTCCCTGATCCACCGGTTTAAACCCTAACGTTAAAACCTTTGTGATCCCGGCAGCGCTGATGGCGAACGGGCTGAACTTGTTTAACTTGAATGTGCGGAGAAAGAAATCAATCGCGAGCAGTCCGATCGAAAGCCAATGCGGGCTGAATAAAATTATGATCGACAGCACGAATACGTGCAGGGCAATAATCCTGATTTTGTTTTCATTAACGGAGACAAAGTCAACCGGGCAGGACAAAGAATTTTCGGAAGCCATGATGTTCAATGTTTTTTAAACTTCCCAAAACGCTTTAGGTTTCGGGCATAAACGAATTGATAGTAGTTCTTTTCTACAAGTTCGAGTGAACAAACACTCATCAATATCAGAACACTGCAAGCAAACGTGGTGAAGCTGTGTGCCCAGTAACAAACCGAACCAAGCAACAGCAAAGCGCGGCTGATCTCAACAAAGTAAATCCAGCGTTGCAACTCGAGCATGGCACCACAATTGATCAGCGTAAGCAGGATAACACTTACCGCCAGTGTTATTTCGACACGATCCAGTTTTGGGTACAAAAGAATGAAGAAGAATAACCCTGCAAGGGCAGCGGCAATTTGAACGTTTAGGTAGGCGCGGAACCTGAAGGTGTGCCGGGGAGCCGCCTTACGCGGAAGCAGTTTGGCTTCGAGCGCGGGACGAATTTCCTGGTCGATCATTTCCGGCTTGCCAAACATTATCTTAATCGACTGCCATACACTCCCGCTGCGTCTGCACGCTTCCCAGAGTTCTGCGTAGTAATGGAAGTGCTGCCACAGGAAACTGTAGCTCTTCAGCGGATGCGTTAATCCATACACCGGCTTCTCTTCTTCCTTTTGAAACGTGCCGAATAACTTGTCCCAGAATACAAAGATGTCGCCATAGTTCTTGTTCAGGTATTTATCGTTGGAGGCATGATGCACCCCGTGATGAGAAGGCGTGATGAAGATGTGTTCCAGCCAGCCGAGCTTGCCGATTACCTGCGTATGCGTGAAGAATGAGTATGCGCCATGTACGACCAGGATGGTGATCACCATGGCAGGGTGAAACCCGAGGAACGGCAACGTACACCAGAATAAATTCCGGATGAGGGCCTGCAATACCGTGATTCGTGCGGAAACTGTATAGTTAAACTCTTCGCTCTGGTGGTGTACCACGTGTGCGCCCCAGAACAGGTTTATCTCATGCCCCAACCGGTGATACCAGTACCAAACAAAGTCAGTTGCCAGCAGCAGAACCACCCACACCAGCCAGTGGTTCGGAATCTGATAGAGTGCATAATTTTCGTAGACATAATAGTAGAGAGCGTAGAAACTTGCCGTGATGAGCAGGCTCAGCAGCCGTTCGGCTATCCCAACCGAAATGTTGGTAACGGCGTTTTCGTATGAGAAGAGGTCGGAACGGCCTTTTTTGCGGGCATACCAGTACTCCAACGCAGTAAAGAGCAGGAAGGCCGGAACAACAAACGCAGCGAAATTCATAACAACCTATTTTACCTCAAAAGTAAAAAATATTTTAAATACTCTACTAAATCGATAGACTTTATTGGTAAAATCAAATTTACTTCTACTTTTGTGAACGATTTATACAGAAGGGAGAAGAGACGGACTCGATGATCCCCTGGCAACTTCCGGTAAAACGGATCAGTGCCCATCCGCCCAACGAAAAGGGAACTATAAATTTAAACGCGCATGAAGCAGAGACAGACTACCCCATGATCCTTCAGCCATCCAAGATCGGCTGCGATCCGGTTCTCCGAACCACTTTTTAAAATCAATCTACCATTTCACCTTTTTCTACATGAAATCTCCGAATAAACCCATTGGAATATTTTACGAACATCACGTTTGGTTCAAGCCCCTTTTTGATGAACTACAGCGCAGGAACATTCCGTTTGTAAGAATCAATGCTGCCCAAAACCAATTCAATCCGCAGGAACGCGATGCGCCCTACAGCCTGGTCGTGAACCGGGTAAGCTCATCCGCGTATTTGCGCGGTAACGTGCAGGGTATCTTTTACACGGCAAACTTTCTCAATCATATCGAACGCCTCGGGATACCCGTGGTGAATGGCACCTTCGCACAGGAAATCGAAACATCCAAGGCCCGCCAGCTCGGACTGATTGCTTCCCTCGGGCTATCGTTCCCCAAAACCCGGGTGATTAACCACATCAGCCAATTGTTGTCTGCGGCCAAGTCGCTTCGTTTTCCGATTCTGCTTAAACCTAACCTGGGCAGCATCGGGGCGGGGATTTTGAAATTCGACACCCCGCAAAAATTGCAACGCGCCATCGATTTGCATCAGATCAATTTGGGAGTTGATCACTCCACGCTTGTGCAGGAATTCATTCCGCCAAAAGGCGGATACATTGTTCGGGTAGAAACACTCAACAGCAAGTTCTTATATGCCATCAAAATCTTTCCTGCCCGCGGCAACTTTAATCTTTCGGCTGCCGAACTTCACGAAATCCGGACAGCCGACAAAGACTCGGAAAATTCAACGGGTCGGATAAGAGTTGAGTCGTTCGTTCCCGACCGTAAAATCATTGACGATGTTGAACGGATTGCGAAGGCGGCCCGGCTTGAT
This sequence comes from Cyclobacteriaceae bacterium, assembly GCA_016786495.1. Lineage (GTDB taxonomy): Bacteria > Bacteroidota > Bacteroidia > Cytophagales > Cyclobacteriaceae > UBA2336. The sequence continues at coordinate 80,818 of JAEUUJ010000025.1, forward strand.
GCCGGTGGCGTGGAGTACCTGATCCATCCCGAAACAAATGAACCCCATTACTACGACATCAATGCCTTATCGAACTTTATTGCACAGGCGGAGGACGTGATCGGGTTTAATCCGCACGAGGCGTTTGTAGATTATCTGGAGCAACGCCTGCAACCGGTGTACGAACTTGAGCATAAGCCTTTGCTTTAATTTTAATGGTTGGAGGGATGGGGGTATCGAATAATTCATATTACCAAACGTATGTCAACACCGGAGAAGGGCAGGTAGTAATCTTATTGCATGGAATCTTCGGTAATGTTCACATCTGGAAACCCGTGGTGGAAGCACTTCGGAATTCATACCGGGTAATTGTTCCCCGAATTCCCCTGAGTGATTTACCGCTGGAAGATGCTAATGTAAGGCACATCGCTCATGTGTTGCATGAGTTTATCGAACATCATGCGCTCAAAAATGTTGTGTTGGTGGGGCATGCCGTGGGTGGACAACTTGCGTTGATGTACACCCACCTCTATCCGGCCAATGTTCGTAAGCTGGTATTGGTAGGGAGTGCGGGACTAATGGAACGAAATCCGCTGGCGGATCCGGAAGCACTGAATTTTCAGATCTTGCAGGATGAATTTGAACACGCCTATTTTTTTAAGGGCTATTCATCCGACAAAATAGCGGAAGAGCTCTGCGAAGTTGCCGGTGATGAATCGAAACAAGCGGCCCTGGGTAAAATTGCCGAGTCGTCAAAACTTTTCCAGGTTTCTGCTTTCTTAAACAAGATTGATCACCCTGTTTTATTGGTCTGGGGGTTACATGATCCTGTATCTCCCCCGGAGTCGGCACTTCACTTTAATGATCTGCTGTCGAATTCAGAAATCAAGTTTATCGAGAATTGCGGCCACGTACCCATGCTCGAGAAGCCCGATCAGTTTGTGAATCATCTGCTGGCATTTCTCAAGCCTGCTTCCGGAAGTGCATGGCACTCTGAAAAACATTGACTATTTTCGATTGATCCGACACTAATTTTTAAATAATCGTGTTTGTCGGGAAAACCACCTCGAATGCCCGCACCCGTTCCCGAACGCAAACTCGGACTCCTTCAGGCCACGGCCATCAACATGATCGACATGGTCGGTATTGGTCCGTTCATAACCATGCCCATGGTCATCGGCGCGATGAATGGTCCGTACTTTCTGTATGCGTGGATCGCGGGCGCATTGCTTTCGTTTATCGATGCCATGGTATGGAGCGAACTGGGTGCTGCGTTTCCGCTGGCCGGAGGTTCCTATAATTTTCTCAAAGAGACCTACGCAAAAACCGGTGCCGGAAAGTTGATGAGCTTTTTGTTCGTCTGGCAAACCATGATCCAGGCTCCGTTGGTCATCGCATCGGCAGCGATAGGCTTCGCGGCATATTTTTCTTACCTCGTGCCGGTATCGATCTGGCAATCGAAGATGATCAGCGGGGGAGTGGTTGTGCTGATTGTTGTGTTACTCTTCCGCAAGATCGAAGCCATTGGTAAAATAAGCGTGGCGCTTTGGGTAGTTGTGATCGGAACCATACTCTGGATTATCGGTGGCGGAGTGGTGCACGGGAATTTCCTTCAGCCGCTGGCCGACATGAATCAAAATCTTACCGTCAACTATGCGTTTGTTGCAGCCATTGGCTATGCATCCGTGAAAACGGTTTACAGCTACCTGGGATATTATAATGTTTGTCACCTGGGTGGCGAGATCATTGATCCTTCAAAAAATATTCCGCGCAGCATGTTTCTTTCCATTTTCGGAATATCCGCGTTATACATCTTAATGAATGTAAGTGTGGTAAGCGTGATCCCGTGGAATTACGCGAAAGACAGTGAGTTTCTGGTTAGTTTATTCATGCAGGAACTGGCCGGCCCCGTTGCCGCAACTGTTGCCACCATTCTTATTCTGATCGTAGCATTTGCTTCGGTGTTTTCGGCAACCCTGGGCTATAGCCGTATTCCGTATGCGGCTGCTGCCGATGGCTCGTTCTTCAACGTATTTGCACGGTTGCACCCCACCGGAAATTTTCCCTACGTCTCGTTGCTCGTGCTTGGCGGAATTGCATTTGTATTCAGTTTGTTGTTTCGGCTGAGCGAGGTAATCAGTGCCATTCTCGCGATGCGCATTCTGATCCAGTTTATCGGACAGGCAATTGGGTTATTGATTCTAAGACGAAGCAAGAGTAAAGAATTTCCGTATAAAATGCCCTTATATCCATGGCCCGTGATTGTCGCCATTGGCATGTGGGCATTTATTCTTTTTTCAACCGGATGGGAAATGATTGCCGGAGGCGCCTGCGTAATCGCGCTCGGAATTGTTGCGTTTGCGGTTAAGTCGTACCTGGAAAAGCGATCGAATAGAGGTTATACTCCAAAATAATTCTCTTCAATGTCAACAAACCGCTCTGAATCTTTGTGCTGATCGTAATACTGCAGAAACTCGGGGTATCTGCGGTAGCTGAATCGGATGCGACTATCGTCATCAATTTGTGCATAGAGTAGAATCACGATTGAAAGGAGGGCGAATCTCCAGGTTGTCCTTTTGTTGCCAACCATCGTTTTTTTGATCGAAGTAATACGGTCCAGAAAACCGGTAATGATCATGAGTACGAAACCCAGAATCATCATCTTCGGTTCCCCGGGCAAGTACATGAATTTGAATACGAAGGCGAACAAAACCGTAAAGGATGTAAAACCGTAAAGGATTGTTATGGCAACCGTGCGAAACGAGGTTGTCGCAGGTTTGTTAATCCACCAGTTTGCAAACAGATAGATGGCCCCGAGCAAAAGAGCCACAAACATCGGAAAGACAACCGTTCTCGGAAAGCCGAGTACATCGCGCACGAGTACGCCCGCGGCCAGAATTACCGCCAGTGCCAGTTCAATCATAAGGCCTGTTGATGACTCAGGTTTTTTCTCTACCTCTTCCGTAAACGGCCGGTCAATCGGTTGGGTGCTATTCATGATTCTTAGAAAATTAGTAACACTCCAGTTCGGTGAGTGCTACTTGCCTGGTCTTATGTTCAAACGTGATACGTAGGGCCTCAGCGTGTACCGTACTGAATTCAATTGTGTTGGATGTATTCCCGGTTAATGGCTTTGAACCTTTTAGTTCTGCTAATTTCCAATCGTTACCGGATTTATATTCAACCGTAAATGAATCCGGTGTTTCAAAACGAGTATGATCCACAAACAGGTAAAGGTTGACAGCGTTCAAAGTCGTGGTTTTTCCAAAGTCGATTGAATACCAGTCGGTTGTTGAGGTTGATCCGGTAGTCGCCCACCGGTTCCGGATTTCCGGGAAGTACCAGATGCGACCATCAATTGCCTGGTAAAGCGAATCGGGTAAATTGTTAACAGACGCTGACGGGACCGGGAAGTCTTTTTTGCGCAGATTCAACGCAGCATTAACCGGTGTTTTTTCAGATGCCCGGTTACGGGGTTCACCGATGGATACAACCTTTTTGGAACCCCGACCAGTTGCGTCAGCCTTCTTTCCATCTACAAAAACCGTGACGCCTTTACCAATGTTGTATTTGGTTCCGTCCCGGTCATAGACTACCGAAACGTCATGACCGCGATAGTTAATGTTATCAAGATAAAAATATTCAATCGAGTTATCGATGAGCGGGTTGATCGTTAAGCTGTCGCCTTCCGATGGCCGGATTCCACACAGCCCGGAAATAATCAAGTTGTTGTACGTAGAGTGGAGGTAATGATTGCTCCAGTAATAATAAACGATCGGTCCGCCCAGGTTGGGATCATAATTTTCAACCAGGTTAATTTTTCCGTCAGGTAAATAATGCTGGCGTGTGAAAAGCCTTAACACGTTCAGATAGTCGGAGTTTGAGATCAGCTGCTGGTTATAATTGTTCAGCACGTTGGCCATGGCCGTCAACGTCTGGCTGGATTGATACGGCCAGCTCGGGCCGTTCCACTGGCTTCCGCGTTTTCCTTCAAACCAAATGAATTGTTTGAAATAATATTGATAGGAAGGTTCGTTTGTTCGGAATCCATACCTGCCGAGAAGCTGTGCGGTGTCGAGAACGTGTTTCCAGGCAACGGTGTACGCATCATCATCGGCTGGAAGATTAAAGTACCAGGGTGCCATGCCGGCCAGTTCCCGCCCGCGAATGAACGACCAGTATTTCACAAACGTGTTGTTCATTTTATAGCGGTCGGTGAAATGCTGAAGCGAATCATTCCACAAGTATTTTTCCACGCGCGATTTCAAGTCGGCTGCACGTTGTGCATACAACGCCTGCGTTTCACGGTCACCTTTTAATGCAGCTGTTTTGGAAATTGCCAACGCATTGCCATACATGTAACTATTAATGGTCGGCCGAAAGGTTTCGCCACCATCAAAGCCTGCAGTACCACCCGAACCATCGATAGACGCAATCGTATATTCGGTTGCATCGGGCATTGCCGGAATCCAGAACATATGCTTCGTACTGTCCCAGTGGTCGTACCAACCCTCGTACGTACTTTTCATTTTATCGAGCTGTGAAAGAAGGAAATCCCTGTCGCCATCTACCAGGTATCGTGCATACGCAGCATCGGCTACACTTTCACTGTACCGCCTGTCATTACCACCCTGCTGGTATAGATTGTTGATGTAGCCGTCCAGGTAGCGCGGATCGCGCAGCCAGCGCCCTTCATATATGTGATGCATCGATGCTGCGTTGATTGTGCAGAACGGTTCACGGTCCCATGCCACGTGATCGATAAATTCTGTTATGATAAATTCATTCGCACCGGTGTTTCGGATGTGCGCTTTGTAGAGCTTCCACCGGTAGTAGTAAACCTGTTCAATCTCTTTGTCGGAACATTCAAAGAAAGGAATGTTCGACTCGTACCAGGCTGCATCTTCCTGGAAATGTGCGTTCGCCAGTTTGGTATGATCAAGTGACGGTTTTTCAACGGTTGAAGAGCATGCGCCAAGCATCAGGCAGGCAGTGACCAGCAGCAGTCCGGATTTTAGGTTCATTTGAAAACGGGTTATGGAAAGATAGCATTTAATGCCAACTCCCGCGACCGTTTTTGTGTCCGGATTTTTATTCCTTTGGAATGCTCAACGAAAAGGATGAACCCTTGCCTTCTTCACTTTCAAACCAGATTTCCGCGCCAAGCATATCGGCCAGTGTTTTGGAAATGTAGAGCCCGAGTCCGAACGACTGCTCGCCTTGTAACCCGACACGCCCAAGACCTTGCTGGCGCTGGAAGATCTTTTTTTGCAGGGCTTGAGGAATGCCGATTCCTTTGTCGATGATTCTGATCACCACTTCGGATTCAAATTCATCCACGCACAGCAGAATCGGATCGCTTTCGCGCGAGTACTTAATCGCGTTCGAGGTAAGGTTATTCACGATGAGCAGCAGCTTAACCTCATCGGTGGATACGATAATCGAATCTGAAGCAGACCGGAATGTAATCGGCCGGCTGATATAACTTTGTTTTAGTTCATCCGCAATGTGACCAACCTGCTTAGCAACATCCAGCCGGTTTTTTCGCGACACGATGTGGGGCGCTTCGCGATACTCCTCTTGATTTAATGCTTCAATCACCCGCAGGCAATGGCGACTGTTTTCCTGAACAAGACCGAGATACGCCCGCAGGTTCTGATCATCTCCGCCAATGTGTTTCGTTGCTTCCGCAGAAAGATGTTGCATGAGGTTCAATGCCCCGCTGATATGGTGTACCAACGTATCCAGCAGGTTGTTTTTCTTCATCGTGTATTTCAGGAGGTATTCTTTGTGCTGATACGCCTCCGTGATGTCGCGCACAATAATCGCCACCGAATTCGAATCCGTCATGACGTAACCCCGGCACGACAAGTAAATCTCGCGCCCGTCCTTGCTCTGCATGCGCACTTGCACCTGGGCTGTTGATTTCTCCAGCAGTTCTGCGAAATGATTTTCCAGATGCGCACGCTCCGGAGATTCAAGTTGCGCGAGTAGAGAAAATACCTCCTTTTGGGAAGATTTTTCCATCAGCCCCGTCAGCGCAACAGCTGCGGGATTGGAATAGACTACTTGTTTGTCTCGGAGGCTGAATACGATAAAACCTTCTTTTGAAAGGTTTACTAGTTCCTGCACGATCGGAAGGGTCGCCACGTGTTCCATGACTCGCCCCATGCAAAATAATAGCCAGACCTACTTTTTCACCAAACCCAGCGCAGATGCATAGGCGATCAATTCCACCGTATTTTTTACCTGACCTTTGTCGATCATGTTTTTACGGTGCGATTCTACCGTGCGCTCGGTGATGAAAAGCTGCTCGGCAATTTCGCGTGACGATTTGCCCTGCGCCAGCAATTCGAGCACTTCACGCTCGCGTTGCGAGAACAACTGCTCTTTGCCCCGCAGGTTGCTTTCGATGCCGAGCAAAAACCGGTTCAGATTTTTTAACCGTCCTGACGTTTCCACGCAGATGAATTTCTGACCATCATTTACTGTTTTGATGGCGCGGATCAATTCTTCAAAGCCCGATTTTTTGGAAACAAATCCCAGCGCACCGGCATTAATAATTCCGGCTACGCGGTCAGCATCGTCATATACCGAATGCGCAACAATTTTGATGTGCGGGTAAGCATCCTGAATATGCCGGCAAAGCTGAAATCCGTTCATGGTTTTCAGATCTTCCATGGCATCCAGGTAAATGTCAAGAATCAGAACATCTACGGGTGTATGTTCAAGTTTGCGTAACAGTTCCTCACCGTCTTTCGCCTCGCCCGCAACTTCAATTTGTTCGTCCTGACTCAGAAGATGCTTGATCCCGTCACGCATAATCTTGTAATCCTCTACATGAAAAACCCGTATCATCGTTTTTAAATCTGCGCGAATAAGCACCGCTTTGACGTCTAAATCAACTTTGCAGGCGAAAAGCTCTGTAAAATCCGGAAATCCACGGACAAATCTCTGCCGGTGTGATCGTGAATAGCTCACCGAGTAAAAAATCCGTGTTTTTCGGGATGGTTTTTCGCTGGATGAACCTCGTTCTTTACATCCTAACGTTTTACCTGAACCGATTGTGTGCCGTGAAGTTAAGTCTGTGGGGTCTGGCTTCACGCTTCCGGTCAGGGCTTTGAAGCCTATGACATTGCTTTTTATTGATGATGACCCCGAGGATATTGAACTGTTCCGGGATGCGATAAAAATCGTGAATCCATCATATCGCTGCCTAACTGCCACAAACGGAGATGATGGCATGAAAATGCTGGAGACCGTAAAACCGGACCGGATTTTTTTAGATATCAATATGCCCGGTCTGGGTGGCTGGGATTTAGTAAAAATGATTCGCGGGCGCCACGAATTTGACAATACTCCGGTGTACATCCTGTCAACGTCACGAAATGCCGCCGAACGCGAGATGTTTATGCGAATCGGTGCCTCGAAGTGCCTGGTGAAACCGAGTTCGTTTCATGAATTGTGCGAGATATTTAGAACTGAGTTAATGGAGAACGACACACGATGAGTTTACCGGCAAGTGAGCTGAACGAATTTCATAAGAGCCTGGTGGATGCAAAGTTCAGGGCCTTTGTTATTGACCAACTTAAAAAAACGTTTCGTGGTGATTTTGAGTTGATCGAAAATGACCTGAACGAGCTATTGAGTTATAAAACCCTGCGTGAAATCCGCGCGAAGGCCAGTCAAAAAATTATCTCCCGGAAGAAGATTTAATATGAGTTCTCAATCCCGCAGTGCCAGCACATTTCTTGTGGTGGATGACGACAGTATTTTTCATTTTTTAATGATCAAAATGCTCACACGCCTGGGTGTGTTGCCTGAGGGCATCCGCACCGCGTCAACCGGGCGGGAAGCACTCGAACGGGTTGTGGAGGCACAACTAACCGGTAAACCACAACCTGATTACATTCTGCTTGATCTGAATATGCCCATTATGGGCGGCTTTGCTTTTCTCGAGGCCTGCAAAAAATTACCGGAGAAGCTTCCCGATCGCGTAAAGATGATCATCATCTCATCCTCCCTTGATAAACGCGATGTTAACCGCGCGGCCGAACTGGGCGCGAGTCATTACCTGGTAAAACCCGTTACGGAAGCAGACCTGGAGTTTATTTTAAATGTGCCTGTCTGAACGGAAACGGTACTTTCGTTGTGAATTATAAATTTCGTATTGTTGAAGCTCACGAACAGAAAGAACTATGATTACGCGAATTGTGAGGATGCACTTTACCCAGGCGGGGGTGGAGGAATTTCTGCAGATTTTTGAAGCCAACAAGCTGGCGATTCGCAATTTCCCCGGTTGTACACATTTGCAGTTGCTGAAAGACGCGGACGATCCGCTCGTATACACTACGCTGAGTCATTGGAATCGGGAAGCCGACCTGGAGGCGTACCGGAAATCACCCTTGTTCGGAAGTGTGTGGGGTCGGGTGAAAACCTTGTTTTCCGAACGAACGCAGGCCTTTTCGCTGGTGAAATTTATCGAACTGTAAATTGTTCAAAACTTAAAGTTTGCTCATATTTGCAGCCCGATCAGCAAGTCCGCTGGTCGTTTTTGCCTGAGTGGCGGAACTGGTAGACGCGCACGACTCAAAATCGTGTACCGCAAGGTGTGCCGGTTCGATTCCGGCCTTAGGTA
>JAEUUJ010000051.1 GCA_016786495.1 Cyclobacteriaceae bacterium
GTCCATACCGCGTAGGCGGTTCCGATTGGTATTTTCTGGATTGCCTCATTCAAAAAATGAAAGCTCAGGAAGATGCAGATGAAAAATCCCACCGACCACTTCCAGTTCGAAAAGTTGTTGCTGAATTTCAGGCACGTGGTAAAGCCCACTTCGAACAAGCCCGCAATAACCAGATAGATCCACGCCATACAGTACTGTTTACGGATGCAAAGATAGTCTTGTTTACCGTCAGCGGTACGCAATCAGGCAGGTCATGCCGCCAATCACCTCTTTCTTCACCAGTGAAAGGCCATGTTTCTCGAACAACGATATCACGCGCGAAACTGCAATCCGTAGTTTCGGATACCAGCTTACCGTCTGTTTCCATTGCGCTCCTTCGCGCTCGAACAAAATGTCGAAAACCTTTACATAGCCCGGAAGGTACTCCAGGTAGCAGGTATGAATACGATTCTCATCGCTGTTCACCGGAATGAACCTCTTTTCGTTCGTAAGTTCATCTACTAATTCGCGGAACGAGACCACAAATTTTCCGCCCCGTTCAAGCTTCTGCGCACTGAGTGCGATGAGTTCTTCTACTTGTTCGGGGCCTGAAAGGTGCGTTAATGTATCGCCCATGCAAACAATAAGTTCTGCTTTTGATCGAACGGCATACAAATACTCGAGCAAATGCGCATCAATCGCTTCAATCTTGCGGTGTTCAATCCGAACTTTTAGTTCGTCGAGCAATTGCATATTAAAATCCACCGCTTGCACAGCAAATCCTAAGTTTGCCAACGCGATGGAGTTGATTCCATGGCCGCAGCCCAAATCAAACGCAGCTCCCGAAATGCCAGGTGTGATTCCGTTTTCAAGAAAGAATTTTTCCTGTAAACACTGCTTTTCGGTAAAATCCCCTACCGTCCACGAATAAAAATTGCCCAAATACCGGTCGTAATGATCTTTTACCGTCATCTCAAATCTGAAACCCAATTTGTTTACGTTATTGAGGTAAACATGGTTATTTAATTCCTCACGATAACTTCAAAAAGTATGAAAAAAGCACTCGCGCTTGCCTTCGTAATGATCTGTATCGCATTTGCGGTAACGGCACAGGTTACCGGTAAAGTATTTCCAAACATGACAGCCGAAACAGTGGAGGATAAGAAAATTGATCTCCCTCAAAGTGTAGCCGGAAAGTATACCTTGCTGGGCTTGGCGTATTCAAAGAAATCGGAAGATGAATTGAATTCCTGGTTTCAACCGATCTTCGAAAAATTCATTCAGAAGAGTAAAGGAAGCGTGTTCGATGGCTTCACCTATGATGTGAACGTGTACTTCGTGCCCATGTTTACCGGTATCAATGCAGCCGCAACCGGAACGGCCAAGAAAAAAGCCCTCAAAAATGTAGATCCTAACTTTTTGCCCTACATCTTGTTTTACAAAGGCGAACTCAAATCATACAAGGAAGCACTGGATTTCGAAAAAAAGGACATTCCGTACTTCTTTGTTCTTGACAAGGAGGGGAAGATCATTTACGCCACGTCCGGGAAATTCTCAAAAGCAAAAATGGACGAGATCGAGGAAGTACTTGAATAGTGCTATCTTGCTTTCTGAATTAAACTCCCATGATTCAGCTCGCGTTAGCACTCGCACCCGGTGTTGCCATTGCTTTATACATCTACCTGAAAGACAAACACGAGCGCGAACCGCTGAGTCTTTTGCTGATTAGTTTTTTGTATGGCGCCCTCAGCGTGGTGGTTACGCTCATCATCAGCCTGCCGCTGGAGATTATCATGATCAACAAACAAAGCGCGGCCGAGTTATTTGCGGATGCGTTTTTCAAGGTTGCGCTGGTGGAGGAGTTTAGTAAGTTCATTTTCATTCGCTTTATTCTGTTCCGGAATAAGAATTTTAATGAACCGTTTGATGGAATTGTATACGCGGCTATGGTGGGTATGGGTTTCGCCACGCTGGAAAACATCCTGTATGTTTATCAATACGGCATCCCAACCGGTATCTTGCGGATGTTCACAGCCGTACCGGCACATGCATGTTTTGCCATCTTAATGGGGTACTATCTTGGCCGGGCTAAATTCATCCATAATAAAAAATTGTATTACAGTTTGCTGGCGCTTATCTCCGCAACGGTATTCCACGGGGCGTACGATTACTTCCTGTTCATCACGTTTGTTCCGGGCATCTGGATTGGTGCGGCTGTTTCCTTAATTGTGGGTATTATTCTTTCGCGCAAAGCAATTAAAATTCACCAGGCAGCATCTCCGTTTATCAATCCGCCGCCTAACGTGCCGGATGTACCGAAAGAGTAGTGATCATGCTGAGCGAAACATCCTATTCATTCAATTCATCAACAAGGTGACTTGGGGTCGCGTCAATCATACGTAATAAAAAAGTCCGGCTCATCACCGGACTTTCTGTTTACATCGTTACAATACCCTTACGCGGTAAGCTGAATTTCCTCTCCTTCTTTATTCAGGAATTTAAATTCGGTTACACCCAGTGAGGTATCGGTTTCCATATTCACCCAGCGTTTGTACTTCATAAACCACTTCACGCGGGTGGAAATAATTCCTTTCGTAAAAAATGCGTGGAGGTATGGATGAACCGCCAGCACCAGGTTTTTCTCATTCTGTTTCACCAGCAAATGATCGATTGTTTTTTCAATCAGATCTGAAACAAGAATGGAGGCCGTGATCTTGCCAGTTCCGTTACAGGTAGGGCAAACCTCTTTGGTGATGATGCTTACCTGCGGGCGAACACGCTCGCGGGTAATTTGCATCAATCCGAATTTCGAAAGTGGAAGAACGGTCGATTTTGCCTTATCGCCATCCATTTCTTCGCGCATGATTTTGTAAATCAGTTTTTTGTTGTCCTGACTTCTCATGTCGATGAAATCGACTACGATAATTCCACCCATGTCGCGCAAGCGCAACTGGCGGGCAATTTCTTTTGCGGCTTCAATGTTAACCGAAAGCGCAGTAGTCTCCTGGTTCTCTTCGCGGTTTGATTTGTTACCGCTGTTCACGTCAATCACGTGAAGCGCTTCGGTGTGCTCGATGATCAGATATCCGCCACCTTTCAAACTTACCGTTTGGCCAAACGCTGATTTGATTTGTTTTTCAACACCGTAGTGTTCAAAAATCTTGGCGCGGCCATTATAAAATTTAACGATCTTCTCCTGCTCGGGAGAAATGTTGCGGATGTATGCGCGTGCTTCGTCATACATCTTCTTGTCATCGATGTGAATGTTGTCGAACGATTCGTTCAACAGGTCGCGCAACAGGGATGAGGTCTTGTTCAGCTCGCCAATCAGCTTGTCGTTGGGCTGAGCGTCTGGTAAACGGGTGATGCCGTCTTCCCAGGTTTTTACAAGGTTTCTTAAATCACGGTCGAGGTCAGCCACTTCGGCTCCTTCGGCAACCGTGCGAACGATCACACCAAAATTTTCTGGTTTGATCGACTGGATCAGGCGCAACAGGCGCTTACGCTCTTCGTTGCTGGTTATTTTTTTCGAGACGTTAACCGCCTTCGAAAACGGCACCAGCACCAGGTAACGCCCGGCCAATGATAACTCGCAGGATAATCGCGGCCCTTTAGTAGAGATGGGTTCTTTTACAATCTGCACCGGAAGCACCTGGCCTTTGGCCAACTGTTGGCCAATTTTGCCGTGCTTGTCAATGTCCGGTTCAAGGGTAAACTTTTCCAGCTTTCCGAAAATCTTTTTACCACGGGTCAGTTTGGTGAACTTGTTCAATGAACTGAACTGCGGTCCAAGATCGAGGTAGTGCAGGAAAGCATCTTTGTCATAGCCCACATCAATAAATGCGGCATTGAGACCCGGTACCACCTTTTTCACGGTGCCCAGATAAATGTCTCCGACCTGAAATTTGCTTCCTTCCTCTTCCTGGTGAAATTCTACGAGCTGTTTATCTCGAAGAAGGGCTATACGACATCCGTCTTGAGTGCTACTAATAATTAGTTCGTTGCTCAAAACGATAGTTGTTAAAATGTAAAAAATGTGTGTATAGCGCTAACAAGAAATATCCTGATCCCGATGTCAATCGGGACCGGCTTACTTCTTCTTATGTCTGTTCTTTCTCAAACGCTTTTTGCGCTTGTGGGTAGCCATTTTGTGCTTTTTTCTTTTCTTTCCGCTTGGCATAAATGCTCGGGTTTGTTGCTCGTGCGGCAGGCACCGCACCGGCTTTGTTGTTATTTATTTAAATCCTTCAGATAAGAATCGACAGTTGCCTGTACTGCCGGATCCTTGTCCATATCTTTTACTTTTTCAAACTGCTCTTTCGCCTTCTTCTTCTCGTTCAGGTTCATGTAGGCCATGCCCAAAAGCAACGTTCCCTGCGTGTGGCGGGGATTTACTTCCATCAGCTTGCTCAACCAGGATACCGCCTTGTCGTTTTGTCCCGACTGGATCGACAGCATTCCTAAATTAAACAGGGCAAGTTCATTCTTTGGGTCTGTTTCAACTACCTCCCTGAGCATCGCCACACCTTTCATCGGTGCGCTCGAGAGGTACGTCATCGCCATTTTGGTCTTGGCCGTCAGGTTCTTTGGATTGATATCCAAAACCTTCTGGAACAGCTCCCGGCTTTTCTCGCCCAGATTGCCTTGTTTGTTGGCGTTCAGCGCGAATGTGTACCCCTGATAGTAGCTGTCGCCAGCCTTAAACCAGCTTGCTTCCGTGTTAAAGAACGTTGCGGCCTCCTCAGCAAAGACTCCGGCACTGTCAAAACGGCCGGCCTCGGCATATAAAGTGGCCAAAGAATCCGCAAAGATAGCCTTTTTTTGGTTTTCTGAGGCTGCAGCGTATTCGCCCCGCATATGGGCGATGTGCTTGACAAGGCCTTCGGGCGCGGCTGAATGCGGGTCGGCCTGTTGTTGAACAGTATCTGCCTGCTCCGCCAGCGGCTTATCGTCATTGTTCACTACTACTTTGGGAAGCAGGAACAGTCCGACAACTACCAGCGCACTCACTACGACAAGAATGATTCGATTTTTAAGCATGTATTCGGTTTAAAAACCGGGGGACTATGCTTTTTCAGCCAACTCTTTTACTTTATCGCTGTTCTTGATTTTGTTCACGAAAATCTTGGCAGGCTTAAAGCTGGGAACGAAGTGTTCGTCAATGACGAGGGCTGTATTACGGGAAATGTTACGCGCGATTTTCTTCTTGCGCTTCTTATTGATAAAACTTCCGAAGCCGCGGATGTAAATGTTCTCACCACTGGCCATATTTTGCTTGATCACGCTGAAGAAAGCCTCCACAGAAGCAGTAACGTCCGCTTTGTCTACGCCTGTCTTTTCGGAAATTTCGTTGATTACGTCTGCCTTAGTCACGTTGGATATTTTTAGGTGTTTGTTTTTTTAAGGGAGGGCAAATTTAATTTGTGAGCCGAATATTAAAAATGAATATTGAAAAAATCTGATAATCAAGGGGATGGATAGTCGATATTTCACTAAAAAGGTCGTTCAGTGGTTCGAAAAAAATAAGCGCGACCTCCCCTGGCGCGAAACAAAAGACCCTTACCGAATCTGGTTGTCTGAAATCATTCTTCAACAAACTCGCGTTGCGCAGGGACTACCCTATTACCTGAAATTCGTTGAAACATTTCCAACGGTTCAGGCGTTGGCGAGCGCTCCCGAGCAAAAAGTACTGCGTTTGTGGCAAGGTCTCGGATATTACACCCGGGCGCGCAATCTTCACAAGTGTGCGCAAGAGGTTGTTGCGCGATATAACGGAGTTTTTCCGGGTACATTCGAAGAACTGAAGACGCTTCCGGGCATTGGCGACTACACCGCGGCTGCTGTTGCTTCGATTTCGTTTGGTCAACCCGTTGCCGTGGTTGATGGAAATGTTTTTCGTGTACTCGCCCGCATTTTTGGAATTGAAACTCCGATCAATTCCCCGGAAGGGAAGAGAGTCTTCACCAAACTCGCAAATGAACTCGTTCCCCAAAAGAACCCGGATGTTCACAATCAGGCTATGATGGAGTTCGGGGCCACGTTTTGTACGCCCCGTAACCCGTCGTGCGAAACCTGTACATTTCAAAAAAACTGTTTTGCGTTTAAAAACTCGCTTCAGCATCAGTTGCCTGTTAAACTTCGGCTCAAGCAGGCCCGCAAGCGATACTTCTGCTACTTCGTTATCCGCAAGGGAAACTCATTGCTGATGAAAAAGCGTGAAGAAAAGGACATCTGGCACGGACTGTATGATTTTGTTTCCGTGGAAACCCGGCGGCCGGTGGATCCTGAAAAGTTGTTCATGGAACATGACTCCTTAGCAAAATTCCGAAAGGAAAAACTGGCCGACATCAGCGGTGTGTATAAACACATCTTAAGTCATCAGTTGATCCACGCGCGTTTCATTCAAATCTCGCTTTCGCGGGATATTGCCGTTACCGGATCAGGATTAAAATTTTATACAGTTAAGAAGGTAGCAGAGCTTCCCAAGCCGGTTCTGATCAGTAAATTCCTATCGGATTACGGTATTTTATGACGTACTTTTGACAACTGATTTTGTCACAAGCTGACAATTGGCGTGCATACTTTTAACCTTGTAAAGAAATACCTACACATATGGCTGGAGTAAATAAAGTAATCCTGGTTGGCCGCTTAGGCAAAGACCCGGAAGTAAGAAACCTCGAAAACGGAGCTGTTGTTGCCAACTTCACGATGGCAACCTCCGAAACTTATAAAGACCGTGTTACGGGTGAGAAAAAAGAAATCACTGACTGGCACAACATCGTACTGTGGCGCGGGTTAGCAGAGATTGCTCAAAAATATCTGCACAAAGGCGACATGGTGTACATCGAAGGCAAGATGAGAACCCGTTCGTGGGAGAAAGACGGTGTTACACGTTATACCACAGAAGTAATTGGCGATAACATGACTATGCTTTCTACACAACGCAGTGGCAGCGGTGGCGGAAGCAGCTACTCACCGGAAGGTGGCTATTCGGGAGCGAGCAAACCACAAGAGAATTATTCTGCCGATGCATCCGGAACGGACGATCTCCCGTTCTAACACTATGAAAAATCTGAAGGGTTTTGGAGTATTTCTTTTGTTTGCATCGATGCTAATCGGCTGCGAGCGGGAGTATCTTCCAAAACCCTTAGGCTATAACCGGCTGGTGTTACCTGAACCGGCTTACCATACCTTACCGGATACCTTACCATACACATTTGAGTATTCGAAGCATGCAAAGCTACTGGCCGATACGTCATGGATCAGCGAAAAATTCTGGATTGAAATTTACTACCCGGAGTTAAAAGCAAACATTCATGTTACCTACAAGAAAATTCTCAACAACGAACAGTTGCTGAAAGAGTTTCTCAACGATGCGTATGTGCTTACCTCAAAACATCAGATCAAAGCGTACGCAATTGATGAGGTTATCACGCACAATCCGAAAGGTCATACTGCTGTGGTGGTGGAACTGGATGGCGAAGTACCCAGCCAGATGCAGTTTACGATTACCGATTCAACTAAAAACTTCCTGCGCGGGGCGTTATACTTTAACACCAAAGTTCAGAACGATTCGCTTAAACCTGCGATCGAATACATGAAGAAAGATATCATGCACTTGATCAACACGTTCGACTGGAAGAAATGACTTTCTTAAATGATTGTATTCGAGATCATAGGAGAGATTATCGTAAGAATCTTCGTTGATTTTATCTTCGAAACTGTTCTCGTTGGCTTCTTCCGTTTACTAAAGCGTGCATTTAGTTTTATCAAAAACGATCTTCTTGGAATCAGGAAGAGAAGGATCAGATCCAAAAAATAATTATGCTTACTTCCAAGCGCTCACAATTCAGTCTTCCTCCGCAAATCACCTATCTCAATTGCGCGTACATGTCGCCCTTGATGAAAGATGTTGAGAAAGCCGGTATAAAGGCCATGCGCAGAAAGCGAAATCCGGTCACGATTCCACCTGCTGATTTTTTCAACGAGTCGGAGGTTTTACGGGAAGAATACGCACAACTCCTTAACGCACCTGAACCACAGCGGATGGCGATCATTCCCTCTGTATCATACGGAATAGCCAACGTTGCAAAAAATCTTGATCTCAAAAAAGATCAGCACATTGTTGTAACAGCCGAGCAGTTTCCGAGCAACTATTATTCATGGAAGAACATTGCCGATGAGGCGGGCGCGTCATTAAAAAGCATCCTGCCGCCCGAGGGGCTTGCCGATCGGGGCAAGAAGTGGAACGAACGTATTCTTGACGCCATTGATAAAAACACGCGCGCGGTTGCTATTCCAAACGTGCATTGGGTTGACGGAACACGGTTCGACCTCGAAGCGATCAGGAAACGCACGAACGATGTGGGGGCCTTGCTGATCATTGACGGAACGCAATCGGTAGGCGCATTGCCTTTCGATCTGCAAAAAGTAAAACCCGATGCATTGATTTGCGCTGCGTACAAGTGGCTGCTGGGTCCTTATTCCATTGGCATCGGTTACTATGGACCATACTTCGACAGCGGAAAGGCGATCGAAGAAAGTTGGATGAATCGGATGGGTAGTGAAAACTTCTCAGACGTGAGTTATAAACCGAACTACAAAGCTGCAGCCTTGCGGTATGAGGTGGGTGAACACAGCAATTTTGTTCACGTTCCGATGCTGATCGCTTCGCTGAAGCAATTGAACAAATGGAAGCCCGAACGCATTCAGGAGTATTGTGCGGGGATCACGCATTCCGGGATTGAAAAACTGCGCGCCAAAGGATTTTTTATTGAAGATGAAAACTGGCGCGGAGCCCACATGTTTGGCGTAAGGCTGCCGGCAGGGGCCGATTTAGACAAAATCAAAGCTGCGTTGCTGAAGAATAAAATATATGTTTCCGTACGGGGTGCAGCCATTCGAATATCCACGCATCTTTATAATCGGGAAGCTGACATGGAAAAATTCACCCGCACATTAATTAAAGCACTATGAGAAAACTCGTCATTTTGGTTTTGTTTATCTGTTTTGACATCGCGGCTTTCGCCCAGGCTAAATCCTACACGTTTGTGTTCCTCAATAACAAACCGGATAAAGAGGTGTTGTCGAAAGAAAAGTCAGACAGCATTATGCAGGGCCACATGAATAACATCGGGCGGTTGGCGAAAGAAGGAAAGTTGCTGGCGGCCGGCCCGTTCGAAGGTGGCGGTGGATTATTTGTGCTCAACACAACTTCGGTTGCTGAGGCGAAGCAATGGCTGGAGACCGACCCCGGTGTTCAGGCAAAACGCTGGAATATTGAAATGTTTCCGTTTACGCCAACGGTTAATTCAATTTGTCCGGTTGGCGAAAAGTTTGAAATGGTGTTTTATCAATTTGTACGCTTCACGTCTGGTGCATCAGCCGGGGCTATTCACACGCATACCGAGTTCATTCAGCAACTTGCCAAAGAAGGATTGGTTATTGGTGCGGGCAACTTCGACACGTACGGCAATGGCATTCTCATTTTGAAGGCTGATGTTACGAAAGAGCGGGTTGATGCCGATCCGCTGGTTGTTTCCGGAGCATTGAAGGCAGAAATGAAAAAGCTCTACATCGCGAAGGGATCGTTCTGCGAAAAGTAGCGTGGCGGGTCGTCATCGCGAGCAAAGCGTGGCGATCTAAAGTCGTCGTTAAGCAGATTGCCCCGCAATGACGTTATCAAAATCTAACTCAGCATGGGAAAATCTTTAAATACCTCCCACACTTTCCCATCATGCTTCAATAGCGTGATGATCCCGATCTCCACAGTTGCTTCAAATTTCTTCTCTTTAAACTCATCCCAGGCTTTGTAAAACTCGGCCTTTTTTAAGTCGCGAAACGCGAGGGTAAGGTGTGGATGGAATGCCAATTCTTTATAGTCTGCATTGAACAGGTTCAATTCCTGTTTGGAGAACCGTTTGAGCTGCTTTTGTAAATCGTCAAGCGCCTCATTTTTCAACACATCAATAAACATCACGCGCGGTTCGAAGCACGAAAAATTGTTCAGCGTAATTTGGAAAGCCGGTTGTGCGCCCGCAAACTTCCCCAGCGCCTCAATTAGCTGTTCTTCTTTTGCTGCTTTCCACCGGAACGGCATGTGAAGCGTGATGTGCGGTGGCGAATTAAGGGATGCCTTGCTGTTAAAATGATCTCTGAAATACTCCTTGAGCGCTGCGGCTTGCGAATAGACTGGCTCCGGAGGAATGATCGCAACGAAATATCGCTGCTCAGAATTTTTGTCGATCATCATATCGGGTAGTAGCAGGCCGGTCGTTTACAGATCGGAGCAAGGAAGAACGGGATAAATTTCGCATCTTGCGCCCGAATTTGAACAAAAAAGCCCGTTTTTGGGTTATTTACTGTAAAAAGAAACATCATGGGAAGACCACCAACCTTACCGTTAAAGAAAAAAGACGGCTGGTATCTTGAAGTTCGTAACAAAGGCGCAAAAACTGGAACTGTACTGATCCGCGATACGGAGGAAGCCATGCACCTGGCAGCCCGTCTGTATCAAAACACAAAAGACGTCATCATCCTGGGCGAACACCGCAACGGGAAAAAAGTAGAAGGCGAGAAAAAGAAGGCTAAGAAGGCTTAAGCTTTTTCGAATTCCACTAACACGTTTTCTACCGGCTTCGAGCCGCTGAAATAGCCAAGAAGCTTAAGCATTACTCTATCCACCAGCGTATCGGGGCATGACGCCCCGCTGGTCAGGATAATCTTCACCGGATTTTTCTCCGGCAAATAATTCATCGTAACCCGTTTCTCTTTTTTGGGGTAATCAAAGTGATGAATTTCATCCGTTGATTTAATCTCTGTGTCCGAATTAATAAAATAAGTCGGGAACTTCCGTTCGCACAACTCAACAATGTGCGATGTGTTGGAGCTGTTATAGCCCCCTACTACAATCGCCAGATCGGCATCCGTTTCGAGCAACCGATACGTTGCATCCTGATTGTCGTTGGTAGCGTAGCACAACGTATCGCGGGTATCAGCAAAATGTTCTTTCAGATTTTCAACGCCATACTTCCCGGCCATGGTTTGCTTGAAGTAGTCTGCGATCGCTTGTGTTTCAGTGGCCAGCATGGTCGTCTGATTAACAACACCCACGCGCTGTAAATCCTTGTCGGGATCGAAGTCTTTGGAATAGCGGCCCGCAAACTCCTGATAAAACTCTTCTTTTGATTTTGAGTCCGTAATGTATTTTGAAAGGCGCTGCGCCTCTTCCATATCACGCACAATTACCGATGCTCCGTTACTTGCGCTGTGCGAAAATGTTGCGCGGGTTTCTTCGTGCTTCGGTTTGCCGTGAATGATGATTGTATACTGGTCTTTACCCAACTTCTCGGACCGGTTCCATACTTTCTCCACGAATGGGCAGGTGGTGTTATACTTGTGAACTTCGACACCTTTATCGAGCAGCAGATGTTCTATCTCAAGGGTTGTTCCAAATGCCGGAATAATGACAACGTCTTCGCGATGAATCTGATCCCAGGAAATCAGTTGCGTGCCGTCGGTATCCATAATGAATTTTATTCCGCGGCTTTCCAGGTCGTTATTCACTTCCTGATTATGAATCATCTGACTCAGCAGGTAAACTCTTTTATCCGGATTCTCTTCGATGGCTCTGTAGCTGATCTCGATGGCATTCTCAACCCCGTAACAAAAACCGAAGTGTCGTGCGAGGTAAAATTGAACAGGTCCGAAATCGAGGTGGGATGGTGAAAAATCCTGCTTGCGTAAATCTTTCAGTCTACGCGACTCTTTAACTTTTCCGGTTACGGATGACCGGTAATAGGCAGGAATGTCGAACTTTTTAATAACAAGCGGTTTAACTGACTAACACCAAAGTTAGCAGATTTGTTTGGCAAGGTAACCGTCATGTCGAGCGGGGGCAAAACATCCTTGTTCCGTATTACGAATCAGGACGCTTTGCCCGCGCTCAGCGTGACGTGTATGACTAGGCTGCCTTCGACAGCTTATCTTCTTTTACCGTATTGGTCCGCACTTCTTTCGATTCGAGGTCGAACCATTTTACTTCAACAATGTTACTCTTCAAATACCGCAACACTTCCATTACTTTTCCATCGATCTTGTTGCGTACCCGCTCTCCTTTTCTAAACAATCTTCTCATACTCTTAATAAAAATATTTTACCATTTGAACGCATAGATATACTCCCGCGGGAGATCAGCATACGTCCCGGTTAAGATAACTAAATCTCCGGGATTTTTGGATTTCATCGTTTCGTTGAAATCTCTAACCGTTTTTACCGGTTTGTCGTTTATTTTCGTCACAATGAAACCTTCACGCACGTCTGTGAAGCGTGAGAGTTTTCCATTCTCCAGACTTTTAATTTTTACACCGTTCGTCAGGTTGAGTGCCTTAAGCTCTTTTGCATTTACTTCTTCGAGCGTTACGCCCAGCGAAGCATAGCCGGATTTTTCTTCACGCTTAATGGTTTCTTCATTACCGTCACGATTCTTTAACACAACCGGAATCGTAATTTCTTTTCCGGCACGGTTCACGGTGATGTTAAGCTTATCGCCCGGCCGGTGACTGCCCACGGTTTCAATCAACGCTGAGCTCGAACGAATGGGTGCGTCATTAATTTTTACAATCACGTCACCCTCTTTTACACCGGCAGCTTTTGCGGAACTCTTCTCGGCAAATGTTGACACATACGCACCCTCGTTAACTTCCAGTGCGTGCGCTTTCACCAGATCGCTGTTTACACTTGTGATGGAAACCCCAAGCCAACCACGTTGCACTGCACCAAACTTGATCAGATCTTCTACCACTTTACTAACAATATTGGAGGGTACAGCAAATCCATAGCCATTATACGAACCCGTGTTGCTGGCAATGGCCGTGTTGATACCCAGCAAGCCGCCCGTCATGTCAACCAAGGCTCCTCCGCTGTTACCCGGATTGATCGCTGCATCGGTTTGAATGAACGACTCAATGCCTACGTTGCCCTCTTCGGTTTGACGATTGATGATGTTGATGTTGCGGCTCTTCGCGCTGATGATCCCGGCGGTAACGGTTGATGTCAGGTTGAACGGATTGCCTACCGCTACGACCCACTCCCCTACGCGCGAATGATCGGAGTTCACAAAAGACATATACTTCAATCCCGTTGCATTAATCTTAATCAGCGCCAGATCTGTGTCGGGATCCGTGCCAATAATTTCTGCCTGAAATGTGCGGTTATCGTTCAGCGTCACTTCAACCGCATCGGCATCTTCTACTACGTGGTTATTCGTAACGATATAACCGCCTTCGCTGATGATGACACCCGAGCCGGAACTTACGCTGGGGCCTGACGGACCGCGATATCCGAAAAACTGACGCAGCTCTTCCGGTATTTCGCTGCTGCGATTACTGTTGGATTGTTTCGATTTAATAAAAACGACTGCGGGGGTTGCCTTTTCTGCAATGGCCGTAAAATCAAGGGGTACTTCACGCCCGGTTTCATCGTGCGTGTAGGAAACTTTCTGCACAGGCGTTTCCGCCATGTACGAAAGTGCCACCTCATCCTTTTTAAAATATTCAACTGCACCGATTGTGCAAAGGCTGCCCAGAATGGCTGCCATAAAAAATGTTGCAAACCTTTTCATATTCTGTCTCTATTTTAAAGTGTTTCGTCTTATACAAAAAGCGGGCAGAAATGCCCTGAAAGGAAAATTTGTCAGTTTTCAACGTCCTGAACATGACTTTTTTATACTCTTCCGCCTTCGTTCCCGATCGTACACTAAATACGATTTGTCAGGTACTTTGGTTCAACTACCAAAGACGGCTCCGGCCGGCCAAATAGTTTGAAAACCGCTCCTGTTTTTTCGTACTTCGCGGCATGATTAAGGGCCGCGTACAGCTAAAAAAGGGTAAAGAGTTTTCCATTCAGCGGTTCCATCCGTGGATTTTCTCCGGTGCAATCGCCAAACTGGAGGGCCTGATTGCGGACGGCGACTGGGTAACGGTTGTCTCCGCTGCGGGAAAGGTTCTCGGGCACGGTCATTATCAGAATGGCTCTATCGCAGTCCGGGTGCTGAGTTTCCGGGAAACCGAACCGTCGGCTGATTTATATCAAGAGAAGATCGAAGCTGCCTACACCCTCCGCGAAAAGGCCGGTATTATTTCTAACGACACTACTGCCTTTCGGCTCATCCATGGCGAAGGTGACGGCTTACCGGGATTGATCGTTGATTTTTATGAAGGTGTTGCCGTTGTGCAGGCGCATTCGTTTGGCATGCATGCCGACAGAAACCTCATATCGGAAGCACTGCAGAAAGCGCTCGGGCAAAAACTCATCGCGGTCTATTACAAAAGCAAAGCAACGCTCCCTGGAAAAGTTAAAGAAGTTCAGCAAGATGGATACTTGTTCGGAATGGCTGTGGTGCCGCACGTTGTGCTCGAACATGCCCATAAGTTTTATGTTGACTGGGAAGAAGGTCAGAAGACAGGCTTTTTCCTGGACCAGCGTGAGAACAGAAAGCTATTGAGCGAATTCTCATCCGGAAAGAACGTACTCAACACCTTTTGTTACACGGGTGGATTCTCCGTTTACGCATTACAGGGTTCTGCTGCTTTGGTTCATTCGGTAGATGCTTCCGAAAAGGCAATCGAGCTTACCCGCAAAAACATTGAGCTGAATGGATTCAGTGCCACGCAGCATGCGTGCTTCGCGATCGACACGTTTGAATTTTTGAAAGATAAAAACAATGTGTATGATCTGATCATTCTCGATCCGCCGGCGTTCGCCAAACATCGTGATGCCCGGCATCAGGCGGTAAAGGGTTATCAGCGGCTTAATGCGGAAGCGATGAAGGTGATTAAAAAGGGCGGAATCCTTTTTACATTCTCATGTTCGCAGGTTGTTGACCGGCAATTGTTTTACGACACCGTTGTGTCGGCTGCGATTCAGGCGGGTCGCGATGTAAAAGTGTTGTATCAGTTAACCCAATCGCCCGATCATCCTGTTTCCATGTTTCATCCGGAAGGTGAATACCTGAAGGGGCTGGTGCTGTACGTGGCATAATCTGCTTTTAAATATCTTTGCGGCTTAATTCACTGCATGAAAATTCTGGTTACCGGTGCTGATGGTCTTTTGGGAAGTAATCTGGTTCGCGAGCTCTTGTCGCGCGGACACGCCATTCGGGCGTTTGTTCAGCCCGGCCGGCAACAGAAAACACTTGAAGGATTAACGATCGAAAAGTTTCCTGGAAACCTCCTCAATCCGGATGAAGTGGTTCAGGCTGCTGAGGGTTGTGATGCCATCATTCACTGCGCGGCAAGTACGGCAGTTTGGCCGATTCGTTCGGAAATCATCAACCAGGTAAACATCGAAGGAACGAAAAACATTATCACAGCGGTCTATAAGAATAAAATTGCGCGATTAATTTATGTAGGGACTGCAAACTCGTTTGGGTTTGGTTCGAAAGAGCAACCGGGAGTTGAAGGCAACCCGTATAAATCAGCCACGTATGGTTTAGATTACATGGATTCGAAGTACAAGGCCATGCAGGTTGTGCTGGAAGAAGTGAAAAAGAATTCATTGCCGGCAGTGGTCGTTAACCCGACCTTTATGTTCGGACCATACGATTCAACCCCGAGCTCCGGTGCGATGATTGTTGCGTTGTACAAAGGAAAAGTGCCGGGCTATACAAAGGGCGGAAGAAATTACCTGTGTGCAAAGGATGCTGCGGTGGCTATCGCGAATGCGTTGACAAAAGGAAGAATTGGGGAGTGTTACATTCTCGGCAACGAAAATCTCTCATACAACGAAATCTTCACGAAGATCGCGAACACGATTGGTGTGAAGTCGCCTTCGCTGCCAATTCCTTCCGTGTTTGCAACGTTATACGGACGAATCGGATCGCTGATGGGCAACCTTACCGGCAAAGCCCCTGCAATCAGTTATCCGCTTGCGCGGATTTCAGCGGACGAACATTATTACAGTCCCGCGAAAGCGAGAACCGAACTGGGTCTTCCGCAAACTCCGGTTGAAACCGGAATTCGTGAGTCGTTCGAGTGGTTAAAAGAAAACGGGTATTTAAAATAACATGTCGTTTTTTAAAGATAAAGTAGCGATCATCACCGGCTCAGGAATGGGCATCGGTAAAGCCACCGCACTTGAGCTGGCTGCGCAAGGCGCGAAGGTGGTTTTAAACGGACGAAATGCCGAAAGGCTTCAAAAGGCTTTTGAAGAACTCAAGGCAAAAGGACATGACGTGATCGCGATTCCGTGCGATATTACATCGGCCGCTGATTGCGAAAACCTAATCCGACAAACAATTGAAACCTACGGCAAGCTCGACATCCTGATCACCAACGCGAGCATCAGCATGCGTGAAAAATTCGAAAACCTTCAGCCTGAGGTGTTCTCGCAAATCATTCACAGCAACATCAACGGGTCTGCTTTTCCGGCCTGGTATGCGCTGCCGCATCTTAAAAAAACTAAAGGCAGCATCACGTTCATTTCAAGTGCGGCCGGTATGATTGGTATGCCAACGGGCTCAGCCTACAGTGCCGGCAAAATGGCGCTCACGGCACTGGCGCAATCCATGAAGATTGAACTTGACGGTTCCGGTGTGCACGTGGGTATTGTACACGTGGGGTTCACTCAAAATGAAGATGCGAAGCGCGTGTTGAATGCCAAGGGTGAATTGGTACCGGTGGCGCCACGTCCGCCCTATCTCCAGCAAACGCGCGAACAGGTTGCGAAAGCTATTCTCCGGTCTATTAAGAGCCGTCAGTTTAAAACCGTTCTTACAATTGTTGGCAAGTTGAACGCGTTTATGGTTCGATTCTTTCCGGGACTCGTCATCCGCATCATTATGTATTCGCAAAAGCGGATGAAAGATATGTACGAGTAAAACTTCGGTTATGATTATTTAGCAGGTGCGTACATGTAATCCAATGTTAGCTGCAGCATCGCTTTCAGTCCAACCCGCATACTTCCCTCGTCCATCATGAAGTCAGGCGTATGATGTGACGCTGCTTTCGCAGGATCCATATCCGCGGGACAGGCTCCAACAAAGAAAAACATGCCCGGCACTTTCTCGACGTAATACGCAAAATCCTCGGAGCCGGTATCGGGAGGTATTTCAATAACATTGTTATCACCAGCCGCACGTTTCAGGCTGGCCACCATCTGCTTCGTGATTTTTTCATTGTTGAACGTAACCGGCATCTTCTTATCAATGATTACTTCCGCACGGGCTCCTGCGCTTTCAGCAATGTTTGTTGCTGTTAGTTTTATCTTATCATGAATGATGCTTTGCATCTGGGGGTCGAAGGTTCGGATGGTGCCCGACATTTCTAACGTCTCGGGAATAATGTTCTCGCGAATACCTGAGTTTATTCTTCCGATGCTGATCACTGCAGCCGCCTGTGTTAAATCGGTTTGCCGGCTTACAATGGTTTGAAGGCCTGCGATGATTTGCGAAGACACTACAATGGGATCAACACCCAGCCACGGACGCGACCCATGTGACTGCTTCCCATAAACTTTTATCGTAAACCAATCGGAAGCCGCCATAAATCCTTTGGGCCGATATTCAATCACACCGAGCTTGCTGATTGAACGGACATGCAATCCGAAGATCACGTCAACGTTCGGATTCTCAAGCACGCCCTCTTCCACCATCAACCCCGCTCCGCCTTTTTCTCCGGCGGGCGCGCCTTCTTCGGCGGGTTGAAAGATAAACTTGATGGTGCCTTTCAGGTCATTTTTATTCTTTGAAAGAATTTCGGCCACACTCATCAATATCGCCACGTGTGCATCGTGACCACACGCGTGCATGACACCTGTCTCCTGTCCGTTAAATGTGGCTTTTTCTTTTGACGCAAAGGGTAGGTTGTTGCGTTCCGTCACGGGCAGCGCATCCATATCCGCGCGAAGTGCAATAACAGGTCCGGGTTTGCCACCTTTCAAAATCCCTACAACTCCTGTATGCGCTATCCCGGTTTGAACTTCAATGCCCAGTGATTTCAGGTGTTCGGCAACTTTCGCTGACGTTTTAAATTCGCGATTCGATAATTCCGGATTTTGATGGAGATCCCTTCGCCAATCAATCATCTTTTGCTCAATGTCTTTCGCCTGCTTGTCGACTTTACTCTGAAGAGACGCGTTTACCTGTGCGTTCAACCCGAAGGCTATCAGCAGCAAGCCGGATATAATACAAGAGGATTTCCGCATAGCAATAAGTTTGCAATCAAGTTGAGAAAAAACATGATCTTCGCAAAGTATGGAATGGCTGAAGGTATTTTCCGGAGAACAAGAGGCATTACAACGGATTCAAAACAATAAGCCGCAGCTCGTAATTGCCAATGGTAAGCGCATCTGCCTCGTCAATCACAACGGCCGTTTTTCTGCCGTGCAGGATTCTTGTACGCACAGTGGTGCCTCGCTCAGTCAGGGATTAGTGAATTATTTAGGTGAGATCATCTGTCCGCTGCATAACTACTGCTTTAATCTGCAAACGGGGCAGGAACTGTCGTCCCGGTCACGCGACCTGAAAACCTATCCTGTTAAAATTGATGAGTCAGGTTTTTTTATCGGCATTTAATACCTTGCTTAAAATACAGGTCACGGCTTTTCGTTTAAGATTGATGAGATTGTTTCTGCTTCTTTGTTTGCTTCTTCCTGCTTTCGCAGATGCTCAATTCCTGTCGGAGGATGTGCTCATCGGCAGGCTCAAGGCTGGAAATATTCCGGAAGAAGTGATGAGCAAGCGTACCCTGGTGTTGCATTCGGGTACAATTTCTTCCAAAGAAATCGCCAGTATTCATGAGGGATTGATACGCGCAGGCATTGATGCCGTGGCCTACTTTCCGGCCGACCAGGTGCTTGCCGGTGGCGATTCGGAAAAAGCGTATAACAAATACCTGAACAGACGTGAAATCTCGTGCATCGTTTTTATTCAGAAAAAGCCATCCGGCTTTTCTGCGCACATCACACTATATAATGGCAAAACAGATTTTGTGGATGCAGGGCAAATCGGATGGAGTACTTCGGCTCCATCGCTTTCACAGTTAACCAATGAAATTTATCGGTCCGCACTTTCGAGTTATCAGAAAAAAAATCTTTTGATCAATGAGGTTCCGGAAACCGACCTCCCTGTTCGCGTGATTGAGGGTACGCGCAGTGAAACCTTCGCGTATGATTTAAAAGTCGATAACCTGGCCGTGCCGAAATTTTCTGATACTGTGGCTACCCGCGAACTGGCAGAGCTTTTCAAAAGCTATCCGTTGCGCTATGAGCTAACGAACAATACCATTGCTGATAAAGACTTGCGGTCTAAGGGCTTTTTATATGTCTTGTGCGTGGTGCACGCACGCAGTGGAATTGCGAAAGAACTTCTTGGCTATTCCGTAACCAAATCGGAGAGTGCATTTGTATCCGTAACGTATCCGGCAACAGAAATGCAACTCAAAAATATTCCTGCCGATACCGAGGTGTACAAATTCTATGTTCGCCATATCGATTCAGGAAACGTCTATCTCGGTACAAAATGGGATGCTGATACAAGCTGGCAACAAGCTCTCCAGAATTTCATTAAAGGGCTTAAGGCCGAAATGAAGCTGAATTAGGCTTCACGACAACAATCTTCGAACAATACTCGTTTTAGTTTAGGTAGTCATGCCGTGGCATGAAGCTTGCATCTGTTGACTAAAAGAAGTTGTTATGAAGCGGTTGGTGTTAGTCATTTTTCTTATTGCATCGGTTCAATCTGCTTTTGCCTACATCTCGGGCATCGCTATTCAAACCGAAAAAAATTCAACGTTCCAGGTTTACATCAATGGCCAGTTGCGCACTGCACAGCCCAAATCCTTCGTGAGAATTAAAAGCAAACCTGGCTTGTACCATGTGATGGTGAAGGTGCTCAATCCGAATGACAAGGAGTGGTACGTGCTTCGCAAAGATGTTCGCGTAACAAAAGGATATGAGTTTTACTACAAAGTAGATTTCTCAAAAGGCAAGCGGCCGGTGCTTCAGCTGGTAAGGCGTTACCCGGTTTACAGTCATTACTTCTTAAATCCCGGCCTCTACAACAAACATCCGGTCTCTTAATTACTGCTTGCGGCTTGTTGATTTTGCCAGCATCACGATAGCGAAGACGAGTGCAACCGCCAGAAATGTGTTGCATCCGAACGAACCATGCCAGCCAAACATTCCTCCGAAGGCCGACCCAATCCCGCCGACAACAGCTCCGAAAACACCGGCTACAATACCAATAGCCGCTCCGATCAATCCGATAACCAGTCCGAATAAACCTCCTGCTAACCCGATCCAGATCGGGAAGGTGAAAATGATCAGCAGAACTATCAAAATGGTTGACGTTCCTGAACGCGTGTTTGATCGTGTCATCGCTTAGTTGTTTTGTTGATGTATGGGCGGCAAAAACCGTTCTGATTACAAAAACGTGCAGAATAGGCGAATTTTAAGCCTTCTCAGTTGTAACCTGTTGAAAAATGAACAGTACACATTACAAAAGTGTACACTGACATTATCGGACAATGATTGGGATCAGGCGAGAATTGATACGTTCGGCATGCCCGGCAAAACTATTTTGCGTGCTTCTCTCATCTACAGTCAGATATAAAATCCTATACCATGTTCAAGAAGTTTGTTCCTTTCCTGCTCCTGATAACCGTCCTCGCATCTTCTTGCCAGGAAAAGAAAACAACGACAGCGCTGATTTCCGGTAAATACACGGGCTTTGATACCACGCTTACATTTCTCGTACGCGATCACGGAGGCGAATTAAATTTCAGTATCCCCCTTTACATCGATACCATTACAACTTCGGCTGACGGATTGTTTTCGTTTACGGTTGATGCGTCAACTCCGCGCGAGCTTCTTTTGGAAGGCAAGTCTCCCGATGGACAGGGCAAGATCTATCAGAGCATTTTTGTTGAGGCGGGAGACAGCATCTATTATGAATCCGATGGGAAGTACCGGTCACCGCTCAGAAATCTTCGCGGTCAGGGTAGTATCAAACTTACGGTTATGGATTCCGCTGGAAGTTTTATCAGCGGGTTAGGCTTTTTCAAAATCATCGAGAAAAAAGACAGTGCTTTGGTTCTTGCTGACTTCCATGAGCGGCTGAAAAAGTATGACACGTATCTCGACAGCATCAAACCGCTTTTTTCGGAAGCGTTTACAGATCACCTGCAGGCAAGCAAGTTGCAGGAGACGGCATACTTCTTACAAATTCTGACTTCGTACCTGAATGCTTACGGCTATCCATCGTTTGAAGTTGACACCGTTGAACGCGACAGAGCCTACCAGGCACTTTCATCATTCTCCGCTAAAGGGTACAGAAATTTCGATTTTGGTGAACAGCTTTATCAGTTATTGATGACTAACCTTCCCAAAACCGACAGCGTTTCTAAACGGATCGACAGTTATATAGCACAGGTTGATTCGCTCCATCTTCCCGAAGAAGCACGACAGATCATGGTGGGAAAGGGTATACTATCGTTTTTAAGACGCGGCAAGGTTCGGGAAATTGAACCTACGCTCAGGAATTTTCACGCGCAATATCCTTCCTCTCGTTACAAGCAAACGCTCGACTCCCAGTTCGAAGAATGGGGTGCGCTTTCCGCAGGAAAGCCCGCACCCGATTTCGCTGCAACGCTTTCTGACGGAAATCCTTTCAAGCTATCTGATCTAAAAGGCAAGGTTGTTTATATCGATATCTGGGCAACGTGGTGCGGGCCTTGTCGCGCGGAGTTTCCGTACACCAAAGACATTAAGAAGCACTACCAGAACAACAACGACATTGTGTTCCTCTACGTGTCGGTGGATGAAGAAAAAGAAACGTGGCTCAAATACCTGAAAGAAAATCCTGATTTCACCGGAGTGCAGGTAAACGATCCGGGCAATTTTGATTCTGCTATTGCCAAAACGTACAAGGTGAATGGAATTCCAAGGTATATGATCATTGACCGTGATGGCAAGATCTTTTCAAACGATGCGAAACGACCATCAAGCGGAGAAGAGCTGATCGCGCAACTGGATCAGGCGCTCGGCTACCCGGCGTACGTGAAGCGTTAAAACAAACAAGGCCGGTACCCGGCCTTTTATTTTTTCATTTCTTCTGAAAAATAGAAACTAATCTTTGATGTTTCCGTTAAGGCCGTTGTAAAGGCTTGTTTCTATGAAAACCTACCTCGGAGAATTTGAGGAACTCGTATTGCTAACCGTGGCCTCGCTGGGTGACGATGCATACGGAGTATCCGTTCAGCTCGAAATCGAAAAACGTTGCAACCGCAGCATCAGCATTGGTGCACTGCATTCTACCATTACTCGCCTTGAAGAAAAAGGATTTTTAAAGTCCTGGCTTGGGGGTGCAACGCAACAACGCGGTGGCCGCAGCAAACGATACTATGAAATTACCCAGGCAGGCAAGAAAGCGGTGTCGGAAACCAAGAGTATGCGTGACGAACTGTGGAGTTTATCGAAGGTTAAACTTTCTGTAAAATGAAAACGCCTCAGCCTCCCAAACTCGCACGAAAACTTTTTGAATGGTACTGTGGCCAGGCGAACGTACAGGATCTGCTGGGCGACATGGATGAGCTGTTCCATATCCGGACCGCTGGCAAATCAGCCTTCCGGGCAAAGTTCATTTACTGGAGACTGGTGATCTCGCTGATGTTTTCCTATGCGGTACGTACCCGTAAGCGCAAGGCGCAATCCGGCATGTTTGCTTCATCGTCCTTCTCAATGGCCATGTTAAACAACTATTTCAAAGTTGCGGCTCGAAGTCTGTACAAGCATAAGTATTTCTCTACCGTTAATGCAGTGGGGTTGGCGATTGGTATGTCTGTAAGTTTATTGTTGATCGTACTCTATGCACATGTTTGCACGTTTGACAATTTCCACACGAACAAGTCTGAAATTTATCGCGTTGTTACCTCGCATCATTCCGACAGGGAGTGGGAACTTGCGTTCGCACCTTTTTCGATTGCCGATGATTTTAATAACGGGTTTGCAGGGATTAAAAAGACAGTTAAGATAACCTCCGGATTCAGTGCTGATGCCTTTTCAGGTAAACTCGAAATTCCGATCAGGGGCTTTTTCACCGAGCCCTCCTTTTTCGAGGTTTTCACCTTTCCGTTGATCAAAGGCAATGCTTCAACAGCATTAGTGGAACCCAACGCGATTGTTCTGAGCGAAAGCACTGCAAAAAAGATTTTTAACCGGACAGATGTGTTGGGTGAATCAATCGAGTTTCACAACGTTGGAAAATTTGAAGATTCAATAGCCACCTATCAGGTAACGGGTGTGATGAGCGACCCGCCTGCGAACTCGCATATGTCGTTTGAGATTCTGATTTCCCACAGCACGCTTAAGCCATATGAGCAAACTTATGAAGGCAACTATAGAGCGTTTGCATCGTACGGCCATCAGTACATTTATTTTTTGATTGATAACAAAGCTGCGCTCGCTAACATTAAAAAACGGCTCAATGACTTTTCAGCCATGGCTAGTAAACGCGCTAACGTTAAAATTGCGTTTCATGTTCAGGCGTTAACTGACATTAATCCGGGCACCGAACTTGTAGCGCTCACAGGAGGCCTCGGCCCGCAATGGGATAACACGGGGTTTACCATTTTCGGAATTATTTGCCTGCTTATTTTACTACCCGCATGTTTTAACTACACAAACATTTCCATCGCACGTGCACTTAAACGGTCGAAAGAAATCGGGTTGCGCAAAACGATGGGCGGCATGAAAAATCAAATTTTCTTTCAGTTTATCGTAGAAACTATTCTGATTGTTCTGATTTCATTATTGGGTGCGCTACTCATTTTCTACTTCATCCGACCAGAGTTTAAGAGTATGATGATCGGGGGTTCAACACTTGATCTATCTCTGACTTGGTCAATATTATTGCTTTTTATTGCCTTTGCGATTTTTACTGGCTTCCTCGCCGGAGTTTTTCCCGCCATGCATTTTGCGGGGCTTAATCCAATCCGCGCGCTACGCGGCAATACGGGCAAATTCTCTTCTAAAAGTGTGCTCCGTAAAGGGCTAACCGTCTTTCAATTTGCGCTCTCGTTTTGCTTCATCATTGCGCTAGTTGTGTTTTCACGACAATACCGATATACACTCAACTACGATTTTGGCTTTCATCATGAGAATATTCTGGACATTCAACTACAAGACGTGGATCAGAGCCGTTTTCGTAACGAATTTTCACAGCTGGCGTCTGTGCGGGAACTGTCTCTGTCCTCGCATGTCCTCGGTACATCACGGTGGGTTGGGAATACGGCCTCCATCGAGTCGCAAGACTCGTTTGACGTGTATCAGATTTTTGCAGACCATAACTACCTGAATGTTGTGAAGCTGACTTTGCTGGCGGGAAGAAACTTTCCGAATGAAGTATGGCAACATGAGAAATATACTTTGGTTAATGAAGAATTCGTAAAGCAGTTCAAATTAGGATCGCCGGCAGATGCGTTGGGCAAGGTCTTTAGGATTGACGGCAATGAAATTGAAATCATCGGAGTTTTAAAGAACTTCAATTACTCAAAATTGAACTCCCCTATCGAGGCCTTTATGATTCGTATGAATCCTGACAAGTATGCCGTGGCTAATCTCAGTGTCAACTTCACCGATGCGTTTAGCGGACTGGAACAGATGGAGGCTACTTGGAAAAAACTGAACCCAGAGCAAAAATTCGAGGCAAATTTTATGGATGACGAAATCCGCGAAACCTATAAAGCCTATGAATCAGCGATAAAACTCATAGGGTTCCTCGGTTTGCTTGCAATCTCGATTTCTCTTTTGGGATTGCTCGGAATGGTGGTGTACAACTCAGAAACAAAAACAAAGGAGGTCGGCATCCGAAAAGTGATGGGGGCAAGCATCGAAAGTATCGTGCTCATGCTCTCGAAAGATTATATTAAACTGATGTTATTAGGAGCCTTGCTGGCAATACCGTTCGCGGTTGCTTTTTCGGATAAAGTTTTGGCAATACAGTATTACCATGTCTCACTTAATTTCTGGGACATATTGGTGAGCCTGATCCTGCTGATAACAATGGGCCTCGCTACCATTGCATCCCAAACATTCAAAACTGCCTCAACAAATCCGGCTGAAACCTTGCGCACCGAGTAAATAAAAAACCCGGAGGTGTCTCCGGGTTTCTTTTTGTTATTCCAAAACTGTTAGAACGGATATCTGCCTTTTTCAATCATATAGTCCGCCACCTTTCTGCGCGCATTCTTCAAATTGTATGCATCGATTTTTGTGAACCGCTTCAACCCCAACATCATCAGGCGCAGCTCGTCACCTTCAGCAAAGGATGTTACGGCCGACTTACCTGCAGATGCAGCCTTTTCAATTGCTTCATGCAGGTAAATGATTGCCATTTCCTTTTCAACCTCGCATGCTTTCTCTCCGCGCTGCTGAATAAGTTTTTCCACGCGGAGTAACACCGATTCTGCCACATAGCCTTCAATCAGCATATCGGCCAGGTTCATCAGCACTTCCTGCTCATCGGAAAGCTTCATCATAAACTTTTGAACCGCTGCTCCTGCTGCCATCAGTCCGGCTTTCTTCAGGTTGGCCAGCGCTTTCTTCTCTTTCACGAACAATCCCTCTTCATCGCTTGCGCCAAAATCCGGAATACCCATGAGTTCCTTTTGAACTGCTGATGCCGGGCCCATTAAATCAAGTGTGCCCTTCATTGCACGCTTCAAAATCATGTCGATGGTAAGCAGCCGGTTGATTTCGTTGGTTCCTTCAAAAATCCGGTTGATGCGCGCATCGCGGTACGCACGGTCCATCGGACCTTCTGCCGAGAAGCCCATGCCGCCATAAATCTGAACGCCTTCATCTGTTACGAAATCAAGAACTTCCGAACCGTGAACTTTCAGAATCGCACATTCAATCGCGAATTCCTCCAGTGCTTTCAATCTGGCTTTGCCAGACTCCATGCCACCCGCAACAAGTGCATGGTAAGCATCGTCAATGTTCTGGCTTGCGCGATAATGTGCAGATTCAGAAGCATAAATTTTCACAGCGCTTTCAGCAAGCTTGTGCTTAATCGCACCAAAGTTGGAGATCGATGTTCCGAATTGCTTGCGCTCCTTTGCGTAATTGATGGCTTTGCTCAGCGTTGCTTTCGATCCACCGATCGCGGCTACGCCAAGTTTAATCCTGCCAATGTTCAGAATGTTCACCGCGATCTTAAATCCGTTCTCGCGTTCACTCAACATATTCTCCACAGGAACCGGACAATCATTGAAGAAGATCTGGCGGGTAGACGATCCTTTAATACCCATTTTCTTTTCTTCCTCATTCATCGTAATACCTCCGAACGACTTCTCTACAATGAATCCAGTCAGGTTTTTATCGTTATCAATCTTGGCGAAAACCACATAGATATCCGCAAAACCGCCGTTGGTGATCCACATCTTCTGACCCGTGATCAGGTAGTGTTTTCCGTCTTTGCTCAGCACAGCTTTCGTCTTGCCTGAGTTTGCATCTGATCCTGAATCGGGTTCCGTTAAACAGTAAGCAGCTTTCCACTCGCCTGACGCCAGCTTCGGAATGTATTTTTTCTTCTGTGCATCATTACCGTAGTAGAGAATTGGTAACGTACCAATCCCCGTATGCGCGGATACCGCTACTGCCACGGAATGGCCCGCACCCAGCACTTCCGCTACCAGCATCGAGGTATTGAAATCCATGCCGAAGCCTCCGAGCTCTTGTGGAACGGATGTTCCAAGAAGTCCTAACTCTCCGGCTTTGTCAAGGATCTCCGGCATCAGCTTGGGATTTTTCATCGAATCGATTTCGTCCAGCTTCGGCCAAACTTCTTTCGCCAGAAAGTCTTCGCACTGCTGGCGAATCATTTTCTGTTCTTCATTAAAATCTTCCGGGGTAAAGATTTCTGCTGCGTGTGTCTCGCGAATCAAAAATTCGCCTCCTTTTATCGCTTTGGTTTCTGTTGTTGTCATAAGACTTGAGATTTGAGTATTCAGATATGAGATTATTCTTGTGATAGCTTTATTTGTAGTGCATAACTCATCGTTTGGATTTGATCTAATTGATCCAGCAGATGATCCAGCGAAGCATTAATTAAGTTCAGGTTTTTTTGCAATGCGTTATTGTGTTTGTAATTCATCGCCTTCTGCCAAATCTTTAATTCTTTGCGGTTGTGCATTTGCCTTGCGTCTTACTACTTGAATCTTACGTCTTATAGCATTTCATAAATACCCGCAACGCCCTGGCCTCCGCCAACGCAGGCCGTAACCATTCCGTACTTTTTATTCTGACGTTTTAATTCGTTGAACAACTGAACCGATAAGCGCGCACCGGAAGATCCGAGCGGGTGGCCTACCGCAATAGCGCCTCCGTTCACATTCAATTTCGATTTATCGATGTTCAATTCTTTCACCACGGCTAGCGATTGAGCTGCGAATGCTTCATTCAATTCAATCAGATCAATGTCCTGCAGTTTCATATTCGCCAACTTGAGCGCCTTGGGAATTGCCGCTACCGGACCGATACCCATAATTCTCGGATCAACACCCGCTGCTGCGTAACTCACCATCCGCGCAATCGGCTTCAAATTCAATTGCTTCAGAATTTTTTCGGATACTACCATCACGAATGCCGCGCCATCGGAAGTCTGTGAAGAGTTGCCCGCGGTAACGGTTCCACCAGCTGCAAACACCGGCTTCAGTTTCGACAAGCCTTCAACGGTTGTATCCGCGCGGATACCCTCATCTTTCTCAACAACCCATTCCCGGGTTTTCTTTTTCATGTTCTCGTCCACATAAACCTCTTTCACGGTGATCGGAACCACTTCGCCTTTGAATTTATTTTCTTTCCAGGCGGCAGCGGCCTTCATGTGCGATTCATAGGAAAACTGATCCTGCTCCTCACGGGAAATCTTGTATTGCTTCGAAACCTCCTCGGCCGTCAGGCCCATGCTGGTATAATAGGTCGGGTGGTTCTTGGCGATCTCGTAGTTCAACGCAGTGCGGAAACCCATCACAGGTACCAGCGACATAGACTCCGTGCCTCCTGCGATGATTATATCGGCCTGACCGGCATGAATGCGGGCAGATGCAATCGCGATTGCCTCGACACCCGATCCGCAATATCGGTTGATCACCATTCCGGGTGCATCAAGCCCCAGCGCAAGCAACGAGATCATACGACCCATTTGCATGCCTTGTTCTGCTTCGGGAACTGCGTTGCCAACGATCAGATCATCGATCATGTTGTTCTCAACGCCCGGAACAGACTTCACCAAATATTTAATCACATCCGAGGCAAGATCATCGGGACGCGTAAAACGAAATCCGCCTTTTTTTGCTTTACCTACTGCTGTTCTGAATCCAGCAACGATGTATGCGTTCATAGTGTTAGTAGTTAGTCTTTAGTTAATAGTAATTAGCTCAAGGTTTTTTGAAGAGACCAGTTCATTTTTTGTATCTCTGTTATTTCCCCTTGAAGTGTATCTAATGTTTCCTTGTCTAAAAATTCGATTCGGTTCGCAATTATCAATTGCGTTTCCAACTCACAGATTGATCCATTTGAAATACTCAAAAAGTTCTTGAAATCCTTTTTTGAATTTCTACCTGCACCTTCAGCGATGTTTGACGCGATTGAGACGCCAGACCTTCTTATTTGATTTGTTAGGGCGTACTCTTCTTCACGTGGAAATGCGGATGTTGTGTTGTAAATCTTAACGGCCAAGTCAACCGCCTTCTGCCAAACCTTAAGTTCTTTATAGTTATTCATGCTTAAACTCTTTACTCAGGACTATAGACTCAGGACTATAGACTCAATACTAATTCCTCAGAGGCTTACCCCCGGTTAATATCGATTGTATCCTCTCAAGTGTTTTCCGTTCACCGGTGAGTGACAGGAACGCTTCACGCTCCAGGTCAAGGAGGTACTGCTCACTCACTTCCTGCGGAGACGTTAAGTCGCCACCGCACATAACGTTTGCAATCCACCGGGCAATTTTTGCATCGTGTTCCGAAATGAATCGGCCCATCTGCATTCCCTGCAATCCGGCCATGAATAATGCTTGTCCGGTTCTACCCTGAACTTTGATGTTCTTTGCCTGCTGAGGCATGGTGTAACCTGCTTCCACCAAATCCAGAACAGCCTGTTTCGCATCCGCGATTTGGCGGTCCTTGTTCATGGTTAAACGGTCAACCTTTTTCAGGATGCCCAGCTCACGCGCTTCCTCGGCTGAGGTTGCAACCTTTGCTGTCGCGATGGTCATGAACGCATTTTGCAGTGCGTTCAATTCTACGTCACCTTCCTGCAACGAATCGCTCACGCGTTTCGCAAATTCTTTTGTTCCACCTCCGCCAGGGATCAAGCCCACACCAACTTCCACAAGGCCGATATAGGTTTCCGCAGCCGCCTGTGCGATGTCGGCATGCATGGTCATCTCACAACCTCCTCCCAGTGTTCTTCCTTGTGGCGCAACAACCACCGGAATGGATGAGTAGCGTAAGCGCATTACCGAATTCTGGAATGCACGGATCATGAAATCGATTTCATCATAATCCTGTTCAATGGCGTACATAAATACAAGCCCAAGGTTTGCGCCCAGCGAGAAGTCAGGTCCCTGATGACCGACCACCAAACCTTTGTAATCTTTTTCTGCCAGATCGATCGCTTTATTCAAGCCTTCGATCACGCTGCTGCCGAGGGTATAGCTTTTTGAATGCCACGAGAAGTTTAGCACGCCATCGCCAATGTCGGTAACTCTTGATTCGGCATTTTTCCATACCACGCTGTCCTTTTTGCTTTCGAGTATGATAAACGCCTCACGACCCGGAATTGCTTTGTAGGATTTTGTCGGGATATCGTAATATTTCTTTACACCGTTCTCAACTTTGTAGAACAACTTGTTGCCGGCATCCAGCATTTCATAAACCCAGTCGTTGGGTTTGTAGCCGGCGGCTTCCATGAGCGGAATGCTCTTTTCAACGCCTACGGCATCCCAGGTTTCAAATGGACCGATGTCCCAGCCAAAGCCTCCGCTCACGGCATCATCGATACGGAACAATTCATCACTGATCTCAGGGATGCGATGGCTTACGTACTTGAACAAATCGTAAAACATGTCGCGGTAGAAATCTCCCGCCTTGTCTTTGCCTGCGAGCAACACTTTGAACCGATCTTTGAGGTTGTCGATCGTTTTCGTGGTTTCAAGCGTTGCAAATTTTGCTTTTGCCTTTTCCTTGTACTCGAGTGTTTTGAGATCGAGTGTCAGAATTTCGGTTTGACCTTTAGCATTCTTGGTTTTCTTGTAAAAGCCCTGACCGGTTTTATCCCCAAGCCACTTGTTTTGTTCCAGCTTGGCAACAACTTCCGGAAGTTTAAACATTTCGCGCCCTTCATCGTTCGGCAGACCCGCATAGAGGTTGTTGGCAACCTTCACCAGTGTATCCAACCCGACAACATCTGACGTACGGAACGTTGCCGACTTTGGCCGGCCGATAACCGGTCCGGTAAGTTTATCGACTTCGTCTACGTTTAGATCGAACTTGCGCATTGAGTCAATCACTTTCAATAATCCGTAAACACCAACGCGGTTTCCGATAAACGCAGGCGTGTCTTTACACAACACCGTTGTCTTTCCGAGGAACAGGTCACCGTAGTGCATGAGAAACTTCGTCACTTCCGCATCGGTCTTTGCGGTCGGGATAATTTCGAGAAGCTTCAAGTAGCGTGGCGGATTGAAGAAGTGAGTTCCCGCAAAGTGCTTCTGAAAATCTTCACTGCGTCCATCTGCCATCAAATGGATCGGGATACCGGACGTGTTGGATGTGATAAGCGTTCCGGGCGTGCGATACTTCTCTACTTCTTCGTAAACTTTTTTCTTGATGTCAAGATTTTCAACAACTACCTCAATGATCCAGTCGTAGTGTTTAATCTTTGGCATATCATCCGCAAAATTTCCCAGCGTGATCCGCGAGGCAAATTTCTTGCTGAACAATGCGGCCGGGCTCGACTTCAAAGTCGATTCGAACGCTGCGGTCACAATCCGGTTTTTCACCGCAGGATGATCGAGCGTTAAATTTTTCTTCTTCTCCTCTTCCGTTAATTCTCTGGGGGCAATGTCGAGTAGCAATACTTGCACACCGATGTTGGCGAAGTGACAGGCAATGCGGGAGCCCATGATGCCTGAACCCAGAACTGCAACTTTGCGGATTGATCTATTCATGAATAGGTGATTAGGTTAATCAATGCTTTTGATAAATGTTGTTCTTTTCTATGAGCTGGTTGATATTCTGAACGACTTCAAAAAAAACGGTTAGTTTTTCTTCCGGCAACTGTTCGCGTACAGCTTCATTAAAGCGTAACACAGTCGCCTTGGAATGCTCACGTTGCTTCTTCCCTTCTTCCGTTAATTTAATTCGTACCGAACGTTTATCTGTTTTATCGCTTTCGCGGCAGATCAGTTTCTTTTCCTCCATCGAGCGGAGCAAGCGCGTCAGGCTCCTGGCTTCAAGGCCCATCAACGGAGCAATTTTGGTTGCCGGTGTGCCCTCGTCTGCATCAATGTTCAGCAGCGCAAAGCCGATCGACATGGTTCCACCGTATTTCAACGCCTGCTGGTTGTACATCCGCGCGATTGCATGCCAGGCAGTTTTGATATGATAATCTATGGTTTCTTCCTTTCTCATTCCATGCAATCGTTGCCGAAGGTATAAAATATTTAGTATGCATGCCGAGCATTTTGAATTAATTTTCTTTTTGAGAGCAACCCGAGGGATTGTTTTGGCGTCTTATGCATAAGAGAATTAGGTATTATGCATTCTACGGAACTACTGAAAGGCACCCTCCAGACAATCATCCTTAAAATTTTGGCCGATCACGGGAAGATGTACGGCTACGAAATCACCCAGCGG
This sequence comes from Cyclobacteriaceae bacterium, assembly GCA_016786495.1. Taxonomy (GTDB): domain Bacteria; phylum Bacteroidota; class Bacteroidia; order Cytophagales; family Cyclobacteriaceae; genus UBA2336. The sequence goes on from JAEUUJ010000051.1 coordinate 31,893, forward strand.
GTGAAAGAACTTTCGGCCGGCACCATTCTGCTAACGGAGGGCGCGCTCTACCCCACGCTTCACAAAATGGAAGCCGAAGGATTCCTCCAAACGGAAACAGAAGCGATCGGCAAGCGAATCCGGAAATACTATTCGCTTACACCCGTCGGAAAAAATATCGTAGAAGATAAAGTGAGCGAGTTCATCGCCTTCATCAAAACCATGAGCACCGTCTTAAATGTTGCGATTGCATAATGCAGCTCACCGCAGACCATATCGATTATATCATTAAAGATGTTCAATACCGGGGCATTGTTGTCGATGGCCTGAAGGATGAGCTGATCGATCACATCTGCAGTTTGGTCGAAACGGAAATGCAGTCGGGCAAACGGTTTATCGATGCCTATCACCATGTACTAAAATCGTTCGGACATACCGGAGGACTTCGCGAAATACAAACGCAAACCCTTCAGCTTGAAAATCAAAAAACTAAAATCATGTTAAAGAATTACCTGCTCATCGCCATCCGTTCATTAATGAAGCATCGCTTTTATGCTTTCATCAATGTAATTGGTTTGGCCACCGGCATTGCTGCGTGTTTGGTTATCGTTCTCTTTATTCAGCATGAGCTTAGCTACGACCGGCACTATGAAAATGCAGAACGCATCTATCGCCTGAACGGCGAGATTAAATTTGGCGGCAATCACTACAAGCTCGCTGTTGCTTCCGCACCGCTGGGCAGCACGCTCGTTCAAGGCTTTCCGGAGGTTGAGGCAGCCGTGAGGTTTCGCTCGCGCGGTTCATACCTGATCAAGCGTAACGAAACTGCTGATAACATTAAAGAGAACAATGTTATCTGGACCGACAGCACCTTCTTTAAAGTTTTTTCCGTGCCGGTAATTTCCGGTAACGCATCAACAGCACTGGCTGAACCGAACTCAGTCGCCATCAGTCAATCCGCAGCAAAAAAATATTTTCCTGATGGAAATGTGCTGGGCCAATCGTTGATTCTGGATAACCGTTGGAATGTCAAAGTCACGGCCGTATTCGAAGATATGCCCCGTGCATCGCATATTCATTTTGATTTCCTGATTGCGCTGGCCGCCCTGGACGAAGCTCAGCAAACCAATTTCATGAGCAATAACTTCCAAACGTATCTGCTGCTGAAGCCTGGCACAAATCCGAAGGAACTGCAACACAAATTTCCCGAGTACCTCGACAAATTTATGGGGCCACAGGCCGCGGCTGTTTTAGGGGGTGATTTTACGATGGAGAAATTCCGTGCCGGTGGAAATATTTGGGAATACACGCTGATGCCCGTAACCGACATTCATTTGCATTCTGATCTTACCGCTGAGCTCGGACCGAATGGCGACATCACGTACGTGTACTTGTTCTCGGCAATCGCGCTATTTATACTCGGCATTGCCTGCATCAACTTCATGAACCTGTCAACAGCGAGGTCGGCAAACCGCGCCAAAGAAGTGGGCGTACGGAAAGTGATGGGATCGCTGCGCTCACACCTGGTACGTCAATTTCTGCTCGAATCAATTTTGCTCAGTTTTGCCTCTTTCGTTGTTGCTGTTGCAGTCGCCTGGCTGGCGCTTCCGGTATTCAACTCATTGTCGCAAAAAGATCTTGTGTTGCCGCTGTCAAGCCCGGTGTTTTACCTCTTGCTGGGGGGCGCCTCAATCCTGATAGGTTGTCTGGCCGGGTTGTATCCTTCGTTTTTCTTGTCCGCGTTTAAACCCGTGAATGTGCTGAAGGGCAATGTTGCGTTGGGCATGCGCAGCGGGTGGATCAGAAGTTCGCTGGTGGTGTTTCAGTTTGTGATTTCAATTTTTCTGGTGATTGCAACGATCACTGTTAACCGGCAACTGGATTACATTCAAAACAAAAAGATTGGCTTTCAAAAAGATCAGGTGTTGATCGTGAACGATGCATATGCGTTGGGCGATAAAATCGAATCATTCAAAAATGAAGTACTCAAAAACAACTTCATCAAAAACGGAAGCATCTCCGGATACATACCTGTGACGGGTGGCTGGAGAAATGATAACACGTTTTGGCCGGAAGGCTCCGAACCAAACGAACAAACCATGGTTGGTCTTCAGAACTGGAGTGTCGATTATGATTACGTCAAAACCATGGGAATGAAAATTACAGATGGTCGCGATTTCTCGGCCGACTTCGCGTCTGATTCTTCGGCTGTTATTTTGAATCATGCTGCGCTCAAATTTTTCCATCTCGAGCAGGACCCTATCGGAAAAAAAATCAGCACGTTCAACAACAACAATCCTGATGGTTCTCCCGACCGCAATTCGCTGCGCTCCTGGACAGTCATTGGCGTGCTCGAAGATTTTCACTTCGAATCGTTAAAGCAAAACATATCCCCGCTCGGCCTGTTCCTCGATAAGAGTACCGGCTCGGTAATTTTCAGGTTCGGAGCAGCCAATTCTCAGGATGTTATTGCGGCAGTTGAAAAAACCTGGAAAGATCTCGCGCCAGGCCAACCCTTCCAATATTCCTTTCTTGATGAAGATTTTGCGAGAATGTATTCAACGGAGCAACGCCTCGGAAAAACGTTTGCCGTGTTTGCCTGCCTGGCGATTATCATTGCTTGCCTGGGTCTCTTCGCACTCACATCCTTTACCGCTGAACAACGAACAAAAGAAATCGGTATCCGAAAAGTGCTTGGCGCCTCCGTTAGCAGCATTGTAGTGCTCTTGTCGAAAGAATTCGGAAAACTCATTCTCATTGCTTTTGTGTTAGCAGCGCCTCTGGCGTGGTATGCCATCAACTGGTGGCTGAAAAGTTACACCTACAAAGTTGAGATCGGAATTTTGGTTTACGTGCTTGCGGGATTGTTCGCCTTCTTAATTGCGTGGATAACGATGAGCTATCAATCGATCCGGGCAGCCCGGAACAATCCGGTCACGTCATTACGAAGTGAATAGTAAAAACAGAAGCCGCAGCAGCGGCTTTTTTTATCAGCTTTGCGGAACGGGCGAGTCTTTAAAATCTCCGCGGAGTACCCGGAATCTTTTTCGGGCTTCGGCCGCAAACACGGATCCCGGATACTTGTCGAGGAAATTACGGTAAACCTCCATTGCCATTTCGCGGTTCTTTAAGTGCCGCTCATAAATTTCGCCCTGCAGGAAATAAGCATCGTCTGCGAGAATATCATCGGGATATTCGTCACGGATTTGCTGCAACAACTTGATCGACTTTTCAAATTCGCCCCGCTCCATTTGAATGTTTGCTTCGAGCCAATACACATCGTCTTTAATTGCGCTGTTTGAGATTCTTTGAACCGCACCGGTTTTAGAGGTGTCAGCCCCTGGCAGACCGCTGGCCAGTTGGGCAAGTGCCGTCAATGCTTCGTCACGTTTATTTTGATACAACAACAATTCGACTTTTGCATACGCCTGAAGTGCTTCGCCCACGCTGTCTTCCAGCAGGTTTTCTTTGATGCGCATGCTCAACTCCATGGCATCGTTTGCTATTTCCCGTGTGGTTGCCTCCTTCAGGATGTCGAGGTGCTCCTGGGCCAGTTTGAAATCGCCTTTGTAGTAGGATAGCTTGGCATTTTTTAGTTTGGCTTCATACCCAACCGGATTTTCCTCCAGCGCTTTTTCAACCTGGGAGTATAGCAAGCTCGACTCCCACGGCTCGCCTTTTAGCAAATAGATATCACCTAAATCCAGTTTCACCCTCGACTTAAGCGGCAGTGAGACTTTAGGATTTTTTATCAATTCTTCCAGCAATAGAATGGCCTGATCTTTTTTATCGAGATAGGTTGCGTAGAGCATCGCTTCATTGCGTTGCGCTTCAAGTGAATTCGCATTCTCGGGATATTTCAACACGAACTTGCGATAGTCGGCGGCCAGACTTTTTACGGAATCGACATTTACCGGAAACGTATTCTTCACGCGGGTTTCGCGGGTTCGTAACAGGCCAAGTTGCGCCTGAAGAAAATAAGGTCCGCCGGGATACTCGCGAATAACATATCCATAGGCCTTTGCTGCTGTTTCGTAGTCTTCGTTGTCAAGTGCAACTTTCGCAATCTCGAGGCTTTTCTCACCGAAACGTTTGTACCTCCGGTCGTATGCGCGCGCCTGGTTAAATGAAGCACCGAAATTTTTCTGCTGCATCGTTACCCAGATGAGCAAGTCGGAATAAACATCTGCGTCCGGAAATTTCTGGATGCGATCGTATAAAACTTTCTCAAGCGCCTCAAGTTCTTCCGGTTTGGTAAGAAGAATCTGCATCATGTTTTTTGCGTTCTGGATGGTACCGGAATTCTGGCTCGCAAAGTTCAAGTACTCTTCAATCATTTTTTCGCGCTGGCCTTTTAGCCGGTAAAGTGTAGCGAGTTCGAAGCTGAACAGAACGGGGTTTCCTAGCGTCTTGCGGCTTTCGTTCAATGCAATGATCGAGTATTCACCGAGTGACTTTGTGGAAAGGTAGTCCGACAAAATCTTGATCATCGTGACGTTTTCCTTGTGTTCATCGATGAGGTCTTTAAAGTGCTTATCAGCTTTTGCTACATCGCCTGTTCGCACATATACAACACCGACATCAAGATTATAAATAATGTTATGCGGATCGCGTTTGAGGAGTCGTTTTAAATATGACTGCGCCTCCGATGGTTCATTCAGGTCAAGCAGCGTGTTGAGATAATTATTATGTATGAAGGGAATATTAATTTCATCTTTGGCAAGATCGCGAAAAACTTCCACAGCTTTACGTTTATCGCCTTTTAAAAGATATTCGTTCGCAAGTTGTATCTCGGATTGATTTTGTGAATAGCCTTTCATCATGAGCGACATGAAAAGTATACACATGGGGATTACCCTTATTATTAATGTATTTATATATATATTATAATTACTATTAGTCATGTTGATATGTGGATAACCTTGGCCCTTGCTTCGTTGTCGGTAATGTGTGAAATACGTGTTTATAGTAATGCCCAATTGATCAGATAGTTAGACCAATATCAACAATTTTTATGATTGTGGATAAAAGCTGTGTTGATTAAACGTAATGTTTTGATGTGTGGTTAAGTCTGTTTTTACCAACACTCGGGATCCCTTTTTGTCGTATTTCCGGTTTTCGTACGAGTTTGTGGATTTTGAAGTGAGTTATCCACACCCGGTTAATAAGTTATTAACAGTGGTCCGAGCGTCCAGTTCGGCTTGAGGGAGATGTCTTTGACGCCCTTTGGATTTCTGTAGTAGACAATCGGTTCGGGCTCCGTTTTGGTTTGGTAGTTGCCGGGGTCCCATTTTCCGTTGTTGTTGAGGTCCACAATAATGCGTAGCTGGTAGGCGTCAGGTGGGAGATTTTGAAAGGAGAATTTTTTCTGGTTGCGTTGCTCTGCGAAGAGTTTTCCGGTTTTCGTGACCAGCTGCAAGATGAAGTTGTTCGTGGTTTTTACTTCTGCTTCGATGATCGCGGTCGATTCCAGCGTGACGAGTTTTATGTTTGTTGAGAGTGAAACGGATGAATCTCCTTCTACTGAGATGAATGTTGCTTTGGCAGCGATCAGCTGTGGTGCTGGCGGTGGTGTGGTGTTTTTAGGTGGCTTGCCGTCGGCAGCTGGTTTCGCTGATGTTGTGTCTTTCGGGAAGACTTTGGTCAGGTCAATTTTTCTGTTCACTGTTAGTTTGGTGCGTGTGGCGTTCCATGTGAGATCAGATGGAGAAAGTGTTTGTCGTGTTAACGAGTCGATGGCGATGTAGATGCTGTCGGCGGTAAATCTCGCGATCGGCTTTGCGAAATTGAGATTCGATATGAGAATCGAGTTACTCTCTGTAACGTTTGCTGATTCAATTCCTGCTGAGAATTTATCCTTCGTTGCGTCTTTCTTCGGAAACTTGATGTAGACAAGTGTGTCTAGTGAGAAGTTGATACTGTCTGATGCCTGCACCCGAATCTGGATACTGTCGAGTGGGGAAATCGTGTTATAAATTTTTAACGTGGTTAAGTCAGCCTCGAGTGTTGCGGCTACCCGGTGCGCGGTGTCTGCCGGAGTTACTTTGTAGTCGGCGAGGCTTTTCGAAAACCGAAGATTGAAATAAGCGAATGTTGGCCGGGCTGTGATCAGCTTCAGCGGATTCATGTCGGCCTTGAAAGTTCGGATCACCAGCGAGTCGAGGTTTTTGTTCAGGTCAATTGGCTGTGCAATGAATCCGTACGTTTCGCTTTTGCTATCAACCAAAAGGTTTTTGCTTTTGTCGGCAAACGCGTAGACAACGTACTTTCCGGGCTTTAAATTTTCTAGCGAGAATTTGCCTTTTTTATCCGTTTGTGTTACCCACGATCCTGGGTGTTTGAAGATATTGAATGTGTCAGTGTACTCGGCTAATGCTACTGTGTAACTCTTGGGCGGAGTTTCTGTTTGTGCGTCAATGATTTTTCCCGTTATGCGAAGTGAGTCTAGGTATGACCCGGTACTGAACGCAATTTTTTCGTTGGCCGGATTCTTCTCTGTTAAATCGAGTATGGCTTCGCGAAAGTTGATCGTGTACGTGGTGTTTTCCTGCAGCCGGTTTTTGAGTTGTATGGTTACGCGATTTTTGTTCGCAGTAACGTCAAAGTCTTTTCCAACGCTTGGGGTGATGATGATTTGTTCTTTGGGATTGCTGAGTTGGATGGGTTCATCGAACGAAAGTTCAATCCGGTTGCCCTGGAAGTTTACTTGTTTATGTTTCGGAAATGACTCGCGAAGTTTTGGAGGCGTTTCATCTTTTGGGCCGCCCGTAGGTGCGGTTTGTTTAGCGCATTGAACCGCGAGAAAACCAAGCAGAACGAAATATATCAGGCGGAGTTTCATACGTGCCGGGCGATATAAATCAGACTTGAGAAATTATCGCTGCCAGCTTTCATGTTGGAGCGCATGCCTGACAAAAATCCCCGGAGCATTGTTGACATAGAAGCGGTATTGCCGTTGAGATAGTTTTCACTGAGCATGCTTACATAAAATGCGTCAAGCCTCATCGGCACTATTTTTTGAACTTCCAGCCCGTTTAATTGAAGGAGTTGAGTCATACTCTTTTTCGAGAAATGCCACAGGTGCCTCGGCACATCGTATGCTGCCCAGTAGTCCTGATATTTTTGTGCATCGGGTGATTCATAGTTCGGTACAGCAATAAATATAGTGCCATCTTTCTTTAGATGTTGCCGTAACGAGGCGATCGTTTGTTGCAGATCGGGAACGTGTTCAACCACGTGCCAGGCCGTGATTACATGAAATGGCTGTTCGGGAATTTCGCTTAATGCGGAATATATTTTTTCGCCTGTGTGGTTTTGGGCTTTGGTCCGCGCGAGCAAGGAGGGCTCTACGCCAGCCACCGTCCAGCCCTGATTTTTCAGGGCGCCCAAAAATTCTCCTGTTCCGCAGCCAAAGTCTAAGGCGCTTCCGTTTTTTTGATGCGTTCGGATGAGCCGTGTTTTCCAGTTGAGCGCAAATGAGCGGGCTGTTTTGTAAAGGGGACCCATCAGTCCGGATGATTTTCCCGAGTGGGAAATGTATTCTTCCGACTGGTAGTAGTCACCAAGCTTTTCTGTGTTGGGCCGGGGAGTGGTGATTCCCAGAGAACATTCGGCACAGATAACTACCGGAAACGTTTCATGTGAAACGGTGAAATCTTTACAGTGTCTGTGTGGTGTAAGTGTCCGGCTTTGGCAGACCGGGCATTCAACAATATCTACCATTACTTGCCAAGATAGATAGTTAGGATGGAAATGTCTGCAGGCGATACTCCGCTGATGCGCGATGCCTGGCCGATGGTTTCGGGTTTGATGCGCTTCAGTTTTTCGCGCCCTTCTGCAGACAGCGCTTTCACCCGGTCGTAGTCAAAGTCGGAGAGTATTTTGTAAGCGTCCAGTGTCCCGATTTTTTCTGCCAGCTTCTGTTCGCGGTCGATGTAGCTTTCGTACTTAACGGCAATCTCTACCTGCTCCTGCACTTCCTGCGGATATTTATTAAAGACCGATGCGATCTCCGCATTGATTGCTTTGAACTCCGATAATCCGATTTGTGGTCTTCTCAGCAAATTCACGGCAGCAATTTTTTCCTGGATTGTCGAAGTGTTGAGTGTTTCAAGTCCTGCATTCACCGTCTCCGGTTCAACTTTAATTTTTGCAAGCTCTTCCGAAAGCCGCTTGATGTCGTTTCGTTTGTCAATCAATTTTTCCAGACGGGTGTCATCGGCGAGTCCGAGTTTGTGACCCATTTCGGTTAAGCGTAGATCCGCATTATCCTGGCGGAGCAGAATTCTGTATTCGGCACGCGAAGTAAACATCCGATAAGGTTCCTGTGTGCCTTTGTTCACTAAGTCGTCAATCAATACCCCGATGTAGGCCTCGGATCTCTTTAATATAAAGGCCTCTTTTTCGTGTACCTTGTTATGGGCATTGATTCCGGCCATAAGTCCTTGACAGGCAGCTTCTTCGTAGCCTGTGGTACCATTGATTTGCCCTGCAAAGTACAGATTATCAATAAGTTGCGTCTCGAGTGTCAGCTTTAGCTGAGTCGGCGGAAAGAAGTCGTACTCGATCGCATATCCGGGACGGAACATTTTTGCGTTCTCAAAGCCGGGTATCTTCCGAAGGGCTTCGTGCTGCACATTTTCCGGTAATGATGTGGAGAATCCGTTGACATAGATTTCAACGGTGTTCCATCCTTCGGGCTCAACAAAAATTTGATGCCTGTCGCGCTCAGCGAATCGGTTGATCTTGTCTTCTATCGAAGGGCAGTAGCGCGGTCCGAGTCCTTTTATTCTTCCGCTGAACATGGGCGACTTTTCGAAGCCTTCTCTGAGTTCTGCATGTACCGCTTCATTCGTGTAGGTGATCCAGCAGCTTACTTGTTTTTCCAGCGGTTTTGTATCCGAGTATGAAAACTTGCCGGGCTTTTCATCGCCTGGTTGTTCTTCCATTTTTGAGTAGTCGAGCGAACGGCCATCCACACGCGGAGGTGTTCCGGTTTTCATTCGTCCCGATTCAAATCCGAACGATACTAGTTGCTCCGTAAGTCCGGTAGCCGTTTTTTCGCCCGTTCGGCCACCACCAAAATTCTTTTCTCCGATGTGAATCTTTCCGTTCAGGAAGGTGCCGTTAGTTAACACAACAGCTTTTCCTTTTATCTCCAGGCCGAGCGCGGTTTTTATTCCGGCCACTCTCCCATCCTTTACAAGAATCTCTTTGGCCATTTCTTGCCAGAAGTCCACGTTGGCTATCCCTTCAAGCGCTAAACGCCATTCTTCGGCAAATCGCATCCGGTCGTTTTGGGTACGCGGACTCCACATGGCTGGTCCTTTCGACATGTTCAGCATTCTGAACTGGATCATCGACTTATCGGATACAATCCCAGACTGGCCCCCCAGGGCATCAATCTCCCGGACGATCTGGCCCTTTGCCACACCACCCATCGCCGGGTTGCATGACATCTGGGCAATGGTGCCCATGTTCATTGTTACCAGCAGGACTTTCGATCCCATCTTGGCGGCAGCCGCGGCAGCCTCACATCCGGCATGGCCGGCACCCACAACAATTACATCGTATTCTGGTAGCATAATATTAGTTCCACGTGGAACTTGGCGTATTCCACATTTCCACAAGCTTTATCCACAGTAAAGGTTTCACGTGGAACAGCTATTTCCACAAAGATAGGCAAGCGTCCTCTTTTTCACGCATTGCCGCCTTTTCTGCCTTTGTCTTGTCGTTATAACCAAGCAGGTGTAGAACCCCGTGAATCATCACGCGGTTCAATTCGGTGGGAAAATCTGTTTTGAAGGTTTTGGCGTTTTCACGCACCCGGTCTACACTGATATAGATTTCGCCCTCAATCTCCTTTTCCGAGGGGTTGTAGTTGAAGGTAATAATATCCGTATAGGTCTTGTGGTCGAGAAACTCGATGTTGATCTGCCTCAGATACTCATCTGTACAGAAAATATATGTGAGGCCTAAAAGAGATTTCCCTTCGTGTTTGATGGTGTTCTTTATCCACGAAGTGGTTTTGCGGGGTTGTGCGAGCTTGAAGCGGGGCTTTTGAGAGAAATAATTAATGGCCGCCATTAAGAATTCATGTAGAAGCTCAACTCTACAGTTTTTCCGTTTTCACGGAATTCAACCTCGTCAGAGAGGTGTTTCATCAGGAAAATCCCACGGCCGCCCGGCTTTTCCAGATTTTCAGGAGCAGTAGGATCAGGAAGCTGTTCGTAGTTAAAGCCCGGACCTTCGTCTTTTACAATAAACTTGAGCAGGTTATCGTGGAGTGTCAGGCTGAGAAAAACGTTTTTAGCGGAGTTTCCAGAATTGCCGTGACGGATAGCATTGTTTACTGCTTCCGTTACCGCGATCATAATATTACCGTACAGGTCTTCATCCAGGTGAAAACGCTCTTTCGCGTTATCAATAAAGCTCTCAATCATTCTGATGTTCTCAACGATTGAGGGAATCTGGATACTGATCGTGTTCATTTTCTCTATTTATTACCCCCTATCCGCTTGAAATATTCGCTTACTTCCTTCTTATAGTATGGAAACAGCTTGGGCGGAACGGTTTTCAACAATTCTACTTCTTTTTCCTTTAAACGTAAATATTCTTCAACTGCAGGCGGAATTTCTTTTTCGTAATCCTTTGCCGTCTCCCCTTTACGTTCATCATCGAGATCTTGTTCGCGCATCGACTTCTCCGATTCGAGTAAACGGGTTAAAATTTCTTTCTGACGCTCAATGAGTTTATCGGTAAGCTGTTTGTTTACCAATTCCACTTCGGTCTCTTCCATTTTCTGATTCAAATCTCCGCCGGGAAGCTTACCGCCATTTTCATTTTTCATTTTTTCCTGCATCTCCTGAAGCGCTCTGCGGATGCGCTCCTGCTCTGCTGCCATCTCAGCAAGCTCTTCCGATAATTCGCGCCCCTGCTTTCCACTGCCCTTCAGCTCTTCTATTCGCTTGTTTAATTGTTGCTGCATCTGCCCCAGACTTTGCTTCCCGCCTTTTGATTTTCCCTTGCCCGGTTTTGCCTTTTGCATCATCTGCATCATTTGATCGAAATGACTATCCAGCATCAGCGCGAGATTATTAATCGCAGTCATGCTGAATTGCATTTCACTGGCCGCCTGCTGGCGCCTGCGTTCTTTATTGGCTTCTATTACTTTATCAATGCGTGTATTCAGCTCCGTTACCTCACGCGTAACGAATGAACTCATCATGGCATCCTTCTTACTAAGCTCTAACAAACTGTCTTCCAACACTTTAACATCATCTTTCAACTTAAGTTGCTGTTGCGCAAGCACATTAAAACGGGGATCGTTTTGCTCGAGCTCACGGAATTTTTTGATGAGGTTCTCCTGGTCGAATGAAATCTTGATCAACCCGTGAATAATCTGACGGAGCGACTCCATGTTCTGCATGTCCATCTCCATTTCCATCGAATTCTGGGAATCCTCCATTTGCTGCTGCATTTGCTGCATTTGTTGAATTGCCTTTTTCTGTGATTCTTTTGCCTTCGAAGGACTGTTTTGCTTCAAGTTTTGCTCACTTTCTTGCTGCGATTTTTCAACGGATTCGGACTTTTCCTTTTCAGGTGCCCCATTTTCGTTCAATTCCTCACCCAGTTTTCTTAATTCTTCGAACTTTTCCTCCGTTTTTTTGAATTCTTCATTCAATTTTTGCTGCTCTTTTGCGAGTTCCTGGCTTTTCTCTTCTTTCGACTGCTGGCCGGACTGGTTCTGATTTTCTTTTGACTGCTCGCCAGTTTTTTCGGGATTTTTCCCGTCTTCCTTCTTAGTGCCGTCTTCCTTCCTGGCGTCATTTTTCTGGTCTTTGTTGCCGGAATCTTTCTTGTCGGATTTGCCCGACTGCTTTTCGAGCTCTTCTGTTTTTTTCAGGATCGCCTCCTGGGCCTCCCGCTTTTCTTTCAGGTCGGCAATTGCCTGCTCCATTTTATAGTCGAACTGAAGTTGTTTGAATAATTCCAGCGTCCGTTCAAGTTCCTTCTCCAGGTTTTTCGAATTCTGGTTGAGCTTGTCCAGCGAGCGTTGAAGCTGTTGCGGATCGTTCTTTTCGCGCAATAACTTCTCGAGCTCTTCCATCAATTTTTTAGTTTCCTCATCCAGCAGTTCATCCATCAGCTTCTGGATTTGTTCTGCTTTTTCACGCAGGCGCTCGTCCTGCTCGGTGAACGTCTCCTTCTTTTGTTCGAGGAGTTTGTTCTGCTCTTTCATCTGGTTGATCATCTGATCGAGCTTCTTTTTCTGCTCCAGAATATTTTCAATCTTTTTCTCGTCTTGCCAGTCGAGCGATTGCTTGCCTTTCAACTTTTGATTGAGATCCTCCACTTGTTTCTGAAACTCATCAGCCTTTTTTGCGCTCTGCTCAATTTTGCTTTCTGTTTGTGACTGGGTTTTAGAAATGTCGGTGATTAGCTGGTCCTTGTCTGGAATGAAGAATGCATAGGTTGCAGAGCGTGTCGACTTGCGGCCGTTGACACCATCGTTGTCCCAGGTCTGTAAAAAATATTCAAGTTGCTGTCCGGGCTTCAGGTTTAGCGTGTCGAGGTTCCAGTTGAAAAAGAAACTTTGCTGCGGCTGATTGTACGTAACAGGGATGTTGACTGTGCGATGGGTTAAGACTTTTTGCTGAGCGTCTTTCACGTGAAACTGCAGACTCAGCTGCGTGATTCCGTAGTCGTCGACCGCGACACCACTTAAGATGATGCGCTTGTACAATACCGAGTCTCTGAAGTTGTTGATGTTGAGTTGCGGATAGAGATCTTTGATCACATCGACCGAATAGAAGATGCGTTCCTTGTTTTGACTTTGCTCATTCCGGAGGAAAACTTCGTACTGATCGGCATTCCTGAACTGTTTTGAGTGTATAAATGACTGATTATCAGTTGATTGAACGTCAATTGTGGAACTATCCGACCGGAAAAGCATCGATACACGCGTGGCATTTGCGGTATTTAATCTCCAGGTCACTAATGTGCCTTCCGGGATTTCGAGATTGCCCGCATTCACCAGTCGGTCATTTTTACGCTGAAGGTATTTTGGGTATTGAAGTTCAATGGCGAGTTGTGTGAGCTCCGGCCGGTTTGCCAGTGTTATTTCAAAACTCTCCGAATAATAGCCGGCCGCGGAAAGTTGAAACGATTTTGGTTGCTGAAGCTTTTCGAATGTGTATTGGAAAATTCCCGCTTGCACGGTTTCCATTTTTAATTGCTGGTTTCCGATCACGAGGTAAGCTTCGTCCGGAACAGCTTCGCCTTCGAGGGCGAGTTGCAGGGTAAAGTCCTCGTTAAAAAAACCCACCAGCGTTTTGTTCTGAATATTAAAACTGAAGGGCGCTTGCGGTGAATACTGCTGGCTAAAATTTACAATGCGCTCGGTGCTTTGCGTGATGATGGTCTTGTTCAGCAGCAAAATCACCAGGATGATTCCAACCGGAATAGCCAGGTACTTCAGGTATTTTTTGTTGTCGTTAATCCGGATCACAGACTCGAACTGAACCGGCTCAAATTCTTTTGACTTTTGCAAGATGCTCGCCTGCGCGAGTCCGGAATCGCTCACCGATGCGAGCTGAATGAGGTTAACGAGCCGGTCTTTAATTCCGGGAAAGTAATCGCCAATCAATCGCGCACCTTGCTCATCGTTAAGTCCGCGTTTGGAAACCAAATAGGCAACCGGATCTTTGAAGAATTTAAATCCACAGTAAACTACTAGTCCGAAGAAAATAACCAGAATCAACAGCCGGCCCCAGGTGCCGAGCCAAAGAACATATTCCAGGATGGCAGCCGTAAGGAAATACGCCACCAGTATGGAAAGCGTAAACAGGATACCCCGAACCAGCAGGTTCAGATAATACCGTCTTTTAAAGGAATCAATCTTTTTTTGGATCCGCTCAATGCCGTTCGCCATCCTTACCCGGGTTTAATCTAAAAACGAATACGCCTTCTCTAAAGATACAGGCTAAATCATTTTTCAACAACGCCAATGGTATGGATGGGCGGGATCAGATTTCGGGGGCCGCGGAAGAATCGATGACCCAACCGTTTTCGTGCTCGAAGTACTCGATCACGTGCATTTTCAGGAGTTTTTCCTGCTCCAGGAGATCGAAGTGAGGAAGTTTTTTGATCATTTTCCAGTGTGGCCAGCCCTGTTCATCAAGCCCCTCGAGCTCATAATACCCGGAAAGACTCAAAACTTTGCAAATGGCGATGTGCATGAGGTCTTGCTTTTCCTCTTTCGAGAAAGTCTTGGGGCCTCTGCCCAACTCATGAACCCCAATGAGAAACAGCACCCCGTTCAGGTCTTTGGGCTTTTTGCCGATCGTTTGTTGAAGCAAATTCAACAACGCCTGCCACCTGCGGTCAAAATCCAGGTCGCGTTTAAACATGTTGAAGTTCTTCCCAGAATTCGAACGCTCTGCGCAGGTGCGGAATGACAATGGTTCCGCCAATCAGGGTGGCCACGCCCATCGCTTCGTGCACTTCTGCGGTGGTGAACCCAACTTCCTTACATTTTCCCAGATGATATTTCACGCAATCATCGCAGCGCAACACAAGTGAACAGGTTAACCCGATCAGCTCCTTGCTTTTTACATCCAGATGGCCTTCTGCGTAGGCATTGGTGTCGAGGTTAAAAATCCGCTTCACGATCAGACCGTCCGATGCCATGATCTTCTCGTTCATCTTGCTGCGGTATGCATTGAAATCTTCTACTAATCCCATAAATGCGTTCGTTGGTATTGATTAAAAACCTCAGTAATATTAGTAAGGCTTAGCTGCAAATGTACCCAGCATGAAATTCTTTGCAACGGAAATTTTAACCGACTTTGTTGGGCTGTTTTATCCACGCTACTGTTTTGCCTGTAATCTGGGATTGGCGAAGGGTGAAGAAACGGTTTGCACAGCCTGCATGCTTGACCTTCCGCGAACGGATTATCACATCAACCCGGATAATGCGCTGTTCAGGCGTTTGGAGGGTCGCGTTAGACTTCAATTTGCAACGGCATTTCTTCTTTTTCGGAAACGCGGCAAAGTGCAGCATCTGTTGCACCAGCTGAAGTACAACAACCATCCTGAAATTGGTCAAACCCTTGGCCGCGTGTATGGCGAAGACCTTCGTCAGCATCACATCGATGAAAAAATTGATGCCATCATTCCGGTGCCTTTGCATCGTTCAAGAAAACGCAGGCGCGGCTACAACCAGAGTACCGAATTCGGAAAGGGATTATCGGAGAGTTTACAAAAGCCGTGTTACGATGATGTGCTTGTGCGGATCACGAAAACGGAAACACAAACCAGGAAGACCAAGTTAATGCGCTGGCAGAATGTCAAGGAAGTGTTTCACGTGGCCCAGCCAGAGGGGTTGCATGAAAAAAATGTTCTCCTCGTAGACGATGTGATCACTACCGGAGCAACCATCGAAGCGTGCGTCAACATGTTGCTAAACGCGGGTTGCAAGAGCGTAAGCATTGCCAGCATAGCCTATACAGATGAAGGCAAATAAAAAACCCCGACCGTTAAAGTCAGGGTTTTTGATATAAATTTCTAAGATTTTAGTAGTTCGAACCTGCTTTGATCATAGCACAACGGAAACCGATTGTTGCTGTTGCGCTATCCTGATCAAGATATCTTCTTGTACCCGGTGACATCCAGTACGCAACATCTTTCCAGCTACCACCTTTGTAAACGCGCGCACGGTCAGTTACCAGCGAGGTAAAGCTTTCCGCATTGCGTTGTGTGTACTGACCTGTTGCAGGATCTTTAATCAGGTTGTTGTTATAATCTTTTGCATCATCCAGGAAACCATCTCTGCGGATTGGGTTCAGGTCATCAAAATCCTGGAACGTCATCGGACGGTAAACATCCTGTACCCACTCACTCACGTTACCGGCCATGTTATACAAGCCGAAGTCGTTTGGAGGGAATTCGTAAATCTGTGAAGTGATCAGGGCACCATCATTCAAACGACCGGCAATACCGGCATAGTCACCGCGACCGCGCTTAAAGTTGGCAAGCATATAACCCATCTGTTTGCCATACGGGTTACGAACCGCGTGGCCATCCCAAGGATAGATGCGCTGGTGTGTTTGCATTTCGTCTAACCATTGTGTTCCGATCATTGCCTGTGCAGCGTACTCCCATTCTGCTTCTGTTGGCAGACGGTAAGCCGGAACAACGATACCCGATTCCAATGGAATGCGGCCATCTGTTTCAGCATATTCTTCGCCGGCTTCTTTCGCCAGCGCAATGTTTACTGCGCGGGTTCTCCATACAGCATATTCACTGCACTGTGTCCACGTTACACCCACCACCGGGAAGTAACGGAAGCCAGGATAACGCAGGTAGTGTTCTACGTATGGATCGTTGAAAGCGAGCTTTCCAACCCAAACGGTTGTATCAGGTTTTGCAGCGGCCAGAACTTCCTGTGTGGAGTCCTTACCGAGGTACCACATATATTCTAACCAGTGAATATTCGCAATTTCAGTTTCGTCCATGAAGAAAGAAGCCACTGAAACGGTTCTTTCGATGTTGTCGCGGTACGCCATAACATCTTCTTCAAAAGAACCCATTACTGCGCGACCACCTTCGATGAAAATCATGTTTGGAGCATCCGGCTGGCCTTCGTAATCGGTAACGCGGTATGTACCGGCATCTTCGTCATTGTACGCCAATCCGGTTGCGGTACTAATTTGTCCTGGGTTGGTAGAAGTGGGTTTACCGCCACCGCCTCCAAAAAGTGCACATCCCGAGAGGATGGCAGAGCTCACGGCTAGAAGGAAAAGAAGTCTGAAACAAGTCTTCATCTGGGTTTTCAGTTTAAAACAAATGCTAATATAGAGAGATAAATATATGTTTTCCAAGCAGTAGGCGTTAAATCCTGAATCGATGGTGTAAACGCTTTTACTAAACGGTGAAGTGCAGGACGTATTGTTTCGGGAATCGGATGTCCCAAAATAAGAATTCCGCAGTCGATGAGTTAACAAATTTGCCGGTTTAGACGCTGCTTTTTGCACTCCGGTTCGCTGGCACGGGATTTACGAAGGGTAGGGAAAATTAAGTTAGTATGATTACTATCAGCGAGTTTCGGGTGATGCCTTTTGAGAAGAAATGTGATGTGGTAACCTATTTCGGGCAGTACCTCACCCACCGGTTTTTGGGCGAGTGCAAAGTGTTCCTGTACGCCACCGATGATTTTTTTATCGAGGTTTACTACTCTGCGAAATACCAGAAAGTTCTAATGATTAATGCCTTCGAGCAACGGGCGGGACTCGAACCCTACCTGGATGTGATTTCACTGGCCGATCTCGACAAGCGGCCGATCATGTGATTGAACAATTCGATCGCGGCATCGACAGTCGGAACATTCTCAATAACGATCAGCGGTTTTCCACCCTGATCTTTTATTTTACACCTGCGCGGATTGTTTTGCGCGAACTTTAAAATCAGTCCGAAGATTTCTGAATTAAAGTATGCATCGTTGCCGCTCACAAAGTATCCGCGGATGCGCTCGTTCTTTAAACTGATTTTTTCAAAACCAAGCTCTTCTCCCAGCCATCGCAAACGCACGGAGTTTATCATTTCGTGAACGGCAGCCGGAATTTCCCCAAAGCGATCACTTAACTCATCCGAGAATTTCTTGAGCTGCTCCTCATCTTTGATATTGTCGAGCCGCGCGTACAACTGAAGGCGCTCGCTTGTGTTGTTCACATACGTTTCGGGAATTAAGATTTCAAGATCGGTTTCAATCACGCAATCCTGAACAATAATCTTTGCTTTCTCGGCAAGCTCTACCGCAAACAAATCGCGGAAGTCGTTTTCTTTTAATTCCTGAATCGCATCATCGAGAATTTTGTGATAGGTTTCAAAACCGAGGTCGTTAATAAAACCACTTTGTTCGCCACCCAAAAGATTTCCGGCCCCGCGGATGTCAAGGTCGCGCATGGCAACTTTAAAACCATCGCCCAAATCTGAAAATTCTTCAAGCGCGGCAAGCCGCTTGCGCGAATCGGACGTGAGCAAGGAAGCAGGCGGTGTTAACAAATAGCAAAACGCTTTTTTATTTGAACGACCTACCCTTCCGCGCATCTGATGCAGATCGGATAATCCGAACATGTGGGCCTGATTGATGATGATGGTGTTGGCATTGGGAATATCGAGCCCCGACTCTATAATATTGGTCGATACCAGCACATCGTACTCTGCGTCAATAAACTTCATCATCGCACGCTCAAGCTTATCGCCCTCCATCTGGCCGTGTGCAATTCCAATCTTCGCATCCGGCACCAGCTTGTAAATGGTATTGGCCACAGAATCGATATCGCCCACCCGGTTATGAACAAAAAACACCTGGCCGCCTCTTCGCAGCTCATGACTTACTGCATCGCGAATAATTTTTTCATCGAAGGTATGAAGCTCGGTGGTAACCGGCTGCCGGTTTGGCGGAGGTGTGGCGATGATGCTTAAATCGCGTGCACCCATCAACGAAAAATGAAGTGTGCGCGGAATCGGTGTTGCTGTCAGGGTGAGTACATCTACGTTGACCTTCAATTCTTTTAACCGGTCTTTTACTTTTACGCCAAACTTCTGCTCTTCATCAACAATTAATAAACCCAGGTCTTTAAACTCGATGTCTTTGCTTACGACACGGTGCGTGCCGACCAGAATATCAACTTTACCCTCCTTAACGTCTGCGATAATTTTTTTGATTTCTTTTTCGGTGCGGAAACGTGAGATGTATTCCACCCGCACGGGAAGGTTGCGCAACCGGTCTTTAAACGTACGGTGATGCTGCATCGCCAAAATGGTTGTCGGAACCAGTACGGCAACCTGTTTGCCATCGGTCGTTGCTTTGAACGCAGCCCGGATCGCAACCTCTGTTTTTCCAAAGCCAACATCCCCGCAAATCAGCCGATCCATCGGATGCGGCTCCTGCATGTCTCGCTTTACGTCTTCCGTTGCCCGGGCCTGGTCAGGCGTATCTTCATATAAAAAAGATGATTCAAGTTCGGCTTGCAGGTAGCTGTCGGGTGAAAACGCAAAGCCGGGCGCAGTTTTGCGCTTGGCATACAAACTGATCAGCTCCTTGGCAATGTCTTTAACCTTACCCTTGACTTTTGCCTTTTTGGATTCCCACTCCTGTGAACCCAGTTTGCTGATTTGTGGCGGACTTCCATCCTTGCCGGAATATTTTGAAATCTTGTGAAGCGCGTGAATGCTTACATACAGCAAGTCGTTGTCGCGATAAACCAACCGGATTGACTCCTGTTCATGACCGTTGACTTCTTTTTTTTCGAGGCCGGCAAACTTGCCGATTCCGTAGTCGATGTGTGTTACAAAGTCACCGGGCTGCAGGGTATGCAACTCACGTAAGGTGATGGCTTTGGATTTGGAAAACTTTTCTTTTGATCGGTACCGGTGAAACCGCTCGAAAATCTGGTGATCGGTATAACATACGATCTTCAGTGATTGGTCGACAAATCCTTCGCGCAACGCAAACTCCAGCGCCAGGAATCGGATTTCGGGATGAATCTCTTCGAAAATTTCTTTCAGCCGATCATGTTGCTTGGGAATATCGGCCGCGATAAAATTTGAATACCCCTGTGCCTGATGCTCCATGAGATCACCGGCCAGCAGTTCAAAGTTTTTATTGAACGAGGGCTGCGCGGCAGCAGGAAGATCAAAAACCATTGAATCACTTAATGAAGAACGGCTTCCAAACTCAATTCGCTGAAAGGATTCAGATCGTGCTTTAAACGTTTTTGCTACCTCGAACAGCTGCTCGGGTTTTAACACAACCTGCGCGCCACTCTGCTGCACAATTGTTTCAAATGAGCCCTCCGCCTTTTCAAACGATTTTTTCAGCACATCCAGCGTAAGCTGAAAATCCTTAAACCAGAGCCGGGTGGTAGGAGAAATAAAGTCCAGCAGCGACTGGCGTTCTTCCTGCATCAGCTTTGTTTGTACGTTGGGAATGATGCTGATCTGCGTAAGCGTGTCAACCGAAAGTTGCGACCCGGGGTCAAACGACCGGATACTGTCAACCTCATCACCAAACAATTCAATCCGGTAGGGAAGCTCATGGGCAAACGAGAACACGTCAATGATTCCTCCGCGTACGGAAAATTGTCCGGCTTCGTAAACGAAGTCCGTTTTTTCAAAGTCGTAACTGTGCAGAAACTCCTCCAGAAAAGGAATTTCAAGTTTTTCTTTCAGTTTAACGGTAAAGGTGTTGGACGCGAGCGAGCGCTTGTTGATAACCCTTTCAGACAACGCTTCGGGATACGTGACAACGATTTCCGGCTTTGTTTTTTCAGCAAGCCGGTTAAGAACCTCTGCCCGCATCAAAATGTTGGCGTTTTCTATTTCCAGAAACTCATACGGCCTTTTGTATGACATCGGGAAGAGAAGAATTTCGCGACCGAGCAGGTTTTGTAAATCGTTCTGAAAATAGGCTGCCTCTTCTTTGTCCTGCAGGACGATAAAATAATCGTGAGGGTGAAGTTTAAATGAACTTGCCGCGACAACGGCATCAAAGCTTCCGGCAAGACCTTTCAGCCGAATGTTTTGATTTCTGGGCGCATGAATCCCTGCGGCCACGGTTTTGATTAAACCATCCGCGCAATAGATATTCAAAAAATCGTGCGCCCTCAATTCAACGGCAAAGATAATCAGGATTTAAAATGACAAACCGGTTTTTTTAGTTCCCGGTCATTCAACGCGGACGTTCACTAACCAGAACAGGAAAAATTTGTTTTACCTTTCCGTTATGGGAATTGTGCGCCTTTTCTTTCTCCTGCTTGCCGCTACCAGCATGATTTTTTTATTGATCGGCCTTTTTCGCCCCTGGTCAATGCTATGGTGGGAGGATATTCAGAACCGGAGGAAGGTTATTAAAGTGTATGGTACCGTGGCCGTACTGTGCTACGCGGTTTACTGGGCGCTGTATTTTTTCGGATAGTTATTTTAGCCGTTCGGCAGCAAGCAAAAACTTTTGTTTCTCGCCCGAGCAGCCGATCAGGTAGCGCTCACCACCGTCACGAAGTTTAAATTTCTTCTTCAACGCGTCTGGCGACAGTGGATAATTACGGGTGATCACATTCACTTTGTTTTCCGGAAAATGTGTTGCGATAGTTTTAGCATCTGCTTTCAAATGGGTGTTTATTTTAAAAATCCTGCCGGGGAAACGGTTAATCAGTTCGTTGCTCGTGTATAAATGCGTGTTCGGATGGATTTTACCAAGCGCATATGTTGCGGCAATCACCTTGAACGCACCGGCCTTGAGGATTGAAGCGTTGGGTTCATATAAATAAGTTAGCGGATCAGACACAGGAGCTTGCACAGCGCGTTCGTCAGATAATTTAAATGTAAAAGGCTCGTGATCGCTTTCCAGGTTAACGGCCGAAACAACCGGTTCATCGCTGTAATTCTTAGCACACAGAAACAAGAGTTCTTTCACTTCATTTCTAACGCTCACTACCCAAACCTGCTTAACACTGTTCAGGTCGAGGAGCCCCTCCTGAAGATCCAGCAACGGGGCGGCCTTCACGAGCAAATAATCCGCGTGCGCGAATATCGTGGGAAGAATGGAAATGATGTTCGGCTCACACTCGTCCAGTTCGAAAATTTTCTTGTTGGAAGCCGATCTCCGGGAAGGATCAATATAAAAGCAATCCACAGGGCCGGTCAATGATTCGAGAAACTCTTCCGCAGAGGAATGAATATGCCGGATGTTTTCTGCGCCTAACTGCAGGTGATTGTGTTTCGCATATTCGATTAATTCCGCATTCGGCTCGACATAGGTAACGCGCTCAATTACTTTGCTGAAAAAGAAACTGTCGACACCAAAACCACCCGAAAGATCGACCAGACTTTTTGCAGCAGGCAATTGACGCTGAAGCAGAGACGCTTTGAAAACAGCGGTTTCTTCGGAAGAACTTTGTTCGAGATTTACTCCGGGCGGGTAAACCATGTTTGCGGTATTATAATAGAGCGGGATTTTTGATTTTGATTTACGTCTGCCGCTTATTTGCCAGGCGATTAAACTTGCCGGAAGTCCGTGAATGGTTTTGTGTTTCAGCAAAAGACTTTGCTCGTCATCGTTAGCGTGTTGCCGAATAAACTCCTGAACGGTTGGCTGAAGCAGTTGCTCAATCATTCTTCTGCGCGAAAGGTGCGGATGATTGTTCGGAAGGGTGAATCGAAACGTGCAAAAAGACTTTTCTCCGTGACACCGTTGATCAGGTAAAGCGAATCGCCTTTCTTAACAACATAGAACAAGGCTTGTAAGGTAGCCGACAGAATGCTGTCTCCGGAACCTGTTCCTCCTGCCGCGGTACCCTGCGCTGAAAATGTGAACGTCATCCACCTGGCCGGAACCCCGTTTATCTGTTCGGATCCCTGATCAACAATCTTGAATCCGGAATAGAGCTCAGGGAAATCGGTATTCAGATAAAAATCAAAGGCGTCATTCAGTTCCACACCTTCGCCCAAGCTTGTGCTGAAGGTAATTTTTTCATCCCACGGATCCATGTCACCATCGGCCGGGGCATAGACATAACTTTCACTCCCGTCTGTGCGGGTCGTCCATCCGCTAAGCGGAACGAACGAATAGTGTCCTTCACCATTGGCAAATTTCTTTTGCGAAACCGCGTCCGCAGAGATCAGAACAACTAGAAGAAAGAGAAAAAGTCGTGTCATCGCGTAAGGTTAAGATACGCAATATTAACGATTGATTGGCTAAAGGGTTAAAGCAGGTGATGCTGAAACAATACGATGAAGAAGGTGGCCGATGAAATGAGCAAGAACGCCAAACGTTTCAGAAGCTTAAAGGTGCCAACCTTCTGGCGGTGCATCACGCGAAAGAAAGCCGCCTGAATAAGCATGCTCATAATCAGAACAACAAGAGAAGTTGTGACAGGGAGAACGAGCGCTATCCCGAGAAGAATCAGGCTTAGCAGATTTAGAAAGCTAAAACTGCGGGGAAACGCAACCTCAGCTCGGGCAACGAGTGAATAGATAAAGGACATACCGAAATGCCGGACGTTAGACAGTTGTGTATACAAATACGACCTTAAAGGTAAGTCTATTTCCGGCTAAAAGTGGCAATTTTGGGGGTGTTTGATTTAATAATTATCGGGGGCGGTGCGGCCGGCTTTTTTGGTGCCCTTCAGGCAGCCGAGCGCAAGCCGGGCCTGAAAATCCTGATCCTCGAAAAAACCAGCAAGCTGCTTTCGAAGGTCCGGATTTCGGGAGGAGGCCGTTGCAACGTTACCCACCATTGTTTTGAACCGACCGAACTGTCGCACCACTATCCGCGCGGGCAAAAGGTTTTGAAAGCACTTTTCAGGCGGTACCAGGCGGGAGATGTCGTAAAATGGTTCGAAGAAAAAGGCGTGCAGCTGAAAGCGGAAGCAGATGGCAGGATGTTTCCGGTAACGGACAACTCAGCAACCATCATTGATTGCTTTCTACGCGAGGCAAGGCGGCATCAAATAAAAATTGAACTCAATGCCGAAGTGACCGACATCAAAACAACCCGTGACGGATTTTCTCTTTTGTGCGGCAAGGACACGTTCACGGGAAAACATGTACTCATCGCCACGGGCGGACATCCCAACAGCAGTGCCTACTCGTTTTTCAAAACAACCGGGCACGCAACGCTGCCACTCATTCCATCGCTGTTCACGCTGAATGATTCACGAAAGCAGTTTAAAGATTTGATGGGCGTAGCGGTTTCGAACGGAACCGTGCGAATAGCCGGCACAAAATTTTTTCAGGAAGGACCGATTCTGATTACACATTGGGGATTGAGCGGGCCTGCCGTTATCAAACTTTCTGCCTGGGCGGCTGAATATTTCTATCAGCATAAATATGAAGCCACCGTTTTGATCGGCTGGATACCGGAAACGCGTGAGGAGGTTGTAAGGCAATTTTTAACGGAGTACAAAAGCACGAACGGAAAACGAAAGATTTATTCCTATCCGTTGTGCGACCTTCCGCAGCGCTTGTGGACACGATTATGTGAACTTGCTGAAATCGATACTGAAAAGATTTGGGGAGAACTCGCTAATAAGAATCTGAACAAGTTGCTTGAATTATTGATTCGTTGTCCGTTTACAATAAAAGGAAAAACGACTTTCAAAGAAGAGTTTGTTACCTGCGGTGGCGTGGACCTTCAGGAGATCAATCTTGACACCATGGAAAGCAAAAAAGTGAAAAACCTTTTCTTCGCGGGCGAAGTACTTAACCTGGACGGTGAAACGGGTGGGTTTAATTTTCAGGCCGCATGGACCACCGCATATGTTGCCGCGCAGGAGATATCCTCCCGAACAACCGGATAGACATGAAACAAAAAACCCGGCTTGCACCGGGTTCTTTTATTTACGTACGCCTGACGGTTAGTACACCAGGCTTTTTTCAAGCATGAATTCTGCAATTTGAACCGCATTGGTTGCTGCGCCCTTGCGGAGATTATCGGCAACAACCCACATGTTTAGTGTGTTTGGCTGCGATTCGTCTCTGCGCAAGCGACCAACAAAAACTTCGTCTTTGCCCTGCGCCGTGATCGGCATCGGATAGAGATTGTTCTTCGGATTATCCTGAACGATAATTCCCGGGGTGTTGACAAGCGTTTCGCGCACTTCGCTTAATGAGAAGTCGTGATAGAACTCTGCATTCACCGCTTCGGCATGACCGCCAATGGTTGGGATGCGCACCGTGGTTGACGTAACACCAATGGTTTGATCGCCCAAAATCTTGCGCGTTTCGTTTACCATTTTCATTTCTTCTTTGGTGTAACCATTTTCGGTAAACACATCGATGTGCGGCAACGCATTCATGTCAATGCGGTGCGGATATACTTTCTGGCCCTCCACGTTACCCCGTTCATCCATCATTTGCTGAACCGCATCTTTACCTGTTCCGGTTACAGACTGGTAGGTAGAAACAACGATGCGCTTGAGTTTATATTTAACGTGCAGCGGAGCCAAGGCCATCACCATTTGAATGGTAGAGCAGTTCGGATTGGCAATAATGCGATCGTCTATTTTTAATTCGTGCCCGTTGATTTCCGGAACGATCAGTTTTTTGGTTGGGTCCATTCTCCAGGCCGAAGAATTGTCGATGACAATCGTACCCATCTCGGCAAATTTCGGTGCCCACTCGAGCGAAGTGCCCCCGCCGGCAGAAAAAATTGCCACATCGGGCGCAAGTTTGCAGCACTCTTCGATGCTCAGGATGGTGTAGTCCTTGTTCTTAAAACGGAGTACTTGTCCAACGGATTTTACTGATGCTACCAGGTATAACTCATCAAACTGGAATTTTCTCTCTTCGAGGACTTTCAGAACCTCCTGACCTACCAGACCGGTAGCTCCAACCACTGCAAGTTTCATCTTCTTAGTCAATCTTTTAAAGGCGCAAAAATAGTATTTTTGGTTATGCCCCGTTTCAGTCGAGCGCAAATAATATGTTGCCTCATCACTTCATGCCTAACGATCGTTTATGCTTACGATTGCGCTGCACAGGTTACCGATAACTTTATTGACGGTAACTTCACCGTGAACCCCGTATGGACAGGAACCGATTCCAAGTTTCTCGTTCAAAACGGTGTACTTAAGCTGAAAGCTCCAGCGGTAACTGAAACCGCATACCTCTCAACACCAAGCCAGGCTATCAATAATGCTTCCTGGGAGTTTTTGGTAACCATAACCGGCAGCACATCGTCAGCCAATTATGCGGATGTCTATCTCGTTGCGGATGAAGCCGCGTTAACAGGTCCGTTGAACGGGTATTTTGTAAGGATCGGAAATACAACCGATGAGGTATCGCTGTATCAGCAAACCGGAACGACGAAAACAAAAATTATTGATGGTGTAGACGCGCGCGTCAATCAGGCCCTCGCAAACATACGCGTGAAGGTTACGCGCGATGCCAATGGCGCATGGCAACTGTTTTCGGATGCCACCGCAAGCGGGTATGTACCGGAAGGATCTGTCACGAACAACGATACTTTCAGCTCGGCATATTTTGGAATTGTGTGTGTTTATTCTGCAACGCGCTCAAACGACTATGCGTTTGATGATGTTGTCGTGAGCGGCACTCCGTATGTCGATCCTTCGCAACCGGCCGACTATAAAGATGTTATCATCACGGAAATTTTCCCCGATCCATCCCCCGTCATCGGACTGCCGGACGCGGAATTTATAGAGGTATTCAATCGAAGCGAGAAAATCATAAATCTAGCCGGATGGAAATTTACCGATGGCAGTTCAACGGCTACCCTTTCCGGCATGCTCAATCCGGGTGAGTACAGAATTATTTCCTCGACATCAACGGCTTCAGAGTTTTCAACATTTGGTGTTGTGACAGGCGTTGCCAATTTCCCGACCCTTAACAACAGTGGCGATAACCTGGAGTTAAGAAGGAAAGACGATCTGTTGATTGACCGCGTATCGTATTCCGACAGCTGGTATCGCGATGAGGATAAGAAGCAAGGCGGCTATACACTTGAACTCATTGATCCGGGCAACCCGTGTGGTGAAGGCGACAACTGGATTGCATCGGATGCAAGCAAAGGCGGAACACCGGGTGCAGAGAATTCCGTGTTGGAAAGCAAACCGGATTTAACCGGGCCACACCTTATTTCCGTTGTGCCTGCTTCCGAAACAACACTGCTCGCGAAGTTCAATGAAAAGCTGTTGGCGGATGTGCCCGCATTAACCGCCTTTCAACTCACGCCCGCAATCGACATACGTTCTCTTCGGTTTACGGATGCAACGTTAACAACACTTGAGCTTACACTCGCGGAATCGCTCCAACCGAGGACACGCTATTCTGTTTTGGTGCAAGCAGTATTTGATTGTAATGGAAACGAAATTCACGTTGAGTCTGCGACTGCTTCGTTCGCGTTGCCGGAGTTAGCCGAAGAACACGATCTGATCATCAATGAAATTTTGTTCAACCCGCGGCCGACCGGAGTAGATTTCGTAGAAGTTTACAATAATTCGGATAAATACATTTCGCTGAAAAACTGGTCTGTTTCAAATTATGTTGATGGCGCAGTGCTCAACGCGAAGATTATTTCTAACGAAGATTTTTTGCTTGCACCCCACATGTACTTGGTTCTCACGGAAGACAAGAATGTGCTGCAAGGAGAATATGTGCGCGCGACAGAAGAGAATATTTTTGTGGTTGACGATCTGCCTTCGCTTAACGATGATGAAGGAACCGTGGCGCTAATTGATGGAATGGGTAACGCGATCGATTTCTTTTCGTATTCCGATGATTACCATACCGTATTTCTGAACAACGATGAGGGCGTTTCGCTCGAACGCATTTCCGCGAATGCGGCAACGAACGACCGCGCAAACTGGCAATCGGCAAGTTCAGCTTCCGGATTTGCAACTCCCGGTTACATTAACTCAAACGCGCGTGGCGAGATGCTGGCCGATCGGGTTACTGTAGACCCGGAAATTTTTGAACCGGTAGACGGTCAACCTTCGTTCACGCAAATTCATTACAACTTTCAGTCGGGCGGGTATGTGGCGAATGTAAAAGTTCTCGATGGTCAGGGCCGGCAGGTAAAACAACTTGCGAACAACGCCCTGCTTGGAACCACGGGTTTCTTTCGGTGGGATGGCGATACGGAAGACGGCACCAGGGCGCGAACCGGTTATTACACCATTTGGATTGAAGTGTTCGGTGCCAAGGGTAGCGTGGAATCGTTCCGGAAGCGGGTGATTATCGGCTCTTCTTTTTAAAAATCCGCAACGTGATTACACTGGTTTACCTGTTTCCGGTTGCGTTCGCATAATCATCCGGTTCAGGAAGTACATCATAATAATGGTAATAATCGTAGTGACGGAGACTACGTAACCGAGTATTGGATAGTTTTCGAGCGGACTTGTTTTGGTTTCCTGATAGACAATCAATCCCGCGATAGCGGCAGCAATACCACCCGATATTTGCTGGAGCGAAGCGTTGACACCCATAAACGCCCCGCGATCGGCCGGGGTGGGTACAGCAGTTAGCAAGGCAGATGATGAAATAATGCGCGCAGAAATTCCCATAAACAATAGAACGTTGAACATAATCACCATCCAAAGCGGAATCACATCCTGATGCGTGTAAACGAGCACCATGATGATGCTCCAAACAGATCCAAGTACAAAGATGGTGTACTTGCCAATCTTGTCGCTGAAAAATCCAATAACAGGTCCGGTAATAATGGAGAACAATCCGGTGATGGAAAATATCATGGGCAGGTCGCTTCGATCTACACCCAGATTATTAACACTGAACGCTGTTCCAAAAGGCATCAACATGAAGCCGCCCGTCGCCAGCAATGCTGTTGCTGCAAACGCCTGGAGATACCTGGGCTTCGACACGGTTTTCAGTAAATGCTCGAGCGGATTTTTTACGGTTTGCAACTGAACGTGTGCATTTACAGGCTTCATGTAAACAAAGATGAACAAGCCAGCAAACGCGCTTACACCAACAATCAAAAGAAAGGGTGAATGCCAGCCCAATTTATTGGCCAGATAAAGACCGATCGGAATACCGAGAATCTGACTTGCTGCAAACGCCATTTGAACAAAACCCATGACCCGGCCGCGTGTTTGCAGCGGAAAAATATCGGTGATAATGGCAAAACTGATGGAACCGATAACCCCGCCAAAAATTCCTGTCACCACACGTGCTATGAGCAACGATTGATAATCGGGCGCGAGTCCACAAAGCAGTGTGCCGATGATAAACCCGATATAAAAGAACAGCAGCAGTTTTTTACGATCAAACTTATCGGCAAAACCCGCAGCCAATAATCCGGACGCACCAGCGCTTAGCGCGTATGCCGACACCACAATTCCGAACTGCGAAGGTGAAATGTCAAGCTCTTTCATAAGTTGCTCGCCTAACGGTGACAACACCATGAAATCCAGAATGACCGTGAACTGCAAAAATGTGAGTACGGCAATAATAAAAACCTGGTACGGGCTGAACAGCCGTTCTTTCACAACAGTATTTTCCATTGAGTTTTGTTGAAGTGTGATTCCGGCTGAGGCGACCGAAGGCGCAAAGAAAGTGAAGACATTCTGAAAACGCAGCGCCCCGACTTACTTTTTATTTTCAAAACGTCTGACTTTTACCGATGTCCAATGGCGGGTAGTGTCGGAAATGGTGTATGTAAGGCGATAATCGCAAAGGCAGCGGCACGCATCTGAATTTGTTTGATAGTAATTAAGATTTAATGTTCCGTTTATAATGGTTGCATTGCCGGTGTGAGTTTCGCAACAGTTTGAAATGAAATCGAACGAAACAAGTGTTGTATCAGGCGCAATTTTTTTCTGTCGAATGTCATAGGCCTTCAAGGTGCCCCGGCCAGCCGCGCGTTCGGGAGTAACCGGACGTTCAAGTTCATCACACAACGACTGGAACTTCACGGTATACCACGTGTTTCTTTGGTTTTGTGGAATGAAGGCCAGCATGACAATGACAAATCCAGCAACCACTTTCATACTTATTCTCCCGGATGGTACGTTTTTACTGCGCGCTTATCCACATCCTCTTTGTAGTAAGCAACATCTTTAAACTGAACATCGGCATACCGCTGCGCCTGGTCGAAGAAATGCGGTGAAGCCGGATTACCGTTTTGGCCGCCAGCCAGAATGCTTTTTGCTTTTACGCGATCACCAAACTCAACAACCGCCACAAAGCTGTTGCCGTACGTGCCATAAATGCGTTTGGTATTTGTGCCGCGGGCACCAAACGAAGCAAGCGCGCCCCAATTGCCGGAAGCCATTCCGATGGCAACGCTTGGCTTGCTGTCATCGAACGGTTGTTTAATGTCGCCCGTTAGTCGTTGCAGGCGATTGATTTCTCCCCATGGTGTATTCCACGTTCCGAAATCTTCGCTCAATTTCTGAACGACAAGTGAAAATATTTCAAGCCGTTCTTCCAGCGGGCTGCCGGTGCCGAAGTAGTTTATGACATCGATGAGTTCGAGTTCCGGATCGCGCTCGCCTTTTGTCATATAGATGGAGATGTAGTAATGCGCGAGCGACATACCCACCGATTCTTTTGAAGTCTTCAGGTTCCACTTGCGCAGCGTGTCGATAGCCGGCTTCAGGTGCGGATACGTTGTTCCTTTTTTATCGAAGGCATCGACAAGACCGGGAATGAGTTTTTCAAATGCCGGCAGATAAGGATCGTATGCAGTTTGAATGAGTTTATCTAACGTGTATCCGCTGCTGCCGGTCAACACGCGTTGTGCATGAATGCCCCGGAAGTTTTCAGGCTCTGTTGCCATGTAGTAGGGATAGTTTTCTTTTTTGGGAGAATACTCGAGGGCAGCCGTGAACGGAGTTGAATTACAATTCTGAATCCAGCCGTTAGGCGGATTAACAACATGAATCTCATCTTTCACATCATGCAAACCTTTCCAGTCGGCAGCCACGTTACTTCCATCAACGGGTTTTGAATAATCGAATTGCACATCACGTTTTGGAATAAAGTTTCCCTGGTACAAGGCGATGTTACCATCCGCATCAGCGTATACGGTGTTGTTCGATGAGTTTGTACGAAGATCCATTACTTTCAAAAACTCTTCATGTGAGCTTGTCTTTGTGCGGAGGAACGATTGTTGTAAAGCCTTTGACGGATTCCAGTTCATTCCGGTAGCAGTTAACTTTCCGTTCGTGCGATGCGTGACAGGACCGTGGTGTGTTCGATAGAAGGTAAATGTTTTTTCAAGAGTGGAATCTCCATCAGCATAATTCAATGTGATTTGTTTTTTAATCACCGGGCGCAGCTCTTCGCCATACGTGTAAAACAACTGGTCGTCTTTAGCGATCACGGTTTCCACAAATTCATCCATCACATCGGTGTACGAGGAGGTGTGCATCCATCCGTTGTGCTCGTTGAATCCCTGGTACACGAAAAATTGTCCCCACGTTACGGCACCGTATACATTCAACCCCTCTTCACTAACAACGTGTACTTCGCCCCGAAAGAAGAAGGATGTATGCGGATTGATTAATAACATAGCTTTACCCGACTCCGTGAGCTTGCCTGAAATAGCAAAGCCATTCGATCCCTGGGGCTCTTCAATACCTGCGATTGTGCTGAAATGAGACGCAAGCGTGTTACGTGTTTCAGGTCTGAAGCTTATGCTGCTTTCCGCGGAGTCATACAGTTGCTGAATGCCGCGCGTGGAGATCGACTCAATGTCACCGCCAATAGAGCCTTCAAAGAAGTACATCGGCATCCACGGTTCGAAGTGCGTTAGGAGTTTAGGCTTTACCTCCGGATGCGTGAAGAGGTAGTAGTTTATACCATCGGCAAACGCATCGCAAAGTTTGCGCAGCCATTCCGGGCTCGTTTTATAATAATATTCCGCTTCGTCCCGGGTCATGTACAGGTTTGCGCGGAGGTCGCTGTAAAGTTCATCCTTTCCCTCAACCTCGGCCAGGCGACCGGTGGCCCAAATATAATTTCGTTCTACCCGGTTGAAGTCGTCTTCGCACTGGGCATACAGCAAGCCGAAAACCGCATCGGCATCCGTCTTTCCATAAATATGGGGTACACCGAAATCGTCACGGGTGATGGTAACGTTCGCTTTATGCTCCTCCCACCGTTTTTGCTCATCGGTTTTTTGGGAACAGGCTGAAGCGAGCAAAATCAGGAATAGCAGGGGGAGTATCCTCATGGGTTCGGTTTAAAAGCTTACTGTAATCTTAGCAAACGTTTTCATTTTTATCATCGGGGATTATGCAAATGGCGAATGGGGGTGAATTTCAGGCTTTTAGGAGCCGGTGAATTAACACGATAACTTTTTTTGTTTGCCCCAAGGGTTTAATTTTGCGCAACTTTTTTAAGACATGGCGAAGACAAAAAAACCTGCCAAGGCAGCCAAGAAGACCGCTAAGGCAAAACCCGCGAAAAAAGCAGCTCCTAAAAAGAAAACGCCTGCAAAAAAGGTGGCCACTAAAAAGATAACCGTGAAGAAAGAAACAGCCGCAAAAAAGACTACGACCGTAAAAGCAACCCCCGCGCCCGCAAAGCCGGCACCTCCGCAACTCGTAAACTTCCCTGTATTAACCCAACGCCCGATTGCACATAAACCTGCAAAGCCGGCTTCCAAGGAAGACGACAGAACCCGTTACTCAGATAATGAGCTGAAGGAATTCGAAGTTCTGATCAACGAAAAGCTCGAGAAGGCACGTGGTGAATACAAAATATTGAAAGATACGCTGAGCCGCGACAACGACTCGGGTACTGACGCTACATCTGGCGGAAATACCAAGGTTCTGGAAGATGGTGCGGAAACCGCTGAAAAGGAAAACCTGAGCCAGCTTGCAGCCCGTCAGCAAAAGTTTATTTCGAACCTGGAAAATGCGCTTGTACGCATTAAGAACGGGACGTATGGTATTTGCACTGTTACCGGAAAGCTGATTTCAAAAGAGAGATTGATTGCCGTTCCGCACACCACGCAATCAATAGAAGCAAAAATGATGAAGAAAGACTAACTCTTTCTCCGGTTCGCAGCTGCCAGTGGCTGTTTAACCGGTAACGTAACTGGGATTCTGAGTAAAATGGATTTCCTTCAAAATCATATTGAAGCACTGATCTTCTGTTCGCCAACGCCAATAAAGGTGAGCGAGATCAAAGCTTGCCTTTCGGAAATGTTTAATGCCGATGTTCCGGAAGAAGATATTACCAACGCCATCATCCGGCTGGATGAAAAATTCAATCAGGATGAGTTCTCATTTCAGTTGAGCCGTGCAGCAGGCGGATATCAGTTCTTAACGAAACCTGCCTACCAGGCAAGCATTGGCATCATGCTGAAGCAGCAATCCAAAAAAAGATTGTCGACTTCGGCCATGGAGACGCTTTCTATCATTGCATATCGTCAGCCGATTTCAAAAACAGAAATTGAAAACATCCGCGGAGTGAACTGCGACTATGCTGTTCAGAAGTTACTCGATAAGCAGCTCATTGAAATAACCGGAAAGGCTGATACCATCGGCCGGCCGATGTTATACGGAACAACAACAAAATTCATGGAGTACTTCGGCATCAACGACATTAGCGAGTTGCCGGTGCCCAAAGATTTTACAGGCGATATCAATATCATCGGAGAAAGTACAGACTTAAAAGAACCGGATGCCCAGGCGTGATCAATCAAACGAGCGGAATAGCGACAGAAGAAAATCTTCGGGTGGCAGATCGCGCTCCAATTCATCACGTTCTGATTCACCCCGCGGTGAACGCGGATCGCGCGGTGATTCTAAAAAGCCATTCAAATCTTCCCGTGGCGATTCAAAAGATTTCCCGAAGCCACGCAGGTCGTACGATCGCAAAGACGGATCGGATAGCCCCCGCGGTAACTTCCGCAAGCGCACCGAAGGTTTTTCACGCGATGGCCGCGATGACGTGAAGAAGCCCTCCCGTTTTGGTAAACCGGCAGGCGAAGGAAATTTCAAAAAACGTACTGAAGGAGGAAGCTTTTCACGCGATAACCGCGATGATGCAAAGCGCCCTTCCCGTTTCAATAAATCATCATCGGGCGAAGGAAATTTCAAAAAACGTACTGAAGGAGGAGGCTTTTCGCGCGATAATCGTGATGATGCAAAACGTCCATCCCGTTTCAATAAATCATCTGAAGAAGGAAACTTCAAGAAGCGCTCGGAGGGATTTAAACCCCGCGATGAAAAACCGTCACGTTCGGGCGACAACGAGCGCGATGATTCAAAGCGTATGAAATTTTCCGACAAGGAGGAACGCGGAGACAAGAAAGGATTCTTTTCAAAATTGACGCGAGGCGGAAAATCCTTTACGCGCAATGCTGCTCCGGCACCTGAATACGGAAAGGCAATTGAAAAAGGCAAAGAAGATTTAGGCTCTGATAAAATCCGCCTGAACCGCTATATCTCTAACAGCGGTGTGTGTTCCAGGAGAGAAGCCGATGAACTGATCAAGATGGGATTGGTTACGGTTAACGGAACAGTGGTAACCGAAATGGGTCACAAGGTTAGCCGCAAAGACGTAGTGAAGTACGATGGCAAGACGTTGCGTGCCGAGAAGCCCGTTTACATTTTAATGAACAAACCAAAAGGTTTTTTAACCACCACAAAAGATCCGCAGGACAGAAACACCGTAATGCAGATTATTGCTGAGTCGGTTAAAGAGCGTGTTTATCCGGTGGGCCGGCTCGACCGGAATACAACAGGATTGTTGTTACTCACTAACGATGGCGAACTGGCTGATAAACTCATGCACCCCTCGCACAACGTGAAGAAGATTTATAAGGTTGATCTCGATAAGCCGATTACCAAAACCGACTTTGATAAAATCAAGAAGGGTGTTCAGTTAGAAGAAGGCAAGGCAATCGTAGATGATCTCGCAATTGTATCGCCTGACAATAAGACGATTGGAATCGAAATTCACATTGGTTGGAATCGTGTGATCCGCAGAATTTTTGAAGCACTCGGTTATGAAGTCATAAAACTCGACCGTTCGGTATATGCAGGGTTGGATAAAAAAGATCTTAGCCGCGGCCACTGGCGCCACCTCACCCGCGAGGAAGTTGTCCGCCTGAAGCATTATCAGTAGAACACTATCGTATTCTATTAGCGTTTACGGAACCCGGTCACGCGTATTTTTTCTCTGATTGGATTCACCGTTCTGTCAGGCTGGGCCTTTCCAAGCCGAAACGCCTCGGCCCGACTTTCCTTCGTTGTGTACCAAATTAAATCCCAGGGTATATGCTGCTTGGTATAGCTATCCTTTCCCGCATTGTGTTCATCAAATCTGCGTGTGAGATTATCCGTTATCCCCTTGTAAAAGGAATCGTCAGCCCTGCTCTGCAGAATGTAAATAAAATAGACCATCGCGGGTTATAGCTTTGAATCCGAAGCAATAAATAATAATTCTTTCACGGATTTTGCCTTTTTTTGAGGCACTGGGTTTGTGCAGCGGAGCTGAAAACAAAAAATGCTGACGCTTCGGTCAGCATCCTGACTGACGCGGCTGCGTCACGTCAGGGACCCCGACGAGGGAATCTTCCACCGGATATTTTCTTATGAACTCCAGGGTTCGTTGAACTGAGAGATTTTTCACCTTTCGCTCAAGCCGAAACGCCTCGGCCCGACTTTCCTTCGTTGTGTACCAAATCAAATCCCAGGGTATATGCAGCTTGGTATAGCTGTCCTTCCCCGCATTGTGTTCATCAAATCTCCGCGCGAGATTATCCGTTATCCCCTTGTAAAAGGAATCGTCAGCCCTGCTCTGCAGAATGTAAACAAAATAGACCATCGCGGGTTATAGCTTTGAATCCGAAGCAATAAATAATAATTCTTTCACGGATTTTGCCTTTTTTTGAGGCACTGGGTTTGTGCAGCGGAGCTGAAAACAAAAAACCCCTCCGAAAGAAGGGGTTTGATGTGGTGACGGAGGGAATTGAACCCCCGACACAAGGATTTTCAGTCCTTTGCTCTACCAACTGAGCTACGTCACCGGGACATATTCAACCTGTGGCGGTTGAACAGGGGCACAAAACTATATAATTTTAGATTGTATGCAAAACATATCCCCGATCGTGGAATGATTCAGCAAATTCTGTTTTTTATCGTACTGGCGGGTGCCGGTTATCTGATCGCAAAAAGGGTTGGGTTTATCCGAAGCACCATCAACCTCGGCAAGAAGTCCGAGATCAATGACCGGAAAGACGAACGCCTGCGAAATGTGTTGCTGGTAGCCTTCGGTCAGAAGAAAATGTTCAAAAAGTTCATCCCGGCCTTCCTTCACCTCTTTGTGTATGTCGGCTTTCTGGTGATCAACCTGGAGGTGCTGGAGTTTATCATTGACGGACTTGCCGGAACGCACCGGATTTTTGCTCCCTATCTCGGTGGCTTCTACACGGTTCTCATGAACGTCTTCGAATTTCTGGCGGTAGCAGTTTTGCTGGCCTGTGTGATTTTTCTGATCAGGAGAAATGTTGTCAGAACGAAGCGGCTGAATCTTCCTGACCTTACCCGCTGGCCGCGGATGGATGCAAACATCATTCTCGTCACCGAAATTATCCTGATGATCGCGATCTTAACAATGAACGCGTCTGATCAGATTCTTCAAACCCGTAACGATCATTACACACCAACCGGTTCGTTGTTCTTCAGCAGCTTTTTACTGCCACTGTTTCAAAACACAGAAACAACCACGCTTATTATTATTGAGCGGTTCGCGTGGTGGTTCCACATTGTTGGTATCCTCGCGTTTGCCGTGTACGTTACCTACTCCAAACACCTGCACATTTTCCTCGCATTCCCAAACACGTACTTTGCGAAGCTTGAGCCAAAGGGCAAGATGACAAACATGCCCGTAGTGACGAATGAAGTTAAGTCAATGCTGGGTCTTGCCGATTCAAATGCACCTGCAACGGTGGTTGAACCGGGACGCTTTGGCGCAAAAGATGTAAATGATCTGTCGTGGAATAATCTGATGGCTGCCTACTCGTGTACAGAATGTGGCCGTTGTACCGAGCAGTGTCCTGCAAACATCACCGGCAAGAAACTTTCGCCACGGAAGATCATGATGGATACACGCGACCGGATGGAAGATGTTGGCAAGAGCTTGCAGAAAGGCGGCCCGGGATTGAACGATGGCAAAACGTTGCTCAACGACTACATCACGAAAGAAGAAATCAATGCCTGCACGAGTTGTAATGCCTGTGTGGAAGCATGTCCGGTTTTAATTAACCCGCTTGAAATCATCCTAGAGTTAAGGCGATATGTAGCAATGGAAGAATCGGGCGCACCGCCTTCATGGAATTCGATGTTTCAGAATGTTGAAACCAGTTTTGCCCCATGGAAGTTTTCCCCGAGCGATCGTTTTAACTGGTCAAAAGAATCTTAACGAACTACCTGATGAATGTTCCAACCGTAGCGGACCTTGCCGCAAAAGGAGAATCACCTGAAATACTTTTCTGGGTTGGCTGTGCCGGCTCGTATGACGATCGATACAAGCGCGTAACAAAAGCCTTTGTAAAAATTCTGAATGCCGTAGACATCAAGTTTGCTGTATTGGGTACAGAAGAATCATGCACCGGCGATCCTGCCCGCAGGGCCGGAAACGAATTTCTATTTCAGATGCAGGCCATGAGCAACATCCAGGTGTTGAATGGTTACGGAATCAAAAAAATTGTCACGGCCTGCCCGCATTGTTTCAACACCATTAAAAATGAGTATGCTGAACTTGGCGGGAACTATGAAGTGATTCACCACTCGGCATTTTTGCAACAGTTGATCAACGAAGGTAAGATCAAACTTGAAGGCGGAGGCTCGTTCAAAGGAAAGAAGATCACCTATCACGACTCATGTTTTTTGGGTCGCGCGAATAACATCTATGAAGCACCGCGTGCCGTGCTGGAAGCATTGGATGCCGACCTCGTAGAAATGAAACGTTGCCGTACCACCGGCTTGTGCTGTGGAGCAGGCGGCGCGCAGATGTTTAAAGACGCTGAAAAAGGTAAGAAAGAAATCAACATCGAACGCACCGAGGAGGCACTGGCGACAGGCGCCACAACGATTGCGGTTGCATGTCCGTTTTGCATGACGATGATGACCGATGGCGTGAAAAACAAAGAGCGTGAGGCCGAAGTGAACGTAAAAGATCTGGCCGAACTAATAGCGGAAGCAAAGGGTTTGAATTGACGGAGCGTTAGCTTTGGCAATTGCACATTAAACCTGATCTTGGTACATGTTTGCACCCTTTGAATCATTCGATAACTCAGCCCGCATCTGGATTTATCAGTCTGGCCGGAAGTTCACAGAAGCCGAGAAAAGCACAATTTCGGAGACCCTCACAGCGTTTACTCATTCATGGGTGGTGCATGGCAATCCGCTGAAAACTTCCTTTACGATTTTGTTGGATCAATTTATCGTGCTGGCAGCAGATGAAACGTTCAACGAAGCCAGTGGTTGCTCCATCGATTCTTCGGTGCGGGTGATGCGGCAGCTTGATCAGCAGTTTTCGCTGGGATTGTTCGACCGGACGCAGGTTGCTTTCCGCAAGGACGATAACATTGAAATTATCCCCCTGAATGAGTTACCCCGGGCCTTGGCCGAGGGCCGTTGGAGTCACGATTCACCATTCTTTAATAATGTAATAGCCACCAAAGGGCAATTGACAAATGAATGGATTGTGCCCGCAAACCGGTCGTGGCTCAAGCGATACCTGTCAAAAACTGTTGTTTAGGACTTTTTTGTAGCTTTAGGATTGAATGAAAAACATGAGGGTTGTTATAGCATTTGTCGCCTTGCTACTGGTTGTTGGATGCAGCGTTGAGAAGAAGGCACTGAAGTCATTCAATCGGGGTGAATATCAGAATACCATCAATTTATTGAAGGGTTCCAAAACGGCTACCTCGGGCCGAGCAAATTTTTTGATTGCTGAATCCTATCGCCTTTCAAACCGGATAAAAGAAGCTGAAGAGTATTACCAGAAAGCTGGTGGGCGCGGCTTTGACAAAGACACCATTCAATTTTACTATTCGCAGGCACTGAAAGCCAACGGCAACTATGAAGAAGCGCGTAAAGAGCTTCAGGAACTTCAGGCACGAACAATCAACGAGTTGTTGAAAGAGCGTGCAGCAGCCGAACTCAACGGATTGGATTACCTCAATAACCTCCGGCAGAAACCAAATTACTATCGCATTAAAAACCTCGAGTTGCTGAACACACCGGCCAGCGAATACTCACCTGCGTATTTGAACAACGAGTTGTACTACACATCATCCCGTGGCAACGGAAAAATCTATAGCGCCACCGGCACTCCGTTCACCAGTATTTATAAAGTGGCCTCCCGCGGAGCAAATGTCGATATGGCAACGCTTACACCTCTTCCCTCCAGTATTAACACCGAAAATGTAAACAACGGCACCGTTGCTTTTTCACCTGATGGGAAGATCATGGTTTTCGGAAAGGGGAATTCGGGAAGAAAGAAAGGTTCGGCCGATGTGGATCTCTATATTGCTCGTTATCGTAACGGTCAGTGGGGTGACGCGCAAATTATCACGGGTAGTGTTAACACCGCTGCAAAGGATGATGAGACGGCCAATAACTATAGTTGGGATTCTACACCTGCCTTTAGCCCGGACGGACGTACGTTGTATTTTGCATCAAACAGACTGGGAGGGTACGGGGGAACCGATATCTATGCGGCACAAATGGATGCTCGTGGAAGATTCTCCCGAGTTCGAAACCTCGGCCCCGAGATTAATACACCCGGTAATGAAATGTTTCCATACGTAGCGGAGGATGCCAAGTTTTACTTTGCTTCGGATGCACATCCGGGCTTTGGCGGACTTGATCTTTTTGTGGTGAAACGGGTTAACGGCAAAACAACCATTGAAAACCTGGGAGAACCGGTCAATTCAAACGGAGATGACTTTGGAATTTTTCTTGTCCGACCCGACCGGGGATTTTTTGTTTCGAACCGTGATGGCGGAAAGGGCGATGACGATGTGTACACGTTTGTGAATGAAGACCCCGATCTGCGTGTAGTAAACTACTATCTCGCGGGCGTTACCTACACACCGGATAAAGCCGGTAAGCTTCAAATTCTTCCGAACACAAAAGTTTCACTGATTGATGCCAACAGCAACGTCATGCAGGACTATGTAACGGGCAACGATGGAAAATTCCTGTTCAGAGTTTACGAAAATGAAAACTATAATCTCATTGGTGAACAAGACGGCTACTTAGTAAAACGCCAAACCTACACCACACTTGGGAAGACTGTTGATCCTAAAACGCTCACCGAGCTGATCACCAATATTACACTTGATACAATTGTTGTGTTGGATAAGATTGAGATTAACAAAGTGTTCCGGCTGGAGAACATTTACTTTGAGTTCGACAGCGTTCGAATCACCTCCACGGCAGCGAAGGAGTTGGACAAACTTGTTCAATTGCTGAACGACAACCCGGAGATCAAAATTGAGATGGGCTCCCATACGGATAGTGTGGGTTCAAATTCCTATAATTACGAACTCTCAAAAGGCCGTGCGGAATCCACAGTGCGATACCTGGTTGATCACGGAATTTCTGCCGAGCGGTTAACGGCACGTGGCTATGGCGAAGAAAAGCCGATTGCCCGAAACACAAATCCTGATGGAACCGACAATCCGAAGGGCCGCGACATGAACAGACGCACAGAATTCAAGATTCTTGAGGTTCGCGAACGCGCCAAGCCTATTGAAGAGGAGGTTGAGCCCGAATTCGATGAAGATAAATACTTTAAAAAGGATGGCGGCTGACAACCCCGTTAACGATCAACACATGCCGGAGTAACTTCCGGCATTTTTGTTTTCAGCCTTTTTATAACTTTGAACATCAAACAACCAACCAACATGAGCTACCGCATTGAGAAAGACACCATGGGCGAAGTAAAAGTGCCTGCCGATAAATACTGGGGCGCACAAACCGAACGCTCCCGCAACAACTTTAAAATCGGCCCGGAGGCCAGCATGCCGAAAGAAATCATTTATGCTTTCGGATACCTAAAGAAAGCTGCGGCCATGGCCAACCATGAGTTGGGCGTTCTTGCGGCCGATAAGAAAGACCTGATCGCAAAAGCATGTGATGAAATTATTGCCGGTAAACTTGACGATCAGTTTCCGTTAGTGATCTGGCAAACCGGATCGGGCACGCAAAGCAACATGAATGCAAACGAAGTGATCGCATACCGCGCACATGTGTTAAGCGGAGGCAATCTGGCTGACGAGAAAAAAGTACTCCATCCGAACGATGATGTGAACAAATCGCAATCATCAAACGATACGTTTCCCACTGCAATGCACATTGCGGCCTATAAGCAGGTAACAGAGATTACCCTGCCCGGCATGAAGAAACTTCGCGACACGCTCGATAAGAAAGCAAAGGAATACAAAAGCATTG
The DNA here is from genome assembly GCA_016786495.1 of Cyclobacteriaceae bacterium. Lineage (GTDB taxonomy): Bacteria > Bacteroidota > Bacteroidia > Cytophagales > Cyclobacteriaceae > UBA2336. The sequence goes on from JAEUUJ010000051.1 coordinate 72,842, forward strand.
TGAAGACTGGTCGTACACACTTCATGGACGCGACTCCGTTAACGCTTGGACAGGAATTTTCAGGATACGTTCAGCAAATAGACAACAGCATGCGTGCGATTAAGAATGCGCTTGAAGTGGTACGGGAACTTGCGTTGGGCGGAACTGCCGTTGGAACCGGATTGAACACTCCGAAAGGATATGATGTATTGGTTGCTAAGAAGATTGCTGAATTAACGGGCTATCCGTTCGTGACAGCTCCAAATAAATTTGAAGCGCTTGCTGCGCACGATGCCATGGTGGAATTGTCGGGCGCGCTGAAGCGTTCAGCCGTTGCGTTCATGAAAATTGCGAACGACATCCGCATGTTAAGTTCCGGACCGCGTTCGGGCATCGGTGAGGTTATCATTCCGGATAACGAACCAGGCTCATCAATCATGCCCGGTAAAGTAAATCCTACACAACCCGAAGCATTAACGATGGTGTGTGCACAGGTTGTCGGAAATGATGTGGCTGTTTCAGTGGGTGGTATGAATGGTCATTTTGAACTGAACGTTTTCAAACCGGTTATTGCCGCAAACGTTCTGCAGTCAGCACGATTGCTGGGCGATGCCTGTGTGTCGTTTAACGACAAGTGTGCAGAAGGCATTGAGCCTAACCTGGCCATTATCAAGCAACACATGGAGAATTCACTGATGCTTGTCACTTCACTCAATACCCATATCGGCTATGAGAATGCAGCAAAAATTGCGAAGAAAGCGCATAAGGAAAACAAAACGTTGCGCGAAGCAGCGGTTGAGCTTGGCTTGTTGACTTCAGAACAGTTTGACGAATGGGTTCGTCCGGAGAAGATGGTCGGAAGCCTCTGAAAATTAGGATTTTAGAAATATTTCGTACTTTTAAATAAGATTTAACCTCTGGCATTTAACAGGTCAGGTCTAGAGACTGCTCAGGCGGATCATATTCATGACCATTTTTTGTGACCACTTTATAAAAAACAAAAACACACACATGAAAAAACTAACACTACTATTCTGTCTGGTTTTACTTTTTGCGGGCACCGAGTCATTCGCCCAGCTCTCCAAGCAAGAAAAAAAGGAGTGGAAGAAGAAAGCCAAGGAGTTCAAGAAGAACCCCGCAGCGCTAAAAACACTGACCGAAGAAAAAAAGGCGGCAGACGACAATGTGGTAACGCTAACCAATCAAACCAAGCAACTGCAGTCGACTATTAGCGACAAAGATGCAAAGATCGCGGAGTTGGAAGACCAGCTTTCCCGCTTGCGCTCTGAGCTGACAGCCGCGAAAGCGGAATTGGCGCAACTGAAAGAAAATCCGGTGATCAATCCGATGGACTTTTCAAAAGGCGTGGTGTTCAAGGTTCAGATCGGTGCATTCAAAAACAAAGACCTGAAGAAGTATTTTGATAACAACCCGAACTTCGGTGGTGAAGCTACCGACAAAGGTGATCAAAAACTTACCATCGGAGTCTTCCGCGATTATTGGGAAGCCGATACCTTCAAAAAATACATGCGCGAGATGGGCGTGAAGGATGCGTGGATCGTTCCTTACAAAGATGGTCAGCGTGTTGAAATTAAAGATGTTCTCGAAGGCGTGGTTGGCGATAAAGTGCCTGCCAAGCCCGCAGATGCCCCAAAGCAATAAGTTGACATAACCTGTCAGTGAAAGAGCAGCATCATCGCTGCTCTTTTTGTATTCTTGCAGATGTAAACAGGTATGGAAAAGCGCTGGATTTATAAACCAATTCCACCCCGCGAAGCTGTCGAAAGGCTTTCGCAGGAAATCAACATTAATTCCTACCTCAGCACCATCCTTGTTCAGCGCGGCACGAAGGACTTCGAATCGGCAAAAGCGTATTTCCGTCCAACGCTGAACGAACTGCATGATCCCTTTCTGATGAAAGACATCCAACAAGCGGTTGATCGCTTAAAGCGTGCGATTGATTCGCATGAAAAAATACTGGTGTATGGCGACTATGACGTGGATGGCACTACTGCAGTAGCGCTGGTATACAGCTACCTCCGCGAGTTTCATCCGCACTGTGCAGTTTATATACCCGACCGGCAGAAGGAAGGGTATGGTGTGTCGCGTGCCGGCATAGAGTGGGCAGACGAAAATGGCTACTCGCTGATCATTGCATTAGACTGCGGCATCAAGGCTTCCGATATGGTGGTGCTGGCAGAACACAAGGGCATTGATTTTATCATCTGCGATCATCACCTCCCCGATGAAGAAATCCCGAATGCTGTTGCCGTACTTGATCCCAAACGAAAGGATTGCCGCTATCCGTATAAGGAGCTTAGCGGATGTGCGCTGGGTTTCAAACTTATTCAGGCGTTTGCGCGGCAGCATCGAAATGAGCAAGACGTTTATCGTTTCCTCGACTTAGTGGCTGTAAGCACGGCATCTGATATTGTGCCGATCACCGGTGAGAACCGTATCCTCACCTATTTCGGTTTAAAGAAACTGAATGAAAACCCGTTACCGGGCCTGAAAGCCTTACGCGAAGTATCGCAAAATCGCAGCGACCTGGATGTATCCGGAATCGTGTTTACGCTGGGGCCCCGCATCAATGCGGCCGGTCGCGTAGCACACGCAAGTGCTGCGGTGGAGTTACTGATCGCTGAAACAGAGTCAGAAGCAATGCAACTGGCGGGTGCATTAAATCTAAACAACGACACGCGCAGGCAGTTCGATCTCGATATAACCGAGGAAGCCTTGTCGATGATCCACAATAGTGAGGTACTGCGAGCAGCGAAATCAACAGTTTTATTTAAGAACACGTGGCATAAAGGAGTAATTGGCATAGTTGCTGCTCGGTGTATTGAAAAATATTACCGGCCTACTGTGATCCTTACTGAATCAAACGACAAAATAACCGGCTCTGCGCGCAGCGTTATGGGGTTTGACCTCTATGAGGCAATCTGCAAGTGCAGTGACCTGCTCGAAAAATTTGGGGGCCACAAGTATGCCGCAGGTCTTACGATGGAGAAGAAAAATCTGGAGGCTTTCCAGCAGCGCTTTGAAGAAGTAGTGACAGCCCAGATTACTTCGGAAATGCTGACACCTTCGATAGAGATAGACACACCTATTTCCTTCGATGCGATAACACCCAAGTTTATTAATGTGCTGAAGCAGATGGCACCCTTCGGCCCTGAAAATCAGAAGCCTGTTTTTGAAGCAAAGAACGTATACGCTTCGAATTCCCTGTCGAACTTTAAAGACCGTCACGTGAAGTTTACGGCATCGCAGGAGGGTAATGGCAGCGCATTTCAGGTGGTGGGATTTGATTTAGGTGAACATTACGAACAGCTTGCCATGCAAACACCGTTTCGCATGGCATTCACAATAGAAGAAAACTATTACAACGGATATACGTCTATTCAGCTTCGCGCGAAAGACATAAAGTTTGACTGATATGAAATTACGGGCAGAGAACCTTGTTAAGAAATATAAAACCCGCACGGTGGTTAATAATGTTTCGGTGGAAGTTAACCAGGGAGAGATTGTTGGTTTGCTCGGACCGAACGGTGCCGGAAAAACAACTTCCTTTTATATGATTGTCGGGTTGATTAAGCCTAACGAGGGGAAGATTTTTTTGGAAAACGAAGAGATCACTCCGTTGCCGATGTATCAACGCGCCAAGCTTGGACTGGGCTACCTGGCTCAGGAAGCCTCGGTATTCAGAAAGCTTACGGTGGAAGAAAATATTTTGGCCGTGTTGGAGATGCGCGATAATACCAGCAAAGAGCGCAAAGAAAAGGTTGACCAATTACTGGAAGAATTCAGTTTACAAAAGGTTCGGAAGAACTTAGGCATGTCGCTGTCGGGCGGAGAGCGCAGGAGAACGGAAATTGCACGTGCGCTGGCGGTTGATCCGAAATTCGTGTTGCTTGACGAGCCTTTTGCCGGGGTTGACCCAATCGCTGTAGAAGAAATTCAAACCATCATCGCACGATTGAAAAAGAAAAACATAGGCATCCTCATCACCGACCACAACGTTGATGAAACACTGTCGATCACCGACCGCGCATATCTGATGGTAGATGGAAAGCTCTTCAAGTCAGGAACCGCGGAAGAGCTGGCAAACGACCCACAGGTGCGCAAGGTTTATCTCGGCCAGAACTTCGAACTGCGCAGGTCCAAATCAGTTACTGACAATTCCTTGTAAAAGGTACACGCAGTCTCCATTCTTATCCAAAATTTGTATTTTGGATGTTCGTTCCATATGGGCTTAATCAATTCCATCCTTACCTGGGTAATGAAGAAGCGGATCCACCAGATCGAGCTGTTCATGAAATACCCGCATGATGTGCAGGATGAACTTTTGCAAAAGCTCCTGAAAACGGCTAAGGGAACGGAATTCGGGCGGAAATACGACTTCGACTCAATCTCAACGTACGAGCAGTTCGCTGAACGTGTTCCGATTTCCACCTACGAAGACCTGTTCCCGTACATCGAACGACTCATGCGCGGAGAACAGAACATTCTCTGGCCATCAGAAATCAAATGGTTTTCGAAGTCATCCGGTACAACCAACGCGCGCAGCAAGTTTATTCCGGTGTCACCCGAGGCGCTGGAAGACTGTCACTTCAAAGGCGGCAAAGACCTGCTGTCGATCTACGTTAATACCCATCCCGAGACAAAAATATTTGATGGAAGAAGTTTAGGTGTTGGCGGCAGCTATCAATTGAATGAATACGATTCATCGGCAACGTCCTACTACGGAGACGTTTCGGCTGTGATTATGCAAAATCTTCCCGAATGGGCAGAGTTTATCCGCACGCCCAGTCTTGATACAGCGCTGATGAACAACTGGGAGGAAAAGATCGAAAAGATGGCGCTCGAAACGGCTGGTGTGAATGTCACCAGCATTGCAGGCGTTCCCACCTGGACAATCCTGTTGATTCAGAAAATCGTTGAGGCGCAAGGCAAAAAGAACATCACCGAAGTGTGGCCTAACCTGGAAGTGTTTTTCCATGGCGCTGTGGCATTCGGCCCCTACCGAAACCTTTTCAAAAAGTTGATTCCCAAAAAGTCCATGAATTATTGGGAGACGTACAATGCCAGTGAGGGCTTTTTTGGAATTCAGGATCAGCGCAATTCGGAAGATCTTTTGTTAATGCTCGACTACGGAATTTATTATGAGTTCCTTCCGGTTGAAGAACTGGACTCAGAAAATCCGAAAGCACTTCAGTTAAGTGAGGTTGAGATCGGAAAAAACTACGCCATGATTATTAGCACCAATGCAGGTTTGTGGCGCTATAACATTGGCGACACGGTGAAGTTTACGTCTATCCTTCCCTACCGCATAAAAATTTCGGGTCGTACAAAACATTTCATGAATGCGTTTGGTGAGGAGGTGATTGTTGAGAATGCGGAGATCGCGATCACCCGGGCGTGTGAAGAAACCGGAGCGGTCATGAACAACTTCACCGCGGCACCGGTATACATTGAGCAAGGCAAACGCGGAGGACATGAATGGATAATAGAGTTCGCCAAGAAGCCGGGCAGTCACAAGAAGTTCGTGGATACACTGGACGACACGCTGCGCAGCATCAACTCCGATTATGACGCCAAGCGTGCGAAGGACCTTGCACTTGTTAAACCGATCGTTCACCCGGCCGATGAAGGCACGTTTTATGAGTGGATGAAGAAACGTGGTAAACTTGGCGGACAAAACAAAGTTCCGCGTCTCTCGAACTCGCGCGAGTATCTCGATGATATTCTGGAAATGATTAAAGCAACGAAGCCCGTTTAGCTGAACAGGTTGTTTAGCTCATAGTCAACCTGACTGATCACGTACGCAAAATCTTCCACACGTTCTACAAAATCAAGTTTGTTAACATCGATGATGAGCAGCTTGCCCTGCGTGTAGTTGCTGATCCACGTTTCGTAGTGTTCGTTCAGATTTTTTAAGTAGTCGATGCGAATCGCGTATTCAAAATCGCGCCCCCGTTTTTCAATCTGCTTAACAAGCTTTGGAATATCAGCCCGCAGATAAATCAGGAGATCAGGCGGCTTTACGAATTCAATCATTGAATTAAACACATCGAAATAACTTTGATAGTCACGTTCGCTGATGTGCCCGCTCTTGCGGAGGTTGGCGGCAAAGATGTGCGCATCTTCGTAAATCGTGCGGTCTTGCACGATCGTTTTATCGTTGTTGCGTATTTCGTTGATCTGACGAAACCGACTGTTGAGAAAATAGACCTGCAGGTGAAACGCCCACCGGCTCATGTCTTCATAAAAATCACGGAGGTAGGGGTTATTTTCTACCGACTCGAATAGGGGAATCCAGCCGTAGTGCCTGGCCAGTTTCTCAGCAAGCGTGCTTTTGCCGGAACCGATATTGCCCGAGATGGCGATGTGCTTAAGACGGGAAGACATAGGCCCTAAATTAACCCCCCGAACTGTACGGGCAAACAGAAATCCCGATTCAAGTGTTTATATTCCAAAAACATTCGCTAACCGTGAAAAATTATTCGCTTCCGCCGGGATACAATTTTCTCCAATCCCTTGTAAGGACCTATAAACAAGTGAAAAATCCAATCGGCACGATCGAGGAGAGCATGAAAAAATTTGACGGGACGTACTCCGTGGACTTGGGCGCAAGGCGATTGATCGCTACTCAAAACCCCGGTTTCATCGATTATGTACTACGAACAAATCATAAAAATTATCATAAGTCTACAATTCAGACGGAAGAGCTGGGCCGATTTTTGGGCCGGGGATTGCTTACCGTAAACGGCGACTATTGGCTTAAGCAGAGACGGTTAATCCAGCCCGGGTTTCACATCGATAAGATTCATGCGTTGTATGGAATTATCAAAAAAACGGTTGATGACTTTTTAGTGACGCTGCCCACGGGCAGAATCGATGTATATCCGCACATGCACAAGCTTGCGTTTGAAATCGTTATTAACTCGTTGTTTAACATTAAAGTCCCGCAGCAAACACTTGATCAACTCAATGATTTCATTAATGAAGTTCAGGAATTCGTTATCAAAGATTTACGGCAGCCGTACAAGAGCTGGTGGTTCAAACTTTCCGGTGAAGTGAAACGAAATTTGAATCGATCAAAAAATGCGCGTAAGATTATTCTCGATATCATCAACGCCCGCAAACAAAGCAATCGGAAGTTCAACGATCTGCTTGATATGTTACTGGATGCGCGCTATGAAGACACGGGCGAACCCATGCACGAAGATCAGGTGATCGATGAAATCTTGATTGTGCTGATAGCCGGTCATGAAACCACAGCGAACGCACTGTCGTGGACACTTTACCTTCTCGCCAATCATAAGCAGGAATTGAACAACCTGAAAGCAGCGACAAAGAACCTGACGTTGAACGAAATTGCCGCCAACGACACATTGGCATCAGTAATCAAGGAGAGCATGCGGCTCTACCCACCTGCGTGGATTAGTGATCGTATGGCACTCGCGGACGACACATACAATGGATTTACGTATCCAAAAGGGATTGTGATTATTTTGTTTTATTATGGATTGCATCGCGATGCGCGATATTGGCCGGAACCAGATTCTTTTATTCCGGCACGATTCGCGAAAGAGAATGATGACAAACGTAAACCAAAAGCATTTTACCCGTTTGGCGGAGGGCCAAGGCTTTGCATCGGCAACAATTTTGCGATGGCGGAGATGGCGATTTTCTTACAAACGATGATTCATGCGTTTGAGATAAACCCAACCGATATTCATCCGAAGGCAAATCCGCTTGTAACACTTAGGCCGGATCGCGTAGTGTTGGAAATAAAAAAAGCCTGAGTATTTCAGGCTTTATCGTATTGAGTCAGCAATTCTTCAATTACCTTCTTCGTCAGCCGCATCGGCTTTCTTTATTTCTTCATCGACAATCTTCTCGATCAGATCACGCTGACGTTCGTTGATAGTTTGGTCAACCTTCGCCTGTTTTTTCATGAAGCGCAACATGGCGTTCTTTTTAATTTCGTACGCGATGAATACAGTATACTCTTTCTTCTCTTCGTTGTAGTATTTCTCTTCACCCATTTTCCGGAGGTCGGAAATATTGGTGTTCATCAGCTGGCGTACCAGGCTTTGAAATTTATCGGCAACATCGGCAGCTTCTGCATTTTCAGTTTGACCAAGGTATTGATCGGCCACCTGTTTCATCGTGGTGTTAACCTGGCCGGCTAATTGAGCTTTCGCATCAATGTCGGCTTTGCTCCGCGCAATGTTGTCTTGCGAACTTGAGCCTTTTCCGGTTCCGCGCCAGAAGCGGTTATTCGATTCGTAGGCATTTCCCTGGAAGGGCTCACGAACTTTCTTGCCTAACACGCCTGAAGCGCACCCAAAAGCTGTTAATGCAAGCAGCACAACAGAAACTCGAACAATGGATTTCATGATTATGGAGGTTAATGGATTCTAAAATACGAAAAATTATGCCAGACTATTTTCCTGTCGGGATAACCAGTTGCCACCGGAATGCCCACTTCCACGTAAGTGAATAACTTGAAATGCCCGCTGCATCCAGGATTTCTTTTAGCTCCTTACGGGAGAACCCGCGGTGTACCGAAACGGGCGCATCGTTTTTTACCATCTCAGACTTCGAGAACACGCTCGTCAGCAGCCGGATGGAGTGATAGGCAAGCGGATGCCGGTGTAAATCGTTGACCACAATTCCGCAGGACGTAACCCGTTTGAGATGTGCGAAAAGATCGATCAATTGTTCGCGCGTGAAATGGTGAAAAAACAGCGTGGCAAAAACAATGTCAAATTTCAGTTGACGAAAGTCATCTGAGAAAATGTTCAACGCTTTGTAGGTAATTGTTGCATCGGATGCTGTATGGTTCTGCGCGTATGCGATGATGTGTGGATTCGCATCAATGCCCACAAGATTACCGGTTATCTTTTTCTTTTTGAGTTCCCGGCCGATCAACATCAACAAATCTCCTCCGCCACACCCCAGGTCAGCCACGGTGATAGCCGGCTTTGAGCAAGACGAAAGAATTTTCTCAAGACCATTTAACGTTATTGCATTACCGCCAAGCCACTTGTTAATGAACTCAAGTTCGCGCAGCGTTTGGCCGATGATGGGACCGGACGCATTCAGGTCGTCCATGATTTCAATTGCCTCCGAACGTTTTGAAAGATCAGGCATATTGAATGGTAAATAAAATGCTCTCCAGGGTAAGGCCGGGACCGAACGCAAAACTCAGCACATTCTCACCATCATTACCGGATGTTAAACTCGCCAGCAAATGATGCAACACAAAGATCACCGTTGGCGATGACATATTGCCGTAGCGACTCAACACGGCATACGCATGTTGATTGTCGCTCTTCGAAATGCTGAGTTCGTGTTCGATTACTTCCAGAATTTTTTTACCACCCGGATGAATGGCGAAATGTTTTATAGCCGCGAAGTTCTTCTGGATCTTAAGCAACATCTCTTCGGTTAATTTCTTAATCCCGTCCTGGATAATTTCGGGAACGTACGAGGTGAGCTTCATTTCGAACCCCAGGTTGCCAACGCGCCACGCCATTTGCGGCTCTTTCGAAAACGAGAGTCCGTTATGAAACGCTGACGGAACAAGATTGACGCCTGCTGCAGGCTTTGTTTGCATAATCAAAGCTGCGGCACCATCGGCAAACAAAGCGTTGGCGAGCATGTTGTCGTCCGTTGCCTGCTTTTGAAAGTGGATGCTGCATAGCTCAACGCAAACGACAAGCACTCTGGCTTCAGCATCGGCTTTGCAAAAAGCATCACCCGCCTTTATTCCGTTGAAGGCGGCATAGCACCCCATAAAATTGATGCTTAACCGCTGAACATCGTGCCGCAGGCCAAGCTGTTGCACCAACTCAATGTCCAGCCCGGGTGCGTACATCCCGGTGCAACTCACCACGATCAAATGGGTTATACTGTTCAACTCAATCTCAGGCCGATTGGTTAAACAATCGCGTACTGCGGCCACACTGAGGCTGATCGCATGCTGCTGATATATCGCTAACCGTTGTTCAGTGGATGGGAACGGCTCAAAATCGTGCGAATTCGGGTAGAACGTAAAGTCTTTCTCCTTACCATAATCATTTAAAACGGAGTAGCGCTGAGCAATTCCGCTCGAGCGAAAAATCGCCTGAAGCTTTCGGCTGTGTTCATAATCAAGCTGCATGGCCCGGATCATGAATTTTCCGATTTCCGATTGATCAAAACAATTATCCGGAACAGCTATTCCAACAGAGGTAATGTAGCTCATGGAGTTCAAGTATAACTCAAAATATCTTAATTTAGATCAGTTTTGTTGCTGCATGTTTTCACGCTCCTCCTGGCTTCACCTTCGTATACCGTTCTCCTATTTCCTGTTGCCCGTTTTCCTGTTCGCGGTTGCTATTTCACCGAATCTGAACGAGCCGAGATTATTGTGGGTATTCATAATCCTTCATCTATTTCTGTACCCGGCCAGCAACGGATACAATAGTTATTTTGATAAAGATGAAAAAAGCATCGGGGGGCTTAAAAACCCGCCAAAAGTTAATAAAGGGTTGTACTACCTGTCGCTGCTTTTTGATGGGATTGCGCTGGCATTGGGGTATTTTCTCATCAACCCCCAGTTTGCGCTGATGTTATTTATTTACGGTCTGGTGTCAAAAGCATACAGCCATCCGGGTATCCGGCTAAAGAAATTTCCAATAACCGGATGGGTAGCAGCCGGGTTATTTCAAGGTGCGTTCACATTCTTAATGTGCTACGTGGGTATTAACAACCTGCCGCTGCAGCCATGTTTAAAGCCACACATCCTGCTGCCGGCCGCACTTACAAGTATCATGCTCTGGGGTAACTATCCGATGACACAGGTGTATCAACACGAAGAGGATACCAAACGAGGCGACAACACGCTTAGTGTTAAGCTCGGCATCAAAGGCACGTTCTACTTTACAGCTGCGGTATTTACGGTGGCTGTAGCGCTGTTCACGTATTACTTTCTCGAATATTATCAGCTTAAATATGCCGTGGCCTTTTTCATAGCGTTGGCACCGGTGCTGGCTTATTTTATGTTTTGGTTTGTGAAAGTGTGCGCGAACGAATCATTCGCGAATCACCGCTACACCATGCGGCTGAACTTCATTTCCGCTACCTGCCTGAATATATTTTTCATCTACTTTTTCCTCGACAGTAGCCAGGTGCTGCAGGTGTTGTTGCCTGCCTGATACTGATCAGAACGGCTTGCCGTGCGTCACCTTAATTAAACTGTTTGCAATAAATTTTGAATGAACCGCAAGGGTTACACCAAGGTTCGAGCCCCATTCGGTTCCAAAAAGTTTATGTTGAATTTGCCGGCCAAACCATAAACGTGTTGAAAATGCTCTTCGCCACGCGCGGGTATAGGCGGTTTCGAGTTCATCTCGTGATCGGCCTTGATGTTCGATTAATAAGTCGGTTACTATCTTGGCCGAATGAATAGCCATCGCCATTCCGTTTCCGCAAAGCGGTGTAATCATTCCCGCGGCATCCCCCGCCATGAAAATATGATTCCATACAGGTTCTTTCGTTTCGAATGAAATCTCGTTTATGACTTCAGGCTTATCGAACAAAAACTCTGCGTTACGGAACAATTCTCTCAGCAGTGGATTTTCAAATACGATGTGCTTCTCCAGTGCTTCAATACTTCCCAATTTCTTTAACGGATCGCGGTGCGTGAGGTAACAGATATTCGTTTTACCATCCTCCACGTTGCTCACTCCGCAATATCCGCCGCGAAAATTATGGAGTCCGATGCGGTTAGCCGGATGAGCGGTCCGGACGTGGTACTTCACACCCACATAGGGTGAACGCTCTTTGATGAATTTCCGGGAAAGCTGAACATCGAGCCGTGAGCGCTTGCCGAAGGCCCCGATAACGAAATCGGATTCAAAGGATTGGACCGTTGTTTTGATCTGAAAAACCTTATCAAAAGAAATCTGTTCGATCTCTGTGTCGAGCAAAACCTGAACGCCTTCTTTTTGCGCAATGTTGATCAGGTAATTGTCGAATGCATAACGACTCACGCCAAAGCCGCCCAGGTCAAGCGGAGTAGTTGAGCTTTTGCCGCTCACCGAACTGAGGTGTAATTCGGTTATCTGAGGCGGATTAAATTCTTCCGGGTATAGCCCTTCGCGTTTTAAAAAGGCGGTTGTTTCGTTCGAGATGTATTCGCCACACACGCGATGAAACGGATAACGCTTCTTTTCAATCAGCGTGCATGCATACCCGGCACGGTTCAGCCGGATCGCTGCGATGAGACCAGCGAGGCCACCCCCGGCAATAATTATCCTGTTTGCGGAAACCATTCGCGGAAGCTAAAGAAAGTTTATGAAACTGCGAGGGAGTTAGATCTGGCTTTGAAGCTTAAGCTCAATTTTTTGCCGGACCTTATTTCGCTCGATCTCAAGCCGAACGCGTTTGCCCGGGGCGGAGTTAAGGAGTGCGTTCACCTGGCTGAGCCGCAAATCTTTCGTGGCCATTCCGTTCACGGAAATAATTAGGTCTCCGCGTAAAACGCCCGATTGTTGTGCTGGCGAAAGCTCGCGAACGTCAATCACCTCGTAAACATCAAGGCGCGCCCCTTTTGCTTTCATCTCAAGTCCGCTCAGGTTGAGAAAGAATGGTTTTTTGAAATCGGCATTCTTCTTCAGGTAAAGTTTCCCTTGCGGAAAGTTAAGCACTACCGTGAAGCGGCTCAGAATTTCACCCCCAACCGATCCATTGCGAAACGTGACCGAGTGTTTAAGCGTATCGAGATAACTGTTAGAATCCGGAAAGTGTGTAATCACGTTTGGTAATTTGAACCGTCCGAACTCAAGCATGTCAATCCTCCCGGTTTTCCCGGTAATCACTCCGCCCAGCGCGCGACCTAACACGGTGCTTACACGATTTTGTGGAACAACAATTCGCTTATCGGATGTGGGCTCAAGTAACAAACTATGACTTGCACCGGTATCCACCAGCAGTTTCGCGGTTAAGATGTTGTTCGGATCAATGCTGATGGGTGTGAGGATAAACGGCTTGGTGTCTTCAATTACCATGGGCAACTCCTGATATTTTTTTGACGGATGAAATTTGCCCGGAGCAAATAACGTCATCACCTTTCTTCGGTAATCGATTCGAACAATGAACCGGCTGAACAATTCATATCCTAAAATTCCATGAACATCAGCACCCAGGTAGTTTCTCAATTCCAAAAGATCCTGTTCAAGAACGAGTAAGGTGTGTCCTTTACCTTCAACGCCCAGGGTTCCATTTAATCCGGGCATTGAAATGGATACGTTGTTGGTAATAAATGCGTCCACCAATTTATTTCCTCCGGGCCCCGCGATGGTATACTTGCGCGTGTACTTTAACTCCAGGATATCGGAGAACATTTTTTGTGTAAGGATAGCCGTGCGCACACCGGTATCGACAATAAACTTTAAAGGAAGTGTTCCGTTAATTGTTACCGAAACAACCACGAGATTGTTGTGAATCTGAATCGGAATGTCGGCTCGCTTTTGACCTGGTGGCAGCGAAAACCCCAATGTTTGGCCGGAAGCCGAAGCAACAGAAAGCGTTAAAATAGCAAATAGGAGAAATCGCATAAGACCAGAGTCCTACTTCAAGGTAAAACAAATTTTATGGAAAGAAGTATACCCCCGATTACGGTATTAAGAGCGACACGATTTCCGCGGGTGATTCACTGATTTTGATTGATGCGAGATTCTCTTTTCGAAGAAAGCCCTCCTGTACCATGTGGTTCATCTGCGCAAGCAGCGGATCGAAAAAGCCGTTCACGTTGAGCAAACCGACAGGCTGAGAAATCAGGCCCAGTTGTTTCCAGGTTAAAATCTCACCCAGTTCTTCAAGTGTGCCCCATCCGCCCGGGATTGCCAGAAATGCATCCGATAAGTCGGCCATTCGCTTTTTACGCTCGTGCATACTGGTAACAATTTCGAGTGATGTCAGACCATCGTGACCAACTTCGCGCTCCATCAGGAAGCGCGGAATTACGCCGATCACTTCACCGTGATTTTCGAGCACAGCATCTGCCACGATGCCCATGAGTCCCACATTGCCTCCGCCATAAACCAGCGAGTGCTTTCGGGTGGCGATCAGTGCGCCTAATTCGTTTGCCGTACGGCTGTAAACGGGATTATTACCGGAAGAAGATCCGCAGAAAACGCAGATTTTCATGTAGGCGATTGCCTGTTAGAATTTGTTATCGTGCTTGTTTTTGCTAACCATTTTGTTCGGGAAAATCCACGGAGAAATGATTGCCAAAACAAATAATGCAATTACCACGTAAAACGGAGTCCAGGATGCATCAAACATAATCGATCGCTTTAGAAAGCCAAAAATAGAACGGATTCGGCTACTTTCTATAGAAAACAGGTGAAATTATCGTATGTTTTGCACTGAGATAAGCCATAAACCGGAATTATAGACAAGAAATGAAACGCTTTTTGATTTTTCTGGCCGTGGGGGTCGCGCTGATCGCGGTGTTACTGCTGGTCCAGCATATTCAGTTGAAAAAAACCAAGTCGCTTAGCCCGGAAGAAGAGGTTTCGTATACCGAAGGCGACTTGAAAATCACGGTGCTATACAATCGTCCGTCTAAACGCGGACGCAAAATATTCGGAGAACTGGTGCCCTATGGAAAAGTATGGCGCACTGGTGCAAACGAAGCTACCACGTTTGAAACCAACAAGCCGCTGGAGATGGATGGAAAAACGCTTGCCGCGGGCAAGTACTCACTTTGGACCATCCCTGACAGCACCACCTGGACGGTGATCTTCAATTCGGAATATGGACAATGGGGAATCAACCATACGGGTGAAGCAAATCGAAATCCCGCGAACGATGTATTGGCGCTCCCGATTCTTGCCGTTAATCAAGAACGCACGTTTGAACAATTCACGATTGCATTTGAGAAAGTAGGAGAAGAGGCGGAGATGGTTTTGCTTTGGGACAACACGGTTGTTGCAATTCCCTTCACCCGTTAGTTTCGTTTTTGCCGGGCAACAACTTTAATCGCCGTTTTCCGGTTCTCGATTATTTCTTCCGGACGAGCGTTAACAAACACACTCAATCTTCCGGGTTCAATTCCGGCTGCCGCAAGTTTATTGACGATAACAGCAGCTTGCTTCTGTGTGCGGTCATTATGAAAGCGGGTTTTGACTACCACACTATCCTGCGTGGAGAGTTGACCGAGCGAATCGACTTTTTGCAATACAACATTGGTTGAATCAACAATCATTTCAGTTAAATCTTCCGAGGTTCGTACCGAATCTTCTACATACCCCGACAACATCACCTGAACTTCAAAGTTCAGAGGAACGTTTTTTATTAACCGTGTAAGTCTGCGCAGCTCTGATTCGGCATTGTTGTCGAGCTCCAGCGAGTGTGGAAGAAATTGAAGACCGCTCAATTCAAGCTCATCGCCTGCCGTGATCGGTTTAAGCACCACGTTGATCTTATCGTTGCGCAACACATCATTGTGCATCAAATCATACTGTTTGGAAAAATAAGTGTACGAACTTTGTTCGGGATCAATTGAAACTTCGTAGGCTTTTCCTTCCAGCAGATAAAAGAAGAATGAACCATCGGCTTCCGGCCTTGCACTCAGTACCCGCTTGTTGCCAAATAAATCAAAAACTGAAATGTATGCCGGCGTTGGTTTACCATCAGCGTCTTTAACAAGCCCCTCTACTTTCATTACCCCACGCGGGCGAAGATTATCAGGAAGCAGGTATTCCTGAATCTCACTTTTAAATTTACCCGGAGCGTCTTTTAATAAATATCTTCCGTTCGCCTGCAGGCTGACATACTGATCGTCTTTTTCGGTGTTAACAACCTCTATGGCTATTGGATCAGTCCAAACACCATTCACGAATTTGGTTACAAATAAATCCATTCCGCGTTTTGCCGGACCAATTTTATCGGAAGCAAAGATTAACGTTTCACCATCGGCAGCAATACGGGGCGTTTGTGAATTACCCGTGTTTATGTTCGCGGGTAACTCCACGGGCTCGTTCCATTGATCGGTACCCGGCTTCTTTTTCGCCATGTATAGTTTGCAGTTGTCTGCTTTCTGCATATCCATCTTTTCGCATCGCATGAAATAGATCGTGGTGCCATCGGGAGTGAAGGTTGCGCAACCTTCGTTGCCTTTCGTGTTGATCGGCAGAAACAGATTTTTAATAGGTGACCAGATGTTACCGGTCAAATCACTTGCCCAGATGTCGTAACCTCCCACTCCACCCGACTTTGCGGATGTGATGTACAGCGTTTTGCCATCCGGACTTAACGAGTAACCTTTTAAAAAATTGAGTTTACTGTTGAGGTGTTTGGGAAGTTCCACCGGTTGTTTCCAGTCGCCACTTTCCCGCTGACTGTAATAGACAAGTGTGCCATCGTCAGCGTAATCGGAAGTGAAAAGTATCGCGGAACCATCCATGCTGATGAAGGGCGCGAAGACATTAATGGCCGGGTTGTTAATCGAATTCGGAAGTCTCCGGATTTTGGCCTGTGAAAACGCAACGTGCGAAAGCACGAGTAAACAAACGATTACGGTAGCGCGATTCATAGATTCAGCGGTCACGTGGGTTAGTTAAAGGTAGCGATAATTTAAGCGTGATCTGGCAAAACCCCTGCCGTGTTCAGACAGTAATTCATAAAAATCTGTTGATGTTTAAGGGTGTTGGTGTATTTTAGCGATCCGAACAGGTAAAAATGATACAGGTTATACCATCAATAGCAATCCGGAAGGGCAGAGTAGTTAAAATGCGCAAAGGTGATCCCACCAGTGAAAAGGCATATGACGAAAATCCCCTGGACCTCGCCAAGCGGTTTGAAGACCATGGCATTGAGGTGGTTCACCTGGTTGACCTGGATGGCGCGGAGCGCGGAAGTCCGGTGAATTATCATGTGGTGGAAGCCATTGCCGGTCACACCGATTTGAAGATTGATTTCACGGGAGGAATCTCCAACGATGGCGACATCAGCAAGGCCTATGAGTCGGGTGCAGATTTTATCACGGCTTCCAGTATTGCGGTAACAAACCCGGAGCTGTTTGCTTCCTGGGTCATGTCGTATGGTCGTGAGAAAATTACACTTGGGGCCGATGTTACTGATATCAAATCCATGAACCTGCTTTTCCGCGGATGGCAGAGTAAGTCGGAGTTGACGTTGTTCGAGCACCTGGAATACTTTTATTCACGCGGTCTCAAGTATGTGAAGAGTACCGATGTATCTCGGGATGGAGTGCTTGAGGGTCCGGCATTCGATTTTTACCAGAGCATCATTGATCGCTTCCCCGAGATGTGCGTACTCGCCAGCGGGGGTATCCGCGGAGTTGACGACATCAAACGCCTCAACGACATGGGCGTGTTCGCAGTTATTTTCGGTAAAGCGTACTATGAAGGAATCCTGAATCTCCAGGACCTCAAGCAATTTCTCGTTAAGTAATTTCCGTTATGCCGGAACACCTACGTTAACCGGGAACGTAATGCTGGCATCGGTATCGCCTGCACCCGGGCAATCTCCTGTTTTTACACCGGGTTGGTGACGCAAAACAACCGTTACTGTACCACTGCTTAGTGTTGTGGTTGTCCACGTTGAGGTGATGCCCAACGGCAAGCCATTAGAGTCGGTATTGCGATTGGTGATGGCAATGTTCGCACCGGTCACCGTGAAGCAAAAGATGTGATCTTCAGCTTCCTTTGCTACTTCTTTCGTAATGTCAACTTCCGGACTGACGCTTTTGTTCAAAAGCTGAATAACCGCTGTATAGGTTTTCGAAATCTCCAGGTTGGCGCTGACGTTGATCTCTGATTCATCTACTACGGCATCAAGGTCGGCATCATCCCACGTTAGTAGTACCGGGTCGCCTTCGGCTGGCGTAAGCGTAACCACAACGGTGGTAATTACTTCCTCTTCATTCGTTGCTTCCGGGTCATCGCTGCAACTTGCCATCAGCGATATAGACACGACAAACAGAACGAGTACTAGGCGATTAAACTTTAAGTTCAGAACATTTTTCATATCAGATAACGTTTATGTTGATTTATTCGTGACTGTGGAAATTGTATTTCAGGCGAAGCATAAAATTTGTGCCGGGCTCATCGGCAAAATATCGAAGGCGGTTCATGTACACACGGTAAGAAGCATTGGTGAGGTTCTCACCTTCCAGTGTAATGGAAAGCGAATGATCCCTTACCGGTAACTTGATTCCGGCTTCCATGTTCAACAGGATGTAACCGTCTGGTGCGGGGGCGAAGTCAAAAACCTCATCGCCTTCATAGGATGCGGCGTCTAATGGATAGACCGTTTTCGGTGCCCGGGTTTGCTTGAAAGCTACAGGGGCACTCACTGTAATGAATATCTCGTATTTCTTTCGTGTAGGTTGGTGCCAGGTAAGCGCATGTTCCATTTGCGCAGGCGGAATGAATGTTAGCACGTCATCGTTTGTCACATCTCGCGCGTACAAATAGGCGAATGTGCCGGCGTACTCAACGTTTCGACTGATATCCCAATGCATGAGTCCGTCAATGCCTGTTAAGATCGCCTCGGTTTGCTGGTAATTGAATACCGGGAAATATCCACGAATGGTGAGCGCAGTTCCCGTTGGCTTCAGGAAAACATAGTTGGAGATATGATTCAGATAACCGGAAATTTCCAGCGAAAATGTCTTTCTGATCAACTGGAATCCTTCCGTGAATTTGGTGGAGATTTCTTTTTTGATCAGCGATTGATCCGTTTGAAATCCATTCTGGTTCATTAACCCGTATTCAATAGACGCAGTACCATGGTGCAACCCCTCACTGTATAATTCACTTACATGAGGAGGGCGCATAGAAACGCCCACGTGCGAGGTAAGCCGGGCAAAATCATTCATGTAATACGATACACCCAGCGAGCCCGACACATAATTGAAATTGAACGTTGGCTTTACCAGGTCCTGATTGTTAATGAACGTAATGACTTTCAGATACTGATGATCAAATCGTAAACCGGCTTCTGCTAACCATTTGTCTTTACGATACTTTTCAATAATGAACAACCCGCCATTCAGTTGCTGGTAATTGGGGATTAGCGGTCTGATTCCGGTACCCGGTACATTCGAGTTGTCTTTGTATGTTCCGTTGATGCCAATGCTGCCGGTAAGGCCTCGCCAGGTATGATCGAGTGATACATCCAGAATGTTGCTGAACAGGTCAAGCGACATGGCGGGTTTACCGGTTCGCCCGGCCCTGCGGATGTCATACTCTTTGCGCTGATTGAATTGACCACCGTATAAAATGTTTAGAGTGCCTACACCGGTAATCTTTTTAAACGCACTAACCTTGAGTAGTTGATGGTTGATCTTTTGCCGCGGAGCGTTAATGGTGTACGTGAAATCTTCGATATACCACGGCTTCTGATTCCGGATGGAGTTGTCAAAGTCTTCAAGACTTCCGGTATGAGCCGCACGCAAAATTCCAATCTCTGTATTAAAACTGCTGAAATAAATTTCTGCTCCGCGCGCTTCCTGCCGGAAGGCAAGGGCACCTGAAAAATTAAGCTCGTGCACGCCCGTGTTCGAGAGCACGTAGTCGGGTGTTGAATAGTCTCCGCCTTTTTTAACAGAGCTTTGCAAGCGCCAGCTTATGTCTTCCGAATTTTTGAAACCACCTTCCAGCAAGCCGGAGAAAACGCCCATCCGGTTATTGGAAAAAACACCTGCATTTAATTCGCCACCAAATTTTTGTGCCTGATGCATGGGTGGTGTATCAACAATAATCACACCTCCGATGGCGTCCGATCCATACCGGACAGCTTCCGATCCTTTAACAACTTTTATTTCAGATGCGATAAACGGATCAATCTCAGGCGCATGTTCGATCCCCCATTGCTGCCCTTCCTGGCGGATGCCATTGTTCAGGATAAGGATGCGCTGGCTGTGCAAGCCATCAATAACGGGTTTAAAAATGGCAGGGCCGGTTTGCAATGCACTCACTCCGGGTACACGCTTGAGCGCTTCACCTAACGACTTACCGCTGAAATGCTCCAGCTCTTCTTTCGATAAACTGTAAGACGAATTGGTGAGCCCGCTTTTAGCCTCGGTGTTTCCAACGATCTCAACCTCCTGTAGGGTTGTTTCATCATCGGTGAGGGTGATTGTAATTACCGTGTCGCGTTGAATGTTAACAGAAGCCTCGAAATTCCGGTAGCCGACATAATTCACCGAAAGCTGCAGGGTGCCGGGGCAAAGGTTCAGAAACCTGAATTTTCCATCGGCATCGGCAACTGTTGATTTTCCCGCGAGCACTACTGTTGCACCGGGCAGCGGATCCCCGCTTTTTTCTTTAACAATCCCGGAAAATGAGTTTACACAGTCCTGCGCAGCAGATGACAGGGGCAAAACCGTAAAAAAGCTGAAAAGCGCTAAAACAAGAACTCGCATCTGCAACATTGTTGCAAATATATGAATTCAATTAAAAAACCAACATCCGAATAGTACAAACGGCTATTCTACGATGTCGGAAAACTTGAATTTCTCGATGATGTAATAGAGGAAATTGAAGGAAAGTGGATCTTCTTCCTCCTTTTTTTGGAGCTTTTCGTCCTCTTTTGGGGCCTTTTCAACCAGTTTGGTTACCGGTTTGGCTTTTGGCTCTGTTTCGCGCACTAACACGGGAGTTTCCTGAGCGGCAGTTGCTGAAGGAAGCTTATTTAAACGGGTGTCGGGGTTATTTTCTGCGCCTGAAGGAGCATCAGGCTCTTGCTTGATGATTTCTTTGCCTGAATCGTCAAAACCGAACTTTTCCTCCTGCGCCATAGCACCAAAAGGCAAAATCAGCGTGAAAAACACGGCCGCTAGAAAAGTATGGCAGGTTTTAAGCTTCATCAGGTAATGTTGCCTAAACGCAAAATTAACTTCCATAGTTACACAAGAGGTCAGAATTTCGTTTGGGAAATTAAAAATAGCCTATAATGAACCATATTTAACCATCGAAGTAATATTTTCCGCCTTATTTTACTCCCATATGACCATTTCATGGGCCGATTTTGCCAAAGTTGATTTTCGGGCCGGTACAATTGTGCGGGCAGAGGTATTCGCGGAAGCCAGGAAGCCAGCCATCAAGTTGTGGATTGACCTGGGCGACCTCGGAATAAAAAAGTCAAGTGCCCAGATTGCTGCACTTTATAGCCCCGAGAGCCTGATCGGGAAGCAGGTCGTATGCGTAGTTAATTTTGAAGCAAAGCAAATTGCAAACTTCCTGTCGGAAGTTTTGGTTACAGGTTTTCCGGATGAACAAAACCGGGTGGTATTAACGTCACTTGAAAGACCTGTGCCGAACGGGTCGCGTCTTTTTTAACATGCTGTTTTCTCAACTCAATAAAATAACGAATGGTACCATCCTTCAGCTATCAGCCGATCATGTGATTGATGATTTACTGATTGATAGCAGAAAGGTGAGAGCCGGTGAGGGTGCTGTCTTCTTTGCAATCCGTGGTTCGAATCATAACGGACATTCATACATTTCTCAACTCTATTATAACGGTGTTCGCCAGTTTGTAATAGAAGAAACGATCGATGTAAAAAATTTTCCGGAGGCGAACTTCATTCACGTAACGTCTTCTGTTGACGCACTGCAAAAGATAGCTGCGTTTCACAGACGCCAGTTTGCTATTCCGGTAATTGGGATAACAGGAAGTAATGGAAAAACCATTGTGAAAGAATGGCTCTATCAATTACTCTCTCCTCAGTACACTATTGCTAAAAATCCGGGTAGTTATAACTCACAGATTGGCGTACCCTTATCAGTTTGGCAAACACAACCCTACCATACACTCGGAATTTTCGAAGCCGGAATTTCACGCCCGGGTGAAATGAACAAACTTGAAGAAATCATCAAGCCAACCATCGGTTTATTTACTACGCTGGGTACGGCACATGATGAAAATTTTCAGTCGGCCGCGCAAAAGATCAGCGAGAAAATCAGGTTGTTTACACATGTTGATGCATTGATTTGTTGTGCGGATCAAACCAATGCATTTGTTCACCTGAAAGCCTCCGGTTTGCCACTGGTAAGCTGGGGTTTTTCACCGGAAGCTGACGTCAGGGTTGCTAAAACCGGAAATGGTTATAACATCACCTGGCGAGGCAAAAGTTTTACGATTTCTCTGCCGTTTTCGGATACGGCATCTATCGAAAACGCCTTCCAATGCCTGACAATGTTACTTTACCTGAGTACAGAAATTACCCAAATTCAACAGGGGCTTAGTTCGCTTCGGGCCGTGCCCATGCGCCTCGAGTTGAAGGAAGGGGTTAACCAAAATCAGCTTATTGATGACGCCTACAACAACGATTTGGGTGGTTTACAGATAAGTTTAGACCTGCTTTCGAACCAAAATCAAAAGAAAAACAAGACGCTGATTTTATCCGACATACTTCAGTCGGGCATGGACGAAAACCAACTCACCGACCGCATCGCCCAGCTGGTTAATGGCAGTGGTGTTACCAGGTTTATCGGGGTGGGCGATGTATTGTCGAAGAACAAAGAAAAGATCAAACCAAAGGCTGCTTTTTATTCATCGACCGATGCATTTCTTGAAGCGTTTAACAGCGATTCATTTCATGATGAGGTTATTTTAATAAAAGGTGCGCGAACCTTTGGGTTCGAAAAAATTGTAAGCCGCCTTCAGCGTAAAGTTCATGGCACGGTGATGGAAGTTGACCTGAATGCGCTGATCCATAATCTCAATTTCTTTAAATCGAAACTCGCACCAGCCACTAAACTGATGGTTATGGTGAAGGCGTTGGCATATGGAAGCGGAAGTGTTGAGATTGCAAACTTACTGCAATACCATAAAGTAGATTATCTCGGAGTTGCGTATGCCGATGAAGGCGTTGAGTTGAGGAAGAACAACATCAAAACTCCGGTGATGGTGATGAATCCAACCGAGGAAGGATTCGCAGCCATGATCAACTTTAATCTTGAACCTGAGTTGTACGGTTTTACCATCCTTAGACAGTTCATTTCATTTTTAAACGGCCGTGCCTGGAATGTTCACATTAAGATCGACACCGGTATGCATCGGCTGGGCTTTGAGTCAGAAGACGTAGATCAATTGATCACAATTCTGAAGGCAAGTCCAAACCTTAAGGTTGCATCGGTGTTTACTCATTTATCGGGGTCAGATGAGGCTGCGCTGGACGAATTCTCACACCAGCAGGTGCGCGAATTCGAGGCGGCAGCAGCGAAACTTTCGGAAGGGCTAGGGTACAGGCCGATCCTGCACGCGTTAAATACTCCCGGAATCCTCAGATTCCCCGAATTTCAGCTTGATATGGTGCGCCTCGGTGTAGGACTTTACGGAGTGGATCCAACCGCTGAAAAACACAATTTGAAGCCTGTAAATACGTTAAAAACGTTGATTTCGCAGATCCGGACGGTAAAAGCAGGGGAAACTGTTGGTTACGGACGCAAAGGCAAAGCGATAAACGACATGCGGATTGGCACCATCGCAATTGGTTATGCAGACGGCTACAGCCGGGCGTTCAGCAATGGCGTGGGCGAAGTACTCGTGAATGGTAAGAGAGCTCCGGTTATCGGTAATGTATGTATGGATATGACCATGATAAATCTCACCGGTATAGACGCGCAGGAAGGATCGGAAGTCATCGTATTCGGGGCCGGGTTGAGTGTGGATGAGGTTGCGGGTAAAATCAAAACGATTCCCTATGAGATTTTAACCAACACCAGCGAGCGCGTCAAGCGCGTGTTTGTTACTGAGAGTATTTAGTATATTGAACTTGATAAAATTTTACCTAAACAGATGGAGATGAAACGTGAAAAGATGACTGTTGTGAAGCACGCATTGGCAGTGATGATTGTAGCCATGCTGGCAGGTGTGGTGGCGTGCAGCGATGACGACAATGCAGGGGGCGGTAACAAGTATGTGAATAACTGGATTTATGACAACATGGAACTGTACTACTTGTGGAACCTTGACCTGCCCAAGCCTCCGAGCAAATCGATAGACCCGAATGAATTTTTTAATGCGCTGCTGTCGGATCAGGATCGCTTTTCCTGGATCCAGGAAAATTATGTTGAGCTATTGAATTCGTTACAGGGTGTAAACAAAGAAGCGGGGTATGAATTCAAGTTGTACCTCGAAAGCGAGAGTAGCGAAAACATAATTGCACAGGTAATGTACATCAAAGCCGGATCGCTGGCGGATACGGAAGACAAAGACCTTAAGCGCGGTGATGTTATCACACACATCAACGGAACGCGGATGACACTTTCAAACTACCAGACACTGCTGGGTGCGATCAGCGAGAACCATACGATAAAATATTTCCGGCCAACGGAAGAAGGCGAGGTTGACATGGGCACGCTGTCGCTGAATACGGCTGAATTTGCTGAAAATCCGAACTTCATGAGTAAAGTTATCGACACGGGCAATGGGCATAAGATCGGCTACTATGTGTATAACTTTTTCGCAACGGGCCCAACGGCAACCAGTCCGCAGTACAACGATGAGATGGATGCAATCTTTTCGAGTTTCAAAAATCAGGGAATTACCGACTTGATTATCGACCTCCGGTACAACAGTGGTGGTGCAGAAGGAGCCACGATAAACCTGGCCAGCCTGATTGGAGACAACATTGATAACACGAAAATTTTCACAAAGAGAAGCTATAACAATGATCTGTCCGCAGCTTTGGTAAGTACGTATGGCGCGGATGTCCTGATCAAGAAGTTTGTCACAAAAAGTCAAAACGTTGGTTCCCTGCTAAACAACAGCCGTGTTTATGTGTTGACCAGTTCGCGAACGGCATCAGCCAGCGAATTGTTGGTCAATGGCCTCAAGCCTTTTATGGAAGTTTTTCTGGTGGGCGATACTACGGTCGGCAAAAACGTGGGATCCATTTCTCTCTATGAAGAGAAGAATCCCAAAAACAAATGGGGCATGCAACCGATCGTTGTCAAGTCGTACAACAGCGCAAACGAGTCGGACTACAGCGAGGGTTTTTTTCCGGATATTGTGAGCAAAGATAATAGCCTGCTATTAAAGCCTCTTGGCGATGAAAGCGAGGAATTGTTAAGCCTGGCGATTGATCACATTACAGGCGGTAGCGGTACCCGGCAGAAAAGTACAGCGCGTTCGCGTGAACGAATTTCCATCGGAACATCGGCCGATTTTAAACGGGGAAGTTACAACCTCGTGATTGACGATGAACGGGTAGCCGGGGTAATCAAATCATCGTTGGTAGAGTAGAACTATCAGCATCCCAGATTCTTTTTAAGATTCCGATCCGGAATTCCGCCAAAATCGAAAGACTCATCTTTTTCAGCCTCCTTCACGGGAGGCTGTTTTTTTTCATTCGGTTTGACCTTCGGGGCCTGTTTGGTTTTCTTTTTCAATAGCCCAAGCTACTGACCAAAATCATTGGATTCCAGTAAACCGGCCCATATCTTTGTTTTAAATTAATCTAAATAAGTGCCGGAACCTGCAAAAAACGTATCACAAATGAAGCCTGGAGAGATTGCGATCATCTCAGGTTTCAGTGACGAAATTTTGTCGGTGAAACTGCTCGAAATGGGTTGTTTACCCGGGGCTCCTGTGCGATTTAATTTCACCGCCCCCCTCGGTGACCCCATCTGCATTAGTGTGCTGGGTTATGAACTTTCCCTTCGCCTGGAGGAGGCAGCCACCATCTCAATTCTCAATTAATGTCCGCTGCGCGTTTGAAGATTGCACTGGTCGGCAATCCCAATTCCGGGAAGTCGTCTGTGTTCAATCATCTTACGGGCCTGAATCAAAAAATCGGAAACTTCCCCGGAGTGACTGTTGAGAAACGCTCGGGGCTATCGTTGCTGCCCAACGGCACGAATGCGGAAATCATTGACCTTCCGGGAATCTACAGTTTGTATCCAAGAAGTCTGGACGAGCGGATTGTGACCGAAATTCTGCTCGATCATGCTTCACCACTTTGTCCGGACCTGGTTGTTGTTATTGCCGATGCCACCAATCTTAAGCGGAGCTTGTTGTTGCTTACGCAGATTACAGATTTAGGATTGCCAACGGTTCTCGCCCTGAACATGATGGATTTGGTTGCGCGGGCCGGCATCAGTTACGATTTGCATATGCTGTCGAACGAACTGGGTATTCCGGTGATTCCGATTAACGCCAGAAAGGGAAGCGGCATCGAAGAACTTAAGAATGCCATCAGCAAACCTGTTGAAGTTTCGTCAAAAAGTGTTTTCAACATATACCCGGATCTGAAGCTTGCTGTTCAAAGCGTACGCGAACGCTTTCAGTTAGACAACGACTACGAAGCATATCAATTTTTGCAACAACCGGGTTCGCTCAAATTTCTGAATGATGAAGGCCGGACATTTCTGGATAATGTTGGCAACACGTACGATTTCTTCCCGGGTAAATTCCAGGGCGCGGAAGCCATACACCGCTACACATTCATCCAAACACTCCTTGATCGCGTTACGCTGAAAGCAGCTGACCTCCCCTGGAAAAAGCATACCTCAGCGCTTGATAAAGTTCTCACGCATAAAGTTTGGGGGTATGCGATATTCTTTGCTGTACTCTTTGTCATCTTCCAGTCGATCTTCGCATGGGCCGCAGTGCCGATGGACTTAATCGACAAGGCTTTCGCGGGGATCAGTTACTATTTCGGGCAGATTTTACCCGACAGCATGCTCACGCGGCTGCTCACCGAGGGAATCATTCCCGGCATCGGTGGCATAATCATCTTCGTACCACAGATCGCCATTCTGTTTGCTTTCATAGCGCTTCTGGAAGAATCGGGCTACATGGCGCGGGTGGTTTTTTTGATGGATAAAATCATGCGCAAGTTCGGATTGAACGGCAAAAGCATTGTTCCATTGATGTCGGGCGTAGCATGTGCCATACCAGCGATCATGGCAACCCGCACAATCGACAACTGGAAGGAGCGGATGATTACCATTTTTGTCACGCCCTTAATGAGTTGCTCGGCACGCCTGCCGGTATTCACCATTCTTGTAGCACTGGTGGTGCCCGACAAATTCGTGTTGGGAATTTTCAGTTTGCAGGGCCTGGCGTTAATGGGCTTGTATTTACTGGGGTTTGTCGCGGCCATGCTTACCGCGCTTGTGATGAAGTATTTGGTGCGGGTAAACGAACGAAGTTTTCTGCTGATGGAACTGCCGGCTTATCGCTGGCCCAAGTGGTCGAACATTGGCTACACCATTGTTGAAAAGACAAAAACATTTGTGCTCGAAGCGGGTAAGGTTATTCTGGCGATCTCTATTGTACTCTGGGTGCTGGCCAGTTACGGTCCGGGTGAAAAATTTGAAAACGCACGTGAACATGTTTTGATCGAATCCGCCAATCTCCGGCTTACGGAAGAGGGACTCGAAAACCGGGTGGCGGCCTACAAGCTCGAGCATTCGTATGCCGGCATTATCGGAAAAGGAATCGAACCCGTAATCAGACCGTTAGGCTTCGACTGGAAAATCGGCATTGCCTTGATTACATCTTTTGCGGCCCGGGAAGTGTTTGTAGGAACCATGGCTACGATTTACAGCATCGGAAGCGATGACGATCAAACCATAAAAGACCGGATGCGGGAAGAAGTTAATCCCGACACCGGTGAACCGAGGTTTACGCCTGCCACCGCCTTTTCGCTCCTGGTGTTTTATACGTTTGCCATGCAGTGCATGAGTACGCTCGCCATCGTTTACCGCGAAACGAAGGGATGGAAATGGCCACTGCTGCAGCTGGCCTACATGTCGGCACTGGCATATATTTCCTCATTTGCCGTGTTTCAGTTGCTATCCTGAAACATCAATCAATCCTTTCTTTATATTTAGGGACCTAAATCCCTCCAGTCATGAACAAGAACTATCAGCTTGGCTTACTTTATTTGGTTCATTTACTAATGAGTGCGGATGGTGTTGTTGATGACAATGAAACCCAGGCGCTGAATACAATTAAAGGTAAAGAAGGCATTTCCGAAACCGTATTTGATGAGTTTAAAGAAGCGATCCGCACGAAACGGGGCCGTGAAATTTACCAGACCGGTATTGAATACATGAACCGTTGTACCGATGAAGAAAAACTTCGGGCGTTCGTGATCCTGTATAAAATGTCGGAAGTAGACGGCCGGGTGCATGTAAAGGAGGTTCGCCTGCTGCTGTATTGTATCAAAGTTTCAGGCATTGAATTCGATGACGTAGTAGCTAAAGCATCAATTTCTTCTATCGGATGAGAGTTTCTGTAATCATTATCGTTATTGCGTGTATCCTGTCCGCGTGCAATAATCAACCCACCAATAAGTTTAAAGATTCCGTTCTAATAAAAATTGCTGAGTTTCAGGACAAGAGACAAAGCGATAGCTTGTATACATTTTTCAAGCATGCTAATCCTGACTATCGCAGAGAAGCCGTATTGGCTTTTGCGTCCGTTCAGGATACGCTAAGCGTTGATCCGCTCTTGGAAGTGTTGCGATTCGACAAGGACGTAACCGTTCGAAAAGCGGCAGCGATTGCGTTAGGTCAACTTTCCATTAAACCATCAGCGGCCGCGTTGTGGAAGGCACTGCAGGAAGAAAAGAACTCTGCCGTATTGCGCCACATCCTTGAATCGTGTGGCAAAACATTTAAGGCGGGTGATGTTGAGCACCTAGTTTTAAAAGTACAGGATTCGCTCACGCAGGAAGGTTTTGCCTGGGCATATTACCGCCTGGGATTGCGCAACAAAGCTGATTCAACCATCGCTGTCAAAGTTATTGAATTACTAAATCCCAACTTTGGTTTACAAATCCGACTAGCCGCGGTAAATTTTTTTACGCGCGGCGCACGCACATTCCCCCTCGCGGACGAGGCCTTAATGAAAGCTTTACGAAATGACAAGTCACCCTGGATTCGCTCCTGTGCCATAACTGCATTACGCAGAATGAAATCTGCTGCAGTCAGTGATGCAATTAAGCAGAGTTTAAAAAGCGATGTCGATTATCGCGTTCGCGTCGGAGCAGTCCGCGCGCTGCAGGAATTTCCATTGGCCGAAGTAAAGCAGGAACTGTATGATGCGTTGAAAGATGAAAACGTTAACGTAGCCATTGCGGCAGCAGAGGCCATTGGTGCACAGGCTACACCCGAACTGGCGAGCGAAATCGCAGCGCTTGCAAAAGCAACTGCGCGGAAACGAGTACGAGGACTTTTATATGAGGCTTCACTCTCCGCATCAGATCGTGCGGAGCTGGTTTCAGAGATCACAAACCTGTATGAGTCTGAGGCTGACGTTTATGGAAAGGCAGCATTGCTTTCCGCGCTTGGCAAATCAAATCGTGCGTGGCTGTTTATCAATCACCAGCTCCAAACAACCACGGTTCCCGTGATCAAATCAACTGCGGCTACTGCGCTGGTATCTGTTAACCGGAGCCGTACATTCGATCCTGCCCGGAAAAAAGATTTTGTCAACATGTATGTTGGCGCTATTAAAACTGGTGACCCGGCAGTCATCGGTATCGTGGCGGATGCGCTGACAGATCCCGCGTTAGGGTACAAAGAAATCATTACCGATTATACGTTCTTAACAGAAGCTAAAAACAAACTTTCGCTGCCAAAAGACAATGAGGCCATCCAGCCGCTTGAAGCGGCAATCGCCTATTTTGAAGGGAAGAGGTCGCCCGAGCCGGTAAAGAATGAATACAATCATCCCATCGACTGGGATTTGGTTAAAAGCATACCTAAAGATCAGCGCGTTTTAATCCAGACCGATAAAGGTGACATTACCCTGCGACTGCTGGTGGAAGAAGCACCGGGCTCGGTGGCGAATTTCGTGCAGCTCGCAACAAGCAACTATTTCGATGGCAAGAACTTTCACCGGGTGGTACCCAACTTTGTTATCCAGGGTGGTTGCAACCGGGGCGATGGCTGGGGTAGTGAAGATTATTCCATCCGGTCGGAATTTACTGAACGCCACTACACCGAGGGATCTGTGGGCATGGCTTCTGCAGGCAAAGACACCGAAGGGACACAGTGGTTCATTACACATTCGCCAACGCCTCATCTCGATGGCCGTTACTCCATTTTCGCAGTCACCGAGTCGGGAATGGATGTTGTTCATCGCATCGAAGTGGGTGATAAAATCATTCGCGTATCATTAGTGAAATGACGCTTGAGCACGTTGCTATCTGGACCAACCGCCTGGAAGAACTGAGAGAATTTTACGTGATGTTCTTTGACGGCACATGTTCATCAAAATACGTTAACCCGGTAACTCAATTTGAGAGTTATTTCATCCGGTTTGGCAACGGAGCCCGGCTCGAACTGATGTACAAACCCAATGTCCCGGAAAACCTGAATGATCCGATTGAACAATATCGGGGAATTATTCACCTCGCATTTGATGCCGGAAGCATGGATGCGGTAGACCGGATGTGTAACATCATGCGGGATGCCGGATGTACGATTCTCCGCGGTCCGCGAAAGACCGGTGATGGATATTATGAATTCGAGACGCTTGATCCTGACAATAACCGTCTTGAAATCTGCTCACGGTGGTCTGAGTAAAATTTTTAAACATTACCTTGCAGCGTGGCAAATACTTTTAACCAGGATTTCAAACTTGGAATTTTAGGCGGAGGCCAGCTTGGCCGGATGCTCATTCAGTCAGGCATTGATTTCAATTTTAACTTCGAAGTTCTCGATCCGGACAAAAACGCTCCCTGCAGATGGCTGGCCCCTTTTACGGAAGGCAAGCTCACCGACTTTGACACCGTGATGAAATTTGGCCAGTCGTGCGATATTATCACCATTGAGATTGAAAATGTAAACACTGCAGCACTGAAGGAAATGGTGAAAAAGGGAAAGAAGATCTTTCCGCAGCCCGAAGTGATTGAGTTGATTCAGGACAAACGCGTTCAGAAAACTTTTTATAAAGACAATAACATTCCCACGGCATCCTTTGTACTAACCGAGAATCAAGCGGATGTCGCGCGTCTCATCACGTTTCCGATGGTGAATAAACTTGGCAAAGAAGGGTATGATGGTCGGGGGGTTCAAATCTTGCGCACCCGCGATGACTTGAAACATGCCTTTGATAAACCGGGTCTACTGGAAGAGCTTGTGCCGTTTGAAAAGGAGATTTCGGTTATCGTAGCCCGCAACACTCACGGACAGATTGAAACATTTCCGGCTGTAGAAATGGTGTTTCATCCCGAACAAAACCTGGTGGAATACTTGTTCGCGCCCGCTCAGATATCAACCGAAATTGCGAGCTGTGCCGATGCCATCGCACGAACCATTATCGGGAAACTCAACATGGTTGGGTTGCTGGCTGTTGAAATGTTTGTAACTGCCTCCGGGGAAGTGTTGGTGAATGAGATCGCTCCGCGGCCACACAACAGTGGTCATCAAACCATCGAGGCAAACGTTACCTCGCAATACGAACAGCATTTACGTGCGATAACGGGGTTGCCGCTCGGCAAAACCGACCTGATCATGCCCAGTGCCATGGTGAATCTGCTGGGTGAACCCGGCTACTCAGGCCCGGCCCGCTATGCCGGATTTGAAGAAGTGCTTGGTGTAAAAGGCGTGCACGTTCATCTTTACGGTAAAAACCAGACAAAACCGTTTCGCAAGATGGGCCATGTGACCATTTTAGACGAGGATATTGATAGCTTGAAAAAGAAAGCGAACTTTGTAAAACAAACACTCAAAGTAATTGCATGACTAAACCAGTAGTGGGAATTATCATGGGCAGCCAGTCCGACCTTAAAATCATGAAGGAGGCTGCTGAAGTGCTCGAAGAACTGAATGTACCGTTTGAGATAACGGTGGTATCAGCGCATCGCACGCCCCTGAGAATGGTTCAGTACGCGACAGACGCCCGCGCCCGTGGAATTAAAGTTATCGTTGCGGGAGCAGGAGGTGCTGCGCACCTTCCGGGAATGGTTGCCTCGATCACTTCGTTGCCCGTTGTTGGTGTTCCGATCAAGTCGTCAAACTCCATTGACGGCTGGGACTCGGTACTGTCTATTCTTCAAATGCCTTCGGGGGTGCCAGTAGCTACGGTAGCACTAAACGGTGCCCGCAATGCCGGTATACTCGCTGCGCAAATCATCGGATCAGCCGATAAGGCTGTCGCCAAAAAACTCGATCAGTTCAAGAAAACGATGAAAGGCAAAGTGGAGGAGTCAGCAAAGTCCATGGAGAAGAAAGGGTGGCGTGAAGCGTTGAAGTAAATTTTTTAGAACGTTCAAGATTGTCTAATTTGATCTCATCCGTCCTACCTCATGAAGCCTGACGAAAAAGGTTGGTTACAAGAATATCTGGAGTTTAAGAAAGAGCTTCTCAAAGATCTTTCGCAGAAGAAGCGCGGCTCACATCCTGAATATTCCTTGTATCGAATTATACAACCCACCGGGTTGATGTATGGCCAGAACGTGGGGCATCTCGATTACCCAAATGCCGAGAACTGGAGCGAAAAAGATAAAATGAAGATTCTGCTGGCCGAAGCCCTGATCAGCAGCTCGCTTCTGTTTCATGATAAACCCGTTAAAACACCCGAAGAACTCTCGCAGATTTTTATAAAGACGATTGAGAACATCGGTAATTTTTACAACAATATTTTCCCCGAACTCGCCATTCCAAGCAAAACACTGTTTGGTAAAAAACGCGCTCCGCTGGAGGTAGCCGAGAAAATTCTGGATAAGCGCGTTGACCGAACCGTGGAGTTTCAGGGTAACTTCTGGCACTACTTCTTTCACAACAGCCTGTTGTTTCTCGATGTATTTATCTTCGGGCAGTGGATTCATACCAATGCCGACCGCATCGTGGCGGATTTTTTCCGGTATGAACGTGACGAGCTGCGGTTCTCGATCGTGAAAGTAATCGCGGCAGCCGCGCATTCCGATAACACGGTAGATTTTGAAGAACGCAAAATGCTCGAATTGTTTATTCAAAGCAGCGATCTCAATGCCGAAAGACGCAAGGAGGCAATGGCCATGTTTGAAAAAGGAATTGACGTAGAAGCCATTAACCTGCCCTCGGAGAATTCATGGATTCTTAAAAAGTTCTTCCTGGAAATCGCCATCCTCACAACCTGGGCTGATAAAAAGGTTGAGCAAGCCGAGCATAAGTTTATGAAGCGGTTCTGCACCTATCTCGGTCTGTCGGAAGATGATCTGGATAACAGCCTGATCGCCATTGAAGGCTTCGTGCTTGAGCATTGGGAGCAACTGGACTACCTGCAAGACAAGCAGGACTACCACCAGGTAAGCGAAGATTTCATTAGCCGGATTTCGAAGATTGCCGAAAAGAATAAAACGCGGCTCATCAAGGAAATTCAGGAACGGGAAGAAGTTTCGGCTTTGCTGAAAAAGGCCCGCGTGGAGGAACTGTCACCCGAAGAAAGCGAGCGTATCCGCCACGAACTTGTGATTATTCTGAAAACGATTCCTACGTTCGGAATCATTTCCTTGCCGCAGCGATTCCTCACACTACCTGTGTTGATGAAGATCCTGCCGAAAAATCTCTTTGCAGAAGAATTGTAGGATTACTCAGCTTCAGCTTTCTCCTTGCGGGGTATCAGCACGGAGAAGACAATCGAAAGCGTAAGCGTGGCGATGATGACCGTAAACGAGAGGTATACGTTCAGCTCGATGTGGAAAATTTCCAGAAGCATCTTCGCACCGATGAAGAAGAGAATAATGGAAAGCCCTTTCTGAAGTAAGTAGAACTTATCGATAATACCTGCCAACAGGAAGAACATTGCCCGCAAGCCCATTACCGCGAAGATGTTAGATGTGTAAATCAGGAATTCGTTTTGTGTGATGGCAAAGGCAGCCGGGATTGAGTCAACCGCGAAAATCAAATCGGTTGTTTCAATCAACACAATCACCAGGAAAAGCGGAGTGAAAAACCACTTTCCGTTTTCACGGAAGAAAAACTGCCCACCGTTGTCGGTTGCGGATATCGGCAAATACTTCCGGCAGATTCTTAGAATCGGATTTTTCTCAGGCTCAATTTTTTCATCACCATCTTCAAAGTAAATGCGGATACCCGAGTAGATCAGGAACACACCGAAGATGTAAAGAATCCAGTGGAATTTGTGAATGAGGATCGCGCCAACAAAAATGAATATCGCACGGAAAACAATCGCGCCTAAAATTCCCCAGAATAATACCTTGTGATAATAAGTCTCATCGACCTTGAAATATTTCAAGATCAGCAGAATAACAAAGATGTTATCAACCGATAACGCATACTCGGTCAGGTACGTTGAGAAGTAAAGAACTGCCGCATCGGAACCAGTGAGGTTCGTAGGTACGCCCCCCTCCAGATGCGCATACGGTCCACCGAAATAAATCAGCAATCCGAATATCGTACTGATCGAGACCCAAAAGATGGATTGATAGAGCGCAGACTTCGTTGTGATTTTATGAGCTTGTTTGTGAAACAACCCAAGGTCAACCACCATGAAAACAATAATAACAGCGAGGAAAATACCGAAGAGAATAGTCTCTCGCTGATCGCCACTGAAAAGGGAAAAGAGGAGTATATCGAATGTTCTCAGCAAAGGTTCTCAGTTCAGCATTTAGGGGAGTAGGCGAATTGCCAAGTTTTTAGCGGTTTTGACTGCCTACAGCCTTCAAAAGTACTAATTTAATTTAATCTCAAAAACTTACACGGGTGATTTATAGGGGATTACTGGAAAAGGAAACCCAAATACCTGCAATTTTACCCGCAGGTGTCGCAAACTCCCTGAATAAGCAGGTTTACATCCTGCGGTTGATACCCCTTGGGAAGCTTAATTACCGGAATTTCGACCTGGAGGCAGTTGGTTTGACCGCACCGCACACATTTAAAGTGAACATGGTCGTGATGGTGGTTTGCAGAGGTACAGGCTTCGTTGCAAAGGGCATATTTCATTCCCCCCTCGCCATCGAGGACTTTATGGATAAGGCCCTTGTCGAGGAAGGTTTTTAACGTTCTGTACACAGTCACACGGTCGAATGATGCGGGCACTTCCCGCTCCAAATCTCCATGGGAAAGGGCGTAGTCATGCGTTAAAAATGCGTCCAAAATAGCAGCTCGGCTCGGGGTCGACCGAAGCTTAAAATCCTTCAGGATGCGAAATGAACTGTTCATGACTCGTGAAGCTGCAGCTTAAGCAGTGTACTATATATACCGTTATTTACCTGTGTAAGTTCAGCATGCGATCCCATTTCCGCAAGACGGCCGTCATTGATCACGAAAATGCGGTCTACTTTTTTAATCGTACTGAGGCGATGGGCAATGACAATCGTAGTGCGCCCTTCCATGAGTTTTTCGAGGGCCTCCTGCACAAGCACCTCCGATTGTGCGTCAAGCGAGCTGGTGGCCTCGTCCAGAATCAGAATGGCAGGGTCTTTTAGAATGGCGCGTGCAATCGCAATCCGCTGACGCTGTCCGCCTGAAAGTTTTACACCCCGTTCACCCACCAGTGTTTTAAATCCTTCAGGGAAACGTTCAATGAATTCCAATGCATTGGCTTTGCGCGCGGCTTCTTTTATTTCCTCCAGCCCCGCTCCCGGTTTTCCGTATGCGATGTTCTCTTCAATAGTACCTCCGAATAAGATTACTTCCTGCGGAACTACCCCCAGGTTGTGGCGGTATCCTGTGAGGTGATAGGATTGAATGTCGGTTCCATCGACCAGAATGCTTCCTTCCGTTACAGGATAGAATCGCATCAACAGGTTAATGATGGTCGACTTGCCGGAACCGCTTTTGCCTACGAGCGCAATCTTCTCTCCGGTCTTTATCTTAAAGTTGAGATCTTTTAAAACGGGATAATCAACTCGGGACGGATAAGAGAATGAAACGTTGTCGAAAACAACTTCTCCGCTCACATGCAAACGATTATCGGCTACCGTTTCCATTTCATCCGGCTGGTCAAGTATCTGAAGCAGTCGGTCCGATGCGCCTACAGCCTTTTGAAGTTGGGAATAAATGTCGCCCAGCCCGGCAATGGAACCTCCGATAAAGGCCGTGTAAATGATGAACGATAACAAATTGTTTCCATCCATTTCACCTTGTTGTACCAGTAAAGCACCGTACCAGCCTACCGCTACAATAGCTCCGAAAAGTGTAAATACAACGAAGGAGATAAACAGGCCACGATAGCGCGAAGCGCGCAAAGCGATTTTCACTACCTCGGCGAGTGACTTACGATAACGAAGAATTTCAAGTGTTTCATTGGTGAAGGCTTTTACTACCGCGATCGACTGAAGTGCCTCCTCAACGATGGTGTTAGTTTCTGCAAGCCTGTCTTGTGTTTTCCCTGACATTCTGCGGATGGCCTTTCCAAAAACCATAGCCAGTACAATCAGCACCGGGAACGTGAGCAGCATGAAAACGGTAAGCTCGGGCGCAAGGAAAAAGATAAATACACTTCCGCCAATCAGGATAATCGTCTGACGAATTAATTCGGCCAGGGTGATGGTGAGCGCGTCCTGCAATAAAGCCACGTCAGATGTGATGCGGCTCATCAACTCTCCCACACGGCTGTTATCGAAGAAGCTTATGGGTGACCAAACCAGTTTCCGGAATAAACTCTGACGCAAGTCGGACAACGCCCGTTCACTGGTCAGGGAGAATGTGTAAACCCGTAAGAAGGAAAATATGCTTTGAACAAAGAGGATCGCGATAAGAACTAAGGCAATTTGCGTGATGGAGTGGAAGTATGGATTTTTCTTAGCGGAGGCAACATCCAGCAGCATGCCGGCAAAGTAGGGGAACGCCAAAAGCACCATGCCGGATAATCCCAGGCATATTAAACCAATGATGAAGTAGCCCTTGTACGGCAGCATAAACCTGAAAATGCCCGCCAGTTTTCTCAGGCCGGCTTTATCAAGTTTCCGTTTTTCTTCTTTTTGTAAGGGTTCGTGCGAACGTTTAGCCATAGTTAAGGTAAGGTGATCATCCCGTTTACGGAAAATTGGACAGAATCGCCCAGCATTGTTTTCTGCCCTCCGGTAATAGAGTAGGATGTAAGCACGATTTTATTGTTGATGTTTTCAAAATTCATTGTCAATTCCCTGGTGCTGCTCAGGAGCCGCGCGCTGCTAAGCAATAAATCTTCTTCATGATAACGCGCTTCGATTTTGCGAAGGTTTTTCAAATCGCCCAGGTAGTAAATTTTCAGATACTCTACCGGGCGTGGCTCCGTACATTCCATGGAGTACATCAGCAGGTTGCTGTTTACATCGCGCTTACCTTTTTCCACACGATACAAGCCTCTGTTTGAAGCTTTATTGATGTCGTTCAGTTGTGCGAAGATGCTTAGCTCGTTCCGCCAGCCCGTGGTATCGTTCACCATGCCAGCTTGCTCATGTTTGTCACCGATAACAGCTTCCTTGGAGAGTCGGCCGCCCGATTCGAACAGTGTGACGACCTGCGCCTCTACCAAACTATCCATCGGAAAATAGTAAGCCGTTTCCTTCCGCCCGTTCTCACAAGCGAAAAGCATCAACGCCAGCGCAAAAAGAAGAAACGAAACTCTCACCAATTGAATCGGAATAATTAAGCTATCAGCACTTCTCCGGTCATTTCCGGTGGTACAGGAACTCCCATCAGCGTAAGAATCGTTGGCGCCAGGTCGCCCAGCTTGCCGTTTTTGATGGTTCCCTTAAAGGAATCATCAACCAGAATACACGGAACAAGACTTGTTGAGTGAGCCGTATTGGGCGTTCCGTCTTCATTAATCATGAAATCGGCATTGCCATGATCGGCAATCACGATCACTGTATAACCGTTTCGTAAAGCCGCTTCGGTTACTTTACCTGCACAATAGTCAACCGTTTCGCACGCCTTCACCACAGCTTCAAAAACACCTGTGTGTCCAACCATGTCGGGGTTCGCGAAGTTCAAACAGATGAAGTCAGCGTAGCGCTTGTCGAGTTCCGGGATGAGTTTGTCTTTCAAATCATTCGCACTCATCTCGGGCTTCAGATCGTATGTGGCAACTTTCGGAGACGGACAGAGTATTCGGGTTTCACCCTCAAACTCCTGCTCTCTTCCCCCGGAGAAGAAGAACGTCACGTGCGGATATTTTTCTGTTTCTGCGATGCGAATCTGTTTCTTT
Source organism: Cyclobacteriaceae bacterium (assembly GCA_016786495.1). GTDB lineage: Bacteria > Bacteroidota > Bacteroidia > Cytophagales > Cyclobacteriaceae > UBA2336. The sequence continues at coordinate 110,957 of JAEUUJ010000051.1, forward strand.
CCGGCTCTTGACAATACCTCGCCCAGTGTATTATTCAAATTATCCTTGTCAAAAATGATTTTTACATTTTTAAAGGTATCGTCATAGTTGGTGAGGGTAATGTAATACAGGTTCAGCGCCTTCATATTTTGCTCCGGAAAATCCTGTTGCGTTAGCGCCTGCGTGATTTCGCGTCCGCGATCGGTACGGAAGTTAAAACACAATACCACGTCACCTTCCTGAATGGTTGCAACCGGTTTGCCATTTTCCACCATCACAATCGGCTTGATGAACTCATCGGTCACGTTGTTATCGTAAGATTTTTGAACAGCGGTCAACACGTCCGTAGCTGCTTCACCGGTTCCATGAACGAGCACATCATACGCGAGCTTCACCCGCTCCCACCGCTTGTCGCGGTCCATCGCGAAGTAACGACCCACCACGCTTGCAATTTTTCCGGATGTTTGCTTCAAGTGCGCTTGAAGATCTCTTAAATAGTCAATGCCGCCTTTCGGATCAGTGTCGCGTCCATCGGTAAACGCATGCACGAAGAGATTTTTAATTCCGTTGTGGTGGATGATTGAGCAAATTCCTTTCAGGTGATCGATGTGAGAGTGCACACCTCCGTCCGATACAAGACCGATCAAATGAAAATTCCTGTTATTTGACTTTGCGTATTGAATTGCATCGAGCAGTACCGGGTTTTTATCGAGCTCTTTGTCGGCAATCGCTTTATTAACCTTCACCAGATCCTGATAAATCACCCGCCCGGCTCCGATGTTCATGTGGCCAACCTCCGAATTTCCCATTTGCCCGGCAGGTAAACCTACCGCCAGCCCCGAAGCTTCAAGTTTGCTGTTGGCATATTTCGGATAGAGAGAATTTATAAAGGGTGTGCGTGCGTGGTCAATTGCAGAAACGTTTTTGTTAGTCGCAATACCCCAACCATCGAGGATCATCAACAGCACCTTTTTATTCATAATAGAAGCAATTAGGCCGCAAATATAACGCTAATGATCCATTAAGAGGTTACTTTAGCCCCCCACAGGCATACATGCCTGCGTACCGTGAAGTTCGCGGAAAGGGCGTTCCGAACCCATATTTCGGCTAATTTCATAATCATCTTTGTATGGCATACTTTTGGGTATATCTCAACGCTATGAGGAGAAAGTGGTTGTTTTTGTCGCTGGCGGTTGGAGTGCTCTTTTTAGCCTCCAATACAGCACTGGCACAGAAAAACGAGGTTGTGGATCAGGTAAAAGATGCCATTAAGGCTGGCAGCGCTAAGGAACTGTCGAAGTACCTGAACCAGACGGTAGACGTAACAATTGAAGGCAAGCTTCAGAACTACAGCAAGGCCCAGGCGGAATTTGTGCTGCGCGATTTCTTTAAAGCTCACGCCCCAAACGATTTTAACATTATTCACCAGGGCTCATCAAAAGGCGGGCAGCCCTTCGCGATTGGCGAGTACAAAAGCGGAGCTGACGTGTACCGCGTCTGGATGAAAATCAAAACGATCAATAAGGATCAGCTCATCCAGGAGATTTCCTTTGTCAAGCAGTAAGTCCGGGCGCACAAATAGGATTCGGCAAGTCATAAATCCGAAAATCCTCATCATTTTTGTGCCGTGAGACCCGCATACATCACCGACCTGTTTCTGCACCAATTTATCGCCTCCGCGTTTGCTGAGGATGTTGGTGATGGCGATCACTCAACGCTTGCCTCAATTCCCGCATCGGCCACGCGTAAAGCACGGCTTCTGGTCAAACATGATGGAATCATTGCCGGGGTTGAGCTGGCAGAAATCATTTTCAGGCATTTCGATCCATTGCTGAAGGTGACGGTTTCAATTTCCGATGGCCAGCCTGTTAAGAAAGGCGAAGTGGCGTTTATTGTGGAAGGATCGGCCCGTTCAATTTTAACGTGCGAACGCCTGGTATTGAACTGCATGCAGCGCATGAGCGGCATTGCCACCTATACACGCTATCTCTCCGGATTGATTGCAGGAACTCAGGCTAAACTTCTGGACACGCGTAAAACCACACCCAATTTCCGGTTGCTCGAGAAGTGGGCGGTGATCATTGGCGGAGGCCTCAACCACCGCATCGGTTTGTACGACATGATCATGCTCAAGGACAATCACGTTGACATGGCGGGTGGAATCGCCCAAGCAATCAATCAAACAAAAGAGTATCTTCGCGCCACGAAAAAAAATCTCCGGATTGAAATTGAAACCCGCAACCTGCAGGAAGTTCAGGAAGTGGTTCAAACAGGCGGTGTAGACGTAATCATGCTCGATAACATGTCGCCCGCAGACATGAGGAAAGCTGTGGCGTTGATTGCCGGCAAACATCAGACGGAGGCCAGTGGAGGCATCACCGAAGAAACGATTCGAACGGTAGCCGAAACCGGGGTTGATTTTATTTCGGTAGGGGCCTTAACCCATTCGATTAAAAGTATGGACCTGAGCCTCAAAGCATTTTAACAGAAAGAATTGATTGTTGATAGATTATGATCGTTAAGACAAAGAATTACAAGCTCGAAAAGAAAATTTACATCAAGCTTGCGCTGCAGGCTGTTTTGAAAAAGCAGGGTTGGATTGCCGCATTGGTTGCATTTTTACTATGCCTCGGGTACATGATTCCGGGGGCTGATACAATCTGGTGGTTTATTGGTGCGGTGATCGGATTGGGGCTGTACATTTTATTCTGGTGGATTCAGTTTTACGGAGTAACACAACTCGAACAGGGCAAAATGCTGTTCGAGAAATTTTCATACGAAATCACCAGTCAGCAAATCGTGATGAAGATTAACGCGCGCGAAGGCATGCCGATGAAATGGGATCAGATCAAGAGCGCAGAAATCGGTAAAGACTACTTCGTGTTTTTTATCAATAAGGCTCAGCTCATTTATCTCCCCTTCAGAATTTTCAATACCGAGAACGAGCGGAAGTTTGTCGCCAGTGTTTTAAAAACCAAAAAACTGGTGAAGTAATCTGTGCAGCCAACCCGTAAGCGACTAACCGTTGAGCAGGCACGACAAAAAGCGTTACGCTACTGCGCTTACCAGGAACGTTGCCACCAGGAAGTAAAAAACAAACTGTACGAGTACGGACTGAATTCATCGGATGCCGATGAGTTACTCAGCTATTTGATCACCGAGGGTTTCCTGAATGAAGAGCGGTTTGCAAAACTTTTTGCAGGCGGCAAGTTCAGAATTAAACAGTGGGGACGGATCAAGATCGTCCATGCGCTTGAGGCCAAGGGTATTTCCAAAAAGTGTATTCAGATAGGTTTGAAAGAAATAGAAGAACCAGATTATCTGCAAACGCTCGAAAAACTGATTGAAGAGAAAGTTGAGCACGCAGAAACGGACGACCGGTTTGTTTTGCGGAACAAGATATCCCAGTCTGTAATCCAGAAAGGCTTCGAGCCTGAATTGGTGTGGAAAACCCTGAAAAAACAGCTGCCGGACTGATTCTCTGGAATTGTAATCTGCACGACAATCCTACCTGTTCCGAAAACCTACCTTGGGGTTTTATTCGTATGTTCCTGTTATGAAGTTCGCACTGATTCTCCTTTTTGTAGCCGGCCCGATAGCCGGCTTTGCGCAGACCGATGCGCTGCGTCAAAAGCACTACAACGTAAAAGACGGCCTGGCCCTCGAGGGATATGACGCAGTATCGTATTTTGACGGAAAACCTGCTGAAGGCAAAAGCAACCTGACCTACTCCTACAAAGGCCTCACGTATCGCTTCAGTACCCAGGCTAACCTCGCCAAGTTTAAATCTTCACCCGACAAGTACGAACCTGCCTATGGCGGATGGTGTGCTTACGCGATGGGCGAGAATGGCGAAAAGGTGAAGGTCGATCCGGAAACCTATAAGATTTTAGAGGGCAGACTTTACTTGTTCTATAATTTCTGGACGAACAACACACTCGAAAAGTGGAACAAAAACCAGCAAAAATTGAAAGACTCGGCCGACCGTAACTGGAGTAAAATTGTTCACTAGCCGTTCAAACCGAACTTTTGGCGGCACTATAATTACTTTTAGAAAATATTTTCCGTTTTGCTTTATCTTTGAGTTGAATCCCCCGCTATGAACATCAATCAGGCATGCTCTAACATTCTTTCCCAGCTTACCGAAATGGTAGACCAGCTTACCGAGCAGGATTTTATCAAGCCTGTGGATGCTTTGGGTCATTCAACAATCGGTCAGCACCTTCGTCACACGCTGGAATTTTTCATTTGCCTAGAAAATGGTTTTGAGGGCGGAGTGATTAATTACGATAAGCGCGCGCACGATAAACTCGTTGAATCCGATAAGTACATCGCATTGTCGGTGATCAGCAAAATCAATGAGTTTGTAAAATCGCACCGGGGCGATAAGGCTCTGAAGCTGGAAGCTGCCTACGACCTCGATAAAGAAGAGTTTGTAACCATTGAAACAAATTATTTGCGCGAACTCGTATACAACATCGAACACGCGGTTCACCACATGGCCATCATGAAAATCGGTATTCGCGAAGCGGCTCCCTATGTGAAACTCGCGCATGACTTTGGAATAGCCGCATCCACCATCCGGTACCAGGAGACGCTGGCGACACGATAATTCATGGGCTGGAAGAAATTCCGTAACAGCGATTTTTTCATTCGACTTACGGCCTGGGAGTACTGGCCGTTCGGCATCGTTCAATTTCCCCTTTTCATCTACTGGCTCTGGCTATCGTTACGTTCACGATCGCTGTTATTCTTTTCAGCTTCTAACCCAACCATCGTACTGGGTGGAATGTTTGGCGAATCAAAGTACGATGTGCTGAATCTCATCCCTGATCGCTACAAACCCCGAACTATCCTGATCAAGGCTCCGGCCACAAAAGCCGGAGTTATGGAAGCGATACGGAAAAACAACTTCTCCTTTCCGGTGATTTTCAAACCCGATTTGGGTGAGCGCGGATTTATGGTAAAGAAAATTTCGCAGGAAGATCAGATTGAACCTTATCTAAAGTCGCTCGATAAAGATTTTCTCATTCAGGACTTTCTCGATCTGCCGGTGGAACTGGGGGTGTTTTATACGCGCTTCCCCGATGAACCTGAAGGAAAGGTAACGTCTGTCGTGATTAAAGACATGTTAACCGTTACCGGTGATGGCAAGTCGACACTTAAACAATTGATTCTTGATAAACCGCGCGCAAAACTTCAATGGGCAAAGCTTTCAGTCGCGCATGCGAAAAGACTAAACGAAGTACTTCCGGCCGGAGATCAGTTCGTGCTAAACTCGATTGGCAATCATTCGCTTGGAACTACGTTCATGAATGGTGAGCACCTGATCAACCCAAGACTTTCCGAAACGTTTGATACCATCAGCAAGCAGATTGATGGTTTTTATTTCGGCCGGTTCGATTTACGATGTGCTTCCCTTTCGGATTTATACGAAGGCAACATCAAAATCATGGAGTTGAACGGGTGTGGTGCCGAGCCCGCGCACATTTATCATCCCGGGTTTTCACTTTGGAAAGCGATGGGTATCTTGTTCATACATTGGAGAAACATCTTTCTGATCAGTATGCAAAATCACAAACGCGGAATACCCTTTACTTCTTTCCGGGAAGGCAGAGCCATCCATAAAAAATTTAAGGAGGCAACCCTTCCGAAATGAACCTGGCGGTAACATTTTTCCTTGCTTTTGCCTTCAGTTTTCTGGGGTCAATCCCGCCCGGCACGCTTAACCTCACCATCCTGCGACTGGGAATGGAACGGAAAATGAATGTGGCGTTCCGGTTCGCGCTTGCTGCTGCATTAATCGAATATCCCTATGCGTGGATTGCACTGTTGTTTGAAGATTGGATAACCTCCTCCCCCGTTATTGTTAACAACTTTACACTGATCAGCGCGCTGGTAATGACCACCCTCGGAATTCTTACCCTTCGCAGCGCCACGCGGGCCACCCCGGATGCGCAGCCGGTTCGCGAAAGCGGATTTCGTAAAGGATTGGTATTAAGCATTCTGAACCCGCTCGCGCTGCCGTTCTGGATTGGAATAACCGCTTATCTGAAGGGTCAGGGCTGGATCAGCTTGTCTAACACCCCGGAAGTTCACAGTTACCTGCTCGGCATATCGGTTGGTGCTTTTGTGTTACTGATCCTGGTGGCATACCTCGCGAAACAGATGAGCGTTACGTTTTCGTCAAACCCAAAAGCGAAATTCATACCCGGTGTTATATTACTTGCACTCGGACTCTACGCTCTTGTCAAGTACCTCCTCTCGTTCGGTTGATCAAAAAATTGTAGCTTACCGCAAACTTTAACCTGGTGAAATACCTGCACCTGATCTCCGGACCCCGTAACATTTCAACTGCTTTAATGTACTCGTTCGCGCAGCGTACCGACACGCTGGTCGTGGATGAACCGTTCTATGCGATGTACTTTTCGAAAACGGATGTCAATCATCCGGGAAAAGATGATGTGCTGAAGGCGCAATCGGAAAATGAAGATACCGTAAAGGCGCAAACCTTTTCATCAAAACGGAAGCCGGTTTATTTTATCAAAAACATGGCCCATCATATTGAGGTGATGGATAATCACGACTTCCTTTCGAAGTGTGTAAACATTTTTCTCATCCGGAATCCCAAACAGATTATTGCCAGCTATGCGCAAGTAATCGAAAAGCCTGTCATGCGCGACATCGGCATTGAATACGAATGGAAGCTTTTTGATGAGCTGAAGGATCCGAAAAGTATTGTACTCGATTCGGGCTTGCTGCTTGAGAATCCTGAGTCCGTGCTGAAACAGGTATGTGAACGCGCGGGGATTGAATTTCAGAAACAAATGCTGAGCTGGCCGGCAGGCCCAAAACCTTATGATGGCGTATGGGCTCCGCATTGGTATGCGAACGTCCATAAATCTATCGGTTTTGAAAAACAAGCGACCAGTGAGCGCGCACTTCCCGATAGCCTGAAGCCGTTGGCTGATGAAGCCGATGTCTACTATAAAAAACTCCTAACCCACGCGATACGACCTTAGCCTATGCTGCAGAAGTACAATCCGAAAAACGAAAACATTATCGTTCATGTAGGCGGAAAATTACTGCCACGAAGTGAAGCAAAAGTTTCTGTTTTTGATAGCTCGGTTCAGGGCGGTGACGCGGTTTGGGAAGGCCTGCGTGTTTACAATGGCGGAATATTTTGTCTCGACAAGCATCTCGACCGGTTGCAAGCTTCTGCGCACGCGCTTGCCTTTGCGGACATACCCACGAAGGACGCGGTGAAGCAGGCTATTTTTGAAACGCTGAAGGCAAACGGGATGAAGGATGAAACGCACATCCGCCTTACGCTTACGCGTGGTGAAAAAGTTACTTCGGGAATGGATCCGCGCGTGAACACAAAAGGGTCGTGCCTGATTGTGCTGGCGGAGTGGAAGCCTCTGGTGTACGACAACAGTACGGGCATCCGGGTAATTACTTCGTCTATGCGGAGGAATAATCCGCAATTCCTCGACTCCAAGATCCATCACAACAACTTATTGAATAACATCCTGGCAAAGATTCAGGCTAACGTAGCCGGTGTTGATGCTGCATTAATGCTTGATCATCAGGGGTTCGTGGCCGAGCTGAACGACATTAATCTGTTCATGGTAAAGAATAACGTTGTGTATACTCCGCATGCCGATGCATGTTTGCACGGAATTACCCGCAGCCTGGTAATCGAGTTATGTAAAGCACATAACGTCACGATCGAAGAACGAAATCTTTCGTTAACGGAATTCTATACAGCCGATGAGGTTTTCGGAACCGGCACGATGGGCGAATTAACTCCGATCCATGAAATTGACGGAAGAAAAATTGTTAACCGGATGGGTCATTCAACGTTGAATGAACTTCAGCAAAAGTTCAAAACGCTCATTCCGAAGTATTCCGAAAAACTTCCTTTTTAGAATGTAAGCCTTGCTCCCGATGGAGTTACTTCCAGTCGTGCTTCAGCGCCCTCGATCCACGCCAGGTTTGGATGATCGTGGCCCGAGTGAAACTGAAAGGCTATCGGATACGCAAATTCTCTCGTGTGGTAATTGATCATGTGCGCTACCGTTTCTCCGAACGGTAACTCGCCCTCTTTTATATCGGTCATGTGGCCGATGGCCAGCCCGGCAAGTTTATCCAGTTTGCCCGCACGCTTCAGTTGAACGATCATCCGGTCAAACCGATAAGCATACTCGCCAACCTCTTCGATGAACAAAATTTTGTGGTCAGTTTGAATTTCATTTGCCGTTCCGAGAGAGTCGGTAAGCATAGAAAGATTTCCGCCAATCAGTTGTCCTGTTGCATTTCCCAGCCTATTGGCCGGTACAGCCTTAGCCTGTAAAGCTTCCGGCGTGCCGAGTAATGTGTTAATCAGACTTTCAGCCGAGATACCGGCTCCGTTTTTTTGAAATTGTACGGGCATCGATCCGTGAATACTTTGTATATCCAGTGTTTGTAAGGTTAGATGCAAGGCCGTGATATCGCTGAAGCCGCAAACCCACTTGGGAGCTTGCAAAAATTTCGAGAAGTCAAGCTGGTCAAGAATTCGCGTTGTGCCGTATCCGCCACGTACACAAATGATCGCGTTGATGGAGGCATCATCCAGTGCGTGTTGCAGATCGGTTAACCGTTCAGCATCTGTGCCCGACAAATAACTGTGGGCTGAACTGAAGAGATTGTCGCCTACCCGGACTGATAAGCCATGCGACTGCAGAATGTCGGTGGCCGTTTCGATACTTTCACGATCAAGCTTGCGGCCGGGCGCCACCAGGCAAACCGTATCACCTTTTCGAAGAAACCTGGGTTTGATCATGATTCCAAGTAAATAAAAAACCCCGTCTTTTCAGGGACGGGGTCTTATCAATTTCATGTATACCGGATTTACGGCTGTTTCTTAGGTGTAGTGGTTGTGTTGTTCGCAGGTGTTTGCGTTTCAGCAACCGGGTTAACACCCATTTTCTTCAACACCATATCCGAAACATCAAGCTTTTCATCACCGAACAGGATTACGTCCAACCCGTTGATCTGGTTGTTAAGAATCAGCGAGAAGCCGTTTTCTTTCGCTACGTCTTCGATTGCTTTTCCAACCTTCTCTTGTACGGGTCCAAGCAACGTTGCATTTCTCTTCTGCAAATCGTTCTGAGAATCCTCCTGGAGCTTTTGCAGGTTTGCCTGTAACTGCTCGAGTTCACGTGCAGAATTTTGCTTTACGGCATCCGGAATGTTGGGATTATTGATGTTGTCCTGATACGTTTTCAGCTTGGTTTGAAACTCCGTGTACTTATTATCGTACTGCTTTTTCAATTGTGCCTGAAGACCTTCCAGATCAGACTGAATTTGCTTGGCTTCGGGCATCTTGGAGAAGATGTATTCCACATCAGCATAACCCACTTTCAGGGCGGCAGTTGTTTGCGCCATGGAAGCGGCCGTTATCAAAGCGAATGCGAATACGAAAACTAGTTTTTTCATTACAGTTAAATTTATGCTCAATTAATTTTTTACAACATCATTGGGGTCTCCCAATCCAAGTTCGTCCAACACAAAATCGGTGTAGTCGTAACGCGGATCGGTATAAATCATCACTAATTCCCCCGACTTATCAAACACGATCGCAAGTCCGTTCTTCTTCGCGATTTTATCTACTGCATCCCAAACTTTGTCCTGAATGGGTTTAATCAACTCCTGTTTCTTAAGAAAGAACAAACCCTCAAACCCAAATACTTTTTTCTGATACTCTTTCAGGTCGGCCTCCTTTTTCTTGATACCGTCTAAACGCTCTTTCTTCATCGCGTCTGTCAGCAAAACCTGTTCAGCCTGCAGCGTGTTGTATTGCGCCTCAATACCTTTCGCCATCTCCTGAATTTCCTTTTCCCAAAGGGCCGACAAACGATTTATTTCTTCCTGGGCTTTGCCGTATTCAGGCATTTTTTTCAGGATAAAATCCGTGTCAATGTACCCGAACCTCTGAGCGTTGACAAAATTCAGGCCGAAAATGACAAAAAAAACTGTAATAAGGTAAAACCTCATATTTTATCTGATTTGTTGACCAATCGTGAAGTGGAACTGTGCCCCGCTGCGCTTGTTTCCGCTGCCCAACGGGAACGGATCAAACCCATACGCCCAGTTCACTCCAATCAAACCAAATGCAGGCATGAAGATTCTGGCCCCAAAACCCGCAGATTTATACATCTCAAACGGATTAAAGTCTTCATAATTATACCAATTGTTTCCGGCTTCCGTAAACGCAAAACCATAAATGGTAGCGGCCTGGCTTTTTGTAATCGGATAACGCAATTCTAAACCGAATTTGTCGTACACAATACCTCCGCGTACGGTTCCGCTGATGTCGTCAAACGGTGGCGTAATCTGGTTGTTCTGGTAACCGCGCAAGCCAATTACTTCCTGACCTAACACGAACGAACCCACACCACCGGCCAAACCATCACCACCCAGGTAGAATCGTTCAAACGGCCCGAGCCCGAGCGCCTTGGAATACGAACCGATAAATCCAAAGTGTGCTTTTGCTTCGAGTACCAGCTTGTGTGGCGACTGACGATCGAGCGGGATGTAAAACTTGGAGTCGAACATCCACTTGTGGTATTCCACAAATTTGTTTTTCTGTTCGGTTGTTGCTGTTTCGTAGTTCAGGTTTCTCCAGGACGAATACGGTGGTGTAAGATCGACACTGAGTGAAATCGTTGAACCGGTTTGCGGATACATCGGATCGTCAATGCTGTTTCGCGAAATGGTGGTATTCAGTTTGAAACCGTACGAGGAGCAATCGGAGCAACCCAATCCGTATGTTCCCGGGTTCACATTTTCAACGGAGTACACCGTATACGAAACCGTATTCATCAGCGTAAAGAAATCATCGGGCCATTTCAATACACGGCCAAAGCCAACGGAAATGTTATCAACTTTTAACGATGAGTTCAGATCGGTAAGGGTTCCGTTATTCGAATAGCGTGAAATCGATTTGTTTGCACTGATCGTGAGCGATTGCGGTCTGCGTCCGCCAAGCCACGGTTCGGTAAATGAAATTCCGTAGTTCTGGAAGCTTCTTCCATTGGCCGTAATTTTCAACGACAAGCGCTGGCCGTCACCTACCGGTAACGGTCTCCAGTCTTTAATTCTCGGAACATTGCGTAACGAGAAGTTATTGAATGTTAATCCAAGCGTTCCTACGAAACCGAAGTATCCGCCCCAACCACCGGAGAGTTCAATCTGATCGTTGGATTGTTCTTCCACCTGCCATTCGATGTCAGCCGTAGCATTGGCCATGTTGGGAACAATGTTCGGATGAATGTTTTGTGCATTGAAGTAGCCCAACTGACCGAGACGTTGCTGGGTGTAGATTACATCCGATCTTCTGAATTTCTGTCCGGGAACCGTGCGGAGTTCGCGTCTGATTACGTGGTCACTGGTGCGGTCGTTACCAGTAATGGTAATTTCGTTGAGCGTTGCCTGCGCGCCTTCGCGGATGCGCATCTCGATGTCGATTGAGTCTCCCTCCACCGCAACTTCAACCGGAGTTACGCTGAAGAATAAGTAGCCGTCATCCATGTACAAACCGCTGATGTCTGGTCCTTTTGGATTGAACGTGAGTTTATTGTCGATCTGCTCACGGTTATAAACATCACCCTTCTTTACTCCAAGAATACTGTTAAGTGTTTTGTCGGTATGAAGGTAGTTACCGGTCCAGGTAATGTTTCGGAAATAGTATTTCGGGCCTTCGTGGATATTGATGTCGATGTTGATGGAGCGATCATCATAGTTATAAACGGTATCGAACTCAATGTCGGCATCGCGGTAGCCCTTCGCATTCATGTGTGCGATGAGTTTCTTCTTATCGTCTTCGTAATCCGTTTTAATGAATTTAGAACCCTTGAAAACGTTGAGTTTAATGTTGTCGGCAAAGAATTTACCCGCCTGGCGCCAGGTAACGGGATGATTCGATCCGAAGAATTCTTTTGGTTTGAATGTAATCAACTCTCCGATGATGGCGCGATGAAGCGTGAAGCGCGCATATTCGTGCGTACCCTTCATCTTTCCCTTGAGCTTCCGGTCGGTGATGTTGTCGTTTCCGTTAAGCGTAATGTGATTGATCTTTACTTTGGATTTCGGATTAACCACAATGCGCAGGCGGATACCGTCAGTCGAGAATGTATCGCGCTCCTGCACGATTTTTACTTCGGTGTTGAGGAATCCCTTCTTAACAAAAAACTTCTTCACCGCCAGCTCGGTATTGCGAAGCATGGCATCGTTCACAATTTTACCGCGAATAAGCGTCAGGTCTTCCTTAAGTGCACTCTCCTGACCCTTGCGGATTCCTACGAAGTAAAAGTTCGTCAGGCGCGGGCGTTCGGCAAGCTTGATCACCAGCCAAACATTTTCCCCTTCAATTTTCTGAACGTTCAGGGTTGCATCCCCTACCAGTCCTTGCTTCCACAACCTGCGGATTGCGGTAGAGATCGCATCTCCCGGAATTTTAATTTTATCACCCACACGCAAACCGGTGAGCGCAATCATGGCGCTTTTATCGAGTACGTTCAACCCGGTCACCTCAATTCCGGCAATCACATACTCCCCGGGGTTGGCGTAATTCAGGTTATTATCTGCGCTGGCATTGGTCCGCTCGCGATTTCTCCGGTTGATCTGGCCAACAGAATTGAAAACAACAAAAAATAAAAGGGTAACTAGAACTAGAATTCTCATCAACTAACCGGATTCAATTGTTCACTTGTTTTGCCAAATCTGCGTTCGCGCTGCTGGTACGACCAGATAGCTTCGTATAAATGTTCTTTGCGGAAGTCGGGCCATAAGGTTGGCGTGATGTACAGTTCCGTGTACGCAATCTGCCAGAGTAAAAAATTACTTACGCGCATCTCACCACTGGTGCGGATAAGCAATTCCGGATCCGGAACTTCTGCGGTTTGTAAATGCCGGCTGATCATTTCCTCGTTAACGTCTTCTTCCTTTACTTTTCCTGCCTTAACCTCTGCGATTATCGTTTTCACGGCCCGGGTAATTTCCCAGCGACCGCTGTAGCTTAATGCAAGCACAAGCTTCAGGCCGCTGTTGTTCCGGGTTGCGTTAATGGCCCAGTCCAGATTTTTCTGGCAATCCTCCGGAAGATGAGATGTATCACCGATGGTAATTAGTTTTACCTGATTGTCCATCAATGTTTTTATTTCCTGCTTGAGGGTATTCACCAGCAGCTCCATCAGGCCTTCAACCTCTTCCTTGGGCCTGCCCCAGTTCTCGGTAGAAAACGCATAAAGCGTGAGGTATTTGATACCGATCTCGCCACAGCCCTCCGTGATGTCACGAACAGCCTGAACAGCGTTGCGGTGTCCAAAAATCCGCATCGCGCCTTTCTTTTTTGCCCACCGTCCGTTGCCGTCCATGATAACGGCTATATGACGGGGCAGATTATTGAAGTCAATATGTTCTTTAAAAGAAGCCAAGGGCGGCAAAAATAGCGTATTTTAACGTAAAGCCGTTGATCTTAACTGCCTTATTTATAAGGATTTGTGGGGCAGGGGATGTCGTAGAACGTACGGGTGAGCGTGATGCCTAAAAAGTAGTAGGTATCGGTGTCGTTTGGATTGCCATAGCGATAATTTTTCTGAGCCTGATCTTTAAAATCCGACACGTTATCGAGGTAATCAAAAAAAGTCTTCCGAACTCCGAATTCAAGCGCCACATACCAGCGCGGATTAACGATGTATTTAAAACCTCCCCCAAATGGAACTGACATTTGCACATTGCTGTATTCTGCCGGCTTGGTGTCGTTCCCGGAAATGCCGAAAAGCGCCAACCCGCCGAACAGATAGGGCGTGAAACGCATGGGTACTTTGCCATCTTTCCAGTTCAGGAAGTGGTATTCAATTCCCATGGATCCTTCGAGCAGGAAGATGTCGAATGAGGCGTTACGTTGTGCAGCAAAAACATCGATGGGTTTCTCGGAGGCTTCGATCTTGCCACCGGTTACACTGGCCCTGAAACTTACAATGCGGTTGATGTTTGACCGGTAAATAACCGTTGCAGCAGGGCGCGAATACGTGAAATTGTAATTCCGGACGAGGTCTCCGGTATAGTTGAATGTGCCGATGCCAAATCCAAGTTCGGACCGCTGTGCAAATGCCGTGGTGACAATGCAAAAAAGTGCGGTACCGATCAGATACCTAAGCATTATCTGAATTTAGCCCGGTGATAGTTTTTGTTAATGATGTAGGTAACACGAATAGACGTAACCATGTAGAGATCCTTGTCGCCCGTGCCCCGCACATTTTTAGATTGCTTTTCGTCATCATTAACATGTCCAAATCCCGCTACTGTTGTAAAGCCCAGATCACCCTGGTATCCGTCATATCGGTTCGCGATAATCGCATCGACTTTGTCGCTTACACCTGGTTTTACTTCGTTAGAGCGATACGACATTGCCTGAGCAAGTTCTCCGTCCAGCGTACGCAAGTCAACATAATAACCGCTTACATCGTCCAGATAGTCGGTGAATGTGTACCGGAATCCAAATTCGCCCGCAATATCAATCACTTCAGTGATCTTAAAACGTGCTCCAATTCCGAATGGTATAGCAGCCTGTACTAATTTGTAATCTTTTCCTTCGGTTTTGAGAGGTTGGAGGTCAACCCACTCTCCGGCATTTGAAAGCGTATTTCCGGCCAGATCGGTCGAAGGCACTTTCGCCTGCGGGTTATGGTGGAACACGGCTATCCCGGCATACACGTAAGGCGTCCAGCGTGCGCGGCTGAGATAGGTTGCATCATTTTCAAATAAGTCTACCTGTCCGACCAATGATAATTCCTGGATCCGGTTACGGAACGACAGGTTGCGTACATAACGGAACGCAGCGTCCTGGTCATTCGGGTCAGCCGATTTATTGTCAGATCCTTTGATTCCGCCAAACATAAAGCTGGCAACGAGCTGGTAGCGTGGACCGAAACGGTGAACAAAAGAACCACCAATGGCGGGTCTCGTAAACGATAAGTCGGTGCTTAATTTTTTCGCGCTGGGCGAAAGATCACCGTAATAGTTAAACGCGTTCAGCGATAACCCAACGGCATTGTAAACATTTCGTTTGAAGCTGGCTTTGTTGCCTCGGAACTTGCTAATGTTCCGGTTACTCTTCTTAATATTTCTGCGATTGATCTGACTATAAGCCTCTTGCGTAGAGACTGCCAAAAACGCCATAATCAATAACAAGAGGCCAACTTTTTTCATTTTGATAAGTGTTTCAAAATCAACGGACTACAAATTTAATAAAAAATCAATTCCTTACATCCAACCCCCAATTAAGCTTTTGGCGCAGGGTCTTAAAATAATGCTGCCCTTCGAGCGCTATCAGGTTGGCTTTAAAATCCTCCTTGACCACTTTGAGCCTTACCGACTCGTCTACCACGGCAATTCTTGAATCGAGCGAAATCAGGAATTTTTTATTCCGTCCTTCGACCTCAAACGACAGTTCTGCGTCATCGGAAACAATAATCGGCCTTACGGTAAGGTTGTGGGGGCTAACAGGGGTGAGAATGAAATTGCCGGATTCAGGGAAAACCAGCGGTCCACCGCAGCTTAGCGAGTAACCTGTAGAGCCAGTGGGGGTGGATACGATCAGGCCGTCTGCCCAATATGAATTCAGGAATTCCCCGTCAATGTAGGTATGAACCGTGATCATAGACGAGGAGTCTTTTTTGACAATCGTGAAGTCGTTTAAAGCGAAATTGAGCTTGCCAAACAGCTTTTTGTTCGATTCCAGCCTTAAAAGCGTCCGACTGTCGAGCTTAAATGCGCCTTGCAGCACTTTTGTAAGCGCTGATTCTACATCTTCTTTGCTGATTGTTGCCAGGAAGCCCAGCCGGCCGGTATTTATGCCCAAAATCGGGGTTTGGCGGTCGCGGATGTGGGTGACCGACTCCAGCAAAGTTCCGTCTCCACCCAGGCTCAAAAAAATGTCGAGCTTTTTAAGATCAGCCCCATCCTTATAGATTTTTCGTTTGAAGGACTTAAAAACGGAGGGTTTCAGGCACTTTTCAAATGCAGCCGAAACATGGAGTTCGGCTTTGTGCGCACTCAGAATCTGGAAAATTCGCTCAATCAGCGGAGTTAGTTGCCGGTTAAACTCTTTTCCGTGAACTCCTATTTTCATTCGCGCTTCGGATTTAAAATCAAGGCAATTAAGGCCTAATCTTAAAGTTAAGCACGTTACGCGAGAAACCGAAAATATTTAATGATCAGATGTCGAGATAGCGCAGCAACATGTCGATGCGTTCCTTGTCGGAACCATTTGATGGAACCTCCTGGTATCGGCCGATTACTTTGTAATTGAATCGTTCGAGTGTTGCCACAATGCGTGTAAGATCGAGCTGATCCAGTTTGAGTGTAAGCCTGATCTTGCCCGGGTCGAGCGGATCTTCTTTCACGAGGCTGCTGAGTACGCGCGTGCGATTCTCTTCAATCAAGCGGCTGATTTCTGCGAGGGAGTAATCGTTATGGTTCATCGACAGCACCAGAATGCCCCCCGGAGTTTGCACGGCTGCTGTTTGTGCAAACGAACTGAGCGTATCCTGCATGGTGATTACACCATTATAAATTTCATCTTCCGTGAGCACCGCCACCATCTGCAGTTTGTTGTCGGCTGCCACCTTCAGGATGTCGTAGAAGTGTGAATTCATGTGAACGTAACACATGCGGCCGATCAGGTCGAAATCTTTCAACCGTTTCTCAACATCGTTTCCTTCGAGAATAATTTCTTCCGAGATAAAGCCGAGCAGTTTCCCGTTTTCCACCACCGGCATTTGATTACACCGGAATTCCTCCATCCACACAATCGCCTTATGCGCATCGTCTGTCGCCTTCAGGGGTGGAATCATGTGGTTTATCAGGTCTTCTGCTATCACGGTCAGTCTTTGTTACTTAATACTTTGCGCGGCCAAAAAGTTTTCAACCAGCGCATTAAATTTTTCAGGGTGCTCCATCATGGGCGCATGGCAGCATTTATCCAGGAACCGCAACGTAGAGTTGGGTATCAGCCGGTTGAATTCATGCGCAACAGCCGGAGGCGTAATGGTATCGTTCAAACCCCATACCAAAAGCGTTGGTGCCTTGATGTTCGGGATGTCGTTCGCCATGTTGTGCCGCTGTGCCGATTTTGCAATGGCCACAATTCGCAGGCATTTTGGAATGCTGTTGGTGGTTTCAAAAACTTCGTCAACCAGTTCTTTCGTGGCAACAGCGGGATCGTAGAACGTATAGGCCACGCGCTCCTTTATATACTCGTAGTTACCGCGTTTGGGATACGAACCGCCCATACCATCTTCGAACAAACCGGAACTTCCCGTGAGAATGAGTTTTTTAACCTTATCCGGATTCTTGAGCGTATATACCAGTGCAATGTGACCACCCAAACTGTTGCCCATGATCATCATGTTGTCGAGCTTTTTCATGGCCACAAATTCTTCCAGGAACTTACGAAGACCTTCAAGCCCGGCTTCCTTGATGGGCATTTCATAAATCGGAAGCATCGGAATGATTACGCGGTAATTTTTAGAGAAGCGATTTACAACACCTTCCCAATTGCTGAGTGCGCCAAATAAACCATGCAATAGCAACACCACTTCGCCCTGCCCTTCGTCAATAAATTTAAATCCGGCCTCTTCTTTAACGATTAATGCCATAATGGTAGGATTTGCATCCGATAAGTAAGGAAAAAAAACTCAAACAAAGGCTCCCGCAAAAAAGTTTTCAGGAACCTTGTCCGAAAAGATCACTGAAAACCGGGAAAATTTCGCCAATCCATGACGTGACCGCAGGTGCAAGTTGTGCAACTGTCGGGTAGAGCCATGCATCTTCCGTAAAGGATGCCGGGGCGAAAACATTTAATGAAGTAAAGAGCCAAATCAACACGCTTGCCATGAAGGCAGCTTTGAAAATTCCGAGGATGGCGCCAAACAGTTTATCGGCACTGCCGAGCACCGTTTTTTCGAGGGAAGTTTTAAACGCTTTTCCGAGAAGGGTAACACCAACCACGACAATCAGAAACACAACCGTGAATGCTACGTAAGGAAGCACCTTGTCGTTGATGTCATAGTGTTCATCAAGCATGAGCATTGCAGCGCCCATGAGTTTGAAACCGGCCAGCACCCCCAGGATGATACCAAGAAGCGTAAACAATTCGGATAGAAAGCCCTTTTTGTATCCTGCAACAGCACCGATCACCAGGATAATAATGAGAACGATGTCGATCTTACTCAAGACGCTAACAGTTTTTTAACGGTGTCGGAAATCGCCTTGCCTTCGGCCAGGCCCGCCAATTTTTTCGTTGCCGTTCCCATTACTTTGCCTACATCCTGCGGACCCTTCGCACCCACCTCAGCAATAATCTTTTTTAACTCCGCTTCCAGTTCTTCTGCGGAAAGCTGTTTGGGAAGATACCGGCTGATCACATTTAACTGAAACAATTCCTTCTCGGCCAGGTCAGCACGGTTTTGTTGTTGAAAGATATCGGCCGATTCTTTCCGTTGCTTGGCAGCCTTCATCAGAAGTTTGCTTTCCGTGTCGGAGGTTATCTCGGCAGAAACACCCTTTTCTGTTTCGGCCAGCAGAATCATGGATTTAATACTGCGCAGTGCGTCCAGCTCTTCTTTGTTCTTGGCCAGCATGGCAGCTTTAATATCGGCATCAATTTTTTGTTTCAGGCTCATGACAAAATGAATTTGTTTGTGCGTGGATTCCGTAAGTTTGAACTGCGAAATTAATAAAACGGTGACACGGCTATCGGTAAATATTAATAAAATTGCCACGCTGCGCAATGCACGCGCAGGAAATAACCCGGATGTAGTTAAAGTTGCCATCGACTGTGAGCGATTTGGCGCGCAGGGCATTACGGTTCATCCCAGGCCTGACGAACGCCATATCCGCTACCGCGATGTTATTTTACTCAAGGATGTTGTAACGACCGAGTTTAACATTGAGGGTTATCCGGACGACCGGTTTATGCAACTGATCCGCGAAGCGAAACCAGTACAAGCCACCCTGGTACCTGACAAGCCAGACGCGATCACGTCAAATGCCGGATGGGATACACTCACGCACGCTGTTTTTTTAAAAGAGATTATTCAGGAACTGAAGAAGTTAAACGTTCGCGTTTCCTTGTTTGTCGATCCCGTAGAAGCCATGGCAGAAGGGGCTGCGAAAATCGGAGCCGACCGAATTGAACTTTACACCGAGCCTTACGCGAGCCACTACCATAAAAATCGCGAGGCAGCCGTGCAGCCGTACGTCAACACCGCTCAGGCAGCTAAAGCAAACGGCCTGGGTATTAATGCCGGGCACGATCTCGACCTGCACAATTTGAAATTTCTCAAACAATCCATTCCTGATCTGGAAGAAGTTTCCATCGGTCATGCGCTGATTGCAGATGCCTTATATTATGGACTGGAGAATACGATTCAGCTGTATCTGCGACAACTTAAGAGTTAACTAAAACACCTATCTTTCGTAATCTAAAACCCAGCCGATTATGAATCTTCGTTCGAAATTTTCGGAAAATGATCTGAATCGGATCAAGGCAGCCGTTTATGAAGCTGAAAGCAAAATTTCCGGAGAGATTGTTCCGGTGATTGTTGGTAAAAGCGGACACTATACCATCGCGAACTACAAGGCCAGCCTGTTTGCCGGAGCGTTGGCATTTCTGTTGATCATCATTTTCGACCGGTACGTTCCTGCGTTTGCGATCTATGATCCGCTGCTGATATTTTTTACCGTATTGTTAGCCGGCGGACTGGGCGCACTGGCAGCGAACTTTATTGATCCCCTGAAAAGACTCCTCATTGAGCAGAAGCATAAAGATCATGCAACCCGTCAGCGGGCCGAGAATGCATTTCTGGAAGAAGAAGTTTTCAATACCCGGCAACGAACCGGTATTATGATCTTCGTCTCATTCTTTGAGCATGAAGTGATTGTAATGGCCGACACCGGAATCAGCAAAGTAGTCGAGCAGAAAGAGTGGGATAAAATTGTCATCCACCTGACCGATCATATCCGCAGGGATAAAGTTGTTGAAGGCCTTGAAGGAGCATTAAAGCGCTGCGGAGAAATACTTCTTGAAAAAGGATTTCATAAAACACCGGACGATATCAATGAACTGCGTGACGACCTCAGGATTAACTAATCACACCATGCGCCCGGCTGTTTTTCGCAAATCACTTTTGTTTCTATTTTTTTGCATTGCCTCAGCTTCTGTATTTGCACAGTTAGAGGTTCCGCCACTTGCGGGTAAACGGGTGCATGATGAAGCCGGGGTGTTGTCGGGCCAAACCGTGCAGAACCTGGAGTATCAACTAAAACTCCATCAGGACTCCACCGGAAATCAAATTGCCATTTTGATTGTGCCCTCACTGAAGGGAGAATCGCTCGAAGAATATTCGTTGCATGTAGCGCATGACGTGTGGAAGCTGGGTGCAGAAAAAAATGATAACGGAGTTCTACTGCTTGTTGCCATCGAGGACCGTAAAATGCGTATCGAGGTTGGTCAGGGATTGGAAGGGGTACTGACGGATGCGCTGTGCAGTCAGATTATCCGGAATGAAATGGCGCCTGAATTCAGGCGTGGCGATTATGATGCAGGCGTTCTCCTCGCTACCAATGCCATCGTTCAGGCGATAGCCGGAGAATATACCGCTGAACAAACCGTGGGCGAGAATTCGGAGATGAGTGTTTCCGAACGAATTTTTACCGGCCTCTTCATCTTCGGTATTCTGGGTGTGTTCACATTAGGCGGCCTGCGTACGAAAGGTGCGGGAAGCTGGGTATTGTATGCGTTTCTCACTCCTTTTTATGCACTGTTCCCGCACGTTGCTGTGGGTTCACAGGCGGGCATCGGAATTTTAATTGGCTATTTGGTTGGCTACCCGATTCTACGATCCATTTTTAAGCGCAATGGCTGGCAGGACGAATCTTCAAATAACAACCGCGGAAGTGGTGGTGGCTGGTCGTCCGGATCCGGTTGGTTCAGTTCAGGCGGTGGCAGCAGCTGGGGCGGTGGAGGCGGAGGCTTCTCCGGAGGTGGTGGTAGCTTTGGCGGTGGCGGAAGCAGCGGCAGCTGGTAGTTACCGATGAGCGGCAGAGCAATAGCGGCCTTCATTCTCGTCTTTGCAATAAGCGTTGTACTTGTTGGTATGTATACAGGCTTTGCGTTCGGCAACCTGGACGTTCAGTTACATGATACCTACTTTGTTTACGATTCCGCTATAATCCTTTTCGTGCAAACGCTTGCGGTCGTGGCAGCGGGTGCGATGGTTCTATCAATCGGATTTCTAAAGAAACAACACGTCATCATCAGGTTGTTTTTCACGATTGTGTTTTCGTCAATCCTGTTTGTTCCGTTACTGGCGGCTTACACAGTGGTCATGTCGCTTTTTGCTATCAAATTGTGATTTTGGTTTATTCCTTTATCCCGAAATCCTACTTACTTTTGGCCTTCATTTCTAATCTCATCCTTCCATGAAAAAAGATAAAGTCATTTTTGACCTCATCGAAAAGGAAAAGCAACGCCAGGAACACGGCATTGAACTGATCGCCTCTGAGAACTTTACGTCAACCCAGGTAATGAAAGCTCAGGGAACGGTGCTTACCAACAAATACGCGGAAGGCCTTCCCGGCAAACGCTACTATGGCGGCTGTGAAGTGGTAGATGAGATTGAACAACTTGCCATTGACCGCGCCTGCAAACTTTTCGGGGCGGAATGGGCTAACGTGCAACCGCACTCCGGGGCGCAGGCTAATGCTTCGGTGATGCTGGCGGTATTAAAACCCGGTGACAAAATCCTTGGATTTGATCTTTCGCATGGCGGACACCTGACGCATGGTTCACCGGTAAACTTTTCAGGTAAACTTTATCAGCCTTCGTTTTATGGTGTTGAGGAAAAGACCGGAACAATTGACTTCGATAAAGTAATTGAAACGGCAAAGCGCGAAAAACCAAAGCTGATCATTTGCGGAGCATCGGCTTACAGCCGTGACTGGGATTATAAAAAGCTTCGTGAAGCAGCCGATGCCGTTGGAGCATTATTGATGGCCGACATTTCACATCCTTCGGGATTGATCGCACGCGGATTGCTGAACGACCCGATGGAACATTGCCACATTGTAACGACCACCACACATAAAACCTTGCGCGGACCACGCGGAGGACTGATTATGGTTGGAAAGAATTTTGATAACCCCTGGGGATTGAAAACACCAAAGGGAGAGATTCGCAAGATTACCTCGTTGCTGGATTCGGGTGTGTTTCCCGGAACACAAGGCGGTCCGCTGGAACATGTAATCGCTGCTAAGGCGGTTGCCTTCCAGGAAGCATTATCGGATGAGTATCTCGACTACATCGTTCAGGTTGCGAAGAATGCGAAAGCCATGTCAGACGCCTTTACGGCAAAAGGTTATAAAGTTATTTCCGGCGGAACCGACAATCACCTGATGCTGATTGATCTTCGATCCAAGAATCTTACCGGAAAGATTGCGGAAGAATCGTTAATCAAGGCCGACATCACCATTAACAAAAACATGGTGCCGTTCGATACGCAATCACCCTTTGTTACGTCAGGCATGCGCATTGGCTCACCGGCCATTACAACCCGCGGTTTGAAAGAGAAAGATGCCGTTAAAGTTGTTGACCTGATCGATGAAGTGCTGATGGCACCGAATGATGCCAGCAACCTGAAGGCCGTGAAGCGCAAGGTGAACAACCTGATGAAAAAATTTCCTTTGTATTCTTAAACGTGTTTTTGAGCGGAGCCGATGAGTGAAGAAAAAGAAATGACATTTCTCGATCACCTCGAGGAATTGCGCTGGCATGTTATCCGTGGAGTTCTCGCGATTCTGGTGGCTATGATCGTTGCGTTCATCTACATCCGTGAAATTTTCGACAACATCGTATTTGCTCCCGCCAAGGTTGATTTCATTTTTTTTAAATGGATGTGCAAGCTTGGCGACTTGGTTGGGGCAACGGAATCGCTTTGCGTAACGGACCTTCCCTTCAAAGTTCAAAGCCGTAACATGACCGGCCAGTTTATGATGTCCATCACAGCAGCAGCTGTCATTGGTCTTATCGTGGCGTTTCCGTATGTAATCTGGGAGTTCTGGTCGTTCGTTCGCCCGGGGCTTCGTTTGACCGAGAAGAAGTTTTCGAAAGGTGCCGTTGTTGCCATTTCCGGTCTGTTTCTGCTGGGTGTTGCATTTGGATACTTTATCCTGTCGCCCATGACGATCTGGTTCTTGTCAACCTACTCAGTCAGCGAAATGATTGTCAATGAGTTTGACATCACCTCGTATGTATCCACGGTAGCAAGCCTTATTCTGGGTTGCGGACTGCTGTTTCAGTTTCCGGTAGTGGTGTATTTCCTCACGAAAATAGGAATGCTCACTCCACAACTCATGCGTAAGTACCGCAGGCATGCTGTGGTCGGAATCATTGTGCTGGGCGCGGTGATTACCCCGTCAGCCGATCCGTTCAGCTTATCCATTATTTCCATACCGCTGTATTTTCTTTACGAGATCAGTATCTTTACTTCAGCTGCCGTACTGCGCAAAAAACTGAAAAAGGAAGCACTCGAAAACCAATCATGATGCCAACAATCGCTATAGGTGCCGACCACGCGGGATTTGAATACAAAGAAATCCTGAAGAAGTGGCTCGAGAAAAACGCGTATAAAACAAAAGACTTCGGGACCTATAATACCGAGTCGGCCGACTATCCCGACTTTGCGCATCCTGTGGCCGAGGCTGTCGAAAAAGGTGAGTTTGATCTGGGTCTTCTGTTGTGCGGCAGCGCAAACGGAGTTGCCATTACAGCGAATAAGCATCAGGGAATTCGTGCAGCCATTTGCTGGAACGAAGAACTTGCCGCTCTGGCGCGTCAGCATAACAATGCAAATGTGCTTTGTATTCCGGCCCGGTACGTGAGCGTTGAACAAGCCGAGAAGATTCTCGACCGGTTTCTGCATTCAAGCTTTGAAGGTGGTCGTCACGAAAGGCGCGTGAACAAGATCAGCTGTTAATTTTTCTCAGCCGGTAGCCTTCTTTAGACTTTACATACAATTTTTTGAGCTGAGGCATTCGCCCGAAGAATGCTGCCATGTGATTTTGCGGATCAATAATCACCTCAGGTTTTTCCTTTTCAAAGCAGCGGTAAACAAGCAACAGGTTTTCGTAGTAATCGGGTTGCGTAAA
The DNA here is from genome assembly GCA_016786495.1 of Cyclobacteriaceae bacterium. Classification (GTDB taxonomy): domain Bacteria; phylum Bacteroidota; class Bacteroidia; order Cytophagales; family Cyclobacteriaceae; genus UBA2336. Next base: position 135,194 of record JAEUUJ010000051.1, read on the forward strand.
GACTGGTGCCGCTAAATCCCAATCAAAAAAAGGCGAACCCAATGTGTTCTTCAAAAAGATGGATTGATCATCGGCTAAAACAAGAATCTTTTTGTTTTGTATGGGAAGCGGGTTCTTTTTTACGATCAGATCGCTAAAATTAATCTGCGGAATTTTTTGGTAGCGCGTCAGGTATGCCAACACCACGATCCCAACTATAAGAATGAGCGCATTCATTTCCACAAACCTCCGTCTGCGGATTAACAACAGAAAGTGTGTGAGGAAGAAACTCACCGGGGGTAACACTGTGATAATACTCTGTGGTCTGAAATCTGCAGCGATGAAAAATTGTACGAACGCAATCACAAACCACAGAAACATCATCTGAAAAACCTGCGACTGATATTTGGTCAGCCGGGCATCGCGGTTAAGAATAAACAGCGAAACAAAAAGATAAAATAAAGGTACTGTGCACAGCAAGGCGAGCGATTTTGTGCTGATCAGATCATTTGCCGGGAAGCTGAAGTTATGCACATAATAGTTTTGCCAAAGCTCACCTGCGTGACCATTCAGGTTAAAAATGCAGATCAGCAGGAGATGCGGAAGCAGGAATCCGAACACCACCAGCAGGTATTTGCGGATGGTACTGCGGGTAAAAATGGAAAGAATAATAATTGCCCCGGGCAGGTAAATGATGTACGAAAAACTGAACATCGAAGCCAGGCTGATGAAAATGCCCAGGTTAAAGGAAGTTTCATCACGGGGAGTTCGGAACTCAATCTCCTTAATCAGGTTATTCAGCGCGAGCAACAACACGCCAAAAGCAAGCAAATCGCCCGTTAACGCAATGGAATCGAACGAAATGAACGCCAGCAACGAGAATAACAGCGAGGGGATGTACGTGTTTTCGGTAATTACCTTTTTGTCAATCAGGATGATGCCGAGGAACGCGCTTTGAATAAACAGGATGATGAACGCCAGGAGGTGGCGACCGGTTAATGACCGGCCGAATACCATGTCAAACAAACCATAGCACCAGGCAGTGAGGGGCGGTGTACTGTCGATTGTGCCGTGATAAAGGCCATAACCGTCATTTACGCGTTCACCGATGACGAAGCTTTTCAGTTCGGTTACGGTTACATCGGGCGTATCGATGAAGAGCGGCAGCGACAACAATGCCATGATGACCAGCAACCCGACCAGCCGGTATGGATCATTGATTCTGAAATAACCTACCACTTCGAAACTTTAAGAACGCGTCAAGATAATTTTAATATTTTAAATTTTAACTTTAAAGTTCATGGCAGGCTCAACACGACAATTAAAATTCGCCCGACTGATTCAAAAAGAGATCAGTGACATCTTTCAGCGCGATAAGCGCGGAATACTCGATAATGCATTCATTACGGTTGCTGAAGTTAGAATGAGCCCTGATCTCGGTGTGGCGAAAATTTACATCAGCATGATGCTGGCCAAAGACAAGGAGGCGATTCTGGAAAAGATAAACAACCGGAAGGGAGAGATTCGCAAGGCACTGGGTGATAAAATCCGGAAGCAGGTGCGTGTGATTCCCGAACTGATCTTTTATTTGGATGAAGTGGAGGAAAATGCACAGCGAATGGATTCCCTGATCAAAAATCTTAACATACCACCTTCAGCCGCGAAACCCAGTCGCGGGGAAGAAGAGTAACTGCTGTGAACCTGCCGTTTTTCATAGCGAAACGATACCTGTTCTCTAAACGAAAGAGGAACTTTATCAATATTATCTCCGGACTTACGCTGATTCTGGTGGCCGTTTGCACCGCTGCCCTGGTGATTGTTCTGTCGGTATTCAATGGACTTGAGCACTTGCTGCGGTCGCTCAACCAGTCGTTCGATCCGCAAATCAAAATTGAAGTGGTGGAAGGCAAGTCGTTTGAAATGACGGATGAGCTCAGGTCGCGAATCCAAAATGTTGCAGGCGTGGCCATTGTAACGGAAGTAATTGAAGATTACGCGTATGCGCGCTACCGCGAGGCGAATCAGGTTGTAACGTTAAAGGGCGTCAGCGAAAACTTTATCGACCAGCACCGCATCGACAATGCCATTGCAGAAGGAAACCTTCAGCTCAGGCAAGGTGAAACATCGTATGCCATTGTTGGAAGGGGCGTGCAGTATTCACTTTCCATTCAGGTTGGGGATGAGTTTCATCCGCTGCAGATTTACTATATCAACAACGTGAAGCCCGGTGTTGTTGATCTTTCAAAAATATACTCGCATGAAAACATTATTGTGGGCGCGGCCTTTTCAATTGTACAAAGTTTTGATGAGAACTATGTGATTGTACCTCTTGAATTCGCCCGTGATGTAATGCAGTACGGCAACAAGCGAACATCTCTTGAAGTAAAAGTGACTGACAATGCCAGTCCTGCGGCGGTTCAACAAAAACTTCAGGCGGCTCTTGGCGATACCTATTCGGTGTTGTCGCTCGAGGAGCAACACAAAGATCTCTATCGACTGTTAAAGATTGAGAAACTGTTTGCTTTTGGAGGAGGCGTTCTTTTGCTTGGCATTGCTTCGATCAATATCTTTTTCAGTTTGATGATGCTCGTACTCGACAAGAAAAAAGACATTTCACTGCTTGCTTCGATGGGTGCAGATCAGTCGTTGCTTCGCAAAGTATTCTTAACGGAAGGAGCGCTTATTGCGGTTGGCGGAACAGTCATCGGCCTGGTGTTGGGAGCAGGCTTTTGTTTCTTACAACAACGCTTCGGATTCATTTCCATGGGGATGCAAAACTCCGTTACGGAAGGCTACCCGGTAAAAATGATCCTGTCGGATTTCGCATACATCACCTTGGCCATGGTGGTGATCACGTTCCTGGTTTCGTACCGCCCGGCACAGGTTGGTTCCCGCACTTTTTCGCCTGCCGATCTGTAAGGATCGCGTATGAAATTGCACGATTTTCAAGGTTTTTATCTGCCAAAATGATTAACTTGGAGGTTCCGTTTTCTGAAAATGACGGAAAATCAAGCTACTCATGAAGGTCTCAGCCTCACAACCGTTCCAAATCATCTATTCGCTCTTCCAGCATGAGTACCTGGGGCTGTTGATTGAATCGTATATCGTCCACCTGGACGAAAAGGGTAAACTGACCTTTCAACACCAGAACATTTCATCAAAAAACGCCCGTGAATTTTCCAAGGGCCTTGATGATCGTGACTATGAACTGATCAAGCTCACCGATGCGATGGAGCAGGAATCGGTGATCAAGAAATTTGTGGGTAAGCCGATGAAGTCGGACGAGTTCTTTTCAAAAGTGTATAGCAAAACGAAAGGAAACGAAGCACTTCAGGAACAAATTGAAATTCACATCGAAAACAAGCGGGCCGAGGCGCTGGAGTTGATGAAAGGCAAGATGCTTTTCGAGATGGGCAGCGATGGCGAACCAACCTGGAAAAAAATTGAGGTGATGCCCCACAAGGCAAACATTCAGTTTCATTTCATGCGAAGCCATGACGCAACCAATTACTATCCAACGATAACATACGAAGGTAAGAAGCTTGAGCTGCCAAGCGAAGCAGCTTATCTCGTATGCAAAGGTCCGGCCTGGATGGTACTCAACGGAAAACTGTACGGCTTTGAGAAATATGTTGACGGCAAAAAACTGCTGCCGTTCTTAAGCAAGAAGTTCGTTGTTATTCCAAAAAACCTTGAGGAAACGTACTACAACCGGTTTGTTGCCCCCTTGATTGCTTCGTTTGATGATGTGGAAGCGAAAGGATTTGAGATCAATAAAAATGACTATGATCCAAAACCCATCTTAACGCTTTCCGAATTGGTTTCCATTCATAGCTCACAAGCGGCTGACTTGTTCGATAACACACCCACCGAAGATAAGAGCGATGAGTCGGGCAAGATTGTTTTTGATCTTTCCTTTAAATATGGGAAGCATCGTTTTCAGGGCCGCAACCGCGTGCCGGTAAGCGTGACGGTTGAACGGCACGATAAAGACTATGTGTTCCACCGGGTGACGCGCAAGTCAGATACCGAGAAGAACTTCCTGCATACCCTGCAGAAGCTTGGCTTGCCGATGAAAGATTTTAACGTGGCCGTTCCTAAATCGGAAGCATTTTCATGGCTGAACGAGAACCGTGTTAACCTGCTGAATCTTGGGTTTGAAGTAAGTCAGCCGCAAAGCAATGACAAAAAGTATTTTGTTGGCAAAGCGATTATTGAAGTTGAGGTAAAAGAGAACATCGATTGGTTTGATATTCATGCCCGGATAAAGTTCGGAGAGTTTGAAATCCCTTTTAAGGAATTGCGTAAGCTGATTCTGAAGAAAAAAGTGGAGTTTAAATTGCCGAATGGTGAAATCGCCATCATTCCGGAAGCATGGCTTACCCGTTATGCGGATTTGTTTGCCCTGAGTGAAACTCACGGAGATAAAGAGCGGCCTGTTTTAAAGAAGCATCACCTCAACCTGGTGCGGGAACTGGAGGAAGGCAACCTGGCAAAAGTTCACCTGAGTGAGCGTCTGCGGACGTTAAATTCTTTCAGCGGAATCAAGAGTTATCCGGTTCCGGCTGGCTTTAAAGGAGAGCTTCGTCCATACCAGCGTGCAGGTTATAACTGGCTGCGTTTTTTGAACGAATACAAACTGGGCGGCTGTTTGGCAGATGACATGGGTCTGGGAAAAACCGTGCAAACGTTAACCATGCTGCTGGCCGAGAAGGAAGCCGAAGCCGGCCCTTCGTTGTTGATCATGCCCACCTCCCTGATTTACAATTGGGAAATGGAGGCCAGTAAGTTCACGCCTGAACTGAAAGTGCTCAACTATACAGGCACGCTGCGGAATAAAGACGTTAAGCGGTTTGAGAAGTACGATGTCGTGCTAACGTCATACGGCATTACGCGCCTCGACAGCGAATTGCTCCAGAAATTTTATTTCAATTACATTATCCTCGATGAATCGCAGGTTATTAAAAACCCGTCATCGAATATTGCAAAGGCTGTTCGCGAGCTGAAATCAAGGCATAAGCTGGTGCTTACAGGAACCCCGCTCGAAAACACCACCATGGATTTATGGTCGCAGATGAGCTTTGTTAACCCGGGCATTCTGGGCACGCAATCATATTTCCGGCAGGAGTTTCAGTTGCCGATCGAAAAGAAGAACGATGAAACGAAGTCGAAAAAACTTCACGCGATCATCAAGCCTTTTGTATTGCGCAGACACAAGTCACAGGTTGCAACCGAACTTCCTGAAAAGGTAGAGTACATCCAATACAGTGAGATGACGCCAGAGCAGGAGCGTAAGTACGAAGAAACCAAAGCGTACTACCGTGGAAAAATTCTGGATCTGATCGATAAAGAGGGCATGGGCAACAGCCGCTTTATGATTTTGGAAGGACTCACCAAGTTGCGCCAGCTCGCCAATCACCCGAAGATGATCGAACCCTCTTACGCGGGCGATTCGGGTAAACTTGAGGACATCACACACATGCTGGAGAATGCCATGGCGGAAGACCACAAAGTTCTGGTGTTTAGTCAGTTTGTTAAGCACCTGAACCTCATTCAGCAATATCTCAAGGCCAACAAAATTACCTATGCGTATCTGGACGGTGGCAGTACAGACCGCAAGGAGCAGGTGGAGAAGTTTAACAAGGATCCAAAAACCAAGGCATTTCTCATTTCGATTAAAGCTGGTGGCTTGGGATTGAATTTAACGGAAGCAGACTACGTATTTATTCTTGATCCGTGGTGGAACCCTGCGGTTGAAGCCCAGGCAGTTGACCGCGCACACCGCATCGGACAAAAGCGAAAAGTTTTTACCTATAAGTTTATCACACGGAATTCGGTGGAAGAGAAAATTCTTCAGCTTCAGCAGAAAAAGCTAAAGCTAACCAACGAGCTCATCGTTACGGAAGAGAGCATTATGAAGCAGTTGACGCGGGAGGATATTTCGCAGATGCTTGCTTAAGATGACGTGTTTTCCAGCGCTTGTGTGACCAAAGCCAGCCGGCGGGATTTTCACGAATTACTTTTTCGGCCTCCTGTACATACCGTTCAATAACATTTTCCTGGTCTTTGATGTACGGAGGTTCCGTCAGCGGAACAAACGTGGCCTGGTAGTAACCTCTTTTTATTTTTTTGATGGTGCTGAATACAACCGGGTATTGGGTAAGGGAGGCGATTTGATCCGGAGCCTGAAAGAACGCGGTGTCCTGATGCAGGAACTTGGTTACATATTTTTTGTCTTTCCGTTGTCCGGGATATTGATCGGAAACGATGGCAATCATGCGCCAGAGAGTTCTTCGTTTCACCATTTCGCGCGCTAATTCATTTCGCTTAATGGCGTATCCGCCAAAGCGGCCTCTGATGGCGTGAAGCAACGTATCCGTTAGCCGGTTGTTTATTGGCTGATAGACATAATCGAGTGTAAAATGAAAGTTGCCGGCAACCAGCAACCACTCCCAATTAAACTGGTGCGAGGCTAACCCGATAATCGGCTGATTTTTGAGACGATAGGGTTCGATTAGTTCCGGGTTCGTAAAAACAACCCGCTTATTAAGTTCTTCCCGGCTGATCGTAAGAACTTTGAGTGTTTCTACCGCGTAATCGCACAGGTTACGGTAAAATTGACGTTCGATTTTTTTGATGTCACCGGGTGATTTCTCAGGAAACGAGTTGACCAGATTTTTCCGTACCAGCTTTTTGCGATAGGGGATAACATAGTAGGCGACTACAAAAAGAAAATTAGAAAACAGATAAAGTACACCGAGCGGTAAACGCGATAGCAGCCGTAGAAATAGCATTGATTCCCTTTGGATGTGCAAGTTACAGAACGAACCGACAGCGCAAAATGAAATGAGCGCCTCTTCCAGAAGCGCTCATTGCGGTATTGGTAGAAATTTTATCAGGTTTTATTCAGGAATACAAGTTTTGTATTGTCTGCGCGGCTCACGGATTTATAAAAATCTACGAACTCGGCATAGGTGCTTGCCGGGAACCGGCCTTTGTTAATTTTCAGTTTGCGGGTGTAAACAACGAGGCCCTGATCGAGGGTATAGTTCGATTCATATTCTCCAAAACGCGAAGATATTTTCACAGGCTGTGGCAGCACTTCAGGATAAATCTCATCGGGCACATGATACCGAATGGTGTCGTTGTCGACAAATCCGAAGTTTTCAATGATATCTGTTTTCCGGCTTTCGAGTTTTTCCGGGATGTAGCTGTTCCGGTTCATCAGGTTAGGGGTAAGCATGAGCCGCTTGCCGCTTACCGAAGCTAGTTTTCTCAGTGACAGGTCTAGCATCACCGAAGCAGAGGGTATCTTCGCTTTGTGATTTTCGAACCGGAATGAGTTGATGTCAAAACTCGGGATATCGGTTGTGTTCATTACCCACTTTTTCTGGAGGTCGTACTGATTGTTGAGAATACCGTCCAGGTTGTCGTTCTCATACTGAAGTCCCGAATACACCGTTTTGATTTTAGCGGTTGCATCGCCTGTACTGCTTACAAAAACATCGGCTGAACGATTCTGGGTGTTGAGTTCTTCCGGGTATGAAATGGTTTTCACAACCTCCGCTCCTTTTTCAGTGATGATCAGTGCCTCGCGGTCGCCCGTGAACGTCCCGATATAGCCAAAGGGATTTGTTTGACTGGTACACTCCAGCCACAGTGTGTCGCTTCCGTTCGGCACTGCAGCCACGGCATGATTAAACTGCGAACTTGGAAATTCCTCTTTCATCTCTGCGGCTCCCCTTCCTGCGCGGATCAATGCATAGTGAGCTTTTATGCCGGCAACTTCCAGCATTGATACCATGTAGTTGGAAAGTGCCTTACAATCGCCATAGCCGGTTTGGTCAACCACTGAAGCTTCGAACGGCTGGAAACCCCCGATGCCCAACTGAATACTTACATAGCGTGTTTTGCTTTGCATGTACTCATAAATTGCCTTTACTTTTTCTTCCGTTGTTTTCTTTCCGGCAACCAGTTGAAGAACTTTTTGTTTTGTTTCGTCCGGAAGAACATTACGGCCTTTGTTGAGGGAACTAATCCAGGTTCCGAACTCGTCCCACGAATTCATGGTTCCGAGGTAGCCATCATACTCAAATGTTGTGGGGGCTGCTGAAATGCTGGACACCAGGTCGGCATGTGGCGGGCCTTTCGGTTCAAATTTGATTGCCGGAACATTTTCAAATTCCCATTTGGTTGATTCTTTACCGTCTTTGATCACTGAAACCACCGGCTTTTTATCTACGTTCTGCGGTTTGAACCGGGGTTTTAGGTCGGCCGGATAAATCAGTTCGTATGATGAGTGCTGCACCGCCATTCGTTCTTCCGGCAGCAAAACATATCCGGGAATCATGAAGAGGTATTTGTATTCGATCTCATATTCGAACTCCACCGTGTAAGGATATACACCCTGGGTGAGTACGGCAACTTTTAACCGGTTATCGCTGTACAAACTGAAGCCGTCAAAAGCACTTTGATCATAAATTTCGCTTGACTTTAGTTTTTTCAATACGTTGCCATTGGCATCGTAGGCCACAGCCTTCAGGCTGGCAATTTTGCTCAGCTTATCATAGCCTACCACTTTGGTTGCGTGTTCGCGGCCCTTGTCGTTGAAGATGGTAACCACTTCATGTACATGTAACATGGCCTTGCTCTTCGACTGAATCGTAAACGTCATCTCATCCTGCCGGAAAACAACGTCTGCGTTTTTTTTCAATGCTTCCGGGATGTCGCTTACCGGGAACTTGGGGTCGCTGGCGTAGCTGACCAGATGGAGTGCAATGAGCATACTAAGGGGAAGTATCCTCATCAAAATTTGCTTCGTTCCTTTCATACTTCGTTTCGCCTCTGATACAAAGACTAATATACAAAAACGGATGCAACCGATTTTCGTTTTCGCAGTTACCGCTATTTCTTCTTCAACACGATTTGTTCGCTCTGTTTGGCAATAACCTGGGTGTAGAACTCTCGAAGGATAGGATATTCGGCCTGAACGAACAACGCTTTGTTTACAATCAACATACCCGTGCAACTGATCGTATTTCCGAGCACGTTAATGCTGCAAACGTATTTCCCCATTCCATTGGGCAATGCAAAAATTTTGTTTTGCGGAACTTCCTCCACTGAATATCCCTCGGGGATGGCAATTTTTGTAAGGATGGATCGCTCGAAGGGACTTCCAAAATCTACCGGATAGAGACGGTTGTCAATTTTGAACGGATTGTCGGTCATGTTGAAGCCCAACCAGGGACTCACATAGATTAAATCGCCCGCTACAGATGCGTAGTCTGCGATCGTCACTTCATGAATCTCCTTAACGGCCGAGTTGATTTGATCCATTGTTTGAAAATCGCTTTTACCGATCTCCCATGACTTATCTCCGATTATTGACTTGGTGTATGCTTCGGGCCCCTCGGCATATTTTTTCCTGCTTTTGTGCGCATCATATCCATCACGTGTAAACGTAACTTTGCCGGTGAGTTCGCCTGTCGTGGATAGCTTCAGATCACTGTTCACGACTGTTTTTGATTTTGTCATCGCCTCAAGATTGATCCATTCGAACGTATGTTCTGTGGAAAGAATCAGAATGCCCTGGCCGTTCAGGCATCGCTCGGGGAGCACGTTCATCGGTATAAATGGCTCGGTTGCATCCAGAAAAATGCGTTTGCCGTTGAGAAACACAGAACAAACTACGTAGTTGATCTGACTTTCCATCGGCACCTGAGTTCGGATGAAGCCGTGATCACGCGTACTTAAAATAATTGGATCAACTACAAATCCTGCTTTGTCAAGCATGGATGCGAGGGCGATGTTGATGTCGCCAGACGAGCCGATTTTTTTCTCAAAGACTTCCTTAAGCTGGTAAGCTTCTGTATCGCAGATTTCGTTCCACTTCAGGGAGTTTTTAACGTAGTCAAAAATGATCTGCAGTTTCTTTTCAGGCTCCGTAACACCCGCTGTCAGTTCTTCTACTTTCTTTTTAAGGAAATTGTTTCCGGTGATAGCCTTCCCAAAAGCCTCGCTTCCCATAAATGTGCCGACCAACCGTTTCCAGGTGCCCATTATTTCCTTTGAAGGCTCGCCAGGGAAATTAATGTAAGCGAGTGCGAAATTGATTTTAGAGACATAGTCACTTTCGGAAGTCATGTACGGCTCGGGTTTGAAGGCAGGTACGTTTTCAATAACCCAACGATGACGTTTGTCTTCATAATTACCCTGTGGTACATTCTTCGTGTCGTATTGCGGGGCCAGATAACCCTGCATGAACCGCTCCATGATAAAGAAACTTGGAATGAATGCGCGGTACTCGGTTAACCGGGTTGGAATTTTATGTTGGAACTGCCAGTTGGGGAAATTGGCCAGAAAGTCAGAGTTGTGTTTGTAACTGTATTCGATTACCGACCCGACTTTAACATTGGGTAGCGAAAACTTTTTGATATTGTAATTTTTATTGAATTTTTCCAGGAACACAGCATCCTTGTCCATTTCCGTCTTTACAATCTTTCCGTTTTCAAGATTGTAGGTGACTGCTTTCAGGTTGGTTATGTTCTCATCGTCTGAGCCGGACCGGTACAGCATCACTTCAACATCGGCCCAGGAAGTTCCTTCCGGTTTTAGAATTTTTATGCGGGTGTGACGCTCGAAGATCATTTTGCCCTGGTAAGGCGAAATTCTGGCTTCACCAAAATCGGCCAGGATTACTGCTACTGCGGCAGTGTCAGCCTCGTAGGTTGTCATTTGGAGATCCTCCATCGGTATCTCGCCAAACTTTATTGGGTCTTTCTGCGCGTGAGAACTGTGAAATACTGCTACAAGCAGCAGGAAGGGCAACAGGAATTTCATGGTTGTTGACGGGGGTTCAGAGTAACTACAAAATAGCGAATTAATCTTTAGACACAAGTAGTCATTCCTTACGCGTATTTTTAGGTAAAACAATCCGTTTTGGCAAAAGCAAAAACCACATTTTTCTGTCAGCAGTGCGGACACGAGTCTCCGAAGTGGCTCGGCAAGTGCCCGTCATGCGGAACCTGGAATTCTTTCGTTGAAGAATTGATCCAAAAAGAAGAACCTGCAAAAACCGAGTGGCGGCAGGAGACGAAATCCGAACGCAACCATGCTAAGCCAATCCGGGATGTTGAAGCGGTTAATGAAATAAGAATCTCAACCCATGATCAGGAACTCAACCGTGTACTGGGCGGTGGTGTTGTTCCGGGATCCCTTGTTTTGATTGGTGGCGAACCGGGCATCGGCAAATCTACGCTCATGTTGCAACTGGCGCTTACACTGAGGGGTGCAAAAGTGTTATATGTATCAGGTGAGGAAAGTGATCAACAAATCAAGATGCGGGCAGAACGACTTTCTTCTGCGGGAAACGACTCGTGTTTTATCCTCACGGAAACCAATACGCGCAACATCTTTCTATCAATCGAATCGCTTAAGCCCGATCTCGTCATTGTCGACTCGATTCAAACATTGAACTCGTCCTTACTCGATTCGGTTGCCGGAAGTATTGCGCAAGTGCGGCAATGTGCAGGCGAGCTTATGAAGTTCGCGAAAGAAACCAGTACCCCGGTTTTTTTGGTGGGACACATAACAAAAGACGGCATGCTGGCCGGGCCAAAAGTACTCGAGCACATGGTTGATACTGTACTGCAGTTTGAAGGCGACCGGCACCTGGCGTATCGCATTTTACGAACAACCAAGAATCGCTTCGGATCAACATCAGAAATTGGGATCTACGAGATGCTTGGCTCCGGATTGCGCGAAGTTTCAAATCCATCGGAAATTTTAATCTCGCAAAAAGACGGACAGGTAAGCGGAGCCACCATCGGCGCGACACTTGAGGGCAACCGGCCGTTGCTAATTGAAATTCAATCGCTCGTGAGTCCGGCCTCGTATGGCACACCGCAACGAACGTCAACCGGTTTTGATCCTAAACGCCTGAACATGTTGCTCGCGGTGTTGGAAAAGCGATGTGGATTTCGGTTGGGTGTGCAGGATGTTTTTGTCAACATGGCAGGGGGAATTAAAGTGGAAGATCCCGCGGTTGACCTGGCCGTGTGTGTTTCGATTGTATCATCTTTTGAAGAACTCCCTGTGTCAGATAAAATTTGTTTTGCCGCAGAAATCGGTTTGGGTGGAGAGTTGCGGGCGGTAAACCGGGTCGATCAACGCATTTCAGAAGCGGAAAAACTTGGCTTCACAGAAATTTATGTTTCCCGATACAGCCAGCGGTCGCTTGACCTCACCAAAACAAAAATTAACGTGAAGACTTTCGGAAAGCTTACTGAGGTGTTTCAGGATTTGTTTGGTTAGCGACAACAGGCAACTTTCGCTGATGCCTGAAACGACTCTCCGTCTTGCCACGGGTAAAATGTTGCATCGAATTGTACGGTTACCACACCGGCCTCATTGGTAACAATCACTTTGTCCGTAACTCCGAGGAAACGGGAGTTAACGTCACCTTGGCTGTCAATGGTGTAAATAGCGATTGTAATGTTCGGTACACAACCCCATGGACAGTTATAGACAACGTAATAGGTTCCGCTGGGAGGCGGCTCAGAGTTCTGGATTTGCGAGAAATAACTGAACTGCACGGAGACGAATGCCAAATTTTCGCCCCCGAAACGGTCGATCGAGTTTGCGATGAAAAAAGAAGATGGCCCAACCGGGTTCGAAGGAAAAAAACAACCGGAAGTTTTTAAATCGAAGTACTCACCATCAATGTATATCTCGTTCGGTGGCGTACACAAGTCATTGTCAGAAAAATGCAGGCCGCCAGAAGTTTGGGTAAAACGTGAATCATTGATCTTCAAAAACTCATTAAAGGCCGCCAGCGAGCTTTTAAAACTCATGCCATCGTCTGTGGCAATAGAGCCTCCGTCATCGCTGCATGAAAATGCTGACGCAACGAGAAAAATTACCCATACAATGCGGCTGAACTGTTTCATATTAGAAAACAAATCCCAGGCGGATTGAGCTGTTGAAATTCGGCCCAAGTTGTAAATCAGAGCCACCTTTTATCTTATCATCGCCATCGCTATTGCTAATCTCGATGTCGCTAAAATTCGTGCTTTGAAATCCGAACCCAAATTCGGTTCCTACATACACTCGCTTGGTAACATAGAAATCCGCACCAACAATTGCATTTAGTCCGACGCGGGTAAACGCGCGTTCAGTTCCGCTTTCTGACCACGCTCCGGTGATTTTGCGTACAAAGGCATCTACGTCTGTGTCTTCAAATGAAGAGGTCTTTATTGCTAAATCAGCCTCCACACCAAAATACGGGGAGAGCCTTTCGGTGCCTGCCAGGTGCCATTCATACCCGGGGCGAATATTGAATTCAAAGGTTTTGCGCGTAACGTCTTGTGCCGGAGTCTGTTTTTGCAAACCAGCTGAAAAGCCGATGCGGATAGCCGATGTTTCAGACGTAAAGTACCGGAACCGGAGATAGTTAATATTAATCGGTGATGATGAGAACGGATTCAGGTTCACTTCCGCAGTGAAATTCTTTGCTTCTGGTTTCTTGCGGTCGGTCTCCTGACCGAATGCCATCAGGCACGTAAGCATGAGCAAAGAAGTTAAGACAAGTTTACTTTTCATAAACAGTAAGGGTTATTGAGATTTTATGATTTTAATTTTTTTGACGGACACATGATTCCTGCGAACATCGCAGATGTATACGCCTGCCGGCAGATTACGCGTATCCATCGTGGCGTGGCTTTCGAAACGCTGGCTTTTTAATAATGTTCCCTGAGCAGAATAGATGAGGACTGTTGACGATCCTCCGCCAGCAACATCAATATCAAGGAAATCGTGAGCCGGATTGGGGTAAACTTGAACCTTGGTAAGGTCATCTTCTGTAGCAGTAACGATCGGATTGGGGAGAGGCGGTAACTCATCGGCAGTATACACGAGGTAACTGAGGTCGGAAGAAACTTTACCTGATCCAGCTACATGACTACCACGAACGGTAACAACATAACCGTTGGAGCGAATGTCATCCAAACCCGGGCTGATAATCAAACTGCCTACCTTAATGTCTTGTCCACTGCTCGTGGAAACGGAATCATACGTGGTAAACGATAGCGCTTCTTCAGGGAATGCCGAGAATAATTCAAGTTTGGGCTGATATTGATCGTCAATTTCGTAAAACACCTTAATTGTTTTTGATTCTCCGGCCGCGACAGCTATTCGTTGGTATTGATCTAGCAATTGATTGTCGTGCATAACGAACTTTTCAAGCGGATCAGCGCCTAGTATTACCTGAAAGTCAACGCGCATATCCTGTTCACGATGCCATGTTTCCCCATCCTTGATCCATTGTATCGCCATTACTGCAAAGTTATATTCGCCCGGATGGTGAAAGTCTGATTCTTCGGTGTCCCAACTTAGTAACCCAGTCAGATAGTTTAATGTAATACCATCCGGCAAAATAAATCCAGATACTGGTACCCCACGATCTTGAAATGGAGTTACAATTTCGTAAGTAACTTGAACATCGTCCTTTGAAGTTACCCCAAGCGCAAGGTTAAAGCTGTTTTCCGAAAAGCCCGCGAAGATCGGTGGTGCAGTGAATAAAGGTGTTGAGCACAAATCGGTATTGACTAAAGTTTGGGTATAGAACAAGGTGAAAAATGAATCATTCATATTTATCACACCACCATTTCGGTTCGGCTCAACGTAGCTGATCAAATAATGACCAGGTCCTGAATAAGTATGGTTAATCGTAAATGTGGCTATGCCAACATTGTATCCCAAATCAGGCCGGGAAATAGTTTGCACTTCGGGAATAACCATAGAGGCTCCATCTCCGAAGTCTAATATTCCGTCCCCACCGAACTTCACATTAGATCCAGTATTAGTAAATACCGTAATCGTAATAGTATAAGCTCGTGAGCTGCAATTTTCCTTGTAGGCAGTAATATACCCACATCGTAAGTGTGAGGCGAACGAAAAAAGTGTAACGCAACTAAACACGGTTAACAGCAAACCTCTATTCATAGCGTAAACATTTCCCCTAAAATAATCTTTTCCCCTGAAGCCCGCCGGTGTGCAGTGTCAAAATAGTACTGCCTTTGTGAAAGTAACCTTTTTGAATCAGGTCGTAAATACCGGCCATCAATTTGCCCGTGTATACATGCTCTAACGGAATATTGTTTCTCAACTCAAACTGCTGAATAAATTCCGCTAACACCGAATTTGTCTTTGCATAACCTCCGAAGGCATAATCCGACACGATTTTCCAATTCGTTTCTCCACCAACCCACCGTGCCACGGCCTGAGTAAGGAATTCACCATCCTTAAGTGCAGAAAAGCCGATTATTTGTTTTGATGGTAAAGCGTTGATCAGCCCCGCCAGGGTTCCGCCTGTTCCCGCTGCGCAACACACATAATCAAAATCATCCCCAAGGGTTGCTGCAAAATCAGTCACCCCTTTCACCGCTAATTCATTCGTTCCTCCTTCCGGGATCAGGAAAAAGTCTCCAAACTGCTGGTGAAGACGATCGATAAATTCATCGGCCGTTTTGTTCCGGTATTGTTCGCGCGATACGTACTGCAATGTCATCCCCCGCTGCCTGGCAAACGATAAGGTGTTGTTCAGCGGCAATGTCTCTTCACCACGAATTACTCCTATGGAATTAAACCCAAGTTCAGCAGCGGCTGCAGCAGTGGCATAAATATGATTGGAATGGGCTCCGCCAAACGTGAGCAGCGTTCGCATGTTTTGTTTTTTCGCTTCTTCAAGATTGTATTTCAGTTTCCACCATTTATTTCCCGAAACGAATGGATGGTTCAAATCTTCGCGCTTCATCAACAAACGCACACCCGCCTTTTCCACGATCGGATCCGTAATTTCCACGATGGGTGTTGGTGTGTGTCGTAACATCTCTGACAGCTTCTGTCGCGCAGGTAAAAGTAATTCATTACCAACACATTCATCCAGTACCTTCGCACATGGAGATGGAAGAGGAGAAACAGGAGGCATACTTTAAAGGGCGCGGTGCCCAGATCAAAACCGGTAACAAGTTTCTGAAAAACGAATACGTTACTGACCATATCGAAGGGCTTGATGAGCCGTTGCTCGGGGCGCCTCAAACACAGGTATTTTTAGAAAGTCCCAAAAAGATTATTAACAAAATCGAAAGCCCCGATTTGCATGGGATGTATTCCATGAATCCCTACCAGGGCTGCGAACATGGTTGCATTTATTGCTACGCGCGGAACACGCACGAATACTATGGCTTCAGCGCAGGACTTGATTTTGAGAGCAAGATTATTGTAAAAAAGAATGCGCCCGAATTGCTGGAGAAAGCGATCCTTCACCCCAAGTGGCAACCCGTTCCGATTATGCTCAGCGGAAACACCGACTGTTATCAGCCACTGGAGCGGAAGTTTCAGATCACACGCAGGATGTTGCAAGTCATGGGGCGCTATCGGCATCCCGTAAGCATAATCTCCAAGAACAGTCTGATTACGCGCGACATCGATGTGCTACAAGATCTCGCCAAAGACAATCTCGTTCATGTGATGATTTCCATTACCACCCTCAATGAAGATTTGCGAAGAGCGATGGAACCCCGCACAGCAAGCGGACTGAAAAGATTGAAAGTAGTGGAGGAGTTATCGAAAGCAAACATTCCGGTGGGGATTATGAATGCTCCGTTAATCCCGGGTCTTAACCATCACGAAATCCCCGCTATCCTTAAAGCGGCTTCCGAACACGGTGCATTAACGGCCGGCATGACGGTTGTGCGACTAAACGGTTCCATCGGAAAAATCTTTGAAGACTGGCTGCGAAAGAATTTTCCCGACCGGTTCGATAAAGTCTGGAATCAAATCTGCGCGCTGCATGGCGGAAACGTAAACGACTCACAATTCGGAAGGCGCATGAGCGGAGAAGGCATGTATGCGGAAATCATTCAGCAACTTTTTACCGCAGCGAAGAAAAAATATTTCACCGGGCGTAAAATGCCGGAATATGACCTGACCAAGTTCCGGTTTAAAGGAAATCTGAGTTTGTTTTAGCGATCAGAAATCAATCTTTTACGATTATCCCCGTCTTATCGACATGATACCTTACCACAGATATTTTTATTGAGTCCACAATGAATTTACTGTGTGGATCAGGATAGTGGATGAATTGTATTGTGTCGGTTAGTAAGATGTTAAGAGATTGATCAATGTGAACAGTCGAAACCGGAATTGATGACTCATCCGCCCCGCCACACCCGGATAAAATTAGACTTAACGAATCAATTCGATTACCTAGCGTGTCATAAATAAATAACGTAGGATAAATATCATCGCCGGATTCTCCGTAGATAACGGCAGTGTAATTTTTGGTTCTCTCCAGAATGCCAAATAACACGTTCTGATTCTTTGGAGTGAAATTTTCATATGCCGATAAATCAGATACCAGCATATTATCGGCCCCAGCTCCATCAGGCAGACCACAAATAAAGTCCACAGGCAGATTTCTCAAAGGCATTATGCTGATCAATGAATCAAACTTATTTTTTATGTTGCTTGTGGGGTGTCCAGTATTTACAGAACAGGAAAGTAGAAGGCAAAACAATATCGGATAGAGCAGCCTCATACAAGAGTTAAATTGATATCTCAACCTGGTTCTTCAACAAATCATCGAGCGTTTCGCGTTCGCGGATAAGTTTTGCTTCGCCATTGATCACCATAACTTCCGCAGGCCGTAAACGCGAATTATAGTTCGATGCCATGGAGAACCCATAGGCACCCGCGTTGCGGATGGCCAGAATATCACCCTCGGTTACTTCCGTGATCTTCCGGTCGGAGCCGATGGTATCGGTTTCACAGATATATCCCACAACGGTATAGGTCTTTTGCGGGCCTTCGGGATTGGAGACATTCGTAATGTTGTGATATGCATCGTACATCATCGGCCGGATCAAATGATTCAATCCCGAGTTAACCCCAATAAACGTTACGGAGGGTGTTGACTTGACAACCGTAGCTTTCACCAGCAGGTTGCCGGCATCACTCACGATATATTTTCCGGGTTCAATCCAGAGTTCAAGTTTGCGGCCATATTGCTCACAAAATTCCGTAAAGGCTTTAGTAAGTTTTAGTCCGAGGTCATACACGTTCGTTACCGAATCGCCATCCTGGTAAGCAACCTTGAAACCACTTCCAAAGTCAATGAACCTGAGATCTTTGAACTCGCGTGCAACACTGAAAAAGATTTCGGCCATTTTAATGAAAACATCCGCCTCACTGATTTCCGATCCCGTGTGAATGTGCAGGCCGGTTACGTTGATCTTATACTGATCAACAATTTCCATAATCTGCGGAATCTGGTAAACGGAAATGCCAAACTTCGAATTGCTGTGGCCTGTCGAGATCTTCAGATTTCCCCCGGCCATGATGTGCGGATTCAAACGCAGGCAACACGGGTACTTGCTACCAAACTGTTCACCAAATCGCTTGAGGTGGGGAAGGTTGTCGATGTTTAGTGTTAAACCCGCCCTGGCTGCTTCCACCAGTTCTTCATATTCTGCACAATTGGGCGTGAACATGATTTCTTCCGGCAAGTATCCGGCTTTCAGGGCAAGCTGAACTTCCTGGATAGACACCACGTCAATACCCGCTCCGTGCTTTCGCAAAAGCCTGAGTACCGAAAGATTGGTCAACGCTTTTGCGGCATACTTTACTTTCAGATCGGCTCCTGAAAAAGCCATCTTGAGGTTGCGTAACTGACTAACGATTTTTTCGGCATCATATACGTAAACCGGTGTTCCGAACTGGGCGCAAATGTCCAGCACATTTACATTTTGAATCACGTATGATCCGTTGACGAGTTCCATGGACAGAAATTAAACTTCAAATATACGAGTTGAAACACTCCGCATTGAATTCTCTATTTTTGAGCATGCAACTATTCTTTCGCGAATCCGGACAAGGAAGGCCAATCATTATTCTCCACGGACTCATGGGCTCGTCTGATAACTGGCTGCCGCAGGCAAAAATGCTGTCGGATGAATACCGGGTTTTTATCGTAGACCAGCGAAATCATGGCCAGTCGCCACATGACGACACACTTAATTATAAGGTGCTCGCGAATGATCTGAAAGACTTTATTCAGCAGCAAGGCCTTGAAAAACCCGTCATTCTGGGCCACTCCATGGGTGGGAAAACGGCCATGAACTTTGCAGTAGCTTATCCGGAGATGGTCGGTGCGCTGATTGTAGCCGACATCGCGCCCAAGTATTATAAAGTGCACCACGATGTGATTGTTAAAGGCCTGAAGGCAATACCCATCGACACCATCACTACCCGCGGTGAAGCCGATCAGGTACTCGCAGACTATGTTAAAGAGGAAGACGTCAGGCAGTTTCTGCTCAAGAACCTTACCCGGAAGCCGGAAGGAGGATTCTCGTGGAAGATCAACTTGCCGGTAATTGACAAAAGCCTGGAAGATATCGGCCAGGACCTGCAATTCGAAGGTGTGTATGACGGGCCGGCACTTTTTATCCGCGGAGCGAACTCCAACTATGTTAAAGATGACGATCGCGACCGGATCAAGCAGTTATTTCCGAAGTCAACGTTAATTACCATGGATACCGGCCATTGGATTCAGGCCGAAAAACCTAAGGAATTTGTGGAAGTGGTTCGCAATTTTCTGCACGCAATAAAACAGGCATGAGCAGCGGCAAACTGTTCCTGATTCCCACCACCATTGCCGAAAGCACCCAACATTCGGTAATACCTTCATCCGTAATAGAGGCGCTCAAATACATTGACCACTTTCTGGCAGAGGATATTCGCACGGCCAGACGATACCTCAGCAGTTTGAAAATTTATGATTCCATTGAGCCGTTACACTTCAGTGTACTGAACAAAGAGACACGCGTGCAAGACCTCCCCGAATTGTTTGCACCCATTCGGGAGGGAAAGAATATCGGGGTTTTATCGGAGTCGGGATGCCCCGGAATTGCCGACCCCGGAGCGCTCGCAGCACGGTATGCCCATCAGCACGGAATTCAGGTTATTCCGTTAACCGGCCCATCGTCTATTCTGTTGGCCTTAATGGCTTCCGGTTTAACCGGACAAAACTTTGCATTTCACGGGTATCTCCCCATCGATGGAAAGGAATCCACAGAAGCTATCCGAAGTTTTGAAAAGGAATCCCGGTCGAAAAGGCAAACACAAATCTTCATTGAAACCCCGTATCGGAATAATGCCATGGCGGGTAACTTACTTAAAGCATTACATGAAGACACGTTGCTGTGTATCGCAATAGATATAACAGGAAAAGACGAATCGATCATTACCAAACCTGTTAAGGCTTGGAGGAAGGATAAACCGGAACTCCCGAAGTCGCCTGCGGTTTTTCTTTTTTTAGCCTAATGGCTTCCGGCATTTTTCAATTAGGATCATTCCTATAACTTTGCGACCGGTTTTACTTTAACCAAACACGTTAACCACTATATGCCCTACCTTTTTACGTCCGAGTCAGTCTCGGAAGGTCACCCAGACAAAGTTGCTGACCAGATTTCTGATGCTCTTATCGACTACTTCTTAGCGTACGATCCTTCATCCAAAGTTGCCTGCGAAACGCTGGTAACGACCGGACAGGTTGTGTTGGCCGGTGAGGTTAAATCGCAGGCATACCTGGATGTGCAGGAGATTGCCCGCGAGGTCATCCGCAAGATTGGCTACACGAAAAGCGAATACATGTTCGAAGCGAACAGCTGCGGTATCTTCTCTGCAATTCATGAACAGTCTTCTGACATCAACCAGGGGGTTGAGCGTAAAAAGAAGGAAGACCAGGGCGCTGGCGACCAGGGTATGATGTTTGGTTACGCGACCAACGAAACCGACAACTATATGCCGCTTCCGCTGGAACTGGCTCATATGCTGTTGCGTGAACTGGCTGCTATTCGCAGAGAAGGTAAGGTAATGACCTACCTCCGCCCGGATGCGAAGTCACAGGTAACAATCGAATATGGTGATGATGGTAAGCCACAGCGCATTGATGCGATTGTAATTTCTACCCAGCACGATGATTTCGATAAGGACGCAGCGATGCTTAAGAAGATTAAGGAAGATGTAATCAATGTACTGGTTCCACGTATCCTGAAGAAACTGCCGAAGCGTGTTCAGAAACTCTTCGGAAGCGACATTAAATATCACGTTAACCCGACCGGTAAGTTTGTGATTGGCGGGCCTCATGGCGATACCGGTTTGACCGGCCGCAAAATCATCGTGGATACATACGGTGGAAAAGGAGCACACGGTGGTGGTGCTTTCTCCGGAAAAGATCCTTCAAAAGTTGACCGTTCTGCTGCGTATGCAACGCGTCACATTGCTAAAAACCTGGTAGCTGCCGGGTTGTGCGATGAAGTACTTGTCCAGGTGGCATATGCGATCGGTGTGGCGAAACCTGTTGGTTTGTACGTAAACACGTACGGCACCGCCAAAGTGAACCTGACGGATGGAGAAATTGCCAATAAAGTAGAAAAGCTGTTCGATATGCGCCCGTACTTCATTGAAGAGCGCTTCCAATTGAGAACTCCGATTTATTCTGAAACAGCAGCCTACGGACACATGGGCCGCGAGTCAAAAGTGGTTGAGAAGGTGTTTAACAAAGGCAAGCAGAATGAGAAAAAGGTAAAAGTTGAGCTCTTCCCATGGGAAAAGCTTGATTATGTAGAGCAGGTGAAGAAGGCATTCAAGATTTAATTCTTCACATTGTTTACCCAATAAAAAGTCCCGCAAAAGCGGGACTTTTTGTTTTCACATCAAGTTATCTTATTTGCCCGGAGCCCGAAGGCGTACGCTCGCATCATCCGCCCGGATATTGATTTTAGCGGTGCTGTTTCCTAAATCAAGTTTGGTCAGGTGCTCATCTTCTTCGCGTGTGGTAAAATTACCCTGTGCACTGATACGCGAATCATCATGCCGGATATTGAATGAACCTCCACCCGAACGGATATCGAACACCACCAGGCCGTCTTGTGTGCGGATGGAGTAGTTTCCATTTTCAGCAAGTGAACTGTGAATGACCAGGTCACCATCGTCTACATCGGCATCGAGCGATGAAAAGTTGGCTTCTTCAAAAAGAAAGTCGGCATCACTGGCATTAATACGTACCGATCCGTTGCCACCGCTCATTTCGAGGTTTCCGTCATCCAGGTCGAATGAAAATTGATTGCCGTTGCAGTTTGTGAGCCGGGCATCTCCATCATCTATATCCAGACTGATCGAGCCATTAACGTTTTTAATTTCATAGTCGCCATCATCGCCCTTGATCGTCAGGCTCACTCCTGCAGGAGCTTCAATCACGATTTTATAGTCTTCGTGGTAGTAGCCTACAATGCCTACCTGCACATTGCTTTGGTGTTCGTGAATGGTGAGGTTACCGTTTGCCTGTTCAACGTCAACCGTAAATTCTCCTTTTGATGTATACCAGCCTTTGGCAGTAACCGTCCGGTCGATTTTGACGCGAACAGTGGCCGAGCGGTCTGTTCCGGTAATGAACACGTTGGCATCGGATGACCGGAGGTCGATGGTTCCGTTTTTTAAAATCGCGTATTCCTGGTCGAGGTGGAAATCACGGTTTTGCGCTGTCGCACCGAGCATTACGCCCGACAACATTAGTGCCGCAACATATTTTGTCATGGGGGAATTGGTTTACCCCTATGACGCAATATGATTGCCGTGGGTTGCACGGGCTATTTAAGGATCGAAGAATTTGTTTCCGGAGAGCTTATGCTCTCCCCTGCTTGACACGGGTTTTAAATTTTTTCAATTGATTCCGAAGGGCTTCGGTTGCCATGTCGGTTGCTGCTTCGAACGAGCGCGCTTTCTCCACGGCAAACAACTGTGTACCCGGCATATTTAACTTAATCTCTACGGTTTTGTTCTCAACTCCCTCATTGTTTAAGCGCAGGAAAACTTCGCCATCCACCATGCGGTCGTAAAATGTTTGCAGCTTGTCTACTTTACGTTGGATGAAATTGATCAGCTTGATGTCGGCATCGAAATGAATGGATTGAACGTGTAACTTCATAATGCAAGAATTTAAAAATTGAACATCCGTTACGCGGCAGTTTACAGACATACCGAAAGTCTTTCGTAGCGATTTATTCGATAGCGTATGGTTTAAGGTTAGTCATCGTAGTATCAGGCTTTCGGATGCGCCTGGTCAAAAGCTTTTTTAATTTTTTCCATCGAGTTATGGGTGTAGACCTGTGTGGCAGCCAGGCTGCTGTGGCCCAACAGATCCTTTACCGCATTGATCTCAGCACCTTTGTTGAGCAGGTGCGTAGCATATGTATGGCGCAGTACGTGCGGGCTGGTTTTCTGGCTACCCGATTCTTTCAGATGTTGTTTCACCACCCGGTACACCATCATCGGATAACACGGCTCGCCTGAATCAGTCACCAATAAAAGTCCATGGCTTTTCATTTCCACTTCACGGTTTCGTACCGTGCGATACCCCTCCAGTATAGAAACGATTCCGGCAGGAAAAGGGACTACCCTTTCCTTGTTTCTTTTTCCTAAAACTTTAATCGTCCGGTCGCGAAAGTTGATTTGATTTTCCTTGAGACCGATAAGTTCCGACAAACGGATTCCGGTGGCATAAAATAACTCCAGAATCACCCTTCTCCGCCAGTCTTCAAGTGAGTCACTCCAGGCAACTTTTTCCTTCTTGTATTCTTTGTGATCCAGTACTTCAGCGATGTCGTTTTCCTTCACAAAGGAAGGAAGCCGCTTTTGTGTTTTCAGCACGCGGATCTTCTGCATCGGATTCTTTTCAATCTTCTGTTCGCGCAGCAGAAACTTATAGAATGCCTTGAGGCTCGCAATCTTCCGGTTAACAGAAGAGGCCTCAATTTTAGCATCCACCAGGGTGATGATCCACGAGCGCACCATGCCGTAGGTAGCATCCTGAATAGGATGGTTGTCGTAGGTCTCGTTTAAAAATTTAGTGAATTGTTCGAGGTCGTTCCGATAGGCCAGCGAGGTATGTGCGCTGACGCGTTTTTCGTATAGGAGATATTTCAGGAACTGCTCAATCATACTAATCTGCCAACGCCTCACCCGAATGCTTCGGTTGATCCAATGTAAAAAAATAATCCCCTACGGGAAAGCCCATAGGGGATCTGTTGACAGATTGTTTATAAAATCGCCTGCGGAATTCGCTTAAGCGTTTTCTTGTCTTCTCAGGTTCTGAACGTAAGCCGCCTTTTTGATCTCCATTCTGCGGGTAACAGATGGCTTTTCAAACGCTGTGCGTGAGCGCAATTCTTTCAGAATTCCGGTTTTTTCGAATTTCTTCTTGAAACGCTTCAGGGCTTTGTCAATTGACTCGTTCTCTTTGATGTTGATAATGAGCATGTTCTCTGTTAATTAGGGCTGCAAATATACAGCAAAGGTGCTGATAAAAGCAAAAACTACTTCAAAATAGCCCTGGAAATCACCAATTTCTGGATTTCTGAGGTTCCCTCCCCGATCGTGCACAGTTTTGCGTCACGGTAGTACTTCTCGGCCGGGAAATCCTTGGTGTAACCATACCCCCCAAAAATCTGCACGCCTTCGTTGGCCACATCCACGGCAACCTCTGATGCATACAGCTTGGCCATGGCCGACTCGCGGTTTACGTTGTGACCTTTTTGTTTCAGATCAGCCGCCCGGTAAGTCAAAAGTTTAGCAGCCTCAATTTTGGTCGCCATGTCGGCCAGCTTAAAGGCAATTCCCTGAAAGCTGGAGATCGGTTTGTTGAACTGATGACGCTCGTGCGAGTACTTCAGGGCAGCTTCGAACGCGCCCTGCGCGATGCCGAGGCTTAGCGCAGCAATGGAAATCCTTCCGCCATCAAGCACTTTCATGGCCTGGATAAATCCATCGCCCTCTTTTCCGATCATCTGCGACTTGTGGACGCGGCAGTCGGTAAAAATTAATTCGGCTGTTTCGGATGCCCGCATACCGAGCTTGTTTTCCTTTTTTCCCGATGAAAATCCCGGGGTGCCTTTTTCGATAATGAAGGCAGTCATGCCATGCGAATCGCCCACCTCACCGGTTCGCACAATCACCACGGCAACATTGCCGGAGCGCGCATGGGTGATGAAGTTTTTTGCCCCGTTGATCACAAAGTAATCGCCATCCTTCACGGCAACGGTGCGCATGTTACCGGCATCCGAGCCCGTGTTGGGTTCTGTTAATCCCCACGCTCCGATCCAATCTGCAGTGGCCAGTTTGGGCAGGTATTTTCTTTTTTGTTCTTCGTTCGCGTGCTGGAGAATATGTCCTGTACACAACGAATTATGCGCGGCCATGGAGAGCCCGATCGACCCGCAAATCTTTGAAAGCTCAGCGATGGCCGTGACATATTCCGGATAACCGAAACCTGCCCCGCCATATTCTTCCGGAACCAGAACACCCATCAGCCCGAGTTCACCCAGCTTCTTAAAAACCTGCACGGGAAATTCCTGCGACTCGTCCCACTCCATCATTTTGGGAAGGATTTCCTTTTTACCGAAATCCCGAACCATATCGGCAATCATCTTCTGGTTCTCGCTCTCGGCAAAGCTGATCCCACTCAAATCATTTTCTAACACCTGCTGCATATCTCAAATTTTAAGGGATACGAAGGTAGGGCTAATAAAAATCACAACCAAACGAATGTTAGGTAGTGACCGAAATGGTAATGAATCCGCAAAAACGGGTAGCAATAAAAGCACTACTTTTAGGCTCTTTTTCCAGAAATAATGAAAATAGCGGTAATCGGAACGGGATATGTTGGATTGGTCTCGGGAACCTGTTATGCAGAAACGGGTAACACCGTTACCTGCGTGGACATTGACGAGGCCAAAGTGAAACGCCTTAAACAAGGTCAAATTCCGATTTTTGAGCGCGGCCTCGAAGAGATCTTTGAACGTAATGTGAAGCAAGAGCGCCTGTTTTTCACCACCAGCCTGGCAGAAGGAATTAAGGACGCAAAAATTATCATGCTCGCGCTGCCCACCCCTCCCGGTGGCGATGGCGCAGCCGACCTCAAATATGTGTTGGGTGTGGCCGAGCAGATCGGGCCTTTGCTGAAAGAATACACGGTGATTGTCAATAAAAGCACCGTACCGGTAGGCACAGCTGAGCTCGTGCGTGAGAAAGTTTCCAAAGGCGCCACGGTTGATTTTGATGTGGTTTCTAATCCTGAGTTTTTACGCGAAGGTCTGGCCGTAGAAGATTTCATGAAACCCGAGCGCGTGATCATCGGGACACAATCTCCGCGTGCGGCAAAAATTATGGAGAACCTGTACGCTCCGTTTACACGACAAGGCAATCCGTTAATCTTTATGGATGAACGTTCGTCTGAGCTGACCAAGTATGCAGCGAATGCGTTCCTGGCAACGAAGATTACGTTCATGAATGAAATCGCCAACTTATGTGAAAAGCTTGGCGCGGATGTCGATCTGATCCGTAAAGGAATGGGAACGGACAGCCGCATTGGCAAACGATTTTTATTTGCCGGAATCGGTTTTGGAGGAAGCTGTTTTCCAAAAGATGTGCAGGCACTTGTGAAGTCATCGCAGGATGTTCAATACGATTTTGAAATTCTGAATGCCGTGATGGCTGTAAACGGCAAGCAAAAGATCAAGCTCATCGGCAGCATGAAAAAACATTTCGGTTCGTTGAAAGGAAAAACAGTGGCGGTTTGGGGCTTGTCGTTTAAACCGCATACAGACGATATCCGGGAAGCATCATCGCTTAACAATATCAGAGAATTGCTGAACGAAGGCGCCCTGGTGCGTGCGCACGATCCGGAAGCAATCGAAAACACCAAAGCAGTTTTTGGCGACAAAATTCAGTACTTCGAAAACCAATATGATGTGCTGCAAGGTGCGGATGCCCTGCTGATCGCCACCGAATGGCCCGAGTACCGCAGCCCCGACTTCGCACGGATGCAAAAACAACTGAAAAACCCGGTGATTTTTGACGGCCGTAACCTGTACGGGCTTGACAATATGTCTGAACTCGAGTTCACTTATTTCAGTATTGGCCGGAAAACGATAAAAAAAGGAGCATGAGAAAGAACATTTTAATCACGGGCGGAGCAGGCTTCATCGGCTCGCAAGTGGTTCGGCTTTTTGTGAACAAATACCCCGATTATCGCATCGTCAACTACGATAAACTCACCTATGCGGGCAACCTCGAGAACCTCCGCGACATTGAGAAAAAGCCAAACTATCATTTTGTAAAAGGCGATATTCTTGACGTTGAACTCGCGCTCAAAACCATTCAAGAATTCAATATTGACAGCATCATTCATCTGGCGGCCGAATCTCATGTAGATCGTTCGATTCATAACCCGGATGAATTTGCTGTAACGAACATCATTGGCACCATCCGGTTATTGAAGGCAGCGCAAACGGCATGGACTGACAACTATGCGGGTAAAATGTTTTATCACATTTCAACCGATGAAGTGTATGGATCGATCTCAACCGGATACTTTACCGAAACCTCTTCGTTAGACCCGCGCTCACCGTACTCCGCATCAAAAGCGAGCAGTGACCACTTCGTACTGGCGTTCAACAACACGTATGGTTTACCTGCCATGATCAGCCGTTGCTCCAATAACTATGGCCCGTATCATTTCCCGGAAAAACTCATTCCATTAATGATCAACAATATGGTTAACAGCAAACCACTTCCGGTGTATGGCAAAGGAGAGAATATCCGCGACTGGCTGTACGTGGAAGATCACGCACGTGCGATCGATGCAATTTTTCACAAAGGAAAGGCGGGGGAGATTTATAACATAGGCGGTAACAACGAGTGGACGAACATTGATGTCGTGAAGTTGTTGTGCCGCATTGTCGATAAAAAACTGGGCCGGCCGGAAGGCACTTCCTCGAAACTGATCACGTTTGTAAAAGATCGCCCCGGACACGACCTGCGTTATGCCATCGACCCCGGTAAAACCATCAGCGAAACCGGATGGCGCCCGGAAACCTCGTTTGAAGACGGTATCGAAAAAACGGTGGATTGGTACCTAAACAACGAAAATTGGCTTAAAAACGTAACTTCCGGAGCATATTTGCAATATTACAACACCATGTACGGTAACCGATGAAGGGAATAATTCTAGCCGGAGGATCAGGCACACGTTTACATCCGCTAACCCTGGCCGTGAGCAAGCAGCTCATGCCGGTGTACGACAAACCGATGATTTATTATCCGCTGTCGGTATTGATGATGGCGGGCATCCGTGAGATTCTGATCATCTCCACACCTCAGGATCTACCCCTCTTTAAAAAACTATTGGGCGATGGCAAACAACTCGGTTGCGAGTTTTCGTATGCCGAACAACCTAAACCGGAAGGACTCGCACAGGCATTTATTATCGGTGAGAAGTTTATCGGTACCGACAGTGTTGCGCTGATTTTGGGTGACAATATTTTTTATGGATCCGGATTAAGCAAAGTGCTCGAATCATCGGTTGACCCGGATGGCGGTGTAGTGTTTGCGTACCACGTTAATGACCCGGAGCGTTACGGTGTAGTGGAGTTCGACAGCAACATGAATGCAATCTCAATCGAAGAGAAGCCGAAAGAGCCGAAGTCGAACTATGCCGTGCCGGGACTTTACTTCTACGATAATGAAGTTGTTGCCATCTCGAAAGCCTTGAAACCCAGCCCGCGCGGAGAGTTGGAAATCACCGATGTTAACAATGCCTATCTGAAGAAGGGTAAACTGAAAGTAGCCGCGATGGATCGGGGAACCGCCTGGCTGGATACCGGAACATTTGACTCACTCATGCAGGCCGCAAACTTTGTGCATGTGATCGAACAGCGACAGGGCCTTAAGATTGGCTGTATAGAAGAGATCGCTTACCGGATGGGTTTTATCAACGACCAGCAATTGCTGAACCTCGCAAAGCCGCTCGAGAAAAGCGGGTACGGTCAGTATCTCAAAAATCTTCCCGAATACTATTCGTAGTAAATAACCTGCATCACGGTTTGGCCAACAGCGCTCAGCGTTTCTTTGCTGATGATGCTCATGTTGTCTTTTTGGGTATGATGAAAATCGCCAAAGCTGCCGTTTTCGTCATAGCTGACAATATCGACCATCGGGATTTTCGCATTCAGGTTTACAAAAACGTGGTCGTCCAGCACGCCACCATCCTTCACGTTCACGAACACACCGGAGTAGCCCAACTTGCCTGCAGTTTTCCAGACCTTGTCGACAATGCTTGGCGCGTAGTCGAGCGAGTATGACTCAAACGCGAAACGTGAACCCTTCGCTCCCACCATGTCGAGCAGAATGCCATAGTATGCCGAATAGTTCGGAATGTGTTTATTGGTCGACCAGTATTGTGAGCCAAGGCACCACCAGCTCTTAAGATTGTTGGGGAGTTGAGGCGGAGTAACGTCATGGCGTTCACCCCAGTCTTCTCCGTCAAACAGAATAATGTCAATACCCGCATCGGTGGGTTGCTGACGAAGGTTGCGTGCAATTTCGAGTAATACGCCAACTCCGCTGGCACCGTCATTGGCACCGTCAAATGCAGCATTCGGTTTTTCTTTGTCTTTGTCGGAGAAGGGCCGGGTATCCCAGTGGGCAGCCAGCAAGATGCGTTTCTTCTTCTCGGGGTTGAAGGATGCGATAATGTTGCGCAGGTTGAGACGCTTGTTGTCGAACGTGGTGGCGGAAAATTCCTGCACTTTTACCGCGGCCCCGTATGTTTTCAGTTGGGCAATCAGGAAATCGCCGGTGTTTTTATGTGCGGTTGAATTGGGAACGCGTGGCCCGAATGCAACTTGCTTCTGCACAAAATAAAAAGCTGAGTCGGCATTGAATGTGGGTACATTAATAACTTTTGCCGGCCCGGTCGGAGGTGTTTTCTCGTTATTCTTACCGCAGCCAGCAAGGCCTGCGATCACAACCAACACAAGAATCCTGAAGCGCATAAACCGTGATTTTGCCCAAATAAACGGCAATATTTTGTGATAACGCAAAATTGACTTATTTTTGTGCCACTTATACGAGTTTAATCAGTAGAGGGGACACAAGTCCCCTCTTTGTTTATACAGATTTTCGATCAGGATTGATGAATTCGCACGATTTACCGGCTTCAATAAAAAAAATGGCAGAGTCCTTATTAAAGGATCAGGCCCACTTTATTGTTGACGTGATCGCTTCGTTCAAAGGTGCGGTTGGTAAAGTGCTGGTGATCGTTGACGGAGATGCGGGTATTGGCATTGATGATTGTGCCGACCTGAGCCGCGATCTGTCGAAAGCCCTGGATGATTCAAACCTGATTTCCGGTGCGTTTAACCTCGAGGTTTCGACCCCGGGACTGGATCAGCCGCTCAAGCTCAAGCGTCAGTATGTTAAAAACATCGGACGTAACGTGCGTGTACGGCAAGCGGAACAAACCGATGAAGGTAAGCTTACCGCCGTGGATGAAAACAGCATCCGGCTTACACAACTGATCGGCTCGGGCAAAAAGAAAGAAGAAAAGACAATCGAAATTCCTTTTGATAAAATAGACAAAACAATTGTGTTGGTATCATTTAAATAATTACAGTGATGGACGCTAGTACACTCATCGAGTCGTTTGCAGATTTTGCGAAACAGAAAAACATCGACCGCCCAACGATGATCAGAATTCTGGAAGATGTATTCCGGAACATGATTCGTAAGAAATATGAGACTGATGACAATTTTGACATCATCGTGAATGCCGACAAGGGTGACCTTGAAATCTGGCGCTTCCGCGAAATCGTGGACGATGATTCGGAAGACATTTGGGATCACGACAAGATTGCGCTTTCAGAAGCAAAGAAAATTGAACCGGATTTTGAAGTAGGCGAGGAAGTTGCCGAGCAGGTTTACCTGGAAGATTTTGGTCGCAGAGCCGTTACCACAGCGCGTCAAACGCTGATGCAAAAAGTAAAGGACCTGGAGAAAGATATCATCTATCAAAAGTATAAAGATCTGGTAGGCGAGATCATTACAGCTGAAGTGTACCAGATCCTCGGAAAAGAAGTGTTGCTGATTGATGCCGAAGGAAACGAAATTTCCATTCCGCGCGGTGAGCAGATCCCGAAAGACCGGTATCGCAAAGGTGAAAACGTGCGGGCCATCGTTCATAAAGTGGAAATGGTGAACGGAAATCCGAAAATCATCCTTTCCCGGACATCGCCTGTGTTTATCGAGCGTTTGTTCGAGCAGGAGGTACCGGAAGTGTATGACGGACTGATTACCATCAAGAAAGCTGTTCGTGAACCCGGTGAACGCGCAAAAGTTGCCGTTGAGTCGTATGACGACCGGATTGATCCCGTGGGAGCTTGCGTGGGGATGAAGGGATCACGCATTCACGCCATCGTACGTGAATTGCAGAATGAGAACATTGACGTGATCAACTATACCGATAACCTCGAACTTTTTGTGCAGCGCGCGCTCAGCCCGGCTAAAATTTCGAGCATCAAAGTTGATAAGGATAACAACCGCATCATGGTATACCTGAAACCCGACCAGGTTTCGCTGGCCATCGGTAAAGGCGGATTGAACATTAAACTGGCAAGCCGGTTAGTGGGCTATGAAATCGATGTGTTCCGCGAAATAGACGGTGCACAGGAGGAGGACGTAGACTTAGACGAGTTTTCAGATGAAATTGAAAGCTGGGTTATCGATGAGCTGAAGCGCATCGGACTCGATACAGCGAAAAGCGTACTGGCCCTCAATAAAGAAGAGCTGGTTAGACGGACGGATCTTGAAGAAGAAACCGTTGAAGTTGTTCACAACATCCTGAAGAAAGAGTTTGAACAGGAAGGGTAATGAATTTATAACTTTTTATGTCCCTTAAAAAGGGCGATATTTGAAGCAAATGGCAGAAATCAGGTTAAGTCAGGCGGCACGGAAACTCAACGTAGGGAAAGACACCATTCTGGAGTTTTTATCCAAAAAAGGTCATGAGGTTGAAAACAACCCCAACGCTAAACTTACGCCTGAACAATTCGCGCTACTCTCAAAAGAATACGCGTCTTCGGCAACCGAGAAACTGGAAGCTTCCGGTTTAACGATCGGTACCAAGCATGTTGAAAATCCTGCCGTAGAAGCCGAGAAGGAAGCGAAGCGCCAGGCGGAAGAAGAGGCCGGCTTGCTCATCAAAAATCTGGTTGCAAAAGAGCAACCGAAGAAAGAGAAGGTGGAGCCGAAGCCTGAAAAGGTAGAAACCGAGCGGCCGGTTCTTGACGGCATCAAGGTTCTTGGAAAGATTGATCTTGAAAAGAAAGAGCCTGTTAAGAAGAAGAAAGAAACTCCGGAACCGGAAGAAAAACCGGTTGTTGTTGAGAAGAAACCTCCGGTGGTAGAAGAACCAAAAGTTGAAGAGAAACCGGAGCAGGAATTAATCAAGGCGAAGGCTGATAAACTGAAAGGCCTTAACATCCTCGATAAGATTGACCTTCCTACCGAGCGCAAGAAAGAATCACCTGCCGGAAGTTCAGATCAAAAAGGCAGAGCCGATGGACAAAAGCGTCCGCGCAAGCGTTTGCCTGCACAAGCTCCCGGTCAGAATAACAACCTGAAGCAGGGCGGAGGTAAAAAACCATTGCCGCCACGCACCCAAAAGGCTGAACCGACAGAGAAAGAAATTCAGGAGCAGATTCGTGCAACACTCGCTAAGTTAAGCGGTGGTGGCAAGAAGGGCGGAGGTTCCAAATACAGAAGAGAGAAACGTCAGGCGAATTCGGATGCCGACGATGAGAGAATGCTGCAGGAGCAGGCAGACTCAAAGGTGCTCAAGCTGACTGAATTTATTTCAGCGAATGATTTGGCATCGCTGATGAACGTATCGGTAAACGATGTAATCTCAACCTGTTTGAGCTTGGGTATGTTCGTTTCGATCAACCAGCGCCTCGATGCAGAAGCGATCACCGTTATTGCCGATGAATTTGGGTACGAAGTACAGTTCATCTCAGCAGAAGAAGATGAAGTAGTGGAGGAAGAAGATTCGGAAGAAGACCTGATTCCGCGCGCACCGATTGTTACGATCATGGGTCACGTTGACCACGGTAAGACTTCGTTGCTGGATTACATCCGTAAAACAAAAGTTACCGCATCAGAAGCCGGGGGTATTACCCAGCACATTGGTGCGTACGATGTAACCACTAAAAAAGGAAACAAGATTGCCTTCCTCGATACGCCTGGTCACGAAGCGTTTACCGCGATGCGTGCACGGGGTGCCAAGCTCACGGACATTGCGATTATCGTAGTTGCGGCTGACGATGATGTGATGCCGCAAACAAAAGAAGCGATCAATCACGCGCAGGTAGCGGGTGTACCGATTGTTATTGCGATCAACAAAATTGATAAGCCGGGCGCAAATCCGGATAAAGTACGGGAGTCACTTTCGAAGATCAACGTATTGGTAGAAGAGTGGGGAGGTAAATACCAGAGCCAGGAAATCTCGGCGAAGACCGGCCAGGGTATTGAAGATTTGCTCGAAAAAGTATTACTCGAAGCCGAGTTATTGAACCTGAAGGCAAACCCCGACCGGGCTGCTGTTGGTTCGATCATTGAAGCCTCGTTGGATAAAGGCCGCGGTTACGTAGCCACGATGATGGTGCAGAACGGAACGCTTCGCATTGGTGATATCGTAGTAGCGGGCGCAAACTATGGCCGTGTAAAGGCTATGTTTGATGACACCGGTAAACGAATTAACGATGCCGGTCCGTCAACCCCTGTTCAAATGCTTGGTCTGGATGGTGCGCCACAGGCCGGTGAAAAAATTGTTGTGATGGAATCAGACCGTGAAGCGCGCGAACTCGCAGCCAAGCGCGGTCAGATCTTACGTGAGCAGAGCATCCGCACACGCAAGCACATCACACTTGATGAAATCGGAAGACGTCTTGCGGTTGGAAACTTCAAGCAGCTGAACGTGATTGTGAAAGGTGACGTGGACGGTTCAGTAGAAGCGTTGTCTGACTCATTGTTGAAATTGTCGACTGAAAAAGTTGCCGTGAGCATTATCCATAAAGGTGTCGGTCAGATTTCCGAATCCGATGTGTTGCTGGCTTCGGCATCCGATGCGATTATCGTTGGTTTCCAGGTGCGTCCGTCTTCGGCAGCCCGTAAAGTGGCTGAGAACGAGGAAATTGAAATTCGCCTGTACTCAATCATCTACGATGCGATCAACGAAGTGAAGGCCGCGATGGAGGGTATGCTCGAGAAGGAGATGGAAGAGGTTATTGTGGGTAACGCGGAGGTTCGCGAGGTATTCAAGATTTCGAAGGTGGGTACGGTAGCAGGATGTATGGTTACAGACGGTTACATTAAACGCAACAACCCGATCCGATTGATCCGCGAAGGTATCGTGGTTTACTCCGGCGAGATGACCGCGCTGAAACGTTTCAAGGACGATGTGAGCGAAGTGAAGTCAGGCTTCGATTGCGGTATCAGCATTAAGAACTTTGCCGACATTAAAGAAGGCGATGTGATTGAAAGCTATGAGAACCGCGAGGTAAAGGCGAAGTAACAAGCAGACTAACGTTAAGTCAATAAAAAAACCCTGACAGCATTGTCAGGGTTTTGTTTTTATAAGGTGTCGTTACTTAGAATTTTACTTCAGGAGCTTTTTCCGATCCAGCCGCAGCTTCAAATCCCTTGCGAACAGAGAAATCTTCACCGTCTCCGAACATGTTCAACGCCATTTTCTTGAAATAACCGCGAACATATGTGTTGTAGCTGGCAACTGATTCATTGTAGCGCGTACGGGCCACGTTGATTCTGTTTTCTGTTCCCTCAAGTTGCGACTGCAGATCCTGGAAATTTTCCGTTGAACGGATTTGGGGGTAGGCTTCAAAGGCCAGGTTGATAGCCGTGTTGATCTGGCGACCTGCCAACTCTAAATCTTCCGGAGTTTTGGCATTTACAATTCCGGCACGGGCCTGCGTAACCTGAACCAAAATACTCTTTTCATTTTCGGCTGCACCTTTAACCGTTGCTACCAGGTTGGGTACCAAATCAGCCCTGCGCTGATACGCAGCCTGAACGTCGGCAAACGTTTTATTAACTTCTTCCTGAGAAGCAACCGCTTTATCGTAAACACTGGTTCCCCACCAAAAAAATCCGCCAACAAAAACGATGATGATTCCTAGTATAACTAAGGTTGTGATTAATCCTTTGCTCATATGTTAAAATGGATAGTTAAGTGAAATTAATGAATAAAAATCTGATCCCCGGAAAAGTTTAAAGCGCAGCTCCCTCGGCCATTTTTTCGAGGTTGTCGGCAATCCGGAGCTGCTCGATAAAGCTGTCGATGTCGCCATTCATTACCGCCGGCAAATTATGCTGCGTGTAGCCAATCCGGTGGTCGGTTACGCGGCTCTGCGGGTAGTTATACGTACGAATTTTTTCAGAACGGTCCCCGGTTTTTACCATCGATTTACGTGCGGAACTGATCTCTGCATTCTGCTTTTCAGTTTCCATTTCGTAAAGCTTCGCAATCAGCATCTTCATGGCGCGCTCCCGGTTTCCGTGCTGCGAACGTTCCACCTGGCACGTGATCACGATGCCCGTGGGTTTATGAGTAAGCTGAACTTTGGTTTCAACCTTGTTTACGTTCTGTCCACCCGCACCACTTGAACGTGCTGTCTGAACTTCGATGTCGGCCGGATTGATCTCAATGTTTACATCCTCTACTTCAGGAAGCACAGCAACCGAGGCTGCGGAGGTATGAACACGTCCCATTTGCTCTGTATCGGGTACGCGTTGCACACGGTGCACACCGGACTCAAACTTTAACAAGGCATAAGCTCCTTCACCGGTTACGCTGCTGATAACCTCCTTGTAGCCGCCCGCGGTACCTTCGGTAGAGTCGAGCACCGTTAGTTTCAATCCACGCCTGTCGCAGAAGCGCTGATACATCCGGAAGAGATCACCCGCGAACAAGGCGGCTTCGTCACCACCGGTTCCACCGCGGATTTCCAGGATAACATTTTTGTCATCGTTAGGGTCTTTCGGAATGAGCATTTCTTTCAAAATGCCATCGAGTTCTTCAATTTTCCCTGCCAGTTCATCGAGTTCTTCCTTGGCCAGTTCCCGCAAATCCGGATCCTTCTCTTTTTCCAACAGTTCTTTGGCCTGCTGCTGATGGTTCAGCGCGTCACGGTATTGGTCGTATTTAGTAACAATTTTCTCCAGGTCGCGGTACTCCTTGTTCAGCTGAGTGTAATTTTTCATGTCCTGAATGATATCAGGCTGAACGATCAGCTGGCCAACCTCCTCAAACCGGAGCTTCAATTCTTCAAGTTTCTGAATCATAGTCGCAAAATCCCGGCAAAGTTAAGCAGTATTCCGGTATTTGGGGCCTGATCGCCAGAAGGCGCGCCAGACACATTTTATTCATGTGGGAAACGACTTCTCTGGTGAGACTCCGATCATAATCTTAGTTTTACAACATGAAAAAGTCATGGGTTCTTTTGACGGTTTTACTTTATGCGTGTGGGGGTTCGT
Organism: Cyclobacteriaceae bacterium; assembly: GCA_016786495.1. Lineage (GTDB taxonomy): Bacteria > Bacteroidota > Bacteroidia > Cytophagales > Cyclobacteriaceae > UBA2336. The sequence continues at coordinate 171,674 of JAEUUJ010000051.1, forward strand.
TGTCGGACGAACAACGGAAACAGATGCGCGATGCGCGTGAGCAACAGGCCATCGTGAAAGTGACCGATTCGGAGATTTTGGATGCAGCGTTTGTAAAAGGCCGTGATGTAATGACCCGTCTGAACCAGCGTAATCCGGACACGGCAAAAGTGGCGGTTGAAGAAGGGGTCAACATTCACTGGCTGGCGCCCGGAAAAGCACATGGCCTGGAAATTGAACAGCAATTGATTGAGGCGTATCTTAACAGCATGCTCTCGGGGGTGCCCTTACAGGATAATGTTCAAAAGATCGGGTCGGACTCTTTGTTATATACCAGCCCGGTGGTGATTACGCGTGCCGATAGTTCCATTGAAGTTAAGGGCACATGGAATGTGTGGATGTCGAAACGGCAATTGATCATATCGATGGGTAAGCACTAGCATGGCATATCCTTTGCAACGTTTTGAGTCATGGAAGTGTCAAATGGTTAGTGTGAAAAGTTCTGTTATGCGGCTATTGGCTGGATTTTTAGTTGTGTTCGGTCTGATGATCTCAGCTTCATGCTCGAAAGAGCAGGTTACGAAAGTTTACACCTTCACGTTTTCTTTCCGCGATTCTCTGTCGGGATGGGAAGGCGATTTTGCCGACTATCCGGAAGACTCTTCAACGTATCATCTGAAAGCCAGCCATGATACACTTCCTTTTAACATCAATGCCGATTCAACCCGGAAAGCCATCCGGTTGTCGGGCATTAACCGGAGCGATGATCTGTTCATGTTTATTAAGCGGAAGATATCAGGCCTTCGCAAAGATACTCCCTATGAGGTTTTAATGAATGTTAAATTAGCTTCGAACGTACCCACCAACGCGGCAGGCGTGGGAGGGGCTCCGGGCGAGAGTGTTTATGTAAAAGTGGGCGCATCAACGGTTGAGCCCGTGAGAGAACTGGTTAGCGGGTACTATCAAATGAATATCGACAAGGGCAACCAGTCGGAAGGCGGGGAGAATATGGTGATGGTGGGCCACGTGGGCGTTGCCGACAAAACCACAAACTATACGATCATTAGTCGTTTCAATAATTCAACCAACCCGGTTTATGCAACCAGCAATGATCTGGGTGAGTTGTGGTTGATTGTCGGAACCGATTCGGGGTACGAAGGTCTAACAAAACTGTACTACACGCAGGTTGACGTTTACCTGAACGCAACGGACTAACTAACGCTTTTTTGAAGCCGATTTCTTAACGGCCTTTTTCGCAGCGAGAGCTTTTGATTTTTTCTTTTTCGGAATGTTTCCGATGCGCTCATCGCCTTTTTTGATGAGCGAGCAAATCTTCAGGACCGATTCTTCAAAGTCATCGGCTTGTTCCGGAACAATCTGCCAGTTTGTTTCAGCTCCTCCGCCAAGCACATAAATGGAGCGCATAGAAGGCAAGATTTTCTTTAAACTGGCGTGATGTTCAGGTTTCGTGGCGATCCACACACCATTATCATCTGTATATGTTTCGCGTTTACGGAGCGCCAGCACAATTTTTTCGCCTACATAAACGCCCAGGCAACTAAACATGGGCCGTGTTCGCGGGGTTAACGAATCGAGTTCGTCAAGCACAAAAGGGAAAGGAATTTGCGCCTGCTTTTTCATGCAGATAAAACTATCGGTACAAGCTTACGAATTTATCCATTGCACTTTCGCGTCAATCGGGTTTCGTCTGCTTACGTGGTCGGTGCGTTTTGGCATGCCGACATGGAAGAAACCAATGATCTTATCTTCAGCACCTAATCCGAAAGCCCCGTTCGCTTCCTTGTAAAAAGTAACACCTCCTGTGCTCAGGTAGGCGCCTACCTTATTTGCCGATGCCGTGAGATACATGTTCTGAACGGCCATAAAGGTTGACCCGAGTTCTTCCATTTCGGGGACGGATTTTTTCTCATCGCGTTTCATGTAAACCAAAATGATATGAGACGACTCGAGCGGTTTGTTCAGCATGTTCGTGTACTTGGTTTCATCGAAGGTGCCTTCGGCCTTCGACTTTTGTTCGTACAGCGATGCCTGTATGGCACCCAGTTTCTTGCGGCCTTCGCCTGAATAAACAATAAACCGCCACGGTTCGGTGAATTTGTGGGTAGGTGCCCAGTTCGCGTTTTCCAGCATTTGGCGGATGATGGCATCATCGACTGTTTCGCCTGTATAGTCTTTCGGGAAAACGGACCTGCGGTTATGAATGAATGTGTTGATTTCTGCGTTCACGGAGTGATTGGTTACATACAATTCTGTCAACACAAATGTGATGAAAAGGTTCGACCGTTCCGCCTGCGCGGGAACAATTCACTACCTCATGTTGACGAAGATTGTCGGACTATTTCGGAAACATTTTCGGATCGATGCCCGGAATGAGTTTCATCGCATTCTTGTAGTAAATTTTCTTCAGCACTTCATCGGGCAAACCCAGACCGTACATGCGCCAGAATGCATGGTACCGCTTATGGTAGGGGAAGTATTCATCTTCGGTTTCCAATACCCTGAAATAGGTTGAGTATTCGTCGGGCACCCACGAGTCTTTTCCAAACAAAACACGATCCTGATATTTTGTGAGGAAGGCTTTTGCTGCGCGTGGCTGACGGCCGAGCTCTGCGATCACGGCACCGATTTCGGTATACATATTCGGGAATTGATCGAGTAAGCCACTGAGTTTCTGAAGATCGTTGGCATACCATCCTAAGTGGGCGTTGATGAATTTTGTTTTCGGATGCTTTTTGAACACGTTGTGTTGCTCTGCAATTACCTGTTCAAAACTTGGGAACGAGCTGTCGTATCGTCTGCTGGGATGAAGTTTAAGTTCAAGCCAGCGCTCGTTCAAACTATCGATGGGATCCCAGAAGGGTTTTGGATCGGCTGAGTGAATCAGCACCGGAATTCCCAGTTCACCGCACTTATCCCAAATGGGATCAATGCGCGGATCGTCAATCGCGATGCGCTTGCCGCTCTTGTCTTTGTTGTGCAAGCCGAGGCTTTTGTAAATCTTCAGTCCTTTTGCACCTCTTCGTACATCATCTTCCAGTTGTTTGGTCATGCGGGCTTGCCACTCCGGGTTATCAATATCGGCGAAGTCGATGTTGGTAAATAAAACAAAGCGTGTGGGGAAATGTGTGCGGATGTTTTCGAATGATTTTTCAAGATGATCTCCCGCGCTTCTGAAACCACGACCGCTCAGGTTAACCATCACACCCATGTTCAGCTCGTCCATGTACTTCACGCGCTGACTCAGGTCGGCCGTGTTCATATCAAAATAGTGATTATGAATATCGATGAACGGAAACTTCGCGCGCATCAGCTTATGCTGCGGTACAACCAGGGTAGAAGGCGGGTCGTAGCTTTCAAAATCCATTTTCATTTCAAGCGCTTTTTCCTGGGCCCATCCGGTGAAAGCGAGTGCGACAAAAGAGAAAAGAAGCGTGCGGGTTTTAGCGATCATGATCAAAAAGATTTCTGACAAAATACGGACTAACAACACAATAATTGTTAAAAAATTCCCATTGGAAGTAAGATTGTTACCAGTGGGAAAAATGATCCGCCATTGGCGGCAGATGCTGATTCTGGCTGGCCGGACAATTTTTCATACTTTAGCCATTGAAATTCAAAGGTTCATGAACAGAAATACGTTGCTTACGCTTTTGTTTGTTGCGGTTGCTGCCGTAGCGGGCGCACAGGATCCGCTTGACGCAGTAAAGAAGAAGCTTGAGAAGAAGGATTTCGCAGGCGCGAAGACAGACCTTTCTAAAATTCTTGCGGCCAATCCGAAAAACAAGCAGGCTTATGTGTTGAGTGGCCAGGCCCGTTTGGGTCTGGAAGATTTCTACGGTGCCATCGGTGACTACACCTATGCGCTTGAGATTGATTCAACCTTTGCGGAGGCGTGGAACAGTCGCGGAATCGCCAAGGCAGCGCTGGGTGATAACGAAGATGCCATACTCGATTTTGATAAAGCGGTGAAGTTCAATGCGAAGAATGGGGAATACTACACCAACCGCGGGTTTGCGAAATATGATGTTGAAGATATTGAAGGCGCATATTTCGACTTCTCAAAAGCGCTGGAGCTCGGCCCGGCTGATGCTGATAAATATTTTAACCGCGGCTTTGCGAAGGCCGAGCTGGGAGAGTTTATCAGTGCCATTGATGATTATTCAAAAGCCATTGAGTTAGATAAAACCGATGCAACACTTTTCAACTATCGCGGTGTGGCATATTTCAATGTACAGAACTACGAAAAGGCAATTGCCGATTACAACGAAGCCCTTCGGCTGGACCCGAAAAACCCGCTGATGTATGAGAACCGGGCACTTACGCGGGTGGCCACAGAAGATTTCAAAACTGCACTGGAAGACTACAACAAGGCAATCGAGATCACGAATGATGATCCGGAGCTTTATCATCTCCGGGGTGTAGTGAAATACTACCTCGATGATCATGACGGAGCCATTGCCGATTATACCAAAGCCATTGACCTCGAGCCGGCAAACGCTTCGTACTATGATGACCGTGCACTGAGTCGTAAAGAGAAAGAAGACTATACCGGAGCACTGGAAGATTTAACTACCTCCATTGAATTGTACCCATCCGATGGCGACACGTTTTATCAGCGCGGGCTCGTAAAACTCGCCATGAATAATAATTATGATGCGTGTCTCGACTTCAAGACTGCTGTTGAACTTGGTTCGGTGGAAGCCAAGGCAGCGATGAAGAAGAGTTGCAAATAATTTTCTTCAGGTGAAGGTCGCGATCATCTTAAACGGCCTTTCCGGCAGGAAACGATTTTTCTATTCGCGCCTGCTGCCGGCCATCCGTGAACACGCAACAGCGGAGGTTTTTGAAACCCAGTCGGAACAAGACGCCTTCACTTTTTCAGTACGGGCTGTATTGCAACACGCAGACCTGATTATTGCAGCCGGGGGTGACGGCACCGTTAACCAGGTTCTAAATGGCATGCTGCAATCCGGTGAGGAAGCTGAGCAACTTCCGGCTCTTAGTATTCTGCCTGTCGGGAGCGGCAACGACTTTGCAAGAACGGTCGGCATCACACTGGCTTCGGAATCACTCAGCAACCGGCTGCGAAGTTTTTCACCGAAGCTCATGGATGTTGGCTCGGTAACCTTTCAACGCGACAATCGGGAGGCGCATTCCTATTTCCTGAATGTTTGTTCCGCAGGCATGGGCCCTGAAGTATTGAGTAAAATGCAATCGGGCAAAAAGCACCTCGGTTCGTCCATGGCATATTACAAAGCCATTCTTTCCACGTTCGGCACTTACCGGTGCAAACCGGTTACGATTAACACGCCATCCTGGCAATGGCAAGGCTCACTGCGCAGTTTGGCCGTTGGGAACGGAAAATATTTTGGCAGCGGATTATGCATTGCTCCCGAGGCAACACCCGATGACGGTGAATTCGGGGTGTTTATTTGCGGAGCTGTTTCGGTGCTCGACTTCATCCGGTACACCAATACCTTAAAAAGCGGACGAAAAATCACAAACAGTAAAATTGAGTACCGAAGCGCACAGACGCTTGAATTGACCGCTGAATTGCCTTGCCGGATTGAGGCAGATGGTGAATTGCTGGGATTTCTTCCGGCAACGGTGCAAGTTATCCCGCAAAGGATTAAATTTCTTTACTAAAAAAATCTACCGTGGCCCCATCGCTTCAAGAAAATTTTAGCCGGCTTGAACGCCAGCGTTCGGAGTTGTTGAACCTGTTTAAAAATCTTCCGGAAGAAAAATTCCATGTAGCGCCAACCAGTAAATGGACGGTCGCTCAAATCATTACGCACCTGATTACCTCAGAAACTCTGTCGCTTGGATACATGCGCAAGAAATCGCTGGGAATTGAAGGGCTGAAAGATTCCGGATTGAAGCAAGTAGTTGTATTCTGGCTTCTGAAAATTTCACAACGAATTCCGGTTCGCTATAAAGCACCCAAAGCCGTACTCGAAAACACTCCACAGCCGTTTTCAAAAGACGAATTGCTGTCGCGCTGGGATCATGTACGCCTTGAGCTAAAAAGCTTTTTAGATGCTTTGCCCGAAGCACATTGCCGCAGGCTCATTTTTAAACATCCTGTTGCGGGCATGCTTGATGCGCGGCAAACGGTTGGGTTTATGTATGAACATGTGTTGCACCACTTGCCCCAGGTGAAGCGCCTCTTAAACCGCTAACGGGTTGCTCATAAATTTTGCAAGGTTTTGTTGCCTTGTGCTACTATCTTTCGTTTTTAATCCACCTTCCATGAACAGATTCAGGATTCTTCTTGCCACTCTTTTTATTGCCACTGCGGCTACGGCGCAACAAAAACTTTTAAGTCCGAGGGAATTTTTAGGATATGAACTTGGCGATCGTTTTACCCGGCATCATCGTGTGGTAGAATACTTTCAGCATGTAGCAAGTGTGGCGCCTAATGTTTCGCTGTTTTTGTATGGCGAAACGTATGAACACCGGCCCCTGATTTATGCGGTTGTTGCATCGCCTGAGAACAGCAAAAACCTCGAGCAGATTCGGCTCGATAATTTGCGAAGAGCAGGTATGGAAAGCGGAACACCGGCAAGCAAAGTTGCGCTGGTGTGGCTGAGTTATAACGTTCATGGAAACGAGGCAAGTTCTATTGAAGCATCCATGCAAACGCTATATGAACTGGCGGACCCCAACAATGCACGGTCGCAACAGATGCTGAAGAATACGGTGGTGATCATTGATCCGTGTATCAACCCCGATGGTCGCGATCGCTATGCAAACTTTTACAATCAGTACGGAAATTTTCCACCTAACTCCGACAGCGATGCCAAGGAACACCGCGAGCCGTGGCCAGGCGGACGTGCCAATCACTACCTTTTTGACTTAAATCGCGACTGGGCGTGGATGGTACAAGCAGAATCGCAGCAACGGATTAAAGTTTATAATCAATGGCTGCCGCATGTTCATGTTGATTTCCATGAACAGGGCGCAAACAACCCTTATTATTTTGCTCCGGCAGTTGAACCGTACCATGAAGTTGTTTCTCCCTGGCAACGTGAGTTTCAGGTGATGATTGGAAAGAATCATGCAAAATATTTTGATGCGCAGGGCTGGTTGTACTTCACCAAGGAAGTTTTCGACCTCTATTATCCGAGTTACGGAGATACGTATCCCACGTATAGTGGTGCGATCGGTATGACGTACGAGCAGGGAGGAAGTGGCCGGGCTGGCTTGTCGATTATTACACAGGAAGATGATCCGCTTACGCTGAAAGATCGCTGGCTTCACCACCATACCTCGGGCATGTCAACGGTGGAAGTTACATCGCAAAACGCCACCCGTGTTGTGGATGAGTTTGAAAAGTACTTTAAAGACAACATCAACAATCCTTCCGCAGCGTATAAAACGTACGTCATCAAAAGCGACAACAATCCGGATAAAGTACGGCAGCTTGCCTCCTGGATGGATAAGCATGGTATCAAATTCGGGCATGCGGCTTCCGGAAAGCCATCGCGCGGATTTGACTATGCCACGCAGTCGGTTCAGAACGTTAACGTTACACCGGAAGATTTGATCATTAATGTATATCAGCCCAAGTCGAGATTTATAACCACGCTTTTCGAACCGCAATCAAAACTACCTGACTCTGCTACCTACGATATTACTGCGTGGAACCTCGTGTATGGCTACGGACTGAAGGCGTATGCGTTAAATGAGCGCATTAATGTAGCAAAGCCGTATCAGTTCAAGACGCCTGACAACGCCACGGTCACCGCCAAACCATATGCGTACATTTTCAGGTACAAGAGTTTGCGCGATGCGGAGTTCCTCGCTGCGCTGTTAAAACAAAAGATAAAAGTGCGCCTGGCGATTCAGCCGTTTAAGGTAAATGGCAACTCGTTCGATGCGGGTACGCTGATTGTGACACAACGCAACAATGAAAGTGTTACCGGGTTTGACAATCTTGTTCAAACCATGGCGCGCCAGATGGACCGCACCCTGTACACCACTCCTACGGGCTTCGTGGATTCAGGAAAAGATTTTGGTTCTGATTACGTGACCTACCTGAAAGCGCCTAAAGTGGCCATGCTGACAGGCGATCAAACGTCATCACTTTCGGTAGGCGAAATCTGGCACTTCTTTGAGCAACAACTGCATTATCCGGTAACCCAGATCGGCACGGATTACTTTAAGTCGATCGAGTTAAACAAGTATCAGGTTCTGGTCGTTCCAGAAGGAAACTACCGCCTGTTCGATGAAAAGACACTGGAAGACATTGGTAACTGGGTGAGTGATGGCGGCCGGTTAATTGTGATCGCCAATGCATTGAACTCGTTTGTCGATCAAAAAGGTTTCGGACTGAAACTTTATACGAACGAAGATGAAAAAAAGGCCATGGAGAAACTTGAAAGCGATCAGAAAGAAAAAGAGGGGCTGTTAACATGTGAGGCAGCAGAGCGTAAATCGATTTCGCAGTTTTTGCCGGGGGCTATTTATAAAACAACGTTAGATAAGTCGCACCCGCTCGCGTTCGGATTGGGGGATACGTATTATTCCTTACGCGAGAACAACTTGCGCTTTGGATTCCTGGAGGAGGGATGGAATGTTGGCATCATAAAAGGCAAAGCGAAACCTGTTCAGGGATTCACCGGGTTTAAGGCCAACCGCAAATTGGATAATTCACTTGTATTTGGTGTGGAAGACAAAGGCCAGGGACAGGTTGTTTATTTCGTTGACAACCCGTTGTTCCGATCCTTCTGGGAGAATGGCAAACTCGCGTTCGCGAATGCGGTGTTTCTGGTAGGAGGAAAATAATTTATTCAGGGGAGGCGCAAAAACTTGCGCCTCCCGGAAAACACTCTTACTTCAATGCTTTGATTGCTGAATCGTAATCAGGTTCGTCTCCGATTTGCGGAACAAGCTGGGTATGCACAACCTTTCCTGCTTTGTCGATCACTACGATGGCGCGAGCAAACAATCCCGCGAAAGCAGAATCGATTAATTCCACACCATAATCTTTGGCGAGGCCCAGGTTTCTGAAATCGGAAGCCAGATACACATGCTTGATACCTTCCGTTGCACAAAAGCGTTTCATCGCGAACGGAAGATCCTTGGCAATGTTCAGCACCACGGTGTCCGGGAGTGATGCTGCCCGTTTGTTGAATTCCCGTACAGAGGATGCACAGGTGCTGGTATCCACACTAGGGAAAATATTGAGAACTACGTTTTTACCGGCATAATCCCGTAACCGGATTTCTTTCATGTCGGTACCGGTTAAGGTGAATTCCGGTGCCACGGAGTTGACTGCCGGAAGGTTGCCGTTGGTGTTTGCGGGCTGTTCGCCCAATTTGGTTTGTGCCATAGAAATTTATTGTTTTTCAAAAATCAAGTTTAAAAGGGATAGGAAGAACAAATTGTGATTTGACAGGACGCCCGCCTTGCATTCCTGGTTTCCAGGTGGGAAAGGAGCTGACGATACGAATAGCTTCTTTGTCCAGATCGGCATTTATTCCTTTTACCACCTTGACGTTTGAGATTGAGCCATCTCGCTCTACGATAAATTGTACGTACACCCTGCCTTCAACACCCATGCGCCTTGCCGAAGGCGGGTATTTTAGATTCTTCATTATAAATTTCATCATCACAGAGAGGCCTCCGGGGAATTCCGCTTCCTGCTCCACAACTATAAAAATTTTATCGTCATCGCCGGTATCAACAGACAGAGAGTCAGGGGTTGCCTTAACGTTAAAGGCGTCAACATCCTTAGGAAGAAAGCTGAGAAACGGATAACTCTTTTGATCGGTGCCTAACTTATATACAAAACCTTCGGTAACCTCTAACTTGAAGGGTAACATGAACTTATTGTTTATCGGCTCCGTAATCGCCTCCTGATTCCTTCCGTCCGATACAAAACCCTCTTTCAGCTTGTTGTTTTTGTACGTTTCCTGATAGAGAAGTTGTCCGGACGATAGCCTGCACGTCCAGATGCCCTCCTTCTTTCCTCCCAGAAACTTTCCATCAACCATATAGCGGTCCGTCACGCCATACCACTCGTATTCGAAATGCCAGTCACCCGTTCCGTTTGTCAGCAGTGCAGTTCCCATGGAATCATAAACTGAAACCGGAATAAAATCTTCGGGCAAGGGCTTATTACGTTCCGGTTTTGGAAAGATCACCTCGCGCTCGAGTTGCCCGTTTTTAAAGAAGTACTTCCAGGTTCCTGTTCGAACACCCTCTGAAAAATTTCCTTTTCCCTGTACTTGTCCTGACCGATAATAGAACGTGAATTCTCCATCTTTGACACCTGCGTCCGTGTACTGTCCCTGCATAATCAATTTACCATCGATGGTGAAGTCTTGAACCTCGCCGAGAAAGAATGTCTTACCCATTCCGGTTCCGATTCGGCACGTTCGATAGTAGACCGCCTGATCCGGGGGTACGATCTCCCAAACCGAATTGTAGTGTAAGGTTCTTACCTGCGCCTGCAGACTGATGTGGAGGGCGACTACTAAAAAGCCAAGGGTGAATGCTTTCATAGGACTACAAACCTATTGAAAATTGCCTTAGAACAGTAGCTTTACAATTACTTTAACACGTTATGTTCGGCCCGTTAAAAGCACTTTTTAAAAACAACGAACCTGCTGCAAAAGTTATCGACAAGGTGTGGATGTCAGCGGAAGCGAAGTTTCAAGCCTGTGTCGCCATGGCACATGCGAATCCTGCCTGTGTTTTTATTGGCTGGTTCCCGGAAACAGTTGAACGGCTCCGGCAATCACTGCCCGAAGAACGGCTTGTACTGGCCGAACGTGCGGCATCCCATACGTTTGAAGGCCGAATGATTGTTTTTGCCGAACATCATCCGCTGGGAAGAAAGGAAGTTGCGCTTTACAAGGCATTAAACCTGAAAGAAGCCCCTGTTCTCTCCTCACTCGATGAACCCTTGTTTATGCAGTTTGGTGGCGAGCGCACGATCGACCTGATGAAAAAGCTAGGCATGAAGGAAGATGAAGTTGTGGGCTCCAACCTGATCACCAAAGCACTTCGTAACGCGCAGCGAAAAATAGAAGAACAGGTTACCGTTGAGCGTGACGCGCATTCGCAGCAGGAATGGTTTAACCTGAACCTGCCTTCGAAGTAATTACTCGTCCCGCAACACGTTTACCGGATTGGTGTTCGCGGCCTTAATCACGTGATAGCTGGTTACGACAATGGCAATCAGCAGAATGGCCCCACCCGCTACGGCAAATGCCAGAGGCGAAATTTGTGTATGGTAACTGAAATTATTCAGCCAGTAACTCAGCAGCCATACCGATACGGGGATACTTAATCCAATCGCAATCAAAATTAAGTATACATATTCGCGAACCATAAGCCCCCAGATGCCGGCTACGGATGCGCCAACTACTTTGCGGATGCCAATTTCCTTTAAGCGCTGTTCCAGCGTGAAGATGATCATCCCCAATAAACCCAGACTGGCAATCAGTATGGCCATTGCGGCAAACACGGTCAGTCCATGACTGAATTTTTCTTCTGATTGAAATGCGCGGTTGAATGCCTCGTCAACAAAACTATATTGGAAAGGCTGGTCTCCGGCAAACCTTGTCCAGCTTTTGTTTACATCTGCGATCAGCGCTTTCAATTCTTCGGTATCGCCCGGCTTTACACGCAGCACCATAAAGTGACTTTGTCCGGAGTACATCGAACTTTCCTTATGAAAAATGGCCATTGGTTGAATCGGTGTCTGGATGGTCCAGTAATGGAAGTCGCGTACAATTCCTACAACCTCGTATGAACCTCCGCCCGGATATTCAATCTTTTTGCCCAGCACGTTTTCGTCAACATTCCAGCCGAAAGAACGCACAGCAGTTTCATTCAGAATCACCCGCTCTTTGTCGCCCGGAATTTCCTCCGAGAAGTTTCTTCCGACTTTAATATCGAGCTGAAGTGTTTTTACGTACTCGTCATCTGCTTTGCAGAAATTCACCGGCATCAGCACATCAGAACCTTCTCTTCTGAAAGAATCGCCATCGTACAGGTTTGGCGGAACCGAGCTGCTCCACGAAGCTTCCTCCACACCGGGAATGTTTTTCAATTCGTTCCGTAATGCCTTGGTATCGTTGACCCATTCAAGCCGGTCAACAACCATTAAGTTTGAACGATTGAAGCCGATGTCTTTTTGCGCGAGGAAATGCATCTGCTGAAACACAACGATGGTTCCCGCCAACAGAGACATCGAGATAAAGAACTGGAAAGTCACCAGCCCGTTACGAAGCAGTTTCCCCCGGCGGCCCGTGCGCAACTTTCCTTTGATTGCGTCTACGGCCGAATGGCGGCTCAAGAAAATTGCCGGATAACTTCCGGAGAGTATACTCATCAGCAAAATGAGACCCAGAATAACGAGCGCAATTTCTGCGGTACCGTTCACGCCCAGGCGCAGGTTGGTCCCGGCCAGGGTATTGTAATATGGAAGCACTAACTGTGTTATGCCCAACCCGATCACCGCTGCGATGCAACAGAAAATAAATGCTTCCGAAAAGAAATGCAGGGCGAGCTGGTTTTGATTCGAACCCATAATTTTCCGGAGGCTTGATTCCTTAATCCTGCGGAGATACTGGGCAGTGGAAAGATTCATGAAGTTAATGCACGACAACAGCACGATGAATACCATTACACCCGTGAGTACGTAAACAATTGTCAGGTTGCCCGTGTCGTTCAGGCGATTGTAAATGTTGGAGGAATGAAGCCGGATGTCGGTAAACGGCTGAACAAACAGCTCCCACTTTTTTCCACTCTTCAAATAATCGTCAAACGATTGGCCGGTGGCGCGCTCAAGCCAGGGTCCTGCGTATTTGCGCGGTAACAGATCAAGTTTGGCCTGAAGCACTTCAGGTGTAGAATGTTCATCCAGCAATACAAAAGTTTCGAAGGTTGTCCAGAACCATTGTTCGTTTGATTTGGCTACCCGCGGGTTCGTGTTGATCGACATTAACATCTCGAACTGGATGTACGAATTTTCCGGAAGGTCTTTCGCGATGCCGGTGACTTCGCAGGCGAACTCTATTTTTCCGGAAGGGATGATGGTGGCGAACTGAAGAAGTTTTCCCAGAGCATCGGTTGTTCCGAAATATTTGAGCGCAGTTTTTTCTGTGAGGATAACCGAAGCCGGCTTCTTCAACGCGGTCGCTTCATTGCCTTTGATCAGCGGAAAGGTGAACACCTGAAAGAAATTGGAGTCGGCCGCCAGAATGTTTTTTTGTTCGAACGTTTTGATATCGGTTTTGCTGGCCGCATTGGTAATCAGGTAATCTCCGGCCGGATGAACGCGCACAACTTGTTTCGCTTCGGGAACATCGGCCAGAATCGCGTAGGCCACTCCCGGACCGAGTGATGCAAATTGGTTAGGATCATTATCACCCCAGATAAATGTTTGATTGATGCGATAAATGTTAGGGGCTTTTTCATGAAACTGATCGAAGCTGAGTTCACGCTGTACATATAAGAAGATGAGCAGTGTGCTGATCATCCCGGCCGAAAGACCCAGCAGGTTAATGACAGAAAACAGTTTCTGGCGTCTGAGATTGCGAACGAAAAGCAAGAGCGAGTACCTGAGCATGGGTTCGGTTTTTTCTGTTGTATTGCCAAAGGCATACCAACACCAATCTACCCCAATTTAGGGCAATTTGGGCGGTTCTTATGTCCGGTGACGATGCAGGGTGTCCGGTAATGGGAAATTAATGATAGGTAAATTCCCCGTGCTCGCTTTTCAGTGTAACCTGTTTTTTGGCAGCAGCTTCTACCCGCCCGATTATTCTGGCTTCCACGTTAAAAGCGGAAGCGATGTCGATTATTTGTTGTGCGTGTTCGTTGGGCAGGTAGACTTCCATCCTGTGCCCCATGTTGAACACTTTGTACATTTCTTTCCAGTCGGTTCCGCTGGATTCGTGGATGAGTTTAAATAAGGGCGGTGTATCGAACAGGTTGTTCTTAATAATATGAAGGTCGTCTATAAAGTGCAGCACTTTGGTTTGTGCACCCCCGCTGCAATGCACCAACCCATGAATTTGGCTTCGGAGGTTACTGAATACTTCCATCAGCACCGGGGCGTACGTTCGCGTTGGTGATAGCACCAACTGACCAACATTTACATCAACACCGGGAACGGTGTCGGTGAGTTTGTATTTGCCACTGTACACCAGGTTGGCCGGAACATGGTTATCGAACGACTCCGGATATTTTGAGGCGTATTCATTTGCGAATACATCGTGGCGGGCTGAGGTCAGGCCGTTGCTGCCCATTCCTCCGTTATAAAAATCTTCGTATGATGCTTTTCCGTACGAAGCTAATCCTACAATAACATCACCCGCCTGAATACGGGCGTTGTCGATTACATCAGCACGCTTCATGCGGGCGGTAACGGTGCTGTCGACAATAATCGTGCGCACGAGGTCACCCACATCGGCTGTTTCACCGCCCGTGCTGACAATATTAAGTCCATGCTTGCGCAACATGGCCAAAACTTCTTCCGTGCCATTAATGATGGCCGATATAACCTCCCCCGGGATAAGATTCTTATTTCTTCCGATGGTTGACGATAACAGGATGTTGTCGGTAGCGCCTACGCAAAGCAAATCATCAATGTTCATGATGATCGCATCTTGTGCAATGCCTTTCCAAACGGAGAGGTCTCCCGTTTCCTTCCAGTACAGGTACGCGAGCGAAGATTTCGTGCCGGCACCGTCTGCATGCATGACAGTGCAATAAGACGGGTCGTTTCCGAGGTAGTCTTCTACAATTTTGCAGAAAGCCTTCGGATACAAACCCTTGTCAAGTGTGCGAATCGCCTGATGGACGTCTTCTTTGCTGGCGGAGACCCCGCGTTGGGTATAACGGTCTGACATAGGAACTGCAAAGGTGGAAAAAATTTACGTTTTGGCCGTTTTCTGAAGCAACGTTTGACCCTTTTTATCATCTTTAAGAGGTAAAGCCGCATTATGTTCAAAAACTACCTGTTAATTGCCACGCGCACCCTTTCCAAGAATCTGGGGTATACTTCGATCAACGTGTTTGGCCTGGCCATTGGCCTTGCCTGCTGCCTGCTCGTAACACTATACATTCGATTTGAAACAAGCTTTGAAAACTTTCATGAAAACAAGGCTTCGCTTTACCGGTACGTGTCGCGGTATGAACGGGATGGGCAAATGCGCATGCAAACCAACCTGCCTCCGGGCATGGCGCCCCTTTTGGCAAACCACTTTCCGGAAGTGGAACACTATACCCGCTTTGGTGAGGTTGATGAGCGGCCGCTAATGGTATTTGAAAAGCAACCGCTCGATGCCAAACGTTTCGTGATGGCCGATGCCGGTTTTTTTCAGATGTTCACGTTCCCGATCGTGCAGGGCGATGCCAAAACAGTTCTCACCCGACCCTTCACCATCGCCATCGCTCAGTCGGTGGCCGATAAATATTTCCCGGGTGGCGATGCACTGGGTAAGACGATCCGCTTCGACAACGAATTTGATTTTGAAGTGAGCGGGGTATTCGAAGATGTTCCGGCTAATTCACATTTACAGTTTACATACGTGTCTTCGTTTATTACCATGGGGAAGGTGCTGGAGAAACGTTACAACTGGCCAGCCGAACGCCTTCTTGAAAATCTTGATGCGTGGAACTACTCGGCCTATTTCTACATTCCCAATGCAGCTGATCCGGATGAACTTGCAAAACGCATGGATCAAAAGTTTACCGAGGCGCGCGGAGATAAATACAATGCAAACGTCACGGGCGACTGGCTTCAACCACTGGAAGAAATTCATTTTACAAAGGGCATCCGCAATGATGTGGCGAGCGGAGACAAGAGTACTATCTATATCTTCTCGGCTGTAGCCCTGCTGATCCTGATCATCGCCTGCTTCAACTTTATGAATCTTTCAACGGCCCGCGCCATGAAGCGTGCGAAAGAGGTGGGCTTGCGAAAAGTGATGGGTGCGTTCCGCCATCAACTGGTGCGCCAGTTTTTAGGTGAGACGCTGATCATGGTTTCCATCGCACTTGTGCTCGGCATCGTATTGCTCGAATTGATGGTGCCGATGTTTAATTCGTTGGTTGGTCAACAGTTGAAGGTTGAGTACTTTACCCGCAACAGTTTCATCTGGATCTTTATTTTGGCAGGTCTCGTAACCGGAGTGTTAGCGGGAAGCTACCCGGCATTCTATTTAAGTTCGTTTAATCCTGCCCGCGTGCTGAAAGGCGAAACCGGCCGATCTGGAAATGCCGCACTGCGTAAAGTATTAACCGTGATGCAATTCGGAGTGGCTATTTTCCTGCTGATCGGCACGTTTGCCGTATTCAAACAAATGAGTTACGTGCAGGATACCAACCTAGGATTTAACCAGGAAAGCATCATTTACTTTGCTCCGCCAACCGAACTATACAATCGAAAGGAAGCATTCCGTCAGAACCTGCTGCAGCATAGCGCAATTCAATCGGCTACGTTTTCCAACGGTACACCGGGCATGAGTAACTCAACCTGGGGCTACAATTTTCCGGATCTTAAGATTGAAGGCCAAACGATGAATACGATGATCATCGACTTCGATTATCTGAAAACGTACGGTCTTGAGATTGTTGAGGGCCGCAATATTTCAAGTGAGTTTTCAACCGACTCCAGCGATGCGTACCTCATCAATGAAACGGCCGTTCGCGACCTGATGCTCGAAAATCCGATCGGCACAACCATCCAGGTAACCGATGGCCATGGTCCGGGTAAAATTGTCGGAGTGGTGAAGGATTTTCACTATCGCTCACTGCATAAAAAGATTGAGCCGTTGGTGCTCCGTCACGATCAAAACAACATGTGGTGCATGTCGGTGAAATTCAGCGATGGTGCATTAAAGGAAGGCCTGGCCGCGGTAGAATCGGAATGGAAGAAAATTGTACCCGATTATCCGTTCAACTATGAATTTGTTGACGATACGATTGCCCGGCAATACAAAGCGGATCAGAATACCGGTGTCCTGCTGACCTCCTTCTCGGCACTTGCCATCATCATTGCCTGTTTGGGATTATTGGGCTTAACCGCTTTTATGACTGAGCAACGCAAGAAGGAAATCGGTGTGCGAAAAGTATTGGGCGCCTCAGTTGCCAGCGTAGTGCTGTTGCTGTCAAAGGATTTCTCGAAACTGATCATCATCGCGTTCGTCATTGTTGTGCCGATTGCCTGGTATGCGGTGAATCAATGGCTGAACGACTTTGCGTATAAAGCGGAGATCAGCCCGTTGGTATACCTTGGTGCGGGCCTGTCGATCCTGATTGTTGCTTTCAGTTCAATGGCATATCAGTCGATCAAGGCAGCCGTAGTGAACCCAAGCGATACGTTGCGTAATGAGTAAACTGCAACTGTTGCCATAGGGCTGTCACCGGGTCATTTTATTTTGTTGTAAAAAACAACATGAAGAAAAAACCCACGGTTGAAGAAGCAATCCAGTCGCTGCCGAAGGCAGAGCTGGCGATCGTCAGGCGGTTGCGGGCATTGATAACCGAGTGCCTTCCAAAGGCTGAAGAGAAGGGCTACTACGGCTTGGGGGTTCCGTTTTACACCCGTCACCGAATGATCTGTTTTATCTGGCCCTCCTCGTTTATGTGGGGTAAAAAACCGAAAGACAATACGGGCAAACTTGTTACGCTCGGCTTTTGCCAGGGCAACCTGATGAGCAATGATGAGGGTATATTGAAAGCTGAGGGCCGTAAGCAGGTCTATTGCATGTACATTAATTCGCTGGCGGAAATTAACGAAGACCAAATTCGCGCCTTGCTGTTTGAGGCGGAATTAATTGATGAAGGATTCGGCCTGAAGAAAAAACTCCGAAAAGTTACGCGTTAATATATTTTATTTGCCGCGCCAGCGTTTAGCTGCTACTACCCCCGCCACATGAAATACGCGATTTTTATCCTGACGTTTCTTCTCTCCACGGCCGCCGTTGCGCAGATCGATCTCAATAAAATCAAGAACAAAGTCACAGGCGGAAAGCCCTCCGCCAAGGAAGTTGCTTCCGGCCTGAAAGAAGCCCTTACCAAAGGCACTGCGAAAGGCACCGACCAGGTTTCGAAAACGGATGGCTACTTTAAAAATCCGGAAATAAAAATTCCGTTTCCTCCGGAAGTCAGGCAGGTTGAATCGACACTCCGCAAAATGGGAATGGATAAACAGGTGGATGAATTCGTGTTATCGTTGAACCGGGCTGCGGAAGATGCAGCGAAGGAAGCCAAACCGATCTTTGTTGACGCCATCAAACAGATGACAATTGAAGATGCCTGGTCAATCCTGAAAGGGGAAGACGATGCCGCCACCCAGTACCTGAACAAAACAACTTCTTCCCAGTTAAAAGAGAAATTCAAACCGATTATTAAAGCCTCGCTGGATAAGGTCAATGCCACGAAGTATTACAAAGACTTAATCACGGCATACAACAAAGTGCCCTTAGTAAAAAAAGTAAATCCCGATCTGGATACGTATGCAACCGACAAAGCAACGGATGGGTTGTTTGTGATGATTGCGAAAGAGGAGAAGAACATCCGCAAGAACCCGGGCGCGCGAACAACCGAGCTTTTAAAGAAGGTTTTCAGTCAGAATTGAGGTACATCAAGGAAATACTGCCGTTCGTGTAGTATCTGCATCTTTATTTTTGCCCGCCCGTAACCACCCTCAAAAACCCCGAGTATTGACGCGAGTCAATCTATGAAACGCCTGAGCCTCATACCCTGCCTGATCGGTTGCTGCTATGCTTTTGACGCAGACGCACAGGCCGATTCTCTTAAAACCCGACTCGATTCTACCAAGGTCTATACTACCGCACATGTAACGGGCGAGCCGCCAAAAATCGATGGCCTTGGAAATGATCCTGCCTGGGAACACGTGCAGTGGGGCGGTAACGACTTTCGTCAACTACAGCCCGATGCCGGAGCTACACCTTCCGCGCAAACCATATTTAAAATTCTGTACGATGCGAAGAACCTGTACGTGCTCGCCCGCTGCTTCGATCCGGATCCGGCTAAAATCGTCAGGCGCATGTCGCGGAGAGATGGATTTGATGGTGATTTTATTGAGATAAACATCGACAGCTACTACGACAAGCGAACAGCATTTTCGTTCACTGCCTCCGTGTCGGGGGTAAAAGGTGATGAATATGTTTCGAACAACGGTGACGATTGGGATGAGAACTGGGATCCGATTTGGTATCTCGATACCAGTATCGACAGCCTTGGTTGGGTTGCTGAATTCAGAATCCCGTTAAGTCAATTGCGGTTTGCCGATAAGCCCGAGCATGTTTGGGGCATTCAGTTTACGCGACATTTTTTCAGAAATCAGGAACGTTCGAATTGGCAATTCATTCCTCCAACCGCAAACGGCTGGGTGTATATGTTTGGGGAACTGCACGGCATAAAAGGAATCCGTCCACAAAAGCAATTGGAAATTCAGCCGTACATCGTGGCAAAAACAGAACGCTTCGAGCCGGAGAAAGGCAATCCGTTTATGACAGGCAAGTCTTCAGATGTTGCGGTTGGTTTGGATGCGAAAATCGGCATCACCAGCGACATCACGCTCGACTTAACCGTTAACCCCGACTTCGGTCAGGTTGAGGCCGATCCGTCACAAGTAAACCTTTCTGCGTTCGAATTATTTTTTCAGGAACGCAGGCCATTCTTTATTGAAGGTAACAACACGCTTAATTTTCCCACCTCGCAAGACAGCGATAACAACCTTTTCTACTCCAGGCGGATTGGAAGAAATCCGCAGGGTTTTGTCGACACCGACCGCTCGGGCAGCGATGCGGTAAATGAATACGTTCGTTCCGATGCGCGTACCACCATTTTAGGAGCTGCAAAACTTACTGGTAAAAATAAACACGGCTTTTCATGGGGCATACTTGAATCGGTTGCCGGCAAAGAAAAAGCTGAAGTAGATAGCCTCGAAGTCAGGCATAGCGAAACCATCGAACCCTTAACGAACTATTTTGTTGCCAGAGCGCAGCAAGACATCAACAAAGGTAATACGCTTGTGGGCGGAATGTTCACCGCCACAAACCGCAAGATCGACTCGAAGAATCTGGAATGGCTGCATACCGAAGCTTACACCGGAGGAGTTGATGTTATGCACAATTGGAAAGACCGCACGTACTACGTAAGCGCCAAAGCACTGATGAGTTATGTGAAGGGAAGCAAGGAAGCAATCCTTACCACGCAATCATCTTCTGAACGATATTTTCAGCGACCGGATAACTACCATGCTGATGTGGATTCAACTCGGACTTCCTTAACGGGTACGGGCGGTAATCTGATGTTCGGAAAACGAAATGGTGATTTTGTGTTTGATCTTGGATTCAACTGGTCATCGCCTGAGTTGGAGCTGAATGACATCGGCTTTCTCGCTCAGACGGATAAAATGACACAGTGGACCTGGTTCGGTTACCGGAAGTTCCGGGTTATCCGAAACATGCGCGCACAGCGTTACAACTTCAACCAACGTCTCGTGTGGGATTTTGATGGAAAGATTCTCAGTCAGCAATACAATGTTAATGCGCACACGCAGTATAAAAACTTCTGGGCCGTGGGTGGCGGAGGCACGTATGTTGTAAAGGAAGCATCCAATGCAGACTTGCGGGGCGGGCCGGAGATCGTATATCCCGGACAGACAAACTACTTTCTCTATGTTGAATCCGACTCGCGGAAGAAATTGAGTTTTGAATTATACAGCGAATGGGTGGAAGGCTTCAAACAGTACACGCGGAATATGGGTGCGGAGCTGTCGTTGATTTATCGCCCAGCCAACGCACTGAACATTTCGTTGTCGCCCAGTCTGTGGAGTAATTTTACCGAGCTGCAATATGTTGAAACAACTTCCAATGCAGCCGGCAATCCGCGATACATCATGGGTGCACTCGATCAAATTGTTACCCGGATTTCCGCCCGCCTCACTTACATGCTTACACCCAACCTCTCCGTTCAATATTATGGACAGTTGTTCGGCACGCGGGGTGAGTACAGGAACTTCAAGTATATAACCAACAGCCAGGCCGCTGAGTATGAAGACCGATTCAACGTAATCGCTCCAACATTAACGGATGGCGCGTATACGGTAGATGAGGATGGAAACGGCTCAACGGATTATTCGTTTGGTAAACCTGATTTCAAATTCGGTCAGTATCGTTCGAACATGGTTATCCGGTGGGAATACATTCCGGGCTCTACGTTATTTCTTGTTTGGAATCAGCAGGCCGATGGTGTTTTCGATTCGCAGGCGGGTTCAATCAAGTCGCGCGTGAACTTTAACTTCCCCCAGCAGGCGCACAGCATCTTCCTGATCAAATATACGTACCGGTTTATTTTATGAGGTGATGTCAATCGCTTCAATCTCGCGCTGGTAATCTATTTGCAGATCTTCCGGCAGCTTAACGACAATCGTGTAGATTTTTTTCAGCTGCTGCTGATACATGTTATATATAACTGAACTCGGCCGTAAGGGTACGTTAGCCTCCCGAACTTTCGAACAAAAGTAGATGCGAAGCTCCAGCTCGGTTTGTTTGATCCCGGAGTACTTAATCTGTTTATTAACAAAGCGCAAAATCTTGCGCAGGCTTTTCTTAACGTAATAGAGATTTTTGTTTGCGGGCAGCTCTTCAAACAAACTATCCACGTCTTCTTTGATGGCTGCAATGTACGACTGCTCGTTATCCGCTTCGTATAATAAATACGTGAGCAGCTCTTTGTTCTCTTTTTTGTATTTGGCCAGGCGCATGCACAACTCCTGCAGTGCTTCGGGCTCGAGAGACTTCAGTTCCCGTTTGATTTCGTTGACTGTTGCGGCTTTCATGGATTTCGGCAAAATACAAAGTTCCCGCCTACCCACAGCCAAGCCACGCTGTGTTGCATTTATAGCCGGCTGGCACAATTTAGACTTCGTTCACAACGAGCAGATGGGCCAATCCGTTAAACGTGTGTCTCTAAAACCCTCCAACCATGAAGAAACTCCTTCCCATGCTGGCGTTCACACTCTTCGCGGTGGCAGCATCCGCGCAACACCCGGTGCTGGTAACCGCACAATGGCTGAACGAACACAAGTCCGATCCTAGCCTGGTTGTGCTGCAGGTTAGCTTCCTGAAATATGAGTACGATCAGGCGCATATTCCGGGCGCACAGTTTTTATGGCCCGAATCGCTCGCACCCAATTCACCCTACGGCAACTACAACGCACCGGACCTCAAGACGGCAACTGGGGTTGTGCGGGGAGTTGGGATCAACAATAATTCACACGTGATTATTTATTATGTACGAAACGAGTTACCGGCTGCTGCCCGGATGTTTTTAACCCTTGAGCATTTTGGTCTACGGGGAAAGGTTTCCATTCTCAATGGCGGACTGGATGCCTGGAAAAAAGAAGGCTACCCTACGGATGCGGCAATACCCGTGGTGAAGAAAGGTAATGTGAAGCTAACCCCGGGAAGTTTGCTTGTTAATAAAGAGTATGTTTTGACCACCCTGAAATCCGACAAGGCGAAAGTGGTGGATGCACGCATGCAACGTTTTTATGATGGTGAGCCTACCGGCAACCCGCGTGACGGCCACATTACCGGAGCCGGAAATATTCCGTATACCGATTTGATGGACGCCAGCAACATGCTCAAACCTGACGGTGAGCTGGAGAAGTACTTTCAACCGGTGGCGTCAAAAGATCAGGAGCTGGTGGCATATTGTTTCATCGGACAAACGGCCAGCGTTGTATACCTCGCAGGAAGAGAACTGGGCTACAACATGAAGTTGTATGACGGATCAATGCAGGAATGGAGCCGGTTAGAGAACCTGCCGATGGAAACAACTAAAAAATAATAGCGGGAAGGAAGGCAGCGATTACTTCGCGCTGCCTTCGTTTTTGCTTTTTTGGTAAAGCCCTGCACCTAACGCTGTACCAACGGCTACGCCAATTCCAATACCCAATGCAAGGTTGTCCATGGCAAGGCCCAATGCTGTGCCGATACCGACTCCAACTGCGATAGCCGGCCCCATGGGATTGATTTTCTTTTTTGGTTCCATGTTATTTTAGAGTTTTAGTTTTCGAAATAACTCCCAGGTAACGATTCCCAGGCATACAGAGATGTTCAACGAGTGCTTTGTTCCGGTCTGCGGAATTTCCAATGCGCGATCACCCAGCGCAATCACATCATCCCGTACACCTTCCACTTCGTTGCCGAAGACCAGGCAATATTTTTTTCCGGAAACGGGAACGAAGTTCTGCACGGGCTCACTCGTAGTCGTCTGTTCGATGATGATGATCTCATATTCGGAAGTCTTGATCTTCTGAACCGCTTCTGCAGCATGTTCGAAGTATTCCCACGCTACGGATTCCGTTGCCCCAAGCGCTGATTTTTGAATTTCGCGATGCGGCGGCGTTCCGGTGATGCCCGTGAGAAAAATCTTCTCAATCCGGAACGCATCGGCCGTGCGGAACGCTGAACCTACGTTATGTAAGCTGCGCACGTTATCCAGCACAATGCACACCGGGAGTTTTTCTGCTTCCTTAAATTCATCAACCGAAATCCGGCCCAGCTCTTCGAGCTTTAACTTTTTCATTTTGTAACCGGTGTTACCTTGTACCCCTGCTTTTGCAGAAGTGAAATTAATCCGTTTTCGCCTGGTAAATGACCTGCGCCAACCGCAATAAACTGCGAGCCGCTTTTCATTAACTCGGGCAGGGTTTTCATCCAGTTCAGGTTGCGGTCCTTGAGCATGTATTCCATGTTGCCGCCTAATTCTGTCGGATAAGATTCAAGTAACTCACCGAGTCCTATAACATCTTTTTGGAAATAGAGCTTAGTCATATCGCCTGAGAATTTTCCGGCAGAGTCGCTTTGTTTCACAAGTTCCACCAGTTGTTTCGCCTGCTCTTCCACCGTGAAATGGTTATACAGCATATCAAATTGCTGATCCATCGTTTCCAGCGGAGTTACCTGTACTCCGTTCTTTTTTGCAACGCTGGCAAAATGAATATCAAGGGGAGTGCCCGTATATTTTTTCAACTCCTCGCCAAGTTCCTTTTGTGCCTGAAACAAGGCGAACATCACCGTAATTTGTGCAGGCTTGAACATATCAAACGTTTTTAATTCATAGCCCGACAGTGCGCGGAACACGGAATCAACCAGATGATAGTCGGATGGAGAAAGTAATGTCGATAATTTGTTATTGGTCATCACGGCTTTCTGCATGATGATGGTCATCAACCGGGATGAATCAAGTACTAGTTCAACCACAACACCCTTTGCTTCCGCAAACGGTTGCTGAACTTCAGGTACTTCTGCTAAAAATTTATCGCCTAACAAATGATAGGTGCCGAATAAATACGAAGGTTGCTTCAATCCGTTTCCGGAAACCTTCCACAATAAACTTTTTTCAGATTTTTTTTGCTGCGCATGTACTTCGCCAGAAACGAATATAATTGCAACAAGAAGTAAGAGTCCCGAATTTCTTAGAATCGTTTTCATAAAACACATTTTGTTTATTGGTAACCGATTGAGTCTCAGAATTACACCAGGGCAAGAAATCATTTACGCGATTTCTTAATCTTATCTGGTTTACTGATTTTTGCCCCCCGTTCTAAACACCCTGACCCCACCGAGGTGAAAGTAAAGAATCTTTTTCATGCTGGCGTTGACGATTCACTCGATCCGGATTTGCGTTCCCGCGTAATCTCCTCGAACATCGTATTCACGACCATCGCCCTCATTCTGGCCATCATCCTGGGCATGAAGGCGAAAGATTACTGGACCGTTGGGATTCCGGTTTTTCGCGCTGCGATACCGATTATTCTGTTCATTGTTTCCCTGGGCGGTATCGTACTCAACCACTTCCGTTATTTTTTCACTTCGCGCCTGATCTTTTTCGTGAGCTGGACAGCCCTGATCACCGGTTTTCCGATTTGGCGTGAAGCTTCCGTGTACGGATATTTTTTACATCCCATGTTCGGGATTGTTTCATCAACCATGGTATTGCTGATGTTTTCGTTCCGGAAGGAGCGCATCGTATACATCTCGTTTCTGATATTTTCTTTTTTGATTACGGTATGCTCATTTGAATTTGTATCGTGGTTTGACAGGGCGGGCGTCTCGGAGATCATTTTGTCGTACACAACAAAATTGAGACTGCACGTGTATCCGCTGTTCTTCTCAATCTTTTTTAATCTTGTACTCATTTATGTGTTCCGGATTAACCGGAAGTTTTTTGCACTGCAGCAAAAGCAGCATGAAACCATCGTGAATCAAAACCGCGAGCTCTCCGAAACCCGACTGAAACTTGAACTGACCAACACCGAGCTTGAATTACGCGTTCGCGAGCGTACGATGGAGTTGATGGAACAGAACAACCGCCTGACCGACTATGCATTTTTCCATGCGCACGTGTTGCGTGCACCGGTAAGCCGGATCAGGGGGTTGGTTAATCTGATGAATCTGCCAATTGATCCTGCAGAGGAGAAAAAGGTTCGCGCGATGCTTGCCCAGAGCATGAAAGAACTTGACGACACCATCCACGAAATGAACAACCGGCTTCAAACCTCCGGCAGTTCACGCGCGGAAGGAATCTGATTTCATTTCAGTTTTTCAAGTTGAGCTTTTGCATTCGCATGTTGCGGATCGATTTCGAGTACGCGCTCATAACAGGCTTTCGACTCTTCTTTCATTCCGGCAACCATAAAAGCTTCGCCTAAACTGTCGAAGCAGTTGGCCGACTGGGGAAAAAGGCTCACGTTAATCCGGAATACGTTAATTGCCTCGGTGATGTCATTCCGCATCAGCAAAACATACCCGCAACTGTTCAGGTCCGTTTCGCGCGAAACATCACTCCGGATTTGTTGCGCCAGCCCGCGTGGATTGATATTCGGATCGCGCAGTACGCCATTGGCAAGCCACGCATTGATCTGGGCGTAGCCTTTATAGTTATACGTGTAAGGCTGACCGGTAACGATTTTAAGCAAGTCGCGTTCGAGCGACTCTACCGGATACTCCACAATTCTACCCGCTTCTTTGTCTTTCTGGTACACGATGAAGGTTGGTACCCGGTAAATGTGAAGTCCTTTTTCTTCGCGATTCGGACCTTGCTTATACACAGCCATCGAATCGTAAACACCCAGTAACTGAATGTTTTCTTCCGGGAAGCCGGCGGCTTTCAATACACGCATCATCCGCGGCACCTCACGCTTGCTGTCGCCACACCAGGAGCCGAATACGATTTTCACGGTGAATTTTTCCGGCTTTGCTTTCTTCAGTTGCGTCACGATCGCTTCGGTAGGCGTATAATTTTCGTAGCCGGGCTTGAACCATGCTGCGTACGGCTCGCGCTCGAGATCCTTTGCGGAACAATAGCCCAGTACATGCGTACTTTTTTGTGCATGACTTGCATTAAAGGCAATGAGGATGAGCGTGATGAGGAAATATCTTTTCATGGGTAGTTTGGTTTTTATCAAAACTACGCTGTCCCCGTGCAAACGTCTGTTAATGCGTTCCTAAAGGTTTGTGAACGGGTTGTTAACGCTGACATTCAGTTAGCATTTTATGCGGAGGCATTTTTACCGTGACGGACTTTTTTATCTTTGCCCACGATGGCCGGAGCAGGCGCAATGGATACCCCCTTAATGAAACAGTACAACGCCATCAAGGCGAAGTACCCGGGTGCGTTGCTGCTTTTTCGTGTAGGCGACTTCTACGAAACGTTTGGCGAAGATGCGGTTAAGGCTGCGCGTGTGCTGGACATCACCCTGACGAAACGGGGTAACGGCTCCGCTTCCGAAATTGAGCTGGCCGGCTTTCCGCACCACGCACTCGACAACTATTTGCCCAAGCTGGTACGTGCCGGTAACCGCGTAGCCATCTGCGATCAGCTCGAAGACCCCAAGTTTGTTAAAGGGATTGTAAAACGTGGCGTAACCGAGTTGGTTACTCCGGGCGTTTCATTCAATGACAATGTGCTCGAAAAAAAGCACAACAACTTCCTGGCTTCTCTTTGCATGGGCAAGCAGGCCGTTGGTGTGTCGTTTCTGGACATCAGCACGGGCGAATTTTACGCAGCGCAGGGAACCGAAACCTATGCGTATAAACTCATCCAGAGCTTCGCTCCTGCAGAAATCATCTTCAGCAAATCCAATCGCGAAAAACTGGACGCACAATTTGGCGACAAGCACGCAACCTTTGCGCTTGACGAATGGGTTTATGCGTACGACTTTGCCCAAGAACGACTCATCAATCAGTTCAAGACGGCCAACCTGAAAGGCTTCGGGCTGGAAAACATGAATGAAGCGATCGTTGCAGCCGGTGCTGTACTGCATTACCTGGAAGCGACCGAACACAAAGACACGCAACACATTGCTTCGATCAGCCGCATCGATGAAGAGAAGTACGTTTGGCTTGATCGCTTTACCATCCGCAACCTCGAACTGGTTGCCCCCAGCACCGATGGCGGAGTTCCGCTGATTGACATTCTCGATCAAACGGTTACGGCAATGGGTTCGCGTCAGTTGCGGAAATGGATGGTACTGCCGTTGAAAGAAAAGAACGCGATCGATGAGCGGTTGGCAATTGTTGATGCATTTTATCAGAATACCGACCTGGCTGACAAAATTCTTGAAGAGTTTCGGCACATGGCCGACCTTGAACGGTTGATCTCAAAAGTTGCCGCAGGCCGGATTAATCCCCGGGAGTTACTTCAATTGAAAAGATCGCTGCAGCGCATCGCGCCTGTTAAGAAACTCGCGGAAGCACAAAAGCTTCCCTCGTTGCGGAAGCTGGGCGATCAACTCAGTCTATGCGAATTTCTGGTCGACAAAATTGAAAAGGAATTAAGTGAGGAAGCGCCCATGCTCGTCCACCAGGGCGGCATTATTAAAGAGGGCGTCAATGCCGAACTGGACGAATTGCGGGCCATCGCATTTTCCGGAAAGGACTACTTACTGCAAGTGCAAAAGCGGGAGGTAGAGCGAACCGGAATAAACTCACTGAAAATTTCGTACAATAAAGTATTCGGATATTACCTCGAGGTCAGCAACGCGAACAAAGACAAGGTTCCGGCCGACTGGATTCGCAAGCAAACGCTCGTGAATGCCGAACGGTACATTACGGAGGAATTGAAAGTTTACGAGGAGAAAATCCTGCATGCAGAAGAGAAGCTGAATGTGATTGAGCAACGGTTGTTCCTGGAACTCGTGCGCCATGCTTCGGAGTTTGTGGTTCCTATCCAGCAGAACGCGCGGATTATAGCGCAGCTCGATTGCCTGCTGTCGTTCGCGTCTGTTGCCCACCGCAATAAGTATGTAAAGCCCGAAATCAGCGAGGGAAAAGCCATTACGATAAGGGCCGGCCGGCATCCGGTTATTGAAAAGCAACTCGCGGCCGGTGATCAGTACGTGCCGAACGATGTTCATCTCGACACCGACTCGCAACAAATCATGATCATCACCGGACCGAACATGGCGGGTAAGTCGGCTTTGTTACGCCAGGTTGCTTTGATCACGCTCATGGCGCAGATCGGAAGCTTTGTTCCCGCGGAAGCGGCATCGATCGGGATTGTCGATAAAGTATTCACGCGCGTGGGTGCCAGCGATAACCTTTCGAAAGGTGAATCTACGTTCATGGTCGAGATGACGGAGACGGCCAGTATCCTCAACAACCTGAGCGACCGCAGCCTGATTTTAATGGATGAGATTGGTCGGGGCACCAGCACATACGATGGCGTTTCCATTGCCTGGGCTATTGTTGAGTACCTGCATAACCATAAAGACTTTCGCCCGAAAACACTATTTGCAACACATTACCACGAGCTAAACCAGCTTGCCGAAGATCATGTGCGCGTGAAGAACTTTAACGTGAGCGTGAAAGAGGCGGGCGACAAAATCATTTTTATGCGGACGCTCAAGCCCGGCGGAAGTGAGCATAGCTTCGGTATTCACGTGGCTCAACTGGCCGGTATGCCTAACAAAGTGGTTCTGCGTGCCAACGACATTTTGCATTTCCTGGAAAAGGACAAACATAAAAATGAACCGAAACAGCGGATGCAGGAATTACCCAAGGCTGTGAATCAAATGAGTTTGTTCGAACTTGATCCTAAATCAAAAGCTGTTCATGATTTGCTTTCGCAGATCGACATCAATACCATCTCACCCGTAGAAGCGTTGTTGAAACTCAATGAGGTTCTGTCGATGATGAAGAAGTAGAGACCATCGATACAGATATCCCCCTTCGCGGTCGGCAAAATAATTTCTGGCATGGGTGTTAAAAATCAGGTTCATTCTGCCGGGATAATACCCATCTTCCGCATCAGAAACGTGGCATTTGCTTTTTGTGCTACGCCAGCATGAAGCGTGTAATCGAACGTCAATTGATCTTCCACAATCCTGCCTTCGAAACATGCATTCGCGATTTGATTGGGAAACTCTTGTTGGAGATCGCCTAACGCAATATCGTGTGTGGCCAGCACAACCAGTGCGCGAAGTTCTTTCAGTTGCTTTAATAATTCTCGGGAGCCCAATTGCTTATCAGTCGAATTCGTTCCTTTTAAAATTTCGTCCAGCAGAATAAACATCGGCTTACCCTCACGCAGTTCGTTCATGATCGTTTGGAGCCTGCTGAGTTCTGCAAAGAAATAAGACTGATGATCCTGTAGCGAATCGGTTGTTCGCATGCCCGTGCGCAACGTGATTAGTGGCATGCGCCAGTAACCGGCACATACCGGGCTGCCCATGCTGCCCAGTACAAAGTTGATCCCCAGGGCACGAAGAAAGGTACTTTTCCCCGCCATGTTTGCACCGGTTATTAGCCAAACGGACGCAGGTTTTCCCAGCACCAAATCGTTGTTGACACGCGCTGCGGGCGGAATCAACAGGTGGCCGGCTTGTTTTGCTTCAAGCACCGAATCGGTAGCCACTTCGGCAAATGCATACTTCGGAAAATTGTAGTGCAGAGTTGCAGGTGAAAGCAGCGCATCCCATTCGGCCAGCGAATTCAGCCAATGATTAATGGAATGACCGTGCAACGCGCGCCAGCGCTCAAGTTTTGCCAGGGTATGCAAATCATATTGAAACAAACTGTTACCAAAAAACATGGCAATGGCATTCTGACGCGATTCAAATGCATTAACAAGCTTTGCAAACGTCCCGATATGGTGATGGGCTTCGGTTGCAATCGCATGATGATGGGTGAGTACCGGACTCGTTACGGTTTCATCAGAAAACAACCGTAATAATCGGGCGTAGTTGCTTAACAACGTGTGTCCACGCGTAAGCTGGTGCTCAATCATCTTGATTCTTTTTGTAAACGTGCCCGTGATGCTGAACTGCAGCGTCATAAGCGCAATAGCAAACGGAATCCGGGACGGATCGATGAACGACCAGCCAATGACCGACAGTGTTAGTGCGGGTAACGCATAGCGGGAGAGGGTCAGCAAGTCGTTGGATATAATGAAAGGCTTCTCCGCCAGCCAGGCATCGAATGCAGCGTCATTGAACTTTGACGTTTCCATTTGTTGCCCGATCGCCCACGCCCGTTGACGAAAATCGATTCGGGGCGCGAGTTCACGGATCGCCTGCTGGCGTTCGGATAACTCCTGAGCCGTGAGCGGTTGCTCCGAGCGTGTACGTAATTCAGTGGCCAGCTTTCGCTCCCCAATTTTGGTAGCACACCGGTTGATGTATTGAAAAATGGAACGACTTCCGAATAAATCGAGATCGGCACTGAAGGCATGGTGCGGATCCGCGAATTGCGCTCCGTCAGAAAACGGCAGTGGTTGAAACAGTAATGCGCGTTCCTCAGCGCGATTGAGGCGGAACAGATTATTCAACTGTTGCTTGTGATCCTCGAGTGCAACCTGTTTCCGCACCAGAATAACAAACGCAACGATCCATCCCGGCAGTGTATAAAACCAAAATGGGTGGGTTAGTCCGGCATAAATCGAAACGCCCATACCGAGCACGAGGGCGAGCCGGATCCATGCATAGCGTTTGATGATCATTTCGGTTTGTTCAGCCTCGGCAAAGAATCGCGCAGCACGCTCCTGGTAAACGTCGGAAGAAATCATGCGCTCAGTTTCGGGATAAATTACCGCTTAAACAAGTTGTCGCCCATCACCCGCCTCATCACATCTTCCTTCAGATTGCGGCTTACCGGAATTTGCGCCTTCCCGATAAAAAGATCGCTGCCGTCAAGGGCGGTAACTTTTTCGAGGTTCACGAGATACGATTTATGAACCTTCATAAACCGCGCAGGCGGGAGTTTGGCTTCCAGTCCACTCAGGGTAATGTAGGCGATTAGTTTCCGGGCGGAGGTGTGAATGATGCAGTAGTTCTGCATCGATTCGATGTACAACACTTCGTTGAAGAAAATCTTTTCGAAGACATGATCGCACTTGATGAAAAAGAAATCCGGGGCCGGTATCGTTGAAGTTTTCAGGGAAGCGTATTCATACGCTTTGT
The DNA here is from genome assembly GCA_016786495.1 of Cyclobacteriaceae bacterium. GTDB lineage: Bacteria > Bacteroidota > Bacteroidia > Cytophagales > Cyclobacteriaceae > UBA2336. The sequence goes on from JAEUUJ010000051.1 coordinate 203,145, forward strand.
GAACAGCCTTTTGAAACCGTTCGAACAGAATCGGCTTGACGAGATAATCCATCACGTCAAGTGAGTAGCTTTCCAACGCATAATCGGGATGAGCAGTTGTAAAAATGACGAGCGGAGGATTTTGTAGTGATTTCAGAAATTCAATACCGGTAAGATGAGGCATGTTAATGTCGAGCAGCATCAGGTCGACCGCGGTTTGTTGCAGAAATTCTTTTGCCTTCAGCGCATTTTCACACGAGCCGGCATATTCAAGTACGGCAAGATCGCGCACGTACTCTTCAAGGCCTTTTCGGGCCATGGGTTCATCGTCAACGATCAGGCATTTCAGTTTCATGCCAACTGAATAGTTAAGGTTACGGTAAACTTGCCCGGCATTGGCTGGATATCCAGTGTATGCCGGTTTGGAAACAGGAGTTCCAGCCTTCGTTTTACATTCTTCATTCCGATGCCGCCATTTTCTTTTTCCGAATGATCGGTGGTATTGACTACCCGCAGCCGCACTTCCTGTCCATGTTTTTCCAGCCGGATGGTTATTTCATTTGGCTTGTCGGTAAAGTTGGAAACATGTTTGAATGCGTTTTCAATAAACGGAATCAACAACATCGGGGGAAACAGGAAGTCTTTTAGTTCCTCATTCACGGAAAATTCTACCACATCGTTCGCATTCCTGCGAAGTTTTTGCAGTTCGACATAATTTTTCAGGTACCCCAGCTCTTTTTCAATGGCAATTTCTGCGCTATTGCATTCGTACAACTGATACCGCAACATGTCAGAAAATTTACCAAGCGTTTCCCGGGCTTCCGTGTTGTCTTTGTTGATCTGAAAGAAAATGGTATTGATCGAATTGAACAGGAAGTGCGGATTCATCTGGGCTTTCAGGTATTCCAACTCGGTGTTTAGCTTTTCAAGCTGCACCTGCCGAAGCGTTTCACGTTGTACATACCATTGCTTGCTCAGGTAGATGGCCGCTGCAAACGCGAGGTAAAAGAGTACAATGGAGAAGTTGTAAAATGTGTTCGGCAAAAACACAACACGCTTGGTATCGCCAAGAACGTGTTCATATAAATAGATGTCATGCAGCGTTTTAAAAACAGCATAACTGATTAAAGAGCCTGCCGAGGCACAAATCCAAACGAAAATTTTTCCCCTGGTGATGCGGGGTACGACCACCCATAGATTAAAATAGATCACTGCTGCCAGAAGGGTGTTCCTGATCAGAATTTCGAACAGGAACTGAAGTACGTCCGCTTTCTCAATCAGATACAGGCGCGTATACGCATGAAACCCAATGGTGAGTATCCAGAATAAAACGTGATCGAGGTGATACCGGAGAAAACGGTTCATAGATTAAAGATACGGCTTTCGTAACCATCCGGTTTGGCCAAACCGTTGCGGTTTGTCAAGAAAAACAAGCCTTACGTCATAACCCCTCCCTCCTTTCGGTTCGGCATAGCGTATTTCGGGATCATAACTCATGCGTATGAAAACTATTCTGATTCTTTTTCTGATAAGCGTTGCGGTATGTGCATGCGGCCAGTCAACTTCAACAACTGTGGGCGGCCCGTGCGAGGGCTGCGAAGCGATTTTTGAAAGCCCCATACCTTTTGAAAAGTTACCCAACTCAATCGCACTTCCCGATTTCCGGGAGGTGGGTCCTAAAATTGAAATCAGCGGTATCGTTTATCAGCGTGACGGCATGACCCCCGCGAAAGATGTTGTCTTGTATGTTTATCATACTGATCAGAAAGGGGTGTATCCCACAAAGGGTAATGAGAAAGGATGGGCAAAGCGACACGGGTATATCCGCGGCTGGGTGAAGACCGACAAAAACGGTTTCTATCAGTTTAAAACACTGCGTCCCGCGCCTTATCCCGGTCGCAACGCGGCCGAGCACATTCATGTAACGGTGAAAGAGCCCGACAAGAATGAATACTACATCGATGAATATCTCTTTTCGGATGACCCCTTGCTGCCAAAAACAAGAAACAGCAAACCGCGCGGAGGTGATGGCGTGATTACGTTGCTTCCTGCCGACAAAGAAGGTGTTCGTCATGCCACGCGACACATTATTCTCGGTTTGAATGTGAATGATTATCCCTATGCCGGCTTGCCGAAACTTAACTCCGGGTTGAAGGCAGGCTCAAATTGTCCTGCGTTTGATCCGCTTCATTTGTCGGGTGCGGACGTTGGCAAGAAAGCCTGCCCGATGTGCAAGTACGGACAAGGGCAGGGCATCATGGTGTGGTTCAATCATGCGAATGTTGATCAGATGAAAGATTTTGTGAAGGCGCTGGAAAAGGAAATGCAAACGAAGGGCGAGAACAACCTGCGGGTGTTTCTGATTTACATGAATCCTTTTTATAACGATAATCCAACTGAGAACGCTGACGATATCCTGAAAGGAAAGTTGAAAAAGTGGGCTGATGAACAGAAGCTGAAAAAAGTGGCACTTACGTGGATTCCGTCACCTACCGATGAAGAAACTGCGGGGTTATATGAAATCAACCCAAAAGCGAAGAACACCGTTTTTGTTTACAAGAAACGTGAAGTTGCTGCCAAGTGGGTGAACATTGAATATGATGACAGAACGTTGAAAGAGATTTTGGCAGCGTTTTAGTGCTCTTTTATTGTCTGAGCTAACGCGCAAATTTTTTAATAATCCTCAGCGCTTTTTGTTTATCTCCCGCAAGGTCGAGCAAGTTGTTGTAGTAGGCCTCGTCCGGTACGGTATATACATCAGCTGGTTTGGCCTCAGTCCAACCGGCTTTGATCGCCTCCAGCGCCTCCGGATTCTGCTCCCGAAGCTCCAATAATGCCCTTTGCAGCGAAATTTTCAGATTTTCGGATAAGTCTTTTCGCACGACCACCGGCCCGAGCGGTATCGGCCCCGACTTCCATAAAAGATCGAACCGGGCGGTGTCAGCACCGAGTTTATTGTACTCATCAATACCGCACGAGGCAAGCGCGAACTTTTCTTCCAGTGCCAGCTTCAGCGCGGCATCATGCCGTTCGGCATATTGAACTTCAACAAATAACTTCTCCGGGTCATCGGGTAACATCGAAGCAAACTTAAGTCGCGGAAGAAGATTTCCGGAGGTTGACCCCGGACTTACTAATACCAGAAAGAAGTCTGCCGAGCGGTCGGTGGCCTGTTGTAAGGAAATCAGATGATTTTCTTTTGGCGATACGATGACGCTGCGATAAACGGAAGCGGCTTCTTTCGGAAGATTAAGCGTGGCCGATACCTCATAATGCGGTGTGATCTCGCGAAGCAGCAGGTATCCAAACGTATTGATAAAGGCAACATCAACTTCGTTCCTGCGCATGGCTTCCAGCAATTCGTGAACCGTAGGATAACTCTTCACGGTTGTTTTTATTCCGGCTGTTTCCGCCAGGTAAATCGCAAACGGTTCGATGTTTTTTAAGCGTGGATTGTCGGCATACTGATACGTGGCAACCACAAGGGGTCGTGCGTTACTGAGTGTACCTTGCGCATACGCAAATGGCGACAACAAGCAAAGTATCATGAGGAGCGGAAGGCGCATAAAACTGAACGGTTGTTAGTGCTTAAAAGTACTGATAAACGTCAGTTACACGTAAAAAACCTTGCGGGGGTTGGGATTACATCCTCTAAAGGCCGACCTTTGTAAGGAATAATTTAAAGTCGAATCAAACAAAATGTACCGGAGTTAACCTACTGTGACGGGTTGAGAACTTAATCGGACACGCACGGGTTAAACACGGGAATAGAGGAGAGAGACATGAGCAACACAACTGTACTATCACCGGAAAAACGCAGTAAACCTGTCCTGAAACAGGAGATTGCCTTTATCATTGTTCACCTGCTGCCCCTGGGCGCTTTATGGACCGGAGCCACGCTGTTCGACTGGATTCTATGCGTTGCTTTGTACGTAGGCCGTATGCTGTGGGTAACGGGCGGCTATCACCGGTACTTTGCGCATAAGTCGTATCGTACGTCACGCTGGTTTCAGTTTGTAATCGCCTGGCTCGCGCAAACATCTGCACAAAAGGGAGCATTGTGGTGGGCAGCACATCACCGCCATCACCATCGCCACAGCGATACACCGGCTGATCCGCATTCAATGAAAATTTATGGTTTCTGGTATTCGCATGTGGGCTGGATTGTTGGTCCTGATTTTAAAGAAACAGATTATAAGGTAATTGGCGACTACGCGAAATATCCTGAGTTGATGTGGCTTAATAAGTATCACCTGATTCCACCAACCGTGTTGGCATTGACAGTCATGGCGCTGGGCGGATGGGTAAACGGAGGAAGCGTGCTTGCCATGTTTACGTCTGCAGGTTTCTCTTCCTTGTTTATCGGATTCTTTTTAAGCACGGTTATTCTGTATCACGGAACGTTCTCCATTAATTCGATCATGCATAAGTTCGGCAAGCAACGCTACAATACCGGCGATGAGTCGCGGAACAGTTTATGGCTTGCGTTGCTCACGCTGGGCGAAGGCTGGCATAATAACCACCACTACTATGAAACCAGCAGCCGCCAGGGATTTTTCTGGTGGGAAGTGGATTTCACCTGGTACATGTTAAGGGGTTTGCAGGCGGTGGGATTGATTCACGACCTGAAAGGCGTGCCTGACCATATTAAGTTTTCAAAAGACAAAGACCATGCGAAAGAGCTTCGGAAGCAGTACGATGCTTCGCGGCCTCCCGTGAAACCAGCTTCTGAAAAGTCCGTTGAAGAAGAGCATGCAATCCAATGAAGAAAATTTTTTAGAGAGCTCGCGCAAGCTGTTTCGGTATTACAAATCGCAGGGAGAAAAAGCCATTGAGCAGCTCAGCGATGATCAGATTAACGCCCGGCCGAACGAAGCCAGTAACAGCATTGCTTTGATCGTTCACCACCTGAGCGGCAACATGCTTTCGCGCTGGACGGATTTCCTCACCACCGATGGCGAGAAGTCGACCCGCAACCGGGAGGCCGAATTTGAAGAAGGCTACCCCGACAAAAAAACCATGCTGGAGGCTTGGGAGCGGGGTTGGAAAGCACTGCTCGACACGCTGGATTCGCTGAAGCCGGCCGATTTACAGACCCTTATTTATATCCGGAACGAGGGCCAGACCGTATTGGAGGCTATCCAGCGGCAGTTGGCGCACTATCCGTTACACGTTGGGCAGATTTTATATCAGGCTAAGGCTTTGAAAGGCAGCGAATTTCAGTCGTTGTCGATCCCAAAAGGCAACTCGGCCGCGTTCAATGCGCAAAAATTCAGCACAGAGAAGGCCAGAAAGCACTTTACAGACACGCATTAGATTTGGAATTTCAGGGCAGCCAGTTAAATTTGCACTCCCTTTAGGGGGCATTCCAAAAGCGGGAGTAGCTCAGTTGGTAGAGCACGACCTTGCCAAGGTCGGGGTCGCGAGTTCGAGTCTCGTTTCCCGCTCAGTTTAAGAAAGAAAGTGTGGGCTTAACCTCACACTTTTTTATTTAACGCACTACTCGCCCGGGTGGTGGAATTGGTAGACACGCAGGACTTAAAATCCTGTGGCTAGTAATAGCTGTACGGGTTCAAGTCCCGTCCTGGGTACAAAGCCTGATGTGAGAGCGTCAGGCTTTTTGTTTTTGATGACTTAAAGATTGCATCGGGTAGTAGTTGTACGGGCCTGCCTGCCGCAGGCAGGTTCAAGTCCCGTCCTGGGTACAAAGCCTGATGTGAGAGCGTCAGGCTTTTTGTTTTTGATCGGTTAACTCTTCACCAATCTACCGTAATCACGGTATGGCATCACCAGCATTATTAATCGTTCTTGCCCTACAATCCTGAAAGTATGCTACACTACATCCTCATCCCCGTTGCCATTGTGTTACTGGTATTGTTCGGCCGCTGGGTATCCCGCCAGCAAAAGAAGCGGTTGCAAAAAGCCGAAGAATTTTATGAACTACCCCAGATCAAAGCCTTACTCCATGCAGGTTTCCGAAAAGATAATGACGCAGTCATCGGGATGATTCATAATTACCCGGCAGGCGTGTACTGCTGGTTTGATGTAACCGGCACGCGCTACTTCACGTATCTCAGTTGCAGGCGCCCCACGTTTTCATCGGTTTATGCCATCAGCGAAAAGTATCACGACAAAGAACGCATCCGGATCAAAAATGGAGCGCTCGAACAGGAGCTTGATCAAATAGATGGCGACACGCTGGCAAACAGTTTCGCACGCTTGCAGGAAGTTGCGGGTATTGAAAAGCTCGAACCCTTAGATTGAACAGCGAACTTCTAACGCATTTGTATAAAACCGTGAGAACCTACGCGACGATCCAACACCACGAAAACACCCTCCTGCAGGCCATGCTTGCGCATGATGTTGAAAAACTTGATGCCCTGCTGCACGATGATTTATTATTCATCACCCCTGACGGACAAACAGTAACGAAAGCTATGGATTTGGACGCGCATCGTAAGGGGCTTATGGTAATTGAACGAGTCGCAACTGTCATTGAACAGATCAATATCATCGGTGATAACGCTGTGGTTACGCTGGTGATGAATACAAAAGGTAAAATGATTGATATGCCGATCGAAGGCAGGTTCCGGTATATCCGCGTGTGGAAAAAGCTGGGTGCCGACTTCAAGGTGATAGGCGGAAGTTGTACCGCACTGTGATGCAACCTTTGTGATACCACCTCGTCTTTAGCGGAGTCAAACGTCATCAACATGAAATTTCATTCCATCTTAATCGCCTGTACCCTGATTGCTGGTGTAACCCATGCGCAAAACCGCGATCCGCTCAAAACCGAAATTATTACGTCCGATATCGACAACTTCTGGATCGCTTTCGAAACCGCGAAGCCCGATTTTAACCCCGAAGTTTTTCAAACCCTGTACCTCGATAAAGGATCGAACGGTATAAAGGGTTTTACGCCCGGCCGCATCAGGAATGCCGAAAATCTGGCAAAGCGCGTAAAGGGTCGCATCAAGTATTACAGCTCCATTAAACCAAGCACCGATAAAATTCCCGGCATGAAGGATGACATCCGCAAAAGCCTGGTGAAGCTGAAAGAACTTTATCCCGAGGCCATTTTTCCGCCCGTGTATTTTGTTATCGGTACCATGAGTTCCGGTGGAACGTCATCGGATGACGGGCTGATTATTGGTGCCGAGATGTACGGCATGACTCCGGAAACTCCAAAAGACGAGCTTAACGAATGGCTGCTTTCCGTGTTAAAACCGGTGGAGGAAGTGCCCCACATTGTTGCCCACGAATTGATTCATTTTCAACAAACCTATGATGGCGGAACATTGCTTCAGGCGTGCCTAAAAGAAGGAAGTGCTGATTTTATTACGGAATTGATTTCGGGTAAGCACATCAACGGTCACGTACACGATTTCGCCAATCCAAAAGAGAAAGAACTCTGGCTGGAGTTTAAGGAGAAAATGTTTGAGAAAAATTACGATGGCTGGCTTTATAGTGCGGCACCGGGAAGACCAAACGATCTGGGTTACTGGATGGGCTACAAAATCACCAAAGCGTATTATGAAAAGGCGAACGATAAAAAACAAGCGATTCGTGATATCTTGACGATTAAAGACGAGAAGCGATTTTTGAAAGAAAGTGGCTACGAAGAAAAATTTAAGTAATTGAATATCTTGTATCCACTATGGGTACATCACAAAAACTTTTTATGATCATGCTCGGGGCCACACCTCCCGGCAGGCACATCGAACAACACGACATTTTTTTTGGTATTGGCTCGTCTTTGAAAGATCTCGCGGGTGACATGAAAGCGTTTTGGCCCGAGCCGGAACGAATTCATCTCGATGCATGGCGTGAAGTGACAGTAGTGGAAAACTATCGGATTGCAGTTGTTCCCAAAGATCAACCCGCGAATCCCGCTGCGGTTAACAAAAAGCTCTTCTTCATCAACCTGGGTGGCTATCAGGAAAATAAATTCGAAGAACAGCATTATGTTTTACTTACCATAAAAGACGATCGCGCGGCTGCGTTTCGCGAAGCCAAAGACACGTTGTTTTATAAGCAAAACAGTTTCGGTCCGGCTGGCAACTCGCACATCGATGATAAATACGGAGTAGATGTTGACGACCTGTATGAAATTGAAGATATCCTGGCGCCCGCGTTAAAGGAAAAATACCGCATTGAACTCTGCCCGGCTTCGGGCGAGCCGGAAGATGAACTCCACCTCGGATATGTGAAGATGAGTACACTGGAAAAGTAATCCATGTTACGCGAAGAAGTTATTGCAGCAGCTTCACCGTATGCAACTCCTGAAAAAATAGTTGAGTTGTGGCAGGAAATAGAGGCCTGCGGTCATGAAGCCGGAAGACACTACCACACGCTCGACCATTTTGAACATCTTCTGTAAGCAACATGCAAGAGGAGCTTGCTGCACTTTAAAAGCCTGGCTAACCCCGCATGCGGTATTTTACGTTCGTGAGCGTTCTTGATAACAACGTTATCGGCAACTCGGGTGTCTAATAACTATAATAACTAATATGTTATGAGAGGATACCTGAAATTCTTAGCCCTGATTACTGCAATGCTCTCGGGCTGTTCTGACGACAACGAAAACGTAAAGCCAAAGACTACGCACGAAGTTGTGGAAATTGCCGTGCTGGAAGCAGCCGCGACAGGCAAAGTGGGTGAGCAGTTTGAAATTCGTGTTCGAACCGTGCCGAACAATGGCTGCTGGGGTAATGTCAACGTAACGCTCTCCCAGGACGATGACCATCACTATACCCTCCGGGCAGACGGCACGTTCACGGTCAATAATCCGGGAGTTTGTCCGGATAATCTGATCGTAGAAGATACTATTATCCGCGTCAGCCCGTCCGTAGCAGGGGCTTACTACTTCAAGGCCAACAGCGAACCATACGTAGTTCTCCGCGACACGGTTGAAGTAGAGTAACACAATTGTTATCAAACCGGTGTGCTGTGTTATCTTTGTACACAGCATGCAAACTATTTTTGAACGTCTCGGGGAAACCAACCTCACGTTGCTTGTTCACAACTTTTATGATCTGGTCTTTGCTGATCCGCAAATCAGCCGATTGTTTAAGACGGATAAAGAACTTATCAAAGAGAAGCAAAGGCTTTTCCTCACGCAGTTTTTTGGCGGTCCGCAGTTGTATTCCCGGCAATATGGTCATCCGCAGTTACGCGCGCGACATCTTCCGCACCCCATTGGTGACGATGATGCTGTGGCCTGGCTGTCGTGCATGAGCCGGGCGCTTGCTTCATTACCCGTGGAGGAATCACTCAAAGATGAGATTTTCAAAAAACTGGTTCCCACGGCAATGTTTATGGTGAATCGGGGTGACGGAAATGAATAAACTGTACAGGTTTTGTAATTTGTGCAGATGATCTCACGCTCACTCAACCTCCTCGCGCCAGCGCTTTTATTCTTGTTATCATGTCAGGACCGGGTTGTTGAACCACCGGCTCCGTCGGGCCCGATACCTTCCGCAGCACAGGTTGCGTGGCACGAAATGGAACTGAACGCATTTGTTCATTTCACCACCAACACCTTTACCGACAAAGAATGGGGTTATGGGGATGAAGATCCATCGATTTTCAACCCAACTGCTTTTAATGCCGATCAATGGGTGACCACCTTTAAAGATGCCGGCTTTCGGGGTGTAATTCTTACCTGCAAACATCACGATGGATTTTGCCTGTGGCCTTCAAAATTTACCGAACACTCCGTGAAAAACAGTCCGTTTAAAAAGGATGTGGTGAAAGAAGTTGCGGATGCATGTAAACGTCATGGACTGAAGTTTGGGATTTATGTTTCTCCGTGGGATCGTAATCATGCACAGTATGGCTCACCTGAATACGTACAATACTATCGGAATCAGTTACAGGAGTTGTTTACGAACTACGGACCAATCTTTGAAATGTGGTTTGATGGTGCGAACGGTGGCGATGGATTTTATGGCGGCAAGCGCGAAGCCCGTAAAATTAATGGCAGCACGTATTACGATTGGCCAACAACGCTAAACCTGGTGCGTGAAGCTGAGTCCGAAGTGATTTTCTTCAGTGATGCCGGCCCGGGCGTGCGTTGGGTAGGGAATGAGCGTGGCGTTGCCGGCGAAACGAATTGGAATACGATCACACCCGACACGCTGTTTGCAGGAAAAGGTGGCATTGAAAATTTATTAAATACCGGTTCTGAAAATGGTACACACTGGATTCCGGCAGAAGTAGACGTTTCGATCCGGCCTGGCTGGTTCTACCATGCAAAAGAAGACTCCATGGTTAAAACGCCCGAGCAACTGGTTGAAATCTATCTTACTTCCGTGGGTCGCGGATCAACCTTGTTGCTCAATGTTCCGCCCGACAGACGCGGGTTGATTCACGAAAATGATGTTCAGACACTGGCGCAGTGGCGGGCGCTGTTGAATGAACGATTTAAAACAAATCTGGCAGCCGATGCAAAAGTTACTGCTTCCGCAGTGCGCGGAGATTCAAAGCAATTCGCAGGGGAAAATGTAAAAGATAATAATCCGGAAACATATTGGACGTTAAACGATTCCGAACGTTCCGGAACAATTGAATTCTCGTTCGGTGAGCAACGACTTGTGCAATATGTACTGTTACAGGAGTATATTAAGCTGGGCCAGCGGGTTAAATCGTTTACCATAGAAGCCAAAACGAATGATGGCTGGAAGAAAATCGGAGCAGGCACTACCATTGGATACAAGCGAATCATCAAGGTCGATCCGGTTGAGGCTAGTTCGGTTCGCATCTCCATCAACGATGCAAAAGCTTGTCCGGTAATATCAACCATCGAATTGTTCTAGCATGAAGAAGATTCTGTTTGCCCTGCTCATCACGTTAAGTTGCTGCACAGCGCAGAAACATACGTTTCAAATCGCCCGGGGTGAATTCTTATACGATGACACGCCGGTAAAAATTTATTCCGGTGAGATGCATTATGCGCGTATTCCGCGCGAATACTGGAAACACCGCTTGCAAATGGCAAAGGCGATGGGTCTGAATGCGGTCTGCACCTACGTATTCTGGAACTATCATGAAACGGCTCCGGGCATGTGGGATTTTAAAACCGAAAACCGCGACCTCCGGGCTTTTATAAAGATCGCGCAGGAGCAGGGCCTTCTGGTTATTCTGCGCCCGGGTCCGTATGCGTGTGCCGAATGGGAATTCGGAGGTTACCCATGGTGGTTGCAAAACAATCAGGATCTTGTTATCCGGGCTAATAACAAACCCTTTCTCGACTCATGCCGCACGTACATAAACAAACTGGCCGATCAGGTGAGGGATTTGCAAATAACGAAAGGCGGTCCGCTTATCATGGTGCAGTCCGAAAATGAATTTGGATCGTATGTCGCGCAGCGTAAAGACATTCCGTTGGAAGAACACAAAAAATACAGCACCGCGATTCATGGCATGCTGGTGGAAGCCGGAATTGACGTGCCTTTATTCACGTCAGACGGTAGTTGGCTGTTTGAAGGTGGCTCCATCAAAGGCGCACTTCCTACAGCAAACGGAGAAGACAACATCGATAAATTGAAAGAGGTTGTCAATCAATACAACAATAACCAAGGACCTTATATGGTTGCAGAGTTCTATCCCGGCTGGCTTGATCACTGGGCGGAACCTTTTGTGAAAGTTGGCACCGATCAGGTTGTTCAACAAACCGAAAAATACCTGAAGAATTCCGTGAGCTTTAACTATTACATGGTTCATGGCGGAACCAACTTTGGCTTTACCTCCGGTGCGAACTATACTAAAGAATTCGACATTCAACCCGACATCACCAGCTACGATTACGATGCGCCCATCAGTGAAGCCGGTTGGGCAACGGAAAAGTATAAGGCCGTTCGCGATCTTTTAAAAAAATATGTGCAGTACGAAGTACCTGAAATTCCGGCTCCAATACCGGTTATCACACCCTCGATTAACCTGACAGCAAGCGCAAACTTTTTTGACATCAAAAAAACTGTTCAGCCTGTGGTGAGCGATTCGGTGTTAACCTTCGAGCAACTCAATCAGGGTCACGGATATGTATTATACAGCCGTACGTTCGGGAAGGCCATCAGCGGAAAACTACGCGTGCCCGGCCTTCGCGACTATGCAACGGTTTATGTCAACGATAAGCGCGTGGGTGTACTCAATCGCATCAACAAACTTTATGAACTGGACATTGAGATTCCTGCTAACGGGAGATTAGACCTGCTGGTTGAAAACATGGGCCGGATAAATTATGGGGCCAACATCGTGTTCAATACCAAGGGAATCATCAGTCCGGTGGTTATCAATGGCGAAGAGATCACGGGGAACTGGCAGATGTATAGGCTGCCGATGGAGCAACAGCCTGCGGTAAAAGGCGCACCCGCGGTGCCGTACGTGCCCGTACTTTATTCGGGGCAATTCAACGTCACAGAAACCGGAGACGTGTTTCTGGATATGCGCGGCTGGGGTAAAGGCATTGTTTATGTTAACGGGCATCACATCGGCCGGTATTGGAGTGTGGGGCCGCAACAAACGCTGTACGTGCCGGGTTGCTGGCTGAAGAAAGGACAAAATGAAGTTGTTATCTTCGAGCAGTTGAACGACACGCCTCAAACGATGTTGCCAACGGTCGCTCAGCCGATACTAGACGCTCTTTCGAAATGAAAAAGATAATAATACTGCTGTTTATCGCACTGGCCATGAGTGCGTGCAAGCCAAAAAGCATTGACGTCACCAAAGCCAATGTGCGGGAAGTGTTAACGCAGTACGGGAAAGATAATCCTGAAAATGAGGTTTTGATTGAAACGGATTTCGGAAACATCAAACTGAAACTGTATGACGAAACCCCGTTGCATCGTGCGAATTTTGTGAAACTGATTAAAGAAGGTAATCTCGATGATGCGGAATTCTATCGTGTTGTAAACGAGTTTATGATTCAGGGCGGAGAGCCGGCACTGCATTTACCCTATCAGTTGCCTGCGGAGTTTAATCCGAAATATTTTCATAAGCGCGGAGCACTTTCAATGGCCCGGCCGGTGGACGACAACCCGGCGATGGAATCATCGGCTGAGCAGTTTTTCATTATCATGGGCACGCGCTACACGCAGGACGACCTGCAATCAGAAATGCGGTATTTCGGGTTGCACCTTACCCCTGAACAGCAACAAACGTACATCACCCAGGGAGGTTCGATGGATCTTGACCAGAGATTTACTGTGTTCGGTGAAGTAACGGAAGGTATTGAGGTGGTTGATAAAATCGCGAAGCTTCAAATTCAGGGAACCGAGGCGCCATCGAAAAAAGTCCCGATGAAGATTACGCTCACGAAGGTGAAATAGCGTGTTGCTGCCCCAATCCTGGGGAATCGGATCAACAAACGAGTTTTTAAAAGTCGGGAAAATGCTGGTTTTCATGCAGCCAGGCCCGTGGCATTGTTCCTGTACGCGGTATCCCAAACAATACGGTAATGGGAACTGTAATATTTCTAATGATTGGATTGGCTATGTTGCTTACCATCCCTGAAAAGAAGCGCACGTAACATCGGTTGGTAAACGGTGTGACTTATGGGCGACCGCTGCATTCTATAGCTGATCAAACCCACACCGATATGGCTGCTATAGAACAAACTCCCGTAAAAGGTAAACGACAGCGGTCTGTGCCGCGCATCGACATGACACCCATGGTCGACCTGGCCTTTCTTCTTCTTACTTTTTTTGTAATGACCACCACGCTGATGAAAAATTACACGCTGGAAATTCAGCAGCCTCTTCCCGATGCGACAGGTAATCACCGGGATGTAAAAGCCGAACAGGTATTGAATATTGTGTTGGGCGATCAGGGAAAAGTTTTCTGGTACATGGGCATGCCCGGAAGTGCCGCGATCCAAACAGATTTTTCAGGATCCGGAATCCGAAAGATTCTGCTTCAAAAGAACCAGGAGATCAGAAACCTGTATGTATTCATTAAGGCCTCCGACCAATCACGGTACCAGAACATGATCGACATGCTCGATGAAGTTTCCATTACCGGTATTGCCAATTATTCCCTGGTGGATTTGGATGTAGAGGACAGGAAACTTGTTGACTAACGAAAAGTTTACAGCTTCACCAGTTTTTTAACAACGTTCGTTCCGCGTGTGTTCGTTACCCGAACGAAATAGACACCCGCATTAACTACGCTACGCTGGCTGGAAGTTGTTCTCCAGGTAACGGATGATCCGTTTTCCACGCTTGTAAAAACCTGCTCGCCCAGCGCATTTATAATTTCCACACGGCATTGTTCGAAGGACGAATTTGACCATTCGATGGTGAAAACATCGTTGCCCGGATTAGGGTACACTGAAACCCCTGCCTGAACGAATTCATCATCAACACCCGTTACAGGATCGGGATCCACGATGGTTCCGGGCATGTTTGTATCCATCCAGTTGGCGCGGCTGATAATCCAGTTTTTAAACCAGGCTACTTCCTGGGCATACGTGTTACCGATGTATTGGTTCGGCCACACATACGTTCCCAGAATTGGCCAGCGTTCGTAATTTCTTACCTGGGCTTCCTCCAGGCTTGTTGCCATCGAGTCAATCAAAAAGGTAATGCGTGTATTGCTCAGTTTGTTTTCACGGAGGGATGTCCACCGGGTTTTCATTTTGTTTTGAAAGTTTGGATCCGACATCAGCCTGGGGAACCAGAACATCCGGAAGTCTTTGTACAACCATCCACCGGCAGGGTTTCCAAAGGCATTGGTAGGAGATTGCACAGCCGTGTTATAATCAACGTTGCCGTACGCGAGATTAAAATCCCACAAGGGCCCAAGTACGAGCTTGCCGCCTTTGCTGTCTTTGTCTTTGTACATGTAGGTGCTGAAACGATAGCCGTCTACGTTCAAGCCTAGTTCGCTGATCAGCATGTTGTCCACAAAGGAAGCCACATCAATGTACCGGGCATAACCGGTTTCCGGATTGGCAAAGCCTGCACCATTGATGGAAGAATTTACAGCACTGATAAAGTTCTGAATGTATACCTGTTGTTGCGCAACCAGATCTTCGCCTGCCGGATCGAAGTATTGAAAGTCAAGCCCTCCGGAGTTCCAGGCCGGATAGTCGTTACGGTCAATCTTGTCAACCCGAAGAATATAGCCACCGGTCAGGTCGTCACCGGTAACTTCATCGGGGTTTAACGATGCAATGTTTACCCGCCCGTCATCGACCTTAATTCTTTCCATGAGCGTGTACACTCCCTGATAGTCGCCATTCAAAATCACTTCACACGCGCGTGTGCGCGAAGCATAGCGCCCGATGTCGCGCGACAGCTTAAAGGTGATTTCGTTGCGCATCATCGTTTTGTCGGTATAAGGCGCGTACAAAATCCAGTCGTTTTCTGCGGGGAAACCCAGCAGTTCAACGTTAATATTCTCACCCGCGGCATCTTGTGTTTCGAGCGAATAGGATTTTTTTGGAAACATCTGCGATGATTCACCGCGTGTTTCGATAGCGATATAACCGTTGTAGTTATTGAACGGATCGGTGGAGTGATTTCGGTTACCCGGACCGTTGTCGATTACGCCCATCGTGGCAACAATCTTCGGATCGTCAGGGATCGGCTGGCTCCCCGTGGTGTTAATGATGAGAATGGGTAGGTCGGAAGAAAATACGGCTGGCGCTGTAAACCACGAAGGCGTGGTTTGATAGGTAAATGAAGCATCGTTGATCCCAACGGAAAAGTATACGTTGGAGGTTAAGTCGCTTGACGAAGCATTTTCGTTGTGAACCTGAACGGCTAAAACATTTTCTCCCTGGATAATTGCGGTTTGAAGTTTCTGATTGTCGACTGAAAACGGCAGCGGATTAACAAGTGCTTCATCGCCAAAACCATTGGAGGCAGTATTGTAAGGCGGAAAATCACCCCGACCGTCCATGTTGGCGCGCGCAATTTCCGTTCCGTTGAGGTACGCTATAAATCCATCATCGTAGTCAACACTCAGGATGGCTGATTCTATTTTCGATTTATCAACAACGGTGAATTTCTTTCTCAGAAAAACCGACATTACCTGAATGCCCGATACGTCAAGCGTGGTACCGTCATCGCCATCGCCATAGCCGATGCCTCCTGCTCCCTGCGCCCAGCCACTGTCATCAAAGGCGAGTGTACGCCAGTTTGAAGCAGGCTCGGTTGCCACCGGTGTAGTAGTACCCAGGAAATAACTCCATTGCTCGTTGGCTTTGATAATGGTTTCCCAATGATCGACCTGGGAGAATGCATGGAAAGAAAGTAACAGGAGAAATACGGTAGCCAGACCCCTCATGACAGCGGTTTAGAACAGAAACTCAATATTAAGTTAATGTTAAATGTACGGAAAAATCAACGTTTCCGCGCTTCCTTGGGAGTAAACAGGTCGTCAAACAGGCTATTGAATAGCGAGAGAATGAGACTGAACAGCAACGCCCACCAAAAACCCTTCACATCAAAGCCATCAACAAAATAGTCTGTCAGCAAAATCATCAGGGCATTTATCACCAGTAAAAACAGACCGAGCGAAAGGATCGTTACCGGAATAGTAAAAAGAATCAGTAATGGCTTGATAAAAATATTCACCAGTGAAAGCACCAGTGCAACAACCATGGCTGTCCAGAAGTCGGTAACATCAGCTCCGGGCAGCAGGTAGCAGGTTAGCACCACGGCCACACTGCTTAACAGAAAACGGAAAAGCCAGTTCATAGAGTAAATATACTTAATTCGCGTATTGTCAGCGGAGTTTTTGCTTTTGACGCAAGTCGCTTATTTAAACATGCTGCCGGCATTTAATTTTTTTGCGATAACGATTACCTTGCAGCATGTATGCGATTGTGGATATTGAGACGACCGGGGGATACGCAGCGCACCACCGCATTACCGAGATAGCAATCTATCAGCATAATGGAATTGAGGTCACGGATGTTTTCACCACCCTCATCAATCCCGAGCGCGATATTCCATATTACATCACCGGCCTCACCGGCATCAGCACCGAAATGGTACTGAACGCGCCCACGTTCGAACAGGCTGCTCCGCAAATTCTGCACTATCTCGAAGGAAGAATTTTTGTTGCGCACAATGCGCACTTCGACTACTCCTTTATTAAGAAAGAATTCGAGCAAACCGGTATTGTATGGCAACCGAAAAAACTGTGTACGGTTAAATTGAGCCGTAAAATCATTCCCGGCCTGCGTTCGTATAGTTTGGGCAGCCTGACCGAAAGCCTTGGCATTCGCATTCAGAACCGCCACCGGGCGGGTGGAGACGCGGAGGCAACCGCAAAAGTATTCAGCTTGCTGCTGAATCGCGATACAGAGAGTTACATCAGCAAAGCGCTTAAAAGAAATTCAGGTGAAGCTACATTACCGCCTAACCTGCCGAAAGAGGAATTCGATCAGCTTCCGCAGAAACCGGGTGTGTATTATTTTCTGAACGAGCATGGTCAGGTGATTTATGTGGGTAAGGCCAACAATATCAAGAAGCGCATAGCCGGACACTTCACCGGTGAGGCGCGTGAGTGGAGCCGCTCGCGAATTCGCAATGAAATTCATCACATCACATACGAGCTTACCGGCAACGAACTGATAGCACTAATCCTGGAATCGCAGGAGATCAGGCGGCTGTGGCCAAAATACAATCAGGCACAAAAATACCGTGGTGAGGAATGGGGCATTTACGACTACGTTGACGGCAACGGATATGCGCGGTTTTCGGTGAACACCCTTGTTCGGGGAACCCGCCCGCTTGCCCGGTTTACCTCAAAAGGTGACGCGTGGAATTTTCTTTGGGAAAAGGTTCGGGAATTTGAACTGTGTCCGAAGCTCAGCGGATTGCAACTGGCCAAAGGCTTGTGTTTCCAGCATCAGACCGGTGAATGCAAAGGCGCGTGCCAGGGCATTGAGCCCAGTCATATATATAATGAGCGGATTAACCTGGCGGTTACATCGTTCCGGGTCGAAGGAGATTCGGTAGCCATCATGGGCCAGGGCCGCCATGCCGATGAACATTCAGTTGTTCTGGTAGAAAAAGGAAATTATCTGGGGTTCGGATTTATTGAAAAGAATACAGCGATCCAGGATTTTGAAACAGCACGAAGTTTCATCAAGATTTCAAAAGAAACGCCCATCGTTCAAAACCTGATCAATTCGTTCCTGGTCAATCCAAAAGGTGCGGAGGTCATCCAGTTTCAGAACTAGATTAAGGCTTTCAATTTATAATGCCATCGGCTTTCAATTTTTCGATCAATTTCGTGGCCGAGCGCTTTGCTGCTGCGTACGAAGCAAAATCAAAATTTCCATCGACTTTAAGAGAGGCGCGCCATACAGGGTTTTCTTTTTGAGGTAAAAACAATTTGATGTCGATGGTTGCCCCGGTTTCACTAATTCCGTACTGACCGGCTGTTGATCTGCGTTCAGTTTGTGCGATTGACATGACAACATCTGGCTGATATGCTACAATCTTTGCAACCACGTCTTTGTCACTTTCAAGCGACAGTGGACTAAAATTGTGAACAGTCGTTTCTACATTCTGCTTTTTTAATTCGGGCTGTAGGTAATCGTAAATGAACGGCCGGAAGAAGCCCCAGGAACCTTCTGAGGACCGTACTGTTATAAAAATTTTTGAAACCTTTTGCGTGAATAGCGAATCCTTATTGGATTCGATTTTAGTGCTAGCACAGCTTAACGTCAATAATGCTGCAACTGATAGCGCTATTCGAATGATGTAACGGTTAAGCATGTTGCAATGTAAAAAAAATCCCCCCGACTTACCATCAGGGGGATTACCCAACAAAACCAGAAGTATTAACCCTCTACTTCAGTAATTTGAAACACGCGGGTTCCAATTGTTACGGTGAAGCTGTTATCACATGTGCCATCTCCGTAGTTGGTTACACGCTTGCGGTTCACGTAACCACCCAGTCTTTTAACTTCTACGATTCCCGATACGCGGGCGAAGCCACCCTCTGCTGCGCATGACCAGTCGGAAATGATTGGCTCAACAATTACGTGTGAAAAGGTGCGGCCAGTTGACCAGATGCCTTCAACGGAACCGGTAATCCGGAATACGTTGTTTGTTGGATCGCCATCGCGAACGCCTTCAATCCACTCACGGGTTCTGCTTCCGGTGTACGATACAGACTCACCGTTCGGGAATGTGATGGTTAAACCAACAAGCTTTTTAGTGGAAGAAATTGTACCGTCTTCATTTACGGTGATGTCGCGGAGTTCAATTGAGCCGGTAACCGCTTTGTTGTTCACTACATAGTTGTCGAATGTGATGATCCGGTTTGATACGCCATCGTTGATCGTTCCGCTGTACGCAACCAGAATTTTTCCGCTGCGGGTACGACCGTAAGGTCCAACACAACCATCACCGAAGTCGATCGTGAGAATGTTATTCTCCGTGTCGTTGGTTACGGTAGCACACAGCTCGTTTGTTTTGGCTGCCGATTTTGCTGACTCAGATACTTCTACCTGATCCAAAACTTCCAGCACATCATCGGATTCGTTCTCACCAACCGATGCAAGTTCTGTCATTTGCGCTTCTTCATTTTCATTGTTCACGAGCGACTCATCATCGTTACAGGATGTTGCCGCCAGGGCGATGCAAAAAATTGCTGTCAATGATTTCTTAAGGAAATTGGTTTTCATAAAGGTTTATGTTTTAAAATCGTAAGTCTGCTTTTTTAAAAAAGACATCCCTTAGAGGCCATCAGGCGAAGAAGGTTTAACCGGGGTATGAAAATTTTTTAGCCGGCCAGCTGAAAGTGATACATTTGAGTCAAAAACAAGACTATCTATGGATTCATGGGTTGACATGGTTGGGTACTTCGGCAGCTTTTTGAGCGCCATTACGTTCTTTCCGCAGGTTTACAAAGCCTGGAAAACCAAAAGCGTGGGCGACCTCAGCCTGACTATGATTTTGATTGTTTTCACCAGTACGCTGGTGTGGATTGTGTACGGTGTGGCAAAGAATATTGGCCCGGTAATCCTTTGTAATGCCATCATGAGTGTGCTGGTGGCGTGTTTACTGTATTTCAAGTTCACGTTCAAGCGCTAGTATCATGGCCGAATTATCGCCCGCATCGCGAAACCTGGTGATTTTGGCGACTTCGATTTTTATCCTGCTTTCGCTGGCTACGCTCACGCGCGAAGACGGCATTTCGCTCGGTTATCCTCTGACATTCTATCGTTATTCCGGCATCGGCGATACTGATCAGCATTCCGTGTCGTGGAGTATGCACCCGGTGTTTCTCATCCTCGACTGGCTCTTGGTTGCCGGGACTCTGATCGCACTCCGGGAGGTTCTGAAGAAAATCCGGGGCTGATTTCCGTTGAACCCCCCGGGCGCTTGCTTATCACATTTTTTTACAAAATCCTCAAAATAGCCCTACTTTTGGAGCTTGGCTGCCGTTAAGAGCAGGAAAGAACTCAAGAATTTACCGATAGATATGGAAGCAGTTTCAGCCGAAAAACACCAGGCACATCAGGAAAAAATTAAAAGTGTATTTGCCGAAGTTGGCAAAGTGGTGGTCGGTCAGGAGTATATGGTCAACCGGTTGATGATCGGATTATTTACCAATGGCCACATTTTGCTTGAAGGTGTTCCGGGTCTCGCCAAGACGTTAACCGTAAGTACACTCGCCCAGGTGCTGCACCTGGATTTCCAGCGCATTCAGTTTACTCCAGATTTGCTGCCGGCCGATTTGATCGGTACGATGATCTATAATCAGAAAGACGGAAAGTTTGAAGTAAAGAAGGGCCCGATCTTCGCGAACATTATTCTGGCCGATGAGATTAACCGCTCTCCGGCGAAAGTTCAGTCTGCCCTGCTGGAGGCCATGCAAGAGAAGCAGGTGACAATCGGGGAGACTACCTTTCAGCTCGATCGTCCGTTCCTCGTGCTGGCTACACAAAACCCGGTTGATCAGGAAGGAACCTATTCCCTGCCGGAAGCGCAGATCGACCGCTTCATGATGAAAGTGACGGTGGATTATCCATCGAAAGATCAGGAGCTTGAGGTGATGCGCAGGATCTCGAACATGCAATTCAACTTTAAAGTGAATGCCCTCATTACAAAAGAGGATATTTTCGATATCCGCGATCAAATCAATAAAGTAAAGATTTCCGAGTCGCTTGAGCGGTATATCATTGAGCTTGTGTTTGCCACCCGCAGACCGCTGGAATACAAGCTGAATGAACAGGCGCAATACATCCAGTTTGGGGCCTCACCGCGCGCCAGCATTAACCTGAACCTGGCGGCAAAAGCAGCCGCTTATTTCGAAGGCCGTGACTACGTATTACCGGAAGACATCAAGGAGGTCGCCAAGGATGTGATGAACCACCGCATCATCCTGAACTATGAGGCCGAGGCCGATAATGTGAAGACAACCGACATTATCAAGGCACTTTTGGTAAAAGTGCCGATCAGCAAATAAAATTCTGCTGCCGCGATCCGCAGTTTTGGTAATACCGTGCGTAACAATTCGATAAGAGAATTTTAAAGCACGTAACAATTATATAACGAAATTCTGTTTGGAAATCGCTGAGAATCAAAGCCAAACCAACGTTAGCCAAAAACCCGGTTTCGAATTCAATTAGGCGCTTTTCGGGGTTTAACAATTTGGTAATATACCGCACCAGATGGGGTAATATTGAAGCAAGACCTTTGCCGCAAATAAAAATTGTATGCAAAAGGCTTTACTCTTGTTTGTGTTAATTGGCAGTTCCCTCCTGGCAACGGCACAAACGGGTTCAATCACGGGAACAATTACAGATTCAAAGACAAAAGAGCCGATCATTGGCGGATCTGTCCTGGTTCAGGGAACTCAGATTGGTACATCAACCGATTTAGAGGGTAAATTCTCGATTAAAAATCTCAAAGTTGGAACCTATAGCCTGCAGGTTTCTTACGTTGGCTA